>NZ_JABFNS010000089.1 GCF_013116825.1 Myxococcus xanthus
TACGTCTTGTTCGGGCTGCGCGTCTCCTCGCCCACCACTTCGCGGAAGCGGGCGCGCAGCTCCGTCAGGTTCATGGACTCCAGCTTCTTCGTCTTCGGGGCGGTGGTGCGGGGCATGGTGGTGTTTTCCTTTCCGGGCCGTGGGTACACGTCTGCCATTCACGAGGGCGGCCCGGCGGCCCTCATGCGCTGGTGCCCCGCTGGGCGGGGCGTGGGTGGTGAGAGGGGGCGCTACTTGCTGCGGGTGTTGCTGGCGGCGCTCAGGCCGGCCTGATAGGCGGCTTCGAGGGCCTCCTTCAGGCGCCACACCGCCACGTCGTGAAAGTCGAGGCTGTCGCTGTTGCGTGTTTTCAAGGTGTCGATGTTGAGCGCTTCGCTCGCGATGCGTTCGAGGGTTGCCTCGGGCGCCCGGGCAGGCTTCGCGGAGCTGGCGGTGCGGGGCTTGCGGGGTGTCATTGTTTCATCCCTTGGTGCGCCGTTGGGTGGCGCGCGTGAGGCATACACGCTCTGTTGCGCGCGTATGGCAAGTCATTGTGCGCTGGGATTGCGCAGGTGCGCGAAGCACTCCAAGTCGATGGCGCGCGGGTCGACATGCACGAAGGAGGTAGTGCCGTCCGGGCGAATGGGGGCCGCGTCGATGCGGTCCTCGGCCGTGACGCCCCCGAGGCGCGCCAGCTTCTCGTCCGTGTCCGCGTAGTAGTCGTCTGCGTCCGGGTCGGCGTCAGGGCGGGTGCCGCCGTGTAACACGGCGAAGATGCGGACCTTCTGTCCCTGGAGGCCGGGGATTTCGTTGCCGAGGTAGGTGGTGTCAGTGCCGATAACCATAGGTGTCTCCCTGGCGCGCAGTGGGGCGCGCGAAGACATACACGCTCTGCCTTCGAGACATAGCAAGCGGAGAGGAGAGGGGTTCGAGGGTGCATCGAGGCGTGACGGGCGTGGAGAGTCCTCTGTGTTGCTGGCAGTGTATGCCTATTGACTGGACTCCCCGGGGACGCGGGGCTGCTCGTCGGGTGGCACCTCAATTCGGAGGCCCTGCGGAAACCAGCGCTCGCGAGCCTCCTGAGAAAGGGGCCGCACCACCACCTTGCCGGCGCCGCCCCCCTTGGGCTTGAGCACCGTGTGCAGGCGCCCGCGTTGGACCAGCTCGGCATGGAGGTGGCCGACGAGGAGCCGGTGCAGGTGCCCGAAGCTGCCTGGTGCCGGATGCTCCGGCTCACCCTCGGGCGCGCGGATGAGAAACTCGGTGGAGCGGCAGGCGGGACAGGGAGGGAGCTGGACGAGGCCGTCGTCCACGTCCTCCCGGCGCGCGACGCCGACCTCCAGGGTGTCGAGGGAGAGGCGATTGCCGCTGCCGCACCGGGCACAGCGTTGAAGCACGTCGTCGGCGGTGACTTCGTGAATGGCCATGGGGAGCGTCCTCACGCGACAGCGGTGTACGAGCCGAACCAGTACGTGGCGCCCAGTGCGGGGATGGTTTGGTGGCAGTAGAAGGCGAAGCCGTCTCTGTCCGGCACCATGACGGTGGGGTTGCCGACGAAGCTGCCGCTGGTGGCGTAGGGCGTGAGGGTGATGGAGGAGGGCGCGGTGGGAAAGCGGCTGCGGAACGTCACCGAGCCGCCGCCGGCCAGGTTGTCGTGCGCGGCCGTGTCGCTGTTGCTGTACTGGAGGCCGAGCCGGCCCACCTCGCGCACGCTGCCCGCCACCTCGAAGGAAGTGTTGCTGGCGGTGCTACTCAGGGGGAGCCGCAACGTGCGCGTCCAAGAGGTGAAGGCGACGCCAGCGCTGGCGTCGTGGAGGAACTCCGCCTCGTTGCGCGAGAGGCGGAATCCGCCTGCAGCCGCCCCGGTGGTGTCCCGGGTCCAGGCACTGCCATTCCAGGCCGCGTTGAGGGTGAACCACACCGAGTCGTCGTCAGCGTAGAGACGCAGACGCGCGGCTGCGCCTCCCACGCCCAGGGCGTCGAGGAGGAGGACGCGGCCAGTGCCCAGCCTGGGCTGGAGAATGGCCTTGTGCTGGCCTGCCGCCGTCTCGTTGCTCCGGTAGTGTCCGCTGCTGAAGGCCGCGAGGATTTCAGCGAGGGCCGCTTCGACGGTACCTGCACCGAGGAACTCTCCCGTGTCCGCGACGGAGACGGCGGAGGCCGCGTGGGCCCCCGCCCCCTGGGTGACGTGCCCGTTGAGGAAGCCCAGCAGCGCGGCCACCTGCTGCCGCAGATTGCCGGCGGCAAGGGAATGGGGCGTACCGGCTAGCACGTCTCCTCCGACGCGAGACGTCCCAGGGCTTCCGGCCGTCGTCTCACCGAGGCGGTGACGGTCAAGTCCCGAATCTTGTGTAGTTGGTTCGGCGGGGGCTCGGGGAAGGAAGGCTCCTTGGCGGCATCATGCAGCGACAGTGTCAGGGGTTGATTTCAGCAGGGACATGTCGAGGTAGCGGCGGTCATCCCAAACGCCGGTGACTTCAAGTGCGACGGCGATGATGAGGCGCAGGGCGCTGGCTCGGTCCGGGAAGGCGCCGACGCCGCGGATGCGGCGCTTCACCTCGCCGTGGAGGCGCTCCAGGCCGTTGGTGCTGCGTAGGCGCTTCCAGTGGGCCTCGGGGAAGGCGAAGAAGCAGGTGGCGGCGGCGAAGCCCTCGCGCAGGCACTCCATGGCCTCTGGCAGGTGGCGTCCCAGCCCCTCCGCAAGGGCCTCCAGCCGCTTCCTGGCGTCCTGGAGGTTGGGGGCCTCGAAGATGGCCGACGTCTCCTTGCCCAAACGCCCACGCAGCCTCCAGGGGGCCTTGGCGAGCACGTTCCGGGTGAGGTGCACGGTGCAGCGCTGCAACCGCGCCTCCGGCAGGGCCTGGCGGGCCGCGGCGGCCAGTCCCGCGTGCCCGTCGGCGATGACGAGCCGTACGCCCTTCAGCCCGCGCTCCAGCAGTTGGCGCAGCAAGTCCAGCCAGGACTCCGCCGACTCGCTGCCACCCAGGGTGACGGCGAGAAGGTGCCGGTGTCCATCCTCGCCCACTCCGTAGGCCACCAGTTCGAAGGACTCGTCGCGGCGGAAGTACACCTGCTGGGAGTTGCCGTCCGTGCGCGGCTCGGACATCAGGCGCGTGAAGCGCAGGAAGATGCCCAGCCACCGCTCGCTGCCGGAGGCCCAGTTCCAGCGTTGCACCGTGCACCTCACCCGCACCACCGTGCTCGCCAAGGCGCCCTGGAGGCTGCGAGGGCGGCTGGGCAAAGAGACCTCGGCCATCTTCGAGGCGCCCACTCTCCAGGACGCCAGGCAGCGAATGGAGGCCCTCCAGGACGGCCTGGGGCGCCAGGTGCCCCAGGCCATGGAGTGCCTGCGCCAGGGCTTCTCCTCCGCCATCTGCTTCTTCTCCTTCCCCAAGGCCCACTGGAAGCGCCTGCGCAGCACCAACGGCCTGGAGCGCCTCCACTGCGAGGTGAAGCGTCGCATCCGGACTGTCAGTGCCTTCCCGGACCGCGCCAGCGCCCTGCGCCTAATCACCGCCGTCGCTCTCGCGGTCTCCGGCGTCTGGGACGACACCCCTGACACTGCCGCTGATTGACAACGCCAAGGAGCCTTCCTCCCGCCAACCCCCTCCGAACCAACTACACACGATTCGGGACTTAACCCGCCCGACGCCACCTGCTGTCGGAGGAGGCCCTCCATGCGGATGCGGCTGACGCAGAATGTGGAGCAGGAGGCCGACAGCCGGCGGGAGCTGACTGTGGAGGTTTCCGTCCACGAGCGGCGGGGCGGCGTCGCTCGTCCGGTCTCACTTCCAACCCCATTACCGCTACACACTCCTAAACCGAGGTTCGTGATTCTCGATCAGGTCGGAGAGCAGACGGGCGCGAAGCGACCGGGAAGAAAGAGCAGGGGCACCTCCCGTTCGGCTCTGTGTGCGCAGAAGACCTGAGAGCGAGAAGGCCCTGCCCCAGGGGCAAGGTAGGCCGTGGTTGAAGAGGAAGCAGCGTCAGGCGCTGCTTCGGTGGGGGGCCAGGAGTGGTTGCCCGCTGACCTACCGGAGGTGCCTGGCGGTGGCGAGCGCGGGGCGTGGGGCGTCGTGTCGCGCCACCGCGAGGGCGCTGGAGTGTGCCACCTCGACCGTGGTGGTTGCGGTGCGGCGCTACCAGGAGGGTGGGCGCCAAGCCCTTCGAGACAGACGGGAGGACAACGGACGCGGCAAGGTGGACGAGCGGTTTCGGGAGCGGCTCACCTGCGTCTTGGAGGGCACGCCCGAGGACTGGGGCTGGTGCCGTCCCACCTGGACACGCGAGTTGCTGTGCCAGGAAATGGCTCGCCGAGGACAGGGGCGCGTGTCCGTGGCGACCATGGGGCGCACCCTCGCCTCGCTTGGCGCCCGGCTCAAGGCGGCCAAGCCCATCGTCGAGTGTCCCTGGCCCAGTTGGAAGCGACAGCGTCGGCTCCGCGAGCTGAAGTGTCTCGAGGTGTATGGGCCTCCCAGCGAGCCCGTTCTGCATGTGGACGAGGTCGACATCCACCTCAACCCCAAGGTGGGGTACGACTGGTGCCTGCCCGGGCAACGACGGGTGGTGGTGACTCCCGGCAACAACCAGAAGCGCTACCTGGCTGGAGCGCTCAATACGCGCACCGGGCAACTGACGTGGGTGGAAGGCACGTCCAAGGCAAGTGCCCTCTTCATCCAATTGCTGTGGCGTCTGGCGAGTCAATACCGGCGAGCTCGCCGTATCCACCTCGTCCTCGACAACGCCTCGGTTCACTCCAGCAAGAAGACGCTCAAGGCGCTCGCGCATTTCGGCGGGCGATTCGTCCTCCACTTCCTCCCGCCGTACTGCCCCCAGGGCAATCGCATCGAGCGGGTGTGGCTCGACCTGCATGCCAACGTCACCCGCAATCACCGCTGCCGCACCATGGACCAGCTCATGGTCCGGGTGCATGCCTACCTCTCCGCTCGAAATGCCCAGCACTCCGCCAGTCCATCCCTACGACGAGTCGACCTCAGGCGCACATCCTGAGGCCGTTCGAGAATTACGATCCTTGGTTTAGCTGATACCTGCCTGGAGCCGTGGTTTTGACTCCCCCGGCGGGATGATTCCCCGGACTTTTGGGCCTCTACGCCGCGCGAAGCGGCTGCATTGGGGTTCAGAACAGCAGATTCATCGCTCGCGGTTCGGCAACTTAGCGAGCAGGGCGCGTGCATATGCGGCCGCGACCAATGCGGCGTGCTCCTGCCAGATGTCGTTCTTACCCGGGTTGCAGTAGTCGCTGATGCCCCTCACCACTAAGTAGCCTACACCAGCCTCCCAGGCCGCCTGCGTGGCCCCGGAGGACTCCATTTCGATTGCCCGAACGCCGAAGCGATCGCGGAGCTGATCGCGGGCTTCTGGATCCTTGAGCAGGATGTTGGCGGAGCCGACGGCTGCGCGGAACACTCTCGGTTCTCCTGGTCTACGTTGCGGATCAGCTGGGTGCGCCATCGGTGATGCTTGGGTGGGAGAGTCGTCGAGCACGTCCATGGCATCCGCAGGCCGGACAGCGTTCCAGAGTCGCTCCCCCCGAGATAAGGTGCTTAGCCAGCATCGATCTCCCAACAGCTCGTCTTGCGCTAACCGTCCCACGGAGTCCATCAGCTCCTTCGAGGGAGGGCGGGGCGGTGGGCGCAGGCCATCTCCGAGGAGTTCCCGCTTGAGGTTGTCGTACTGGACGACCCCGCTGCGGTTGGAGACCACCACGTCTCCGAGCCGGACGTGCTCATCCGGTCTCTGCGGGTTGGGACACCCCCCTGCGATCCCGACGACCAGAAGCAGCTCCAGCTTGGGAAGGTTGAGAAACAGCTGTGCGGCCGCCGAGGCGGCGGGGTTGGTCCCTGCATCCCCATGTAGGCTGACGTGGATGATCGGGTGCGGCTCCCCGCCCAACGAGGGGACAGATCCCAGCTCGTAGACTGCTTGGCCCCGCGGGGAGCGCACGATGTACGGCGAACAGCCATCGAGCATGACGCGAACTGCGGCCGCCTCCTTGTCCAAGGCGGTGATGATGCCGACGCGGGCCTTGCCTGCCAAAGACTTCAGGATCTGCTGCGGTTCGGGTCTCACGAGGGTCTCGTCTGATAGGCGGTAGAGCTTCGACTGCAAGGGGGGCTGGTCTTTGAAGGTCACACCGCACCTCATGCAGCGCACGCTCGTCTCTCTGCCCACGAGCTCCTTCTGGAACACAGCTTCTCTGCAACTGCGGCACTGGAGTTGCTCGCTCTCAGTGAGGAACCGCAGCTCTTTCAGGCGCTGGAACACGCGCTCGATGATGTCGCTGTCGACGCCGAGGATCGCCCCGCACGTGTGGCTGTCCAGGACCGGGGTCGCCCCTGCGTTCTGGAGGGCGCCCTCGATTCGTTCGAGGACCCAGCGCTGTTCGGGGGACTCAGCTGCAATGTGCTCGAATGCGGTCCAAGACATGGCGGAGGGACTTCTCGTCGTTCGCGGTGGTGAAGTTGATCCGGTGCGCAGGTCCGTTCAGGAACACGTGGAGCTCTTTATGCACCCCGCCACAGGCCGTGGGCAGCCAGTAGAAGTTGCCCAGTTGGCCCGTGCCCAGGTCCCGCAGATTCTTCATGGCGGAATCGATAACGACCTCGCCCAGAACGGAGGTCTCGCTGGTCGCGCTGCGGCCGCTGAAGACCCGCCCGCCGAAGGTGCGGTAGTCAATCGCCTGAGGTCGGGCTTCCGGCTCGCCCGTCTCGGCCAGCTCATGCAGGGAGCGGATGGCGCGGCGGATATCGAGCTTCTCGAACATGTGCAGACTCAGCCACTTCGAGGTAAGCCGAGCGAACGCGCTGAACTCCTCCTCGTAGTCCCCCCCCGAGGGCAGCTGGGAGACCCGCAGTGCCGCCGTGTTGTGGATCAGGTCCCATTCGAAGATGATGAGCCCGCGATCAACGTGGTGGGAGTAGGCCCGGAACTCCACCTGCCTGCCCTCGATCACCTCGTAGCGATCGTAGTCGTGTTCACGGCTCCACTCGTCCCGCCGGGCGATCGCGATCACCCGGAGCAGCTCCGGGCGGTAGGAAATCTCCGACACGGTGAGCTGCTCCGGCAGGATGAGCCGCAGGGGAGCATTGAGCCGGTCCCGCAGGCCGTGCTCCTTGAGGCGGTCCTCCACCCACGCTCGGTCGCGAAAGGGCTTAACCAGCTGAGGGAACCCCTTGAGGAGGAACACGTGCTGCTTGCCCCACGGGGAGATCTGGTCCAAGTAGGCGACCAGCTCGGTGTAGGACAGCTGCTCTCGCTCGAGCTGCTCTTGCAGCAGCGCGCGGAAGATCTCCTTGGTGCCCGTGACGGGCAGCTCGCGTTGCCGGAGGAAACCCTTGATCTGATTGTTACTCAGGCCGATGAAGTCATCGACGATCTTCTTCTTCTCCTCGTCGCTATAACGCATGGGCCGCGGCCTCCAGGAGCGTGGACGGCCCCGGAGCGCGCCGCTGGAGCATGGCCGCACAGTGCGCCGCCTTTAGCGTGGAGAGCTCGCCCGCAGGCACCCCCGCCCCGGTGAGGAACTGCTCCAAGCGCTGGAGGGTCTCGCTCGTGGGTAGGCGCCGGTTTTGTTCCCAGAAGCAGACCGCAGCCTCGGTACATCCCACGCTCAGCGCGAGCACGAGCTGCTTGCCCACCCACCGTCGCCGGATCTCCCGGAGCTGGTGGCCGAAGCTGGGGGACTGCTGGGAGTGGATGCTCATGGGCTGTGGGGGGGCGTCAACCTTCGGCGGAGGGTTGCGAAGTGGACTCATCGGGTCTTCTCTAAGTAGGAGGGCTTGAGGCAGGCCGCTCCTAAGCAAATGATGGGCCGAAGATTTTTATTAGTAAAAACAGTAGCTTGGAAGTGCAGAGTGGAATTTCGCTAGCGCCCCATATAAAACACTCGCGCCATGGCGAGTGCACGCAAGACGGTGGCCTTCGGATTCATCGGGAACTCGCGCGACGCGCGGGGTGGGGACGGTCCTGAGCGGTGGAGCAATTGGCGTCCCACGGTGGCGCTCTTCCAGCATCGGCCAGAGCTGTCGATCGACCGGTTCATCTTTCTCTATGAGTCAGCGGACGAGCTGTTGGCGCAGCGGGTGATGGAGGACATCCGGGAGGTTTCGCCGGACACCCAGATCGAGCCGCGGCAGGTGCATTATCGAAATCCTTGGGACTTCGAAGAGGTCTACACCTCGCTCTACCAGCTTGTCCGGGAGACCCGATTCGACCTGGAGAAAGAGGAGTACCTCGTTCACTTCTCGACCGGCACCAACACATCCCACTTGTGCTGGTTCCTTCTAACGCAGTCGCGCCGGCTGCCCGCGCAACTGGTCAGCACGATTCCTCCGAAGACCGACGAACATCCGCGCGGTCACGTCCGGAGAATCAATCTCGATCACTCGTCCAAGTACTTCCGGATAACCGCCATGCAGCAGTCCGAGGCACGTGACGACGCCCGGCTGCTGAAGCGGAACATCGAGACGCGCAGCCAGCGGTTCAACGAGCTGGTGGAGCGCGTGGCCCGCGTCGCCGCCGTGTCGCGCAAGCCGCTGCTGCTGGAGGGGCCCACGGGCGCTGGCAAGAGCATCTTGGCCAAGCAGATCTACGTGCTGAAGAAGGAGCGCCATCGGCTGACGGGCAACTTCATCGAGGTCAACTGCGCGACCCTGAACGGGAACAACGCGCACTCGGAGCTCTTCGGGCACAAGAAAGGCGCCTTCACAGGGGCGACGTCCGCGCGCCCCGGGCTGCTCATGGCGGCCCATGGGGGTGTCCTCTTCCTCGATGAGATCGGCGAGCTGTCCCTGGATGTCCAGGCAATGCTGCTGACCGCCTTAGAGACGAAGCGCTTTCGGGCCCTGGGGGAGGAGGAGATGGTGGAGAGCGACTTCCAGCTCGTGGCGGGGACGAACCGCGACTTGGCCGAGTGCGTCCTCCGGGGCAGCTTCCGCGAGGACCTCTACGCCCGACTCAAGCTCTGGAGGTTCAAGCTGCCGGGCCTTCAGGATCGACGAGAGGACATCGACGTGAACGTTGAGTTCGAACTCCAGCAGAGGGAGGACATCGTCCGGTTCAGCCCAGACGCCCGCCGGGCCTTTCTTGAATTCGCGCTCGCGCCCGAGTCCACGTGGCGCGGAAACTTTCGCGACCTAGCCGGTATCGTCGAGAGAATGGCCACGCTGGCTGAGGATGGCATGATGGACGAGCCCCTGGTGCGGGCCGAGACGGCGCGCTTGGCCCAGGAGTGGAGAGAACTCGATCGCTCTCCCGGAGACGAGCTCATCGAGCGGTACCTGGGGCCGGAGCGGGCCCGCGAGCTGGATCGGTTCGACCGAGTACAGCTCGCGGAGGTGCTGCGCGTCTGCGAGAACAGCCGAATGCTCTCTGAGGCTGGACGCACGCTGTTCGAGGTGTCTCGCAAGCAGCGGGCCCGTGTGAATGATGCCGATCGTCTCCGGAAGTACCTTGCGGCTTTCGGGCTCTCCTTCGAGCAGATTTCCTGTGAAGTCACAGGCCGCCGAGCTGCTGGCCGATCGTCCGCAACGTAGTCACCATACGCCACGAGGGATAGTGGCCGTGCGCGATGGCGTTGCGGATATCCCGGAGTTCATACAGCTCGGGAGCGAGCCGACGATCGCCGATGACCTTCTTCAGCATTTCGCCAAAGGAGGCGAAGGCCCATGCATCCCTCGGCGTGGCCGGGCACTCCGCGGGGTAGAAGCGGACTTCCGACATGGGCTCGGCCAGCTCGAAGTTGCGGAAGCGGGAGATTGTCTCTTCGGTAGGCGAGAGGGTGACAGCCGCGAGCCGCGCGGTGCGCTCGTGGGCCTCAAGGCTGAGGCAACGGCTGAAGATTTCCTGCGCCAGCGGCTTGCAGATGAGGCAGCTGCGCAGCAGCACGCGGGCGGGGGAGCTGGGGTCCGCACGGAGGTAGGCTCGGGCCAGCCACGGAACGGGTCGGGCCCAGGACTCGCCGGGCGGGCGCCAGAGCACCCCGCCCAGCAGCAGCTCCCGCTCCAGCTCCCGGAACTTCTGCGAAGGCAGGTGACGGTGCACTGCGTTCCTCAGGTATTCGGCGAGCGCCGTGCGCAGCCCGGGACTCACCGGGTCCACCTCACTGGCGGCCAGCCTGTTGAGCAGTCGCTCCAGCCCGTCATCGTCTCCCATGGGGAGCGTGCCGAACCCCTCATCGTCCCACCGCTGGGCCCTGGACAGCTCTCCAGCGACCTCCCAGGCCAGGCGCGCGTGGACATAGGAGTGCCAGATCACGGGCAACGGCGCATCGAGTGACCGCAGCAGGTGCTCCTGCGGTCCCCCCACGCTCAGGTCATGAGCCGCGCTTCTGAGGGCGGCGGTGTCGAGCAGCACGAGGCTGAAGACGGCTGCGGACTCGATCTTGGGGATCTCATCGGCCAGCTGCTCTGCCTCTTCCAGTAAGGGCAGGCCCAAGGGAGTCCCTGCTACGTTGAGCAGAAGGACGCGAGGAGGCGAGACGAAGTGGTGTGAGAGCAGCACGAGCTGCTGCCGGCGGGGAAGGGAAGGAGAGATGCCCCACCGCTCCTTTAGCGCTCCGGCAATGCCGCGCTCCAGCTCTTCCGCCTGGATCAGCTCGACGCGGACCTCGCTGAGCGCGTCGTCATAGGCCCGAATGGCTCGGCGCAAGGCCAGGGCCATCTCCTGCGCGTACCCTGCGGAGGAGATTCGCGCCACCTGAATGCCGCCCCCATCGACCCAGGGGCGGTTACGACACCAGCTCTCCATCGTGACGGAGTCTCGGAACTCCCAGGTAGAGGTATGCCCAGCGAGGCGGATGGAGAGATTCACGGAGTGAGACCGAGAGCTTCTACCATCGCAATGAGCGGGTCATCCGAAGCCACGGTGACCAGCTTCTCCACGGGTAGTTTCATTGCCGCCGACGGGTTGATTGGTAGCAAACCGAGGTACTGGAGTGTGGCCAAATGCGTGCGGTCAGCTTGGCTGAGGCAGGGCCACTTGTAACGCTCCCGGTGCAGCAGCTCCCAACCCATCGTCAGATCCTCGAGCACGGTATCCGAACTCGGCTCACGGCTCACGATGACGACCATCTTAATCAGCTCTAGCTCGCGCGGATGGAGCCGAATGGAGGGCTCACCAGTCTCGAGGAGCTGGGCCTGGGCGCGCACCTCCTTATTGAAGTCCGAGCACACCCGATGGAGCTGCTCCTCGGTGATGTTGATCCCTCCCTCACCGGAAGGATCGAGCAGATCGGCGAGCCTGCGGACGAGGAGTGGAATGCCCGCCGTCGCCTCGTAGATCATGCCGACCGCATTGGGCATGGAGAACTCAAGCGCCCGGATGCGCTCGAACCACCAGCCGAGCGCTTGGCGCGAGAGTCGGCCTAGGCCGTAGATGCAGAACATTTCATGGGCGTTGGACCGCTCCTGCTCCAACGCCCAGTGCAGCAGGTCCGTTCCGCCGAGCAGCAGCGGCGGCGGGCGACCTTGGGCGCACCGAGCGCTGAGCCGCTGGGCCTCCGCAAGGGACACATGGTGCCAGGCGCGCACCTCTCCGGAGGTGTCGGAGGATCTCGCGTCACGCACCAGCGAAGGGCCAATGCCCAAGCAGTCCGCTACCCCGCCACTGCGCGCATTCACCGCCTCTGGCCAATGGGAGGCGGTAACCACCGCGCGCACGGGCAGGCTCGAATCGTGGTGGTACAGCGCGTCACGCATCTCCTTCAGCACGCGGGTGGGCAGCAGCGCGCGCACCTCGGCATGGGGCGTGGAGCGATCGCCTAGCAGTAGCGCTTCAATCTCTTGGCGCAGCACCGCCTCCTGATCAGGCTGGCGAAGCAGAGGCAGGTGGTGCGGGAACTTCAGGTAGTAGACCTGCCCGCTGGCCTCGGGGCGGCCGACCACCAACTGGCGATCATGAAAGTCTCGGAGCTGACGGGTGAGCTCACCCAGCGCGGAGCTCTCGTCCCGCTGGAGCCACGAGGTATCGGGGTGGAGCCTCCGGAGCCGGTCCAGCAGCCGCCGCGGAGCGTCATCCAGGCCGGCGGCGGGAGCCAGCTCGGCGAACTCGAGGATGAGCGAGAAGAACACCACCCGGCCGCGGGGGTTGCCCTGGAAGTTATTCCGCACCACGGTGCGGATTTCCTCGTGAATGTCCGAGTGATTAAAGGTAACAGCCACGTCGTCGGGCTGCACCTCGACCCAGTCTCGGTAGGCGTCCGCGCGGGTCTGCTCCATGTGCTGGAGCAGCTTCTCCCCGAAGCGCAGGAGGACCGCAGGCTGGTAGCCGCAGCGGTAGGCGATGGCCGGAGCGCTCTGGCCGGCATCGATGCCGAACCGGGCCAGTGGACCGGCGACGAGCTGCGCCGCCTCCTCCGGGGTGAGGGGCTCGAGCCGCAGCACGTCTCCCCAGTTGGCCCACGCCCCCTCAATGGTGTGGGTGGCACGGTAGCCGGCAAAGACGAAGCGGATCCGCGGCAGCTGCATCGAGTCCTTCTCTTTTTCGATGTCCGTGCGGATGCGGAAGCTCAGGCACTTCTCGCGCCGATCTCGCTCGTCGTATGCGGCGAGCTGGCCCTCCACGAAACGATCTGCCTCGTCAAGAACGATGAGTAGGCTCTCGGACTTTCGGGTCTCAATGAACTGGTTCATCACCCGGTACAGGTGATCGCTCGGATCCGCCGAGCCCTGCTCTGGGGCGGTGAAATTCAGCCGTTGACGCATCTCGGTGAGGATCCGGTCCACGACGTCGGACTCGCTGTCGGCCCCCACGATGGGTACGTAGAGGACGCGCAAGGTACAGCCGGAGGGGAGTTGGCGGTAGTCGGCGGCCTCTTGGATGAACTTGAGGAGCGCACTCTTGCCCAGCTTTCGGCCCGAGAAGAGCCGGGAATAGGTGGGGGTCTCGGAGAGGCGCTTGGCTTCCTGCCGACGTCCCACGTACATCTCCATCTGCACGTGCTGGCCGTCCTGGGCGGAGAACGGGGACAGGCTAGTCCACTGCTGCTGCTCCAATGCGATCTCCAGCAGACCGATGACGGGGTTGGGCTGACGCCCTCCCGGGTTGAGCAGCCGACACAAGTCCAGGTCATCGATCAGCGCAGCGCTCGTCTGCCGCTTGCGGAACTCGCGCAGGGTGACCTCGCGCGTCTCGGACGTCAGTCGAGGGGCGAGCAGCACGGCGAGCGAGCCTTCGTGCTTAGATGCAATCGTCGCGGCCTGCTGCACGAAGGCAGCGTCCGTGGGCGGCACCATAGGCGTGAGGATGACCACGTTCCGGAGGCGCGCGAGCTGCGGAATGAAGGAGGGGTTGAGCTGAGACTTCGCCAACCACTTGCGCAGCTCGGCGCAGGGCATTCGGTAATCCGAAGGGTTGTTGTCGCCCTTCTCATAGAGTTCGTTGAGTTCGTTCGGGAACACGAACTGGGCGAAGGCCGTGCGCAGCTTGCGGTCGGTGGATTGGATGAAGGACTGCCCCTTCACGCCGAGCTTCCAGGCGTCCACCAGATCGGTTCCACCCTTGCCCGTGGTGCTGAGGAGCTGCTGCATCGGCTCCCGGAAGCGCTCGCGCGCTTGGCGCCGCCAAGCCGTCTCGCGGACGGAGTCCGCCGAGCGCTCACCAGTCCCGTGGAGCAGGAGCAAGGCATCACTGAATCGGCGCTGCTCCAGTGCGAGCAGTACCTCGTCTCGGCGGGGCTCTCGTGCCTTGAGCCGGTAGAAGTCCACAGTGAGGCGGATGGCCTCGCGGGCCTCGTTCAGCACCTGCTCCAGCCAGGCACCCAGCAGGGCAGGCTGGGGGGGCGCCATGGAAGAGTCGTTGGCGAGCCGCGAGGCCTCGTTCGAGATCGCCACGATGTTCTTCGCGAGGGGCACGGCCAGATCGTCTAAGGCGCGCCACTCCTGCCGCAAGTCGCCGATGAGCTCGTGGACCTGCTCAATGGCATCGCCGCGGGCCCGGTGGACACGCGACTGCTCCTCCGGGGAAAGGCTCACGGAGAGCCGCCCCAGCAGGTCGGGTCGATCCTTGCGGAAGAGGGCCGCGCGCAGCTGGGCCACCGGCTTGGTCTCAGTGGAGGTCTCGAAACTTGAGAAGGGAGGCGCCAGGAGAATGGCCGCAGCCCGGAGTCCATCAGTAATCATGTCGACCCGGACGGCTCGCCGGGAGAGACTGCCATCCAGCGTGCCGGCATCCAGCGTGCCGAGCACGCTCAGGAGATCGGGGCGCTCGATGATCTGCTGGGTGGTCAGCGCGAGGTGCTCTTCCCTAGGGGCCGGGTCGTTGACTAGGTGGGTCTGGAGAGCCAGTCGACAGAGCTCCTCGTCGTCGCGCCTCAAGGGCGCGCTGTTCAAGAGCTCCTGGGCCTGGACCAGCGGTGCTTGGACGGAACTGGTCTCGGCACGGACGGACTGCGCCTCTTGGAAGCGGCGCATCAGTTCGTTCACCGTGGAGGCGCGATCCATGATCTTCTCCGCAGCGCGATCCATCTTGCCCCGGTCTCTGTACTTCACGCCCCGCGAGTTCGCGATTTTGGCGTGATGCTGCTTGAACTTGCTGATGCTCTTCTGGAGTGTGGCGACGTCCCAATTCTCCTTACCGCTCTTGGAGATGGGGAAAAGGGTGGTGAGCGTGGGGGAGATCTCGTCGATGAACTCGCTCCATGCCTCGCGGCAGTGAGTCTGCTCGACCTTGCCGCCCGCCGCGTTCCAGAGCCGGATGATCTCCTCGTGGAAGGAGGTGCGCTCCTCGATGAGCTTGCGGTTCAGCTCGGCGGGAGACTCCGTCATGTTGGCGTCTCGCGCGGCGCGCAGACGGGCGATGGGGTTGAGGCCGCGGCGCCCCAGCTTCAGCATGCCCAGCACGAGATCCTTCAGGGCCACGGACTCGAAGCCCGCTAGCTCTACGAGGTCGGCGATCTGCTCATCTTGGAGGAGGGGAAGAGTAGTGGGCGAGGGGCGCACGGACTCGAGAAAGATGCGCACGCGCCACGCGGAGGTGGGCTCGATGGAGAGTTGGCTGCCAGAGTGGCGTAGCTCCTCTCCGCGCTGGTCGTCCAGCCCTGTCGCCCATGAGTGGGGCGCGGTCATAATGTCCGCCAGCGCCTGGACGTCGCGAGATGCCACCAACGGAGAGAGCTTCAGCTGCTCGGCGGCGGTAGCGTAGATCCACAGCAGGGGCAGTTGACGCGCCTTGAGCTCCTTACTCATCGCCTCCTGGAGCCGCTCGCCAAAGTTGCTGCGCTCGTCGTGCCACGGCACCGGGCTGCACCTACCTGACGGATCCACCCACCAAGCCTCTCGGAACCGATCGTATTCCGCCAAGTGATTGGGGAATGGGATGGCCGCCGGAACGTCCCTGTCCACGAGGGCGGCCACTGCGGGAGTCTCCACGGGAGACAGGGGAGCCGGCTCCACCGCAGGTGGAGGCATGACGAGCGTCGGAGAGGAAGGCCCGGTCGTTTCAGGCGAGAGGGACGTGGGGCGCGGCTCCGGCAGCGTCATCGCGGTTGCAGCCGGAGAAGCGCTGGGAGGAGGTGAGTCGGGGGCCTGCTTCTGAGGAGAGCCCGCGCTTGAGGGACCTCGAGCAGAGGCCATCGGCTCTGTGACAGGTGGCTCCGTGGGTGCCTCCTCGGAGGTGGGAGGGTTACGTCCAGGGAAGGCGGAGGCCGCCTCTGAGGCAGGAACCCAGTGGGTGGGATCGACGTCTTTGAGGAACTCAGCGAGGTGCGGGAGCGTGTGTCTCAGCTTCGCGAGCAGCTCCGACGCTTCTGGTTCCTGAAGCCCCCAGGCCCAGTCCAGCCATTGCGAGACGTCCTCGGGGCCCGGCAGCGCCCCGGGCTGAGCCGACCTTCCAGCGCTAGCGAGCTCCTTCTGGGCCGCATTCCGGAGTTCATCCATGACCGCTTGGCGGGCGTTGAGCCGGTGGCGGACGGCTCCCGCATCGAGCATGGCGGCGAGCTGCTTCAGCTTCTCTTTCGGGGCTTCAATCTCCCGCATATGGAGCAGGCCCGACAAGTGCGCGAGCATTGCTTCCAGAGCTGGACGGTCCGCGGGATCTTGAATCTCCGTCCCCACTTCCTTAGCCACCGAAGCAGCTAAGTTGCGGAGTTGTTCGCCCAGCCGGCTCGCGGTACTCCAACGCTCCTGCATCGCCGCAAGATCGGTCGGATTGGCTGCACGGAGATCCTGAAGAGCCCGGAGAGACGCCTCGCACAGCTGGTCAAGTTCACTGAGCTTTTGCCGGTATTCAATCTCGAAGTCCTGGCGGATTCTCAAAGGGCCTCCATGCATACCCGGAGGAGAATACCGCGCGCGGAGTCAAACGCTGCGAGATTCACTTAACGGGCTGGGCACTGCGGCTTGCTCGTGCATGAGCCCGGCAGCCCGGGAGGCTGCTACTCAATAGGCCGAGCCCCTACTATCCCGACACAGAGATCTTGAGGGGGTCAGGCGGCAGCGACGAGCGCCGCCTGAGGTAGGGGATATGCCCACCCGAGTTTGGTGCGGGCATTCTCGACAGTGAAGCGCCTACGGACATAGCACACGCCCCTTGTTTCGCGTCGCTCCCAGCGGGCCGCCTCCCACCTTCGTGGAGACGGTGGCCGTCGAGAGAATTGAAGCGCTTCAGGGGAAGCTGCGGGAGGTGCATGGAGAGGTCGGCGGCAGGCTTGCCCAGCTCGGCCTCTCCGTGGATGGGCTGGCCACGTACCCGTTCTCCGACGTGGCTTCGCTCGCCGAGGAGGTGAAGGTTTGCAGGCGCGAGGTGAAGGGGGCCGCGAGAAGGCGCGAGTGGAGGCCGAGACCGTGAACCGGAAGGCGGAGCGGCAGTTGCAGGTCCTCACCTAGGTTGTGTCCCTATAAGTGTCAAGGCTCGGCTAACCAGGTCGCTGTTCGGTCCGGCCAATCAGGTCCGGACGTGAGGCCCCCGGGAAGCGCGACGGCGTGGACCGCGCGAGTTCGGCCAAACCGGTCCGGCAGGGGCTCCGCCAGGTGTCAGCGTGCGGCAGTCTCGACCTGGGCCGCGCGCGGTGCTCGGGTGCGCTTGGCGAGCGGTGGGTTGCGGTAGCTGTCACTCTCGATGGTGAGGACATGGGAGTGGTGCAACAGCCGGTCCATGGCGGTGCTGGCCAGCAGTGCGTCACCAAATAGCGGAGGCCACTCCTCCAGGGCGCGATTGGGGGTGATGCAAGTGGCCGCGCGCTCGTAGCGACGGCGGATAATCTCGTACAGGTCGACGCCCTCCTCGCCCGTGAGGGGCCGCAGTCCGAGGTCGTCGACGATGAGCAGGACTGGAGTGGTGAAGCGCAGAAGGCGTCGCTCGTAGCTGCTGTCGGCGCGTGAGGCTCGCAAATGAGTGAGCATGTCGTGGGCGCTCACGTAGAGGACGGCGTGGCCGGCGCGGCAAGCACGCTGGCCCAGCGCCTGGGCGAGGTGACTCTTGCCGACGCCCGCCGGGCCCACCACCAGCACATTCTCTTGCCGCTCGACAAAGGCGCAGGTGCCCAACTCCACCACCTTGGTGCGCGGGACGGAGGTGTTGAAGGAGAAGTCGAAGTCCTCCAGGGTGCTGGGCCGCTCGAAGGCCGCCGGCGCAGGCGCACGTCCAACTGCTTGTCATCGCGGCGCTCCACCTCGTTGGCCAGCAGTCGGTAGAGGAATTCCGTCAGCGACAGGTTGGCGTCGGCCGCCTCGCGGCAGCGCACCTCGAGGGCCCGCAGCAGCCCGGACAGGCGCAGCTTCTTCAGCACGGGGACGAGTTCGTCATAGGCACTCATGCGGGGGGACACTCCTTGAGCGGGGTGGGACTGCGGGGACAGCGAGGGGGGAGCGCTAACGCAGCAGCAGCGTGCGCACGTCGCGAGCGTAGCGGGGCGCCGGCGACGTAGCCGTGGCGGCGGGTATGGCGATGGCCAGGTGCCCGTCCTGGGGCAACGGCTGCAAGTCCAGGCCGCGGCGCAGGATGTCCTTGAGGCCCTGGTAGCGCAGGTTGCCGAAGTGCAGCGCCCGGCGGCACGCGGCCTCGGCGCGCTCGCGCGGGAAGCCTTCCAGGTGCACCACCATGGCCTGCACGCAGCGCAGCTGGCTGAGGACGTCATCCGCGTCGAAGACGGCGCGCACGTACGCCTCGGTGTGAGGGCCCAGCTGGGCCGCCCGCGTCTCCCAGTGGCCGCGACTGCGGTGGCGCAGGGCCGCGCGCGCCTCGGGCAGGCGGGCTTCCACTGTGCTGCGGTGGCCCTCGCCGCGCAGCGGGTGGGTGGCCACGCGCTCGTCCTGGGCGTACACGCGCACGTCGTGGGCCGTGACGCACAGCCAGACGCGCTGGCCGAGGAGACGCCAAGGCACCGAGTACAGCCGTCGGCCGTACATGACGTGGGCGTCCCGGTGCACGCGGGCCTCGTGCCACACCTCGGGCGCCCACGCGGCCGCTGGCAGCGCACGCAGCGCCTCGGCCTCGGCCTGCTGGAAGAGGAGGCGCGGCTGGCGCCCTGTCGTGCCGTGCACGCGGACCGACGCCACGTCCCGAAGTCAGCGCTGCAAGTCGGCCTCGCACTCGCGCGCGTCCTCTCCGGCCCTCCCGGCGAAGAAGTTGCCCTTCACGTAGCGCACGCCCGCCTCCACCTTGCCCTTCTTCTCAGGGGCCCGGGGTGGAGCCGGGTCGACGATGAAGCCGTAGTGGCGCGCCAGGCGCGCGGTAGCTGCGCTGCAGGGCCCTCTCCCCGTCCACCCCGAAGGCCGCGCGCACCACCGCCGCCTTGAGGTTGTCGGGCACCACGCAGCGGGGCACGCCGCCGAAGTACGCGAAGGCGGCCTCGTGGCAGCGCAGCCACGTCTCTACGCGCTGGTCGAACACCGGCGTGGCGAAGAGGTGGCGGCTGTAGCCGAGCACCATGACGAACACCCAGGCGCGCCGCAGAGTCCCCGTGTCCGCGTCGTACAGTCGGCCCACTTCACCGAAATCCACCTGCGCCACCTCGCCCGGGGCCGTCTCCACGGGGATTGCGACGTCCTCTTCACTCACGCCCTGGGCCCGACGCACGCTGCCCACCAGGCGTTTGACGGCCGAGAGGCTGCCTGCCGGTACCCCCGCCTCCATCTGCAACCGGGTGAAGATGGCCTGCGGCTGCAGGCCCTTGGACACCCATGCTTCCACCTGGGCGCGGTGCGCCTCCAGGCTCGACGTCTGCTGGGGCACTGGCGGGGATGCTGGCCGCGTGGCCAGCACCGCGGCCTTGAGCACCTCAAGCTCGGGCAGCTCCTGCACGTCGCCCCGCAGCAGCCCCGCCGCCTCCAGCACGCGCCGATAGCTGCGCTCCACGTCCACTCCCATGCTCAGCACCCGGACCACTTGCCTCGCGGGCGTGCCCAGGCGGTGCAACCGCACCAATTCCTGCAGCCGGTCCATCTCCACTCTCCGGTTACTCACGCCACTTCCCTTTCCAAGGGAAGCCAGCGTGGCCTGTCGGCGGGACGCCCGGGGGGACCGGTTTGGCCGAACCGGTGCGGACCGGGTTGGCCGAACTCACCCCGACGGGTTCGCCGAACACCGGAGGACCTGTTACGCCGAGCTACGACATATAAGTGTGTAGAAGGCGAGGAGGGACGAGCGGAAAAGAGGGAAGCTCCTCGGTGAAACCAACCGAGACGGTCTCCCCCCTGGCAGGGGAGCCGAGGAGTTCCCGCCATGGACGATACCGAGTTTGCCGTGCCCTCGCACGAGGCGGTGCGCACCGACGTGCGAGGCTTCTTCCTGGTCCTCCGCACCAGGACGGGGCACGGCGAACAGTTACGCAAGAGCAGCCACGGCGGCAGCGCCAGCTCAAGCAGGCTGCCCTCTCGGGGGGGGCGGCGCTGCCGAGGCGACCACTTCCACCGGAAGAAAGGCGGCCCGCTGGGCGGGGCGTGTCGAGCGACGCTGGGCCTCCCTATAGAGCCGATACTGGAAGACACCGAGCGACAGGCCGTGCTGGGCCACGAACTCCTTCTGCTGCAACCCACTCTCCTCGAACTCCGCCACCAATTGCTTCGACTCATCAGGGCCAGGTCGTCGCATGTCGAAGAGAACCGGTGTGCCCACCTCGGCTCAGCACGCCGGCCGTCGGTAGTTTATCGCGCCCGAGCCCACCATCCGCTTCACCAGCCGCGTCTTGAATGCATCCGTGTACGGCACCGTGTCCTGCCTGATCTCGCCCCCAAGGCGTCGTCATTCAGCTCGGCATGTCTGCCGAGGCGACAACTTCCCTGACACAGGGGGGCGCTGAGTCTCAGCTCCCAGTGCTCCGGGAGAATGGGCGACAGGGGCTCCGCTACGTCCACGAAGTCTGTGTGGGCAAGCTTGAGGTACTCGACGAGGGGGCGCAGGCGCTGGTGCTCCGCAGGCATCAGTCGGCGCTCCTCCTCGACGCTGACTGCGTAGCGGGCGAAGTGCTCCGAGGGCTCCAATACCCAGTCCTCCAGATCCGACTCACCCGGCACGAGGGTGTCCGAGGCCCCGGTGCCTGCAAGCCTCAAGCGTCAAGAACAGCGCGTTTGCGACGCCGAGCGCGTGGTCGAGCATCGCATTCATCACGAACACGTCGGCGGGTCGCTTCTTGAGCGGCAGGATCTCTTCGCTGCCGGATTGCTTGGCGCTCTCGAAGTGCTCGCGCGCACCGCCGAACAGCTCGTGTCGTGATGGGCGTCGGTGCCGCAGAGCTGCCGTGCCCTCGGAGGGCGGTTGCGGCAGTGCGCGAGGTACGCGACGCGGGGCACCTTTCCGACCTCAAATTGCACCCAGTAGCAGCGAGATGGGGGAGGGACGTTGATGCGCTCGCAGCCCCGTGCGAGGAGTCTCGATGCGACGTCGTACCGGGCCACGCCCTTCGTCATCGGCTTGGCCCAGGTTTCCCCGAAATGCTTCTCCCGAGCGATTCCTATCCGCAGCGTCACCTGGGAAGAATTGACCAGGCGGCTCGGAACTCCTCCGGCCCAAGCACTTCTTCAGGAATTCGTCGTCCTGCCCGCAATAGGTTGTGGACCTGATTGCGAAGCGACGGGCTGATGATGTCGAGACTCCTTTCCCGAGCGGAATTGGAGAAGCGCTCCTGTGAAGGCCAACCCAGTGAATATCCGAAGGCTTCTGCTGCGAGGAGCATCTGGCGGTGTAGCTCGTCGGCGGCAAGGAGGGCGGGGAGTCCGAGCTCCTTCGCACACTTTCGAGCAGCGAACGCGATGTCGAGACCTGCGTCATCGAGATCGCCTACGTAATGGATAGACTGGACGGGGCGCTCAATCGTCTTGAGATGGCCGAGCGCGGCGAGAAGACTGCGACCGCCACCATACGCGACGAGGTCATATTGTCTGGCTTCCAACTCGGCGAGAACACGTCTCGCCACAGCAAACGGGCCAGCGTTCTCGAAAATGAGCATACGGCCACCGTCCCCAACCGCCTCCCACGCAAGCGGAAGCGCATCTGGAAGACAGGCCAGTAGCTCCAGGGTCAGGCGCGAGGGGCCGAACAGCGACGTGGTCGCGAGCGACGCGAGCATCTTCTCGTCGCCCGTGAGCTGCAGCGACCGATACTTCAGCGGCGCTGGCTCGCTGAACATCCCGTTCACGAACCCATCGTGGACGCGGCGCAGGAACTCGACCTGTTGCGTCGAGAGGTTTCGGCACTGGACCACCCAGTGAAGGTTCTGGTGCCAGGGAAACGTCCGCCACGAGAAATCTGACGGCATGGACCGCTCGCGAACGATGTCCACGCTCGTTGGAACAGCCGGATCCATGGACCGATCCCAGCGCTTCCCATGCTCCGGCGGCAGACGGATGCTCCCGCGCGTCTCGATGGACCTGAGCGCGTCGAGCAAGAGCCGGCGTTCTGCGGGACCGGGCGTCCTGTGCGGAAAGACGTTCGCCAAGGCGCGCCAGAGCTCTTGCTCGCCAACGCGAACGGCACCGTCTGCCAGGAGCCTACGTTCGAACTGTTCGACCTGACGCTCATCGAGCTCCGAAGCAGTCATCACCGCTCCGCGTCATCTGGGCGCGCGTCCGGGCCTTTCTCTCGGCGTCCAATTCTGACCGCTTCGATGACGCGCACCTCGTCGGGAGCGTGCTCGACGAGGCGACGACCTGTGTTGCGGTCGACGCGTTCGTTGCGGAGGCGGATCACGTTCGGGAGGGCGCGGAGCGCCTCGTGATCGTTGACCCCGGTTGTATAAATGAGCTGCACCCCCATCGCCCGGGCGACGTCTCGCTGTAGCTCCAGGAAGCGGGCGCGTGACGCGCGGCCGATGGGGTTGTCGAGGATCAGCACGCTGGATGCGCGCCTGGAGAGCCCGCGCGAGCGACCGCGCACCCGCGCGAGCGTGCAGTAGAGGAGAATGGCGCCCGTAAGCTGCTCTCCTCCGCTTGAGCGGGCCATCTCGGGAATGCTCACGGTTCGCCGGTCGAGCGCGGGATCCGGGTGCAATACGCGAACCTGGACCGGCCGCGCGAGCCGTCGCACCGCAGCCTGAACCAACGCGACGCCTCCGAGATCGTGCTTGCCATCGAGAAGCTCATCGATGAGCTCGGCTAAACGAGCGCGCTTCTCGCTCGGGTCGTCCGGCTCCTGCGTTTGAATCCGTAGGAAGTGCACGCCACCGATGCCGGGCACATGGTCGGGAAGCTTGGAGAGGTTCGATGCCTGGCGTAGCAGCTTCATCCCCTCTTCGGCGACGGCATGCAACTCGTCGACCAGAACCGTTCGATGGCGATCGACGCCCGATATCTGTTCCTCGAGTACGTTGCGGCGTAGCTCGAGCTGCGCCGCGAGTTGCTCGCTTGCACTTTCGAGCGCAGGCTCGTCATGCTCCTGGAGCCGCCGCACCCAGGGCGCGTCGAGACGCTCGAACTCGGGTCCCGCCGCGAATGCGCGAAGCGCCGCGATGGCTGTTCCTCGCTCGTTGTCCATCGACTGCCAGTCCGCGCGCGCTCTGCGGAGCCCGTCGCTCGTCTTCTTCAGCCGAGAGGGCAAGAGCGACTCTTCGAACGTCGCGGCCAGGCCCGGACGGGGCGGGCTGCCCCCCTCCGCGAGCAGGTCTGCGTAGTCGTCACGCAAAGACTTCAGCCGCTCCGCGTGCCGCTCAATGTCGGAAGCACGCTGTCGAACCTGATCGGCGTTCTGCTTCGTCTCGGTCGCTCGTGCCTGCTCCGACTCTGCGCTGTGCTGGTGCAGCTTCGCCTCGCCCTCTAAGGCCGTCGCCTCGGTCTCGGCGAGCTCCGGCGTGCTCGGTGCCCGTTGAAGAGGGGCCAACATGATGAACGACTTGCAGGCACCCTCGGCCTGCTCGAGCGCGACGGCGGCGGGGTCGATGCGGCCCTTGAGATTGCCCATGCGGCCTTGCAGTGAGCTCGCCTTCGCCTCGGCATCCTGCCGGAGTTGCTCAACCGTGTCCGGCTCCGCGAGTCCAGCGAGGTGCTCTCGCACGAGCTCTTCCGTGATCTCCGCGGAGAGGAGCTTCGCGAGTCGACCGCGCTCTTCTTTCGCGTTGTCGTCGTTCTGCTTCGCAAGCGCCAAGAGAGCGTCCGCGCCGACCTTCTCTTCGTACTGGCCCTTGAGGAGCTGGTACCGGTCACGAAGCTCGTCGTTCGGTCCCGGCTCGCCGGCAACCTCGCCCTCGACGTACTCGAGCGCGGCCCGCTCGGTCTCGATGCCGCGCGCCTCTTCGCCTTGCTTCTGCGCCGCTACGGACGAGCCCGTCGCACGCTCGTCGGCGGCGTCTGCGAGATTCTGCCATTGACTGATCTCCTCGGCCGCCTTCTTCGCCCGAGTCTTCGCCGTTTCCAGCTCCGTTCGCCACTTCGCGGACGGATGGACGTGTTCTTCGAGGAAGGCGCTGAGGCGACGGACCGCGTTCCGGGCAGTCTCCAGATTGAGGTCCTGGTCGCGCCGTTCGGTCTCGCCCCGCTTGCGGTCGGCGGCCTTCTGTTTGCGCTCGTCCTGTAGGGCAGCCAACCGCGTGCGAGCTTCCTCTTCCTTCAGCGACGCCCCCAAAACGTCGCGCGACGTATTCTCGTACCAGCCCACTGGGTACCGTGCGCGAAACGAACGCAACGACTCGGCAGCTCGGGTGAGCTCCCGTTGTTGAAGATCCGCCGACTGGATCCGCTTACGGTGCTCATCGAGACGGGCTCGGAGCTCGCTCAATCGGGTCCGCGCAACGTCGCGGTCGAACCATGCTGACTCTCTCGGTCCCACGACGACGCCAGGCAGTTCCGGAGCCCGGGTCAGGGCATCGGTGCCACCGATCAGCACAGGGCCTTCCGGCTCCAGTCCAGCCTCGCGCATGAGTTCGGCGGCTCGTTCGAGATCGGCGGGCCGAACGACAACGCCTTGAGCAAGCGAGGGCGCTTTGCGAACTGCGGCTCGCGCCTCTTGCTTGGGCACGTTCGCCTGAATCCACGACCACCCCGACCAGGCCTGCCCGCCAAGCCGCTCGCTGAGGAACTCGACCACGCGCTGGGCATCGGGCGACGGTGGCAGGAGGCCGTGCTCTTCGAGATGAAGGGCGGCACGCTCGTCATCCGCAGCCGCCAGCCGCGTGTCCACGACGACCCGCTGTGCGGCACGAGCCGTCTGCTCGAGCGTGCCCACCGCGTCGGTGCTGATGCGATCGGCATCAAGCGTCTCGAGTTCGAGCGCCGCCTTGAGCGCGGCATCGCCCTCGATGAACTCGCGCTCCTGCATTGCACGATCGAAGCGATCCTTGAGCTTCTGACGCTCTGACTGGCACTGCGAGAGCACGTCCGTTGCCCTCGCGATGGCGCCGTCGAATGCCTCGAGAGCCTCGTCGAGACGTACGATCTCGCTGTCGAGCCGCTCAACCGCAGCCTCATGGTCGGTAGCCTTGCCCGTCCAACGGCTGACGCCCGCGTCGGCCGACTCATCGGAGCCGAGGATCCCTGCGCGGACCAACTGCTTGCGCTTGGACTCGACGGCATCGAGGCGCTGCTCGAGCCCTTTCGCCTCGGTTTCTGCCTGGCCCTGGACTTTGCCGGCCTCCAACGCTTGGTGTCGACATTCGCGCGCCTCCTCGCGGGCAGTTTTCTCGTCGCCGCGCGCCTCCTCGGCCTTCCTCCGATGGTCTTGGGCCCGCCAGGTCAACGCAGACGCGAACCTGCGCGCCGCACTCTCGAGCTCCGCGCGCAACGGGGCATGCTTCCGCTCACGTTGCTGAAGCGACCTGCGCTGGTCCTTCGCCTTCTCTTCGAACTGGATCGCCCGCCGAAGGGGAACCGCGGCGCTCCAGATTCTGGCGAGACGCTGGGCGGTGCGCCAGTCGTCCTGCACCTGGTCATGTTCTTCTTTTAGCCGCGCGAGCCGTAGCTCTGCGGCATGTCTCTTGAGCTGAGCGGCGCGCCCACGCTTCGCCGTCGCGTGTCGCGACTGCTCCTTCGAGGACTCGGCATGGCGTGCATGGGCCTCATTGAGCCGCTCGGCGTCTTCGCCGAGCTCCTTAACGCGCACTGCGGCGAGCGCGTCGAGGGCTTCGAGATCGGTTCGGGCTTCACTCAGCTCCGTGCGCAGACGTTCGCGACGGTCGCGAACGCCGCGCATGGCACTTATACGTGTGAGCAGGCCGGCGACGAGGTCGCGCTCGGGCACGAACTGCTCCTTGCGTTGCAGGAGTTCACGGCGGAACGCGATGATGTTCTTGCCAACGCGGTCGCCAAATGCAGGATCGAGAGCGAGGGCCAACAGGAAATCGATGAAGTCTTCGGCCTCGGCGAACCGGAACAACTCGTCGGCGCCGCCCTCTCGCTGGTTCATCCTCACCTGATACGAGAACAGCTCCGGGTCGATGCGGGCGGCCTCCAGCACGTCCTGCCACTCTCGCTGGTTCTCCGTGTCGCTGACGTTGAGGTGCGGAGCGCGATCCCGAAGCGAACGCCATGTCTCGCGGAATGCGCCGAGCGTGCGGCGCGAACGCGAGCCGTTGTTGGCGGTGTACAGCGGCAAATCCTCGAGCGTTGATTCGGGATGCTCGGGCGTGACGCGGCACGAGAAGAAGAGGCGACGCAGGTCGCCCGAGCCGTCGCGACGCTCGTAGAAGACTCCCGTCAGGAAGTGTTCAGACTCCAGGCCCAGGGAGTCAGCGGCGGGGTCGAGCTGCCACTCGGCGACCGTCACGGCTCGGTCGCTCGAAAGGATGTAGTCGTCCAGCGAACGCTGCTTGGCCTCTGCCTTACCGCCGAGGAACTCGCTCTTGTGCGGGCGAATAATGGCGAAGAAGAGGTTCAGGATGGAGGACTTGCCCCCGCCGTTTCTGAGCCAGAGCGTCGAGTCCGTAGCGCGTCCGTCGGGTGCTTGGAAGTTGAGCAGGAGGTCATCCATCCGCGCCTGCGGATGCCCGAGAGACACGAACCGAAGTTTCAGGAGCTGGGGCATCAGACTCCGTCCCCGCCCGACGGCGAAGTCGGGGCGTCAAGCGCGTCGCGCACGAGCTGAAAAAGGGCCGTGCCTGCGAGCTGCTGGACCATGACCTGATATCGCCGCGTAGGCTGCCACGCGGTCTCGGACCCCTGACGAACCTGGGTGAAGCAACCGAACTCGCGCAAGCGTTCGAGCGCGTACTCGATGAGCCGTCGCGTCGCCCTCATCGCTTTGCGCGAATCGCGCGTCTCCATGGTGTCAAGTCGCTGCATGTAGACGCGCCAGGCTTCGATGAGCCCACGGCGCTCGTCGTCGGCGTTCGGGTCGGGCGCACTGCGAGCCTCTTCGGAAAGGCGCTCGCATAGCTGCCGGAGCTGCGTCTCGACCTCGTCCACGGTAACTGGGGATCGGACGATGTCTGGATCCTCGTCTAGATCTCGGGCGCGCGGAAACACGGTAGCGGCGATGGCGATCTGCGCAAGTCCATCGAGAAGGCGATCGTCGACCTTCGAGCTGCCCGGGCGAAAGTCCGCAGGCTTGAGCGCGAAGATGGAGTCGTCCATTGGCGCAAGCACGACGCCGTGTTCGCTGACGTCGAGCACGTGCAACCCGAGGCCGTCTGCGAGTTCACGCACGGTGGTTCGAAAGGCGCTGTCGTCAAAGTAGTGCTCGACGAGTTCGCGATACTCTGCTTCCTGGGCAGGACGTGCGAGCGGTCTCAGACCCCATTGAACGAGCCGGCCTGCGTGCCACACGGAATCACGAGCCGTCATCACGCTGACCTCCGAGCGGCGCTTACGAGTAGGTCGTCCCCATAGAGCAGCGGATCCTCGAGCTGGGCCCCAGCAATGGGTTCTGCGGCGACGTGCGCGGTGTCGCGGTCTTCGGTCGAAAAGCCTTGCAGCACGAGGAGAGCCATTACTTCCAAGACTGCGTTCGAAGCACCGGATGCACGAGCCCTGGACAGCACTTCGGAGAGCCTGACCTCGCCACCGTCGCCGTTCAGGAAATCCGTCGCGGCCGCGCGCACCTCAGGTGGATATCGTCGGAGCTCGGCATCCAGGTCGGCTGCGTCGACGGGCTCGACGTCGATGTCCTGTCGAGGTTGCGGTCGCCGTGGCTGAAGCATCCACGTGACGAGCCCCTCGAGCGAGGCGAGCACCGGAAGGTGTGTGCCTACGAACAGGGGAAAGGCGCGGTCGAGGAGCTGAACAGCGCGAGCGATCGGCATCCGCAAGAGTGGCTCAAGGACGTCGTCGGCGAGATGTGGAAGCGGACGGGATGGTTTTGGCGCGAACGCTTGGCGAGCCTGGGCGTCGAGAAAGACATTGTGGGCTCCGAGCAACTGCTCGTGCAACTCGGTGTGTCGGAGCAGGCAGTCACGCGTCAGGTCCGCAACCTGAGCGACGGCACGGCGAGAGCTCGCTTCCTCGTCGGGCATAATCTCCAGCCGCTCGTCTGCGGCCCCCAAGATGCCACGTTCGACCGCGAAGCGGCGCTCAAGATGAGCCAGCGACTCGTTCAGGATTCGGGGAACCTCGACTTTCCAGTCTACACGATCGACGTCCCGACGTGTGTCGCGGAGGATCTGCAGGACTTTGTCCCGGAAGCGCACGGACTGGATCCTCGCCTGCCGCGCCGAGTGGACGGCCTCCTCGAAGCGTCCTCGCGCGAGCTGCGATTCCACGACGGCCTCGGCAGCTGCTTGCGCGTCTTCTACGTCGAGGTCGAGTAGGCGTAGATAGAGGTTACAGGCCTCGGCCGATGGCCGAAGAACCGTGCGACCCGAGGGATGGAATGCGTCGAAGACGAGTCGGAATTCGAGCGCGTGCCTCAGCGCCGCGCCCGCGCCGTTGACAGAGGTGTACTCCTCGCGGAACGGACGGCGTGCGTCGCCATCGTTGCGGAGGCCTCCGAGCAGTTTGTCAATCATCCGCTCGTGACGCTCTGGCGAGGGAGCGACGTCAGCCGCAGCATCCATCGCGGAAAGGACGGGGCGAAGGACCCGCGTCACCGCCTCACGATCCGCCTCTGCCTCCAGGCCGAGCCGATCGATCACGACGTCCAGTACTCGGAGCGCGAGCGCCAGGCTGTCGTAGTGTCTGAGCTCCGCGTCGCGCATTGCGTCGCTGCGGCGCAGAGCGTCCAACGGCAACGTGTGAAGAAGAACGCGAAGCCGACGCGTGAGATCGGCAGTCCAGCCTTCGCTGACCGGCTCTCCTGCCGCTGGTCCAGGGGCATTGTCCACGTTATTAGCGGCGGCCTCTCTCCGGTCGCCTGATGGGAAGGCGAAGCCCTGCTGGTGATCCGGAGCGATTTGCTTCCTCACTGGCGTCTCCCATCACGCTGGACCTCGGCCGTTTGGGCCTCAATCCAGGCCTCGATATCCCGAAGCCGAAAACGCCACGAGTCTCCGAACTTGAACCCCGGAAACCGATCCTCCTGCGACTGCTGATAGAGGCGCCGCTCGGTGTGCTTGAGGTAGTTGATGACCTCCTTGAGCGTGAGGATCGCGTCTTCGGCCATGCCCTGCTCCGGGGGTGGGGTCCTTCCGCTGTGCCCGCAGTTTATGGTGAAGATTTTAGGAGAACAACACAGGAGGCCGCAGGTGTCGCTGCTCGGACCTGGCGTAGCCCTTATTTCAATCGGACAGTTCCCGATCTCCTTGGAATGGACACGAAGACAGTTGAGCTCCTGCGGGCCGCCAGGGGGCTGCGCAGTACGCAGACCCTTTTCGTCGTCCCTGATTCACGCCTCGGCTGATTGAGTCGGGTTCCAAGCAGAGCCGAGGAGACTGAGCACCGCTTGGGGCCGTGCCCGGTAGTAGCCGAGCCCCGAGCGCGGTGCGTGCTGCAGCTCGGCCATCTCGTCGAAGAGGGTGTTGTGCGTGGCTCGCTGGCGCAGCGGCCGCCACAGCCGCTCAATAGGCTGTAGTTGCGGGCTGTAGGGAGGGAGTCGATACAGCGTCAGATGCGGGTAGCGCCGCAGCGCCCAATCCACCGGGAGGCCGCGGTGCCAGGGCGCGTTATCGATGACGAGGACGACTTCGCGGTGCTGCGCGGCTGGATAGGCCCGTGCGACGTCGAGCAGGTGGTGGGCAAAGGCCACCTGCATGCGCTTCGTTTTGGACAGCCCGTCCTTGCGGCGAGTTCGGGTGCGACTGCCATACAGACGGCTGGTCACCTCGCCCGCGGTGACGTTGGCCGAGGCAAAGGTGTGCACTACGTCTTTGCAGTCTCGGGTACCAATGACGGGGCGCTCGCCCTTGAGGCCCAGGGTGGCCGTCAGCGTCGGCACCATGGGAAATCTCGCCTCGTCCTGGCTCAGGAGGGCAATGTCGCCTGCTGCCGCCTGGAGTTTTTCGCTCAACGCCAGGAGGGCTTGCTGCTGGCGCACTGGGTCTGCGCGCAGGAAGCGGTAGGTGGGCCGGTAGAGGCGTACGTCATGGCGGCGGCAGAAGTCCCGCATGGCCGTCTCGCGCACGCGAATGCCCGTCTGCCGGTGAAGGAAGTCAGCCAGGGTAAGGTGCGTCCAGTTGGCACGCTTCAGCCCGCAGGCCCCGGGGCCTTGGCGTATCCAGTCCAGAATGGTGGGCGCCAGCTCTTCGGGAATGAGGGGCGTCTTGCCCGGCGCCCACTGAATCTTCAACCCTTGCAGCCCTCCAGTGCGGTAGCGGGCCAGGAAGCGCTGGATGTTGCGCGTCGTCGTCCCCAGGTCCTCTGCAATCTGCTGCTGGGGACGGCCCCGAGCGGCCATCAGCACCGCCTGACACCTGTCGCGCAGGCGGCGCTCCTCCGTCGTGCGGAAGCACGCCTCCAGCTCGCTCCTCTGCTCCTCGCTCAGTTCCAGCCGGCTCATGCAGGTTCAACCTGCGACCACTGACGGATTCATCCGAGTTGTGAATGAGGAGCCATGTCCGCTTGGTATGGTGAGTGCCGCGAAGACGTCGCTGGCAGCGAACCATGGCTCACCCCGTTCGTCCAGGGAGACACGGATGCGGTGTGCCTCGAGGTTGAGATCGGCCAGCGGATACTCAGCGAGTCCTCTCCGGGGAACGCCGAGGTCTCGTGGGGCCCGGCTCAAGTATGCGCAGGGGGTAATGACTTGTCTTGCTGGGGCGACAGAGCGTGCATGGCCGCGTCCTCTTCACGATGGAGTCGCCATGTCTGCCTATGCCGCTGTCGCCCGCCCACCTCGCACCCTCACGGAGAAGGAGGTGGCGCTCCTGCTGCGCACGACGGGGGGGCACAAGGAGGGATTCCGGGACCACTGCCTGTACAGCCTCGCGCTGGCCTCGGGCCTTCGCGAGCACGAGCTGGTCGCCCTCAACATCGGCGACATCTTCGACGCGCGTAGCCGCGCACGCCGGCACGTGTCGCTGCGCGTCTTCAAGGGTTGCCGTCGGCACCCTGGCCCCCAGGAAGTCGTCCTCTCGGACACGGTGCGCGCGAAGCTGGAGAAGCTGCTGCGCCTCAAGCGCGCGCAGGGGCACGACGTGGGGCTCCAGGCGCCCCTCTTCCTGAGCCGCAAGGGCCTGCGCCTGTCCACGCGGCAGGTGCGCCACGGCTTCGCGGTGTGGCAGCAGCGCGCGGGGCTGGAGCGGCACCTGAACTTCCACGCCGTGCGCCACACCGCGTGCACCGGGGTGTACCGGCGGACGAAGGACATCCGCCTCACCCAGCGCTTCGCGCGGCAGCGCAGCATCGACTCCACCGTCATCTACACGCACCCCTCGGACGACGAGCTGGTGCGCGTGACGCAAGAGTTGCCCTGCTGATGGGGCACGCCGCCTCCGCGCTGAGAGTCCGCACGAGCCCCTGGTTGGGCCGGGGGGCCGCGCGGAGGCGGTGATGGGTGACCGTGCGCGGGAGCCGCGCGGGCTGTTCCAGGCGTAGCCGGCGAAAGTGAACACCCCGCGCCGTTCACTTACCGAGTGCAAATGAACAGGGGAGGGGTGTTCACTTTCTGGGAGGTGGCTCCCTCAAAAAGGGCCCTAGGTACACTCCCCGGCGAGACCCGCTTCACGAAAAATCGCACTACCCCCCACCCTGGCGTCGTGGGTAGGCGGGGTAGGCGTGCTGGAGTCGTCGGTAGGCAGGGTTGCGCCTAGCAAGGGTAGGCAGGGCTGGTGGCTGGGGAGGAGCTGGGCCGCGCGGCGGGCGGCAGGCGGCCCCAACCAGCGGAAAGCGGCAATAGGCCTCGGCGCTTCGGCCTGCCAGGAGGCCTCGTAAGCGCGCGAAACAGCGAGAGAGCGGTGACGCCGAATGGCCGCCTTTACCTGTTTCCGGCCATTCGGCTCGGCCCTGGTAACGGCACGCGCGCCCAGGTGCGCGCGGGGCGGAGGGCCGGTGCTTCGAGGGCAGCTCGGGGGCTCGTGGGGCTCACGAGGAGGACAAAGGCCTGTGGCCCGAAGCGTTCGGGGACACGCGCACGAGAAAGGGGCGCCACGCGGCGATGAGCGCGGCGCGCGGGGGTTGCCCGGTGGCGCGCGCCAGATGGGCCACCTGGCGGCCAGCGGGGCTTGAGCGGAGGAGGGCGTCCCGGGCCCAGGGAAGTGAACGGCCCGAGGCCGTCCGGCCCGCTGGACGGAGTGTGCTTCCGGGCCCGAGTTATGGCCCCGGGCAATGCCGCGGCGCTCGAGGACCTGGTGGCTGTCCGCCCTAACTTCGCGAAACGACGAAGGCTGTGGCCCCAGGAGCGTGGATCCGCGCGCCAGGTGGAGCTCCCGGGGGAAAGTGAACGGGCGCGGCTTGGCTCGGAGAAAGTGAACGGCGAAACTGAACGCGAAAGTGTCCGCGTTCACTTATCAGAGGGCCGTCTCAGGCGGAGTCGGCGGGGGGAGGGCGCCTGCCGGAGGGGCATCTTCCCGAGCCGCGGGAGTGTCGCTGGCCCTGGACCAACCTGGACGAACAGCTTCGGGCTTCGCGCAGCCGCCGAGACAGCCGCGCCTTCGAGCTGTCATGAGCCGGCCTCTCCTCGTGGGGCACCTGCGCGGAGCGGAGTCTTGCTCCTCTCAATCAGCCCAGGTGCCCAGGAGCGCAAAGGGCAGCTTCGCCGAAACCTGAAAGGTTCTCCCCCTTGCCCCGCCTTTCGCGCGCAGGCGAAGGGCAACCGGGCGCGAGCGGCCAGTCCTGAGAGCTCAGGAGTCGCGAACTGGTTGGCCGGCCCGGATGCGGTCCGTTGAGCCGGTCCCTGGCGTCCAGAGCAACCAGGGCAGGGAAGCCGGAGGTGCCGAGGTCTCACCCAGGCGCCCTGTACCTCCAGTTGAAGCAAGGCCAGCGACACTCCCGACTTCAGCTGCCGGACTTCTCCAAAGTCCGGCAGAAGTCCGGCATGAAGTCCGGCAGCAATTTCCATAACAACTTCATGGGGTTGAGGCACTCTGCCGGACTTGCCGGACTTCAAAGGCACCTTTACGTACGCGAGGGAGAATATTTTCGGAGGGAAGCGCGCCGAAAATATTTCCCCGTAGAGGGGCGGGACGGGGGAGGAAGTCCGGCAAGTCCGGCATGAGGGCCTAACCCTTCGTAGTTACAGCCGTTTTGGGTGCCGGACTTCTGCGGGGGAAGTCCGGCAGTCCGGCAGGAATGCGAGAGTCGTAGGGGGGAATGTAGGTGGTGAGGCCACTCACTCTCCTGTTCCCCGCCTTCAGTGTCCTGTCTGCCCCGTCGTGCTGGGGCTGGGGCCGCCGGTTGCTCGTCACCGGTGAGCACCACCCCCGTGTGTCTGCTGGGGTTGCCCTTGTTCGAGCGAGAGCGGCTTCTGGGGAAGGCGGCTGTCCATGCCCTTCGGCGTGAAGGTTGCCTCGCCTACGCACTCCTCACTCGTTCCGAGCAGTCATGGCCAGCCCCTCGTGGAGTGCTCGTGGCCTCTTCCCTTGGAGCGAAGCGTGGGCGTCCGAATGGAGGAGGTGGGAACTCCGCCCGTGTCCAAGGCAGAGGGGCATGAGGCCCGCCCAGCAGAGGCCATCGCCGCCCCCATGAAGGAGCGCCCCTCCATGCTGGATGGCCCGCCGAGGCCTCCTTCTCATGGTGCTACCGGACGCGGGGCAAGCCACCAGGACTCCAGCAAAACCTGAGTACCTGGCGAGTCGAAGGCCCCGGTGGAAATTCGTGCGCGTCGGCATGTCCCCGATTGCGGGCACCGAGCCTTTGTCTCTGCAGGGACGGAGCGGCCCCCTCAGCAGCGGCGGCCACAACCTCCTCCGGCCCCGAGGCGGACATGCGTGACGAGAGCGACTCCCCCAGGCCAGTTACCCAAACGCCCAGCCCTGTCCCAGCCCAGCCCTCGAGGGAGGACTGCCGCACGCAGGAGTTGGCGAAGCAGCCCAAGGAGGCCGGGGTCGCCTGGCTGAAGTTGGAGAATGACGGCGATGCCGCCGTCGTCGTCTTCCTCGGGGAGCCGCACCCACGCGACGTGGCTGTCATCGACAACAAGTTCGTCCCCTTCACCCGGAGGCTGAAGGCGGAGGGACACAAGCCCGTGCTGCGATTTACCCACAACGTCGCCCTCTTCGAGACGCGCGAGGTGAAGGTGCTGGAGTACGGAATTGCCTTCTTCAAGGACGTCCTGCGCGTGCGGCACGCGTTTGGGCTTGAGACGTGGGCCGTTGAAGTCCAGCGTCACGGGGCCGCGAAGGACTGGTGGCAGACGCGCTACTCCCTGCAGCCCGAGCGCCGCCTGTCCTCGGAGCAGCAGCAGGCCTTCCAGGGGCTGCCGCTTCACGACTTGGCGAAGCTCCGGGTGGACGCGTCGACGGCAGCCGAAGCAGCGCGCCGCGGCGACTCGGGCGCGAGGCGGCCCAACGCGCGTCTCGTGCAGCACCTCTCTGACGTCCTGAAAACCATGCCGCGCAAGAGGGTGGAGCGCCTCCTCCACCACCACCTCGGAATGCAGCAGGTTGGGGACGTGTCAGCCATGCGCGGCGAGGAGTGGCAAACCTTCGTCGAAGAGGTTGCAGTCGAGTACCAGGCGTTTTGGGAACGAAACTGCTGAGCGCCAGCCCGAGGTGAGTTGAGCCGCCAAGCCAGGGCGTGCTGCGAGGCAGTCCGTCCACACGTCCCCGGAAAGCAACCCATGCAGGACTTCTTCTCCGCGCGCCGTGGGGACGAGGGGCGCGCTGCCTCTCGTGTCCTCGGCCCCCCAGCAGTCATTGCGCAACTGCGGCCCGGCGCCAGGCTGGCGGGACGTGCGCGCCAACCAGCCGTGCGTCGAGGGCCGGACGCCGCGGCGACGAGGCACAGCCCCCAGGTGCGGGCCCCATGAGCTTTCGCGCCTTCGTGGAGCAGGTGCGGAGCCGCTCGGACATCACCGACGTCGTCGGCGCCCACGTCGAGTTGCGCCCTTCGGGCAGCACCCTCAAGGGACTCTCACCCTTTCACCCGGAGAAGACGCCCTCCTTCGTCGTGTGGCCCACCACGCAGACGTGGCACGACTTCTCCAACGGCGGCAGCCTGGGTGGCGACGTCTTCAACTTCGTCCAGGAGAGGGAGAAGGTTGGCTTCAAGGAGGCGGTATTCCGGCTGGCCGAGCGCGTCGGTATTTCTCCTCCCTCTCCCCATGACGAGTCCCACGCGCGTGAGCTCGAGGCGCTGGTGGAGCGCCGCGACGTCGAGCGACTCCTCACGGCCGCCGCCGACTACTACCACCGCCGCCTGCCCGCGAAACTCCGCGAGGAGTCCTTCAACCAGCACTACGGCTTCACCGACGAGGTGGTGGACAACCTCAAGCTGGGGTGGGCCGACGGCGGCCTCTTCGCGCACCTGGGCCATGCATTGGGCGCGAGTCGCGAGGCGGCCCTCAAGACGGGACTCTTCGTCCAACTGCCAGGCGGCCGCGTCGAGGACTTCTTCCGGGAGCGCCTCGTCTTCCCGTACTGGAAGGGGGGCCGCGTCGTCTACTTCATCGCCCGTGCGACGCAACACACGAGGGAGGAGGCCAAGTACAAGAAGCTCCTCACCCACTCGGAGCGGCACCCCTACGTCTCGCCCACCGTCCGCAACGACTACTTCTACAACGAGGACGCGGCACGCAAGGCCGACACGCTGCTGATTACGGAGGGCGTCACCGACTGCATCAGCGCCATGCAGGCGGGCATTGCATGCCTCTCTCCGGCCACGACGCGCTTTCGCAAGCAGGACATTCCCCGGCTGCTGAGACTCACGCGTGACGCCAGGCGCGTCGTCATTTGCAATGACGCCGAGGCCAGCGGCGCCGGAGAGGTGGGCGCGCGGGAGACTGCCGCGGCCCTCTGGGCCGAGGGGCGCGAGGCGTGCCTCGCCCTGCTTCCACGTCCGCAGGGCACCGAGAAGGTGGACGTCAACGCGTTTGTGACGACGCACGGCGCCGCGGCGCTCCACGAAGTCCTCGGCCGCGCGAGGGGCTACCCGGAGTACCTGCTGGACGGCATTCCGGAGAGTGCGCCCAAGGCCGACTTGGACAAGGCGCTGGCGCCCCTCCTGGCCTCACTGCAGACGTGCACCCCCGTGCGGGCCGACGTCGTGCTGGACGCCATTTCGGCGAAGTTTGGCCTCCGGAGGCGGGCCCTCAACGCCAACCTCAAGGGGGTGGTGGCGCAGAAGGAGGCGGCGGCCACGGCTCAGCGCCGTGCGTCCGCCGTGCGCCCGGAAATCAACGTAGGCAACCGCCAACTCTGGGCCATTGTCACCGAGGCACGCCAAGCGGTGGTGCAGGCGAATGAGCGCCGCATGAAGGCGGCCAGCACGCAGGGCTTCGCCAACGAGGCGGCGCCACTCTTCGTGCGAGGCAACGCCCTCGCGCAGCTCGCCCAGCCCGAGAAGGAGGCGCCCATTCTCTCCGAGATGACGGAGGCCGCTGTCTACGGAGTCCTCCTCCGGGAGGCGACGTGGGTAGCGGAAGTCGAGGGCAGGCCGCACTCCGTCTTCCCGCCGAAGGACGTCGCGCGGGACTTCCTCGCGTACCCGCCTCCGGGCCTCCCTCCCGTGGAGGCCGTCATTACCACGCCGGTATTCGGCCAGGACGGGAAGCTCCTCCTGACGCCCGGGCTGCACCCGGAGGACAGACTCTGGCTGGAGCTCACCCCCGCACTTCACCTCGGCGCCGTGCCCGAGCGGCCGACACCCGAGGAGGTTGCAGCCGCACGGGCCCTCTTCTTTGACGACGTCTTCGTGGACTTCCCATTCGCGCACCCCAGTGACAAGGCACATGCCCTCGCCGCCGTCCTCCTGCCCTTCGTCCGGAGGATGATTGAGGGCTGCACCCCTCTCCACGTCGTGGAGGCGCCCGCTGTTGGCTCCGGCAAGGGCCTCTTGTGCAACCTCGTCTCGTGGGTGGTGACGGGCAGGGCATGCGCCATTGGCACCTTGCCTGAGAATGAAGAGGAGATTCGAAAGACGCTCACCGCCGAGCTCGCCCTGGCGCGCCCCCTCATCCTCCTCGACAACGCCAATGAGAAGGCGACGCTCTCCTCTGCGGCCCTCGCGGCCATGCTGACGAGTACGTCCTGGACGGACCGCCTCCTGGGCAAGACGCAGAAGCTGACGCTGCCCAATACCGCCATGTGGATGCTCACCGGCAACAACCCGAGGCTTTCAAAGGACATTGCCCGTCGCTCCGTGCGCATCCGCATCGACCCCAAACTGGACAGGGCCTGGACGCGGACGGACTTCAGGCATGACCCGATTATTCCTTGGGTGAAGGAGCACCGGAGCGAGTTGGTGCGCGCGGCCCTGACGCTCGTGCAGGCGTGGATTGCCGCGGGGAGGCCCCTGGGGAAAGAGCGGCTGGGCTCCTTCGAGCACTGGGCGGCCGTCATGGGCGGCCTTCTCAAAGTGGCTGGAGTGGAGGGCTTCCTCGGCAACCTCGACGAGCTTTATGCGAATGCGGACGTCGAAGGGGAGTCCTGGCGGGAATTCGTGCAGGCCTGGTGGGCGGCGCACGGCGCGGAGGAGGTGCTCGTCTCCAGCCTCAACGAGCTATGCGAGAAGGACGAGCTGATGCTGCAGGTGCGAGGTGAGGGCGGCCCGCGCTCGCAGCAGAGCCGCCTGGGCCGTGCGTTGCAAACGGCGAGGGACAGAGTCTTTGGCGACTTGCGGGTGGTGGTGAGGAACCAGGACCGCAAGAAGCGGACGATGTACGCACTCCAGAAGCTGGCGGGCGAGCCAGAGGTGAACACGGCCACGACTCCCGCGGAGACGACAGAAGTCGACCCTTGGGCGTAGCAGCTGTGCCGCGAGCCCGGTGCGGCAGCGTCGCGAGGATGCCGTCGACGTGCTGGCCGAGGCCCTGTGGGAGTTGTTGTTGATGGTCTTCAGAAAGCGCGGGAATCTGGTCACGTCGGTTTGAGGGCTTGAGTTCGAGCCAGGGCTCTCCGAGCACTGGCCGATGGCCTCATGCCGTCGCGGGCTCCCCGATTCAAAGGGGCGCCGTCAGGCGCCGAGCGGAGCGAGCTTGCCCTTGACTCGGTGGGGCACGCGGTGGCCGGAACCATGGAAAACCGGTCGACCTGATGACCAGGAATCTGCGCTTTCTCGCGACCGCCAACAGGAGCTGTGGCTGCGTCGACATGCGCAGCCGCAACGACAGACGCCAACCTGGAGCGCGGAGGAGAGCGCGCATGGCTGAGCCGCGGACTCTCGACTTGTCTTCTTCCGGGGACAGAGCGTCCATGGCTTTCGCCCGAGGGCGTGCTGCCCCGGACGAAGGAGACACCACCATGGCGAAGAAGGGGACTGCACGGGCCGCGCGCCAGCAGTTGGCGGATGTGCCACAGCAACTGGCCGCGCTGGCCAGCATGTCGGTGCCGGATTTGGCGGCGAAGTACCTGGAGCTGTACGGCGAGCCCACGCGCAGCCGCAACCGGGACTACCTGAAGAAGCGCCTGGCCTTCCGCATTCAGGAGCTGGCCGAAGGGGGCCTCTCCACGCGCGCCGTCGCGCGCATCTCGGAGTTGGGCGACAAGCTGCCCGAGCGCTGGAGGATGCGGCAGGTGGAGGAGGCGAAGCCCCCCGCGCCGCCGCCTCCATCCACTTCGGACGTGCGCGCCGCCGCTGCGGACGCACGCGCACCCGCTGCGGACGGGCGCGACGCGCGCCTGCCCCCGCCGGGCACGGTGCTGACACGCGTCTTCAAAGGCACGCAGCATCGGGTGATGGTGCGTGAGGACGGCATTGAATACGAGGGCCAGCTTCACCGCAGCCTCTCCAGCGTGGCCAAGCTGATTACGGGGACGGCCTGGAATGGCTACAGCTTCTTCGGGCTCAAGGACGGCGCCTCGAAGCAGAAGGCGGTGACGCGATGAGCGGCCCCGCCTTCTTCCAGACGTACATGGGGCAGCGCTTCTACGAGTCGACGATGCCGGGGCTCGTCCGTGAGCTGAAGCGCCTCAATGACAACATGGAGCGACTGGTGGCCGTGGCGGACCAGCTCGCCGGGAAGACTCAGTCGCCGAGCGGCGAGCCTCGGGAGCCGACGCCCGAGGATTCGGAGGGAGAATGAGGAAGAGCAAGTTGCCGCCCTCGGACGCGAAGCGCTGCGCCGTCTACACGCGCAAGTCCACGGCGGCGGGCCTGGAGATGGAGTTCAACTCGCTGGATGCCCAGCGCGAGTCCTGTGTCTCCTACGTGCAGCGCCAGCCCGGCTGGGTGTTGTTG
>NZ_JABFNS010000008.1 GCF_013116825.1 Myxococcus xanthus
GACAGCATAGACCCGGGCGGGCCGGGTGGGCAGCGGTTTCGTGCATGCACAGCGTTGACCCCTGGGCAACGTGGGAGCGGGCGCTGTTCACCAGCGGGCCCGTGCCGCCACGGGCCCGTGCCTGAGCGAGCAGCCGTACCTGGCAGGCATCACCGTGTCCTCGTCCGCGTCTGGCCGCGTGCCGGGACGTGCATCGCAAGGAGCCCGTATGAAGGCCGTGGCCGTCTTCCCCCAGAAGCGCGAGGTGCGGGTCATCACCGACGCCCCCGAGCCCCGCATCCAATCCCCCACGCAGGTGAAGGTGCGGACGCGGGAAATCGGGGTGTGTGGCACGGACAAGGAAATCACCGAGTTCGTCTACGGCTCCCCGCCGCCGGGCTCGGACCACCTCATCCTGGGCCACGAGTGCCTGGGCGAGGTGGTGGAGGTGGGCGAGGCCGTCCGGGGCCTGAGCCGCGGGGACTGGGTGGTGCCCCGCGTGCGCCGGCCGTGCCCGCATGCCACCTGCCCGCCGTGCCGCGAGGGCCAGCCGGACTTCTGCATCACCGGTGATTACACCGAGCGGGGAATCAAGGGCGCTCACGGCTTCGGCGCCGAGTTCTTCGTGGAGGACGTGGCCTACCTGCACCGGGTGCCCGCGGAGCTGCGCGAGGTGGCGGTGCTCACCGAGCCGCTCACCATCGCGGAGAAGTCCCTCCGCCAGTTGGAGCGCTTCCAGGACCGGCTGCCCTGGAAGGGGGGGCCGGGCCGCGCGGTGGTGCTGGGCGCGGGGCCGGTGGGGCTGCTGGGCGCCATGGCGCTGGCGCGCCGGGGGTATGCCACCACGGTGTATTCGCGCAGCCCCAAGCCCAACGCGAAGGCCGAGGCCTCCGAGGCGCTGGGGGTGCCCTACATCTCCTCGAAGGAGGTGCGGCCGGAGGAGCTGGTCCGCAGGGTCGGCGCCGCGGACGTCATCTACGAGGCCGCGGGCGTGGCGAAGGCGGCGCTGGAGACGCTGAAGGCGCTGGGCCCCAACGGCGTCTGCATCCTCACGGGTGTGCCGTCGAAGGAGGAGCCCTTCGACGTGGCACCGGTGCTCAAGGACGTGGTGCTGGGCAACCAGGTGCTGGTGGGCACGGTGAACGCGGCGGAGGTCGACTTCGACATGGCGCTGGAGGACTTGCGGCACTTCCAGGCCCGCTGGCCCGGGGGGCTGGAGCGGCTCATCTGCGCCAGGTACTCGCCCGAGGACTTCCGCGACGTCGCCACTGGCAAGAAGTCCGGCGGCATCAAGGACGTCATCCGCTTCATCTGAACCCCTTCGACGAGGAGTGACGCATGGCAACGGGAAGCGGCGGTGCCTCGGTGACGGGACAGCCGGTGGCCATCGAGGACCACGGCATCATCGGCGACCTGCGGACGGTGGCGCTGGTGGGCCATGAGGGCACCATCGACTGGTTTTGTTTTCCGCACTTCGACAGTCCCAGTGTCTTCGCCGCGCTGTTGGACCGTGAGAGGGGAGGCCACTGGGGCATCGCGCCGGAGCCCGACGGGGTGATGCAGCGGCAGTTCTACTGGCCGGAGACCAACGTCCTGGTGACGCGCTTCTACACGCCGGATGGCGTGGGTGAGCTGGTCGACTTCATGCCCATGTCGGGCAGGAAGGGGATGAAGGAGGAGCGGGAAATCCTCCGGCGCGTGCGGGTGGTGCGTGGACAGATGGTCTTCCGCATGGAGTGCTTCCCGGCCTTCAACTACGCGCGGGATACGCACGAGACGAAGCTCATCCACAGCGGGGCCACCTTCTCCTCTGAAACGCTCCGGCTCACGCTGTCCTCGTCGGTGAAGCTGAAGAAGACAGAGCGGGGCGTCACCGCGTCCTTCACCCTGCATGAGAACCAGTCCGCCGTCTTCTCCCTGCACCCGGGCGCGCGCACGTCCTGCGAGGCGGTGGTGCACAACCATGAGTCCTCCGAGGACCTCTTCCGGGAGACGGTGGAGTACTGGCGTCACTGGCTGTCGGGCTGCCAGTACACGGGCCGGTGGCGGGAGACGGTGCAACGCTCGGCGCTGGCGCTCAAGCTGATGACCTTCGCGCCCACGGGCGCCATCGTCGCGGCGCCCACTTGCAGCCTGCCGGAGTCACCGGGCGGAACGCGCAACTGGGACTACCGCTTCTGCTGGCTGCGCGACGCGGCCTTCACCGTGTACGCGTTCCTCCGCATCGGCTTCAAGCAGGAGGCGGCGGCCTTCATGCGCTGGGTGGAGGCGCGCTGCGCGGAGTACGACGACGGGCCGCTGCCCCTGATGTTCGGCATCGACGGCGAGCGCGTGCCCGAGGAGCAGGAACTCCTGCACCTGTCGGGCTATGGCGGCGCGCGCCCGGTGCGCATCGGCAACGCGGCGGCGGACCAGTTGCAGCTCGACATCTACGGCGAGCTGATGGACTCGGTGTACCTGTCCAACAAGTACGCGGCGCCCATCTCCTATGACTTCTGGCGGCACCTGCGGCGGCTGGTGGACTGGGTGTGTGACAACTGGGCGCTGCCGGACGAGGGCATCTGGGAGGTGCGCGGCGGGCGGCGGCAGTTCGTGTACTCGAAGCTGATGTGCTGGGTGGCGGTGGACCGGGCCATCCGGCTGGCGGACAAGCGCAGCTTCCCGGCGGACCGGGCCCGCTGGCACAAGGTGCGGGATACCATCTTCGAGGACATCATGGACAAGGGCTGGAACCCGGAGCGGGGCGCCTTCGTCCAGTACTACGGCGGCCACGCGCTGGACGCGGCGAATCTGCTGATGCCGCTGGTGTTCTTCCTGTCCCCGGTGGACCCGCGCATGCTCCAGACGCTGGACGTCATGCGCAAGCCGCCGTCCCAAGGCGGCCTCGCGTCGGACGGGTTGGTGTTCCGCTACGACGTGGAGGCCACGTTGGATGGGATTGCCGGCAGCGAGGGCACCTTCAACCTCTGCAGCTTCTGGCTGGTGGAGGCGATGACGCGCGCCAGCGTGGCCCGGCCCGACTTGCTGGAGGAGGCGCGGCTCATCTTCGAGCGGATGCTGGGCTACGCCAACCACGTGGGCCTGTACGCGGAGCAGACGGGCATGTCCGGCGAGGCCCTGGGCAACTTCCCGCAGGCGCTCACCCACCTGGCGCTCATCAGCTCCGCCTACAACCTGGACCGCACGCTGGGCCGGCGCGACTGAGGCCGCGTCATGCGCCCTACACGCCCACGAATTCGGGCCAGGCGCCGGGCGTCACCACGCCGACCAGGCGCACGCCGAGGTCATCCGGCCGCTGGACGATGTCCAGGGCGTCGAGCAGCCGGGGGTCGTCCGCGAAGTGGCGCCGCTTGCGCTCCACCAGCAGCTCGAAGTCGTGGAGCATCATCTCCCGGACGTCTCGGGGCATCCGCTTCAGCGTGGCGCGCGCCCGCTCCACCCAGCCCTTCTCCGGCTCCCAGGTGTCCTGCACCACGGCGTTCCACGCGCTCAGGGCCAGCGCCAGGCAGGTGAAGAGCTCGGCCTGCGGGTCGTCCGAGTCCTCCACGTCGTCCAGGATGGGTTTGGCAAACTCGAGCAGCGTCTCGGAGACCTTCTTCGTGGGGAGCGAGCGCGTAGGCGCGTGGGTCGCCTTGGGCCGCCGGGTGGCCAGCGACAGCAGGTCGAGCTTTCCCACGTAGCTCCCCGTCAGCAGCGGCAGGGGGATTTCCAGCCGCACCCGGACCTGGAAGTCCCCAACGTTCAGCTCCACGCTCACCTCGCGCTCCTCGGGACGTGCCAGGGCGAGCGCCCGGGCCACCGCCGCCGCCAGCAGCAGCTCCTCGGCGTTGCCCAGGCGCGGTGTGTTGCGCTGGACGCGCATCACGTCGGGGACGAAGGGCAGGCCGGTGACGTCCTTGACCGTCTTCACCACCCAGTCCGGCTCGTCCTCCAGCGTCACGCCCAGCGAGTCCGGGATGAGCACGTCGACGTTGCCGCCCGGCAGGCCAGACATGCTCATCCGCTCCACGGAGCCGGCCCGGTCGAAGAGGGCGAAGCCGAACTCGCTGCCCCCGCTCCCCATGACGGACAGCTCCCGGGTGCCCCGCACGGCACCCTCCAGGTGCACCGTGAAGACCTCTTCGTTCGTCCACTCCTCCCAGGGCTCCGCGCGGATGAGCGCCGCCGTGGCGTCGAGGAGCGCCGTCGTCACCTCTGGCATCACCTTCAAGCCCGGCTCCGCGGAGGCCCAGTGCAACTGGAGGGTGAGCGCCGCCCGGAAGCGGGCGACGGAGTCCGGCATGGGCCGCGACGCGAAGCCATGGGTCGCGCCGGAGCGGGCCAGCCGGCTCTCGCAGTAGCGCTTGAGCCCCACATGGTCCCGCGCCAGGGACTCCAGCCCCTCCGCGTCCCGGCGCCCGAAGACGGGGGGCAGGGCCTCACCGTCGGACGTCAGCGCGACGTAGATGGATGCGCGGCCATCCACACCCACGTCGATGGGCCCCAGCTTGAAGGCATAGAGGGCCCCTGGCTCCAACTCGGGCGCTGGGGGCTTCCGCCGAGGCTTCCGCTGGGCGGCATCCTGGAAGGCCCGGCGGCGAGGAGGAGGTTCAAGAGAGAGGTCCTCGGGGAGCTCGGTGGTGGTGAGCTCCGCGCGGATGGGCTCGAGGGAAGGCGCCTCCTTCGAGGTGTACACCTGGGTCAGCGGGATGCGTTCGTCACGCGACAGGCCCAGCTCCGCGTAGAGGTCATCCCAGAGCAGGTCCGCGGCGTCGGAGAGGTGAGACACCTGCGACTCCCAGTCCTTCAGCCATTCGAGCACCTGGGCGCGGCCCTCGGTGGAGCGCACCAAGTCGCTGGCGCTCCTTCCACCCCAGGCGGGGATTCCCTGGGCCAGCTCCGCCCGGGCCCGTTGCGCGAGCGTCAACGCGAATGCGTCCGCCAACTGGGGGGGCGCGTCGTCTGGCAGGGCGCGCGCGGGCTCTCCTCGGACGGACTTCGCCGGCCCCAGCGTGTCCTCTTCGTGCTCGGCCTCCGCGCCCAGCAACTCCTCCAGCAGGGCCTTGCCCTTCTCCAGACGCTGCGCGGAGTGGGTGGTGAGGACCAGCACCTTGCCCTCCACCGAGAGGGAACCCCACAGCGCCGCCCGAGGACCCTCCCAGCTGTAGAGTCCCTTGCCCTCGCGGGTGAAGCCGTCGTGCCGGCGCAGGCGCTCTTCGACCTTCGCCGGGTGGCGGATGCGGAAGCGCGCGGTGCAGATGCGCAGCGGCGCGCCATCGAAGTCGAGGAGTGGCCGCTCGGTGGTGAACAGCTCCAGCACGCGCGTGAAGAGAAAGGGCGCCAGCCGCCGCGCCTGCCTGCGGCGGCCGGGCACGTCGTCGGCCGGAGGCTGATGGGTGGCGAACGCGTGACGCGCGGCGACGACGACGTGCTCACGCAGGGGGCGGGGAATCGAGACGATGCCTCCCACCAGCTCCAGGTGGTCCTCGGTGGGCATCACCCAGCTCACAATCAAGTCGTAGCGGGCCACCTGCGTGGTGAGGCTGCGCTCCTTCACCTCCAGCACCTCGTCGAGCACGAGGTCCCTCAAGCGCAGTCCTTGGCCAAACCGCACCTCCTCCACCTCGAACACCGAGCACCAGGACGCGGCCAGGGCCGACAGCAAGCCGCGCTCGGCGCGCGACAGGCGTTGCCCGTCCCTGAGGAGCTGACGGTCCGCCGCGGTGCGGCCCTCGGCGTCTTCCCGTCCATGGAGGGTCCACGCCATCAGGGCGGCGTTCATCCAGGGAAACTGCTCGTCGTCCCACGTCGTTGGAAAGTCGGCGCGAGCGCTCGCGGACAGCTCCGGCTCGGCGTTGGCGAAGGCGCGCAGCGACGCGAGTCCGCGGGCGAAGGCGGTGGGGCTCCAGGTTGCCATGGATGCACCCTATCCACCGAGGCGGCAGGCCTCTACCCCATCAGGCGGGAATGTCGCCTCGGCGGCCCTGCGGCCAGCTCCCTGCCCGGGCGAGCCATTCCGGGCGCTGTCCCCGCAGGGGAAGCGCCTGCTCGCGCTGCACCCGCGTCCACTGCCGGGACTCCACCTGGAGCGTGCCCCCGCCGCGCAGGGCCGCCTCCCAGGCGAGCGAGGGGCGCCGCCTCATGGGCTCGGTCTCCAGGGCCCTGACCAGCACCTCCACCGTGAGGGGGGTACCCCTCAGGAGACGCGCGCCTTCCGTGAAGCCGCCGCGCCGCTGCGTCCACCAGGTCTCCACCGCCTGGGCGTCCACCTCGCCGGGGAGCACCCGGGGGCTGGGGAGCCGCGCCTGGAGGTCCTCGGCCTCGGGTTCGGCCTCCTCCTCCGCGTCCTCATCCTCGTCGGTGGGTGCCTCCACGAGGAAGGGAGGCACCAAGGGGAGTCCGGTGATGGCGGCGAAGGAGGCCGCGGCCAGCGGGCCCTGGGCCTCATCGCGCAGCAGCGGCAGCAACGCCTCGGCCGTCGGGAGCCTGCCACTGAAGCCCACCGCCCAGATGACCTCCGCTGGTGCGGAGCCGTCTTTCAGGCGCGCGAGGAGGCCCGCGAGGTCCTTCGGCTCACCCGCCACGGCGAGCGCGAGGAGCGCGCCGCGCGACGAGGAACCTCGGGCGTGCTCCCAGGCCTCACGCGAGCCCAGCAGCAACCCGGTCTCCAGGGCGGCGGTGCTCACGGTGGGATGGGCGTGGCCCAGGGCGCGTGACAGCCGAGCCTCCCCTGTCTGCGTCCTGGGAGCGAAGGGAAGGGCACGAAGCGCCTCGGCATGCAGCGCCGGGTCGGCCTCCCAGTCGAGCTTCTCGAGCGCGGCGCTCGTGTCGAGGTGACGGACGCGCGCGACCCGGAGCGCCCCCGCCTGGAGCGTTGGCTGCAACGTCGGCAGCTTCTTCAGGAGCAGGGCGTGGAGGTCCGGCCGGTCGAGCAGCTCCAGCGCGCGGAGGAGGCCCGGATGCGTCTCTTCGGCCCCCTGCTCCAACTGTTGGAACACGGGCTCGCGCCAGTCGGCGTCCTCGGCGGAGAGCAGGGCCCAGGCCGCGCTGGCCACGCGCGCGGGGTCCTCGGAGGTCAGCGCGGGGAGCAGCAAGCGGGTGGCGGCGGCGCTGCCTCCCAGCACGAGCGCATCCAGGTGGGCCCGCAGACGCCCTTCATCGCCCTCGGCCAGCGAGGACAGGGTGAGCTCCGGGCTCCAGAGGCCGTGCTCCCACTGCGTCCACAGGAACTCGGCTTCCTCGAGGTGGCGCTCCAGCAGCTCCCAGCGGACCGTTGGACGGGGGGGCGACAAGGGCCTCACAGCTCCTTTTCACAGACGAGGCACTTGGCCTTCGTGTCGCTCTTGCCGAGCGCGATGACCGGCCCCTGGAGCAGCGGTGCGGGCGGGGTGTTCTTGTCGTTGTGGAGCATGAGGTCGAAGGTCCGCGCCACGCTCTTGCCCTCGAACTTCACGTCGAAGGAGTAGTTGACGAACTCGGCCTTGCCCTTCGTCTTGCCGGAGACGACGCCGCCGCCCGCGGTGCCCGCCTCGTCGCCGGTGCTGGTGCTGAAGTTCGAGTCCTCGACGCACACCGGCTTGCCATCCACTGAGACCTTCGTCGTGCCCTTCGCCGTGTCCGAGGACATGGCGACGTTGGGGTAGGGGATGGGCACGGGGCCGGCGGGGCTGGGCGTCTTGCAGACGTCCGGGAAGGCGATGGTGGTCCCTCCGGTGTCCTTGTGGACGACGGACAGCTTGTTGACGCCAACGGTCGCGCTCATGCGGATGGCTCCTCGCCCGGGAGTGTATCGCTCCTGGGCTCGTGGCACGAGCCAGGGAGGTGGCTCGTTGTATCGTGCCGTGGAAGGCTGTCCCTCCGGTGTAGGAGGCTGTGTCGCGCATGTTGGGATGGGTCCAGGCGATGGGAATGGCGTCGTCGCTGGGTGGGCTGGTGCCTGCCTCGGCGGCGTTTCGTGCGGGGATGTCCTGGCCCTCGGCGGCGCCGGACTTCGAGGTCTTCCTGAAGGGCGACGAGGCGCCGAGCCCCGTCACCGTGCACGCGGCGGGAGAAGCCACGCTGGGGTTTTCGGGCGTGGGGCGGCTGGTGGCGCTGTTGGCGGAAGCGCTGGTGGACCTGGGGACGTGGGTGGACGTCGCGGCGCTGGGGCCGGGCGTGGGGCTCTACCTGGTGCTGCCCGACCCGGAGGCACGGGGCTTCACGACGGGGAAGGACCCCTCCGAGGAAGACCCGGACGACGCACGCGAGCGCATCGCGCGGCTGGTGGACCGGCTGGTGAAGGGGACGTGGCAGGCGCTGGGATGGCCCGCGTGGAAGGGGCTGGTGCGCGCGTTCCCCACGGGGAACGTGGCCTTCGCCCAGGCGCTGGCCGCGGCGGGCGAGGACCTGCGGGCGTCCAAGGCGGAGCGAGCGCTCGTCTGCGCGGTGGACAGCTTCCTCTCCCCGGAGACGTTGACGTTGCTGCACCAGCAGCAGCGCCTGAAGACCCCGGGCCGGCCCACGGGGTTGATGGCGGGGGAGGCCGCGGTGGCCTTGTTGCTCACGCGCGAGGAAACCGCGGAGTCCGCCATGGCCGTGGTGCGGGTGGCGCAGGGACGCGACGCGGCGCCGCTGGATGGGGAGCAGCCACCGGACGGGCAGGAACTGGCGCGTCAGGTCCTCGCGGCCTTGGGGCCCTTGGGACAGGACGCGTCCGCGCCGTTGATGGTGTCGGACCACGACGGGCAATACGCGCGCGCCTTCGAGTGGGGGATGCTCCAGGTCCGGCTCAGGGAGACAGACGCCCGCTTCGAGCAAGGCGCGGTGTGGATGCCGGCCAAGAGCTTCGGACACACGGGGGTGGCCTCGGGAGCGGTGGCCACGGCGATGGTCTTCCGGGGGCTGGCGCGAGGTTACGCGCCCACGTCGTCGGTGCTGGTGCTCTCCTCCGCGGAAGCAGGGGAGCGCGCCGTGATTCACCTCACAGCTCCAGGCCGTTCCAACCCTCGGCTGCGTAGACCTTGAAGCCGGTGAGGCCCGCCTGGACGAAGGCGGCGTGCACGTCCTCGCGGATGAGGATGAGGCGGCGCTCCATGGTGCAGCGGAACACCTTCGCCTGCGGGGAGATGGCGTCGTACTTCAGGGCCAGCTTCTTCACGCGGCCAATCTGGTCTTTGGCGATGGCGTTCATCCTGTAGACCGACCGCTCCATGTCGATGGCGTCTTCGGCCCCCTGGAGATTGAGGAAGGCGTAATCGGGACCCACGACGGCGCCTTGATGGTCCTTGACCACGACGGGAAGCCATTCCGCGTTGGTGACCTCCAGGGATTCGATGAGCTTGCGCGCGCGGCCTGAGACAAGCAGGTCGCTCATCAGGTTCGGTTGAAAATCATAGACAGTCCGGTCGTCTGGATAGTTCTTGGAGAAGGAGACCTCACCACCCACAGGAAACTGTTTGATGAGGCTGATGCCTTCGTCGAACTTCCAGTCTGTCGGGCTTCCCCGGGGATATTCATCGATGAAGCCTGCGTCGATGCCTTGGACCTTGAAGACGAAGTAGTTCACGGACGACTCCAATCCTGCATGAAATGCCGGGCCATCCCCTGGTGGCTGTGCCTCATGATTCTTCGTCCACCTCGCCGTCCTCCTCTTCAAGCCAGCGCAGGAAGCGCATGGCACCGACCAGGGCGAGCACCGGCGCTCCCTCCTCGTCCAGGAAGCGGATGGCATCCTTTTCATCAGACAGGCTGACCTGGACGCAGTACATGGCCATGTCCTTACCGGGACGGACCAGGTCCTTCAGCCGGGCATTGATGACGCGCGGATGCGCCTCCATCACCTCCGTGTAGACCTCATCCAGGGGGACCAGTACCCCCCGGACGCCCTCGCGTGCGGCGATGAAGCACGGAGACTGTTCCTCGAGGACCCGGGCGACGATGTCGGCGGGCTGCTCTTCTATGCAATTGGCTTCGAACATGATGGGTCAGAGCTCCAGTCCGTCCCAGCCTTCAGCTTCGTAGACCTTGAAGCCGGTCAGGCCCGCTTGCTCGAAAGCAGCGTGGACGTCTTCACGGATGAGAATGAGACGGAGTTCCTTCGTGCAGCGGAACAGCTTTGCGTCGGGACTGATGGCGGTGGTCTGCAGGGCCAGTTTGTCGATGAGCCCGATCTGCTCCTTGTCGATCGAATTCATCTCGTAGTTCGAGCGCTCCATATCGATGGCGTCTTCTGCCCCCTGGAGATTGAGGAAAGCGTAATCCGGACCGACGATAGCGCCCTGGTGGTCCTTGACGACGACGGGAAGCCACTCAGCGTTGGAGACACCGAGTGAATTGATGAGCTTGCGTGCTCGCCCAGAGACGAGCAATGCGCTCATGAGGTTAGGCTGGAAGTCGTAGAGGTTCCTGTTCTCCGGGTAGTTATCGGAGAAGGAGACCTCGCCTCCCGGGGGAAAGTCTTTGGCAAGACTGATGCCCATATCGAACTTCCAGTCTGTCGGACTTCCACGCGGGTAGCTCTCTATGAACCCCGCCTCTTCAGCCATCACCGTGAATACGAAGTATTTCATCTGGGGCGGTCCTTTGGTTAAAGCATCAGACCATTCCATCCCTCGGCACTATAGACCTTGAAGCCAGTGAGTCCTGCTTGAAGGAATGCAGCATGAACGTCTTCTCGAATGAGAATGAGACGACGCTCCATGGTGCAACGGAACATCTTGGCCTGGGAGTCAATGGCCTCGTATTTGAGCGCAAGCTTCTTGATGCGACCGATCTGATCCTTTTCGAGATGGTCCATCTTGTAGACGGAGCGCTCCATGTCGATGGCGTTTTCCGCTCCCAATAGGTTGAGAAAAGCGTAGTCGGGACCCACGACGTTGCCCTTGTGGTCTTTGACGACGACCGGCAACCACTCTGCGTTGGTGATTCCCAATGAATCGATGACGCTGCGAGCTTTTCCTGACACAAGATGCCCGTTCATCAGATTGGGCTGAAAGTCGTAAAGGTTCCGATGGTCAGGGTAGTTATCGGAAAAGGAGACCTCGCCGCCGATAGGGAAATCCTTGGCGAGGCTGATACCCTCGGCAAATTTCCATTCCGTCGGGCTGTTTCGAGGATAGGAGTCAATAAACCCAGCTTCAGTACCTCGAATTTTGAAGACGAAGTATTTCATGGTTTCAGAATCTCAATGCTCTTAGTAGAGCGAGCCCCACTCGTAGCGACTCTTGGCCTTCTTGTCCTTGGGAGCGTAGCGCACGAATTCATGCACGTACTGCGTTCCGGCTGTGATGGATTCAACGACAGCTCGGCTCAATCCTACGAGCAGGTCCCAGTATTTTTCTTCCAAATCCTTGAGCTGCTCGAAAATGCTTGTGACTAGCGCCTCGTGGTCTTTCTGTGCGTCTATTTCTTTTTGCAGCTTCTGGCTGATGACCTTCAGATCCAGCATGACTTCGTGCGTGTAGATGGGATGGTCGCCCGGGTGCTGCAGCAGCGCGTGGACGGGCACGGCCCAGGCCTGGTCCGGCAGCATGATGATGTTGTGGCCGTGGTTCAGGTTGTAGTCGGACTGGAGGATGAGGCGGAGTTGCCGGTACGTGAAGGCAGGCCCGTCCTTCAGCTCGTAGTAGAACGCCGAGCCCGGGAGGATGTGGTGCGCCTCCCACGCGTACGGGTACTTCTGGAGCGCGGGCTTCTTGTCCTTGTCCTTGGCCCTCGGGTTGAAGTTCTCCGGTGGCCCCCCGGGGAACTCAGCGGTCTGCTTCACCAGGTCCCGGATTTCATCCAGGTAGGAATGGTCGAAGACGCGGTACACGTCACGCCCGTCCAGGGACGCGATGTAGTCAGAGCCGTTCTGCGCGTAGTCGCTGTCCTTGCCGAGCACGCCCCGGGGCGCGGCGCTGTCGTCCACGTGGTCGGCGTCGTCCGCGGCGCTGGCCGCGGGCTTCGGCTTCTTCTTCTTCGCCGCCTTGGCCGCCGTGTACTTCCGGTCCCTGCTTCGCTCGAAGATGGACAGGAGCCGCTGCGCCAACTCCGTGTTCATCTCGCTCGCACTCAGGTTGCTCATGCGCGTACCCACCTCTCACGTTGTATGGTGCCTGAACGCCCCGTTCCAGGCTACGCTCACCCGCACCTCTCATCATGGCCCGTCTCATCTCCCTCCGTGCAGATGCCGCTGACTCCCTGGGAGAAAGGCTGAGCCGGTTCGACCCGGGCGCGGACCGCTCCAGCATTCTCGCGCGGTTGGACGCCATCACGCTCGACCTGCACCTCATCGCCGTGGCCACGCTGCTGGTGGATGGTAATCCACAGGGGTTCTTCCTCAACCTCTGCCGGATGGCGGAGAACGGCCGCCGGGTGCAGCGCCTCCTCGCGGACCGGGGCCTTCCGCCACCGCCCGCGCGGCGCAACACGCCGCTGCTCGGCGCGCTCGCCGCCGGCCACTTCTCCCTCGCGGAGGCCGTGGCCGCGAGCGCCGCCACCCAGTGGCAGCAGGGCGCCGAATACGAGGATGAGTTCCTCTGGGCCGCCGCCCTCCAGCACCTCACCCGCACGCCGTCCGCTCCGCTGGAGTCCATCCTCGTCCCGCTGGAGAAGGTGGGCCAGGAGCCCTACGCCAGCCGGGTGGCCATGGCCCGGGCCCTGGTGTCCAGGGACGCCGCCGCCTTCGCCGAGGCCTTCGCCGCCGCCTGCCTGGACCACGGCATCGTCACGGAGAAGCGCGCCCGCTCGCTGGCCACACCCGTGACGTCCTTCGCGCCGCACCGGTTCGTCTGGCTCGAAGGACTGGCCCTCCTGCGCCTCGCCGAGCGCGCCGGCATCGCACCCGGGGACACCGGCTTCCGCTACTGCCCGCCCCTGGCCCGCGTCCCGATGACCGCGACGTACTCGGGCGACTGGGCCGTCGACACGGCGCCGACGCGATAACCCGTCAGTCCGTTCCGACGGGTTGCCCCGGCTCCAGCGTCTCCGCGCCCTCGCACGTCACCTGGATGGAGCGCAGCTCCGTGGGCTCGCGCTGCAACGCGAAGGTGCCGCGCCACACGAGGAACAGCTTCATCGCGTCCGTGTCCAGGACCACGGTGTCCAGCCGCAGCGCTCCTTCCAGGTCATCCAGCCCCCGGGCCCTGGGCGCGAGCACCTCCGGAGACGGCAGCGCGGGCAACCTGAACGTCAGCGGCGCACCCGGCGCCATGTGCTTCAGCAGCACGGCCTCGCCCCCTCGCAGGTAGCCCGGGACGAGCTGGTCCCACGGCGCGCCGTTGAGGAAGCGCCGGTCGAAGTCCTTCGGCAGCAACGGGCTGCGCGACTTCTTCCACGCGTCATCGTAGGTGCCCGCGTAGCCGGCTCGGGGCTGCCAGTGCGGTTCGATGAACCCGAAGCCCGTGGGCGGAGGACGCTGGCCCCAGGACCTCAGCGGCTCGGCGGGAGACTCCAGGTTCGGCAGCCGCAGGTTCTCCTCGAAGCGGCTGCCCTTCTCGCGAAAGCCCGTGCCCAGCGGGTTGCGCGGCTCGAAGGCGCTGCCGTCCTTCCCGCCGAAGGCGCGCTCATAGCGCAAGGGGATGCGCTCGAAGGGGAGGGGCTGCGTCACCCCGATGCCGCCCATGCTCTTGAACCACGTGCGGTCCCCCAGCACACGGACCTGCTTGTGCACCGGCCCGACATGCAACTCGGCGAGGAGCTCGCGAGTCCCCGCCGCGGGCGCATGGGCATGCCCCACCAGCACCACGTCCGTGGCGGCCTTGAAGAAGGCGCTCTCGGGCTCCAGGCGGAGGCTGGCCGCATCCCCGCCTTCCCAACGCTCACCTCCGGTCAGCAGCGGCGCCTGCTCCGCGGACAGCGTCGGCGCGCCCCGAGGCCGCAGGTCGAACGTGGCCTTCAACACGGGCACGAACAGGGGCCGCAGCGCCTCGTCGGTGAGGAACAGCGGCTCGAAGGTGAAGGGCGTGAGGTTCTCGGTGGAGGGGTGCCCCATGAAACATGTCTACCAGTCCTCACCCGTTTGGGACACGGGCAGCCGGAGCCCGGCTGTCAGCCCGCGTTCCACCTCCCGTCCACGCCGTGCCCTCACACCCCGGCACGATGAGGCCGGCAAGGTCCTGCTCGACGTCTTCGTCCGGCGCGTGCCGTCCGTGGACGCCGGGGGATTCGCGTGGTGGACCCGGCCACGCCGCTCATCTTCTTCGGAGACATCCACAGCACGGATGACTGCGTGTCCGTGCTGGCGGCGCGGCGGCTGCTGGCGAAGAAGGGCTACAGCCCCCTGGGCCGGGTGGAGCTCGTCACCGCACGGTGAAGACGTGGTTGGTGCCGAAGTTCGAATCCCAGGCCTGGCAGCCCCAGCGGTTGGTGTTCTCGAACCAGATGGCCAGCGTGCCCCGCGTGTTGAGTGGGATGGACGGCGCGGGCGGGTTGGGCGTGGAGGAGAAGCCCGCCACCCAGAAGCGCTGCACCGGCCCGTCGTTGAACTGGTAGTAGCCCGTCATCGTCCACCCGAGCGTGGTGCCGTTGATGTTGCCCCGGCACTGCGTCAGCCGGTCCGCGCTGTAGTGGATGGCCGCGGTGGAGCCAAAGGGCAGCGGGTTGGGGGACGCGAATACGCTCCAGCCCTGCGCTGGCGACTGGAAGGTGATGCTGGAGGCGGACTGCGAGGAAGCGGCCGTTCCGGCGAGCAGCACGGTGACGGCGGCGGCGAGACACCAGCGGGGGGATTGACGCGGCAAGGCAAAGCTCCAGGTTGAGAGGAAGCTGCGTTGCGGATACGCACACCGTGGCAGGCAAGGGCTGTGACGGTCCGCCAGTGGACCCTCACGGGTTTGTGCCGCTCAATCGTGGACTCCTCTAGAGTCAGGCTCCTCACCTTTACGCTCCGCGCCATGGCCGACTTTCTTCCTCGCTTCTATCGACTCGCCGTCCGCGTGGACGCGCACTATGACGCGCTGAGCCGCAAGCTTCGCCAGAAGCTGGGAATCGCGCCGCCGCTGCGCATCCTCCCCTACCGGGGCTATGGCACGCCCGAGCGCGCCGTCATCAAGGCCCGCGTGCTGGAAGACCGGCACGTGCGCCCGCCGCAGGAGCGCTACACGCTGGTGGGCAGCGCGGTGGCCTCCTACAAGCGCTACATGACGCGCGAGGTGCCGGGCGCGCACGTCGCGGTGCGCTGGGGCGACAAGCGCTGGGAGGGCACCACCGACGAGGAGGGCTTCCTGGAGCTGTGGGTGCCTCCGCCGGACGGGGTGCGCTCGGGCTGGCACATGGTGGAGCTGGAGCTGCTGTCGCCGGACGCGGAGGGCGTGTCCCGCGTGGCCGCGCCGGTGCGGATGGCCGGGCCCGGCGCGGAGTTCGGCGTCATCAGCGACATCGACGACACCGTCATCGTCACCGGCGTCACCGACCTGCTGAAGCGGGCCTGGGCGCTCTTCCTGACCGAGCACCGAGTGCGGCTGCCCTTTCCGGGTGTGGACGCTTTCTACGCCGCGCTCCAGCACGGCCGGGGCACGAACGCGGACAACCCCATCTTCTACGTGTCCAGCAGCCCGTGGAACCTCTACGAGCACCTGGACGAGTTCCTCTCCCTGCACAAAATCCCCACCGGTCCGCTGCTGCTGCGCGACTGGGGCCTGTCCAGCCAGGGCTTCGCGCCCGGCGGGGGCCATGGGCACAAGCTGGAGAAGATTCGCGCGGTGCTCGGCACGCTGTCGCACCTGCCCTTCATCCTCATTGGCGACAGCGGCCAGGAGGACGCGGAGCACTACCGCACCATCGTCCGTGAGTTTCCCGGGCGCATCCTCTGCGTCTACATCCGCAACGTGCCCGGGCATCAGCGCCGGGCCGAGGAGCTGGCGCTCATCGCCGGGGACATCCGCGCCGCGGGCAGCCAGATGCTCGCGGTGGATGACACCACCGAGGCCGCCCGTCACGCCGCGCGCGAGGGGTGGATTCAGTGGCGCGAGGTGCGCGAGGTGGAGGCCCACCGCCGCGAGGACGCCGCGCGCTGAGAGCCCCGGCGCCCACCGCGGTGCAGGTGCGGTCAGGGCAGCGGACGGCCACCCTGGAACTGGGCCATGCGCTGGGCGCGCTCCATCATCTCGCCCTGGGCCCAGCGCTTCTCGTCACCGGCGCGCGGCAGCCGGCGGCGCCAGCCGCCATCCGCCGCCAGCTCCCAGGCGGACGTGGTGTCGGCCATGCAGCGCTCCAGCGAGTCCTTCACCTGGGCGGCCAGGCTGGCGTCCTCCACCGGCGCGAGGATTTCCACGCGGTGGTCCAGGTTGCGCGGCATCAAGTCCGCCGAGCCGATGAAGCAACGCAGCTCCGGGCCGCGCTCGAAGATGTAGATGCGCGAGTGCTCCAGGAAGCGGCCCAGCACGGACACCACGCGGATGTTCTCCGACACGCCGGGAACGCCCGGGCGCAGGCAGCAGATGCCGCGCACGTTCAGCTCCACCTTCACGCCCGCGCGGGACGCCTCGTAGAGGGCGTGGATGATGCCGGGGTCCACCAGCGCGTTCATCTTCATCTGGATGCGCGCGGGGCGCTCGGCCGTGTGCGCGGCGACGGTGCGCTTGATTTCCTCCAGCAGGCCCTGGCGCATGGTGAGCGGGGCCACCAGCAGCTTGCGGAAGCTCTTCGGCCGGCCAAACCCGGTGAGGTAGTTGAAGACGTCCGCCACGTCCGCGCCAATGTCCGGGTCCGTGGTGAACAGGCCCATGTCCGTGTAGAGGCGCGCCGTCTTCGGGTTGTAGTTGCCCGTGCCGATGTGCACGTAGTGCCGCACCTTGTCGCCCTCGCGCCGGACGATGAGGATGGCCTTCGCGTGCGTCTTCAGGGACGGAATCCCGTAGACGACGTGCACGCCCGCCTCTTCCAGCGCGTTGGCCCAGCGGATGTTGGTGCGCTCGTCGAAGCGGGCCTTCAGCTCCACCATGCACACCGCCTGCTTGCCGCGCTCGGTGGCGGTAATCAGCGCGGGCACCAGGGGCGAGCTGTCCGACGTGCGGTACACCGTCTGCTTGATGGCCAGCACGTCCGGGTCGGCCACGGCCTCGGTGACGAAGCGCTCCACGGAGGTGGCGAAGGACTCGTAGGGGTGGTGGACCAGCAGGTCCCCCCGGCGCATGGACGACATCACCGTGCCGCCATCCGGCGCGTCCGCGTCCGTGCGCAGGCGGGCCTGGGTGACGGGGACCCACGGCGGGTCCTTCAGCTCCGGGAAGCCCGGGGCGAAGGCGATGGACTGCAGGTCGTTGAGGCCCACCAGGCCGTGCTCCTCGTAGACCTGGCGTGCCTCCAGGCCCATGGCCTCCACCAGCGGCTCGAGCAGCTTGGGGCTCATGCCGGCCTGGACTTCCATGCGGATGACGTCGCCGAAGCGGCGCTCGCGCAGCTCCGTCTCCACGGCCTTGAGCAGGTCCTCCGCGTCCTCGGACACGGTGAAGTCCGCGTCGCGGGTGACGCGGAAGGTGCCCCAGCTCAGCACCTCCATGCCGGGGAACAAGTCCCCCAGGTGCTGGGCGATGATTTCCTCCAAGGGGACGAAGACGTTGCCCTTGAGGGGCAGGAAGCGCGGCAGCAGCTCCTTGGGCACCTTCACCCGGGCCACGCTCTCCTCGTCCGCGTCCGGGTCTCTCAGCAGCACCGCCAGGCTGAGCGACAGGTTGGAGATGTAGGGGAAGTGCCGCCCCAGGCCGATGGCCAGCGGGGTGAGGACGGGGAAGATCTGCTCCTTGAAGCGCTGGTCCACCTGGGCGCGCTGCTCGGCGTCCAAATCCATGGCGGAGAGGATGCGCAGGCCCTTTTCGGCCAGGGCGGGGCGGAGCACCTTCTCGAAGGCGTCGCCGTGCCGGCGCGTCTGCTTGAGGATGCCGTCGTGCAGCTTGTCCAGGGTGTCGCTGGGAGAGGCTCCGTCGGGAACCAGGCGCGCCACGCCGCCGCGAATCTGCTCGTGCAGACGGGCGACGCGAATCATGAAGAACTCGTCCAGGTTGCGCGCGTAGATGGCGATGAACTTCAGTCGCTCCAGCAGCGGAATCTCCGGAGACTCGGCGAGTTGGAGGACACGGTCATTGAAGGCCATCCAGGACAGCTCTCGGTTGAAGAAGAGCTCCGTGTCCTTCGACTCCGCGCCGGCCGGGAGCACGTCCCGGTTGGAGGGCTTCTGGGTGACGCTGCGACCGCCGCCGCCGCGTTTCGGCATGGTGACTTGACTCCTCGTTGACTCCCTTGGAGGGGATGTAGCAGGCCGCCCCCCTGCTCGTTGTAAACTCGCGTGTGACCTGGGAGAGGGAGCCGTCAGGCGATGTAAGTCCTCCCAGGTGGGCGGGCAGGGAGAAAGGGCGGGAGGCGTGGACTTTGTTGCATCCGCGATATGAGGACTGCATGTCAGGCGACGTGAGCGCGACGGAGATGAACCCCCAGGCGGACGCGGCCAATGGCCTCTTCACGGCCTTCCAGAAGGACAGGAAGGTGCCTCGGGGACGGTGGGTGGGCGCCCTGCTGATGGCCCTGATACCGGTGGTGCTGGTCGTGGGCTTCTGGACCCTCGCCAAGGGCGAGGAGCAGACGTTCCGCATCGTCACCCCCCAAGGCTTCAAGTCCATGCGGGGTGGGATGACGACGGAGCAGGTGCGCGCCGTGCTCGGACGGCCCATCACCCTGGAGCGGGACACCAGCGGGGCGGAGTGCTACCGCTACGGGCAGCCCAACTTCGTCAACCCGCAGTTCCTCATCTATTCGGTCTGCTACGAGGACGGGAAGCTGCGGGACGTGAAGACGCACCAGTACTCCGCCTGGAACGTGGACCCCGCCACAGGGACGTTCGCGGCGCCGGGCGAGGCGCCCGCGGACGCGGCGCCCGTGCCCGCGCAGGAAGGCTGAGCAGGGCCTTCCCGCCGAAACGATGATGGAACCATGCGTGGCTGCCCGCGGGCCGCGGGTGCCAGGCTCCCTCCGTTCAATGCGCTCGTATTCCATGGAGGAGGGGGCACCTACGCGCGCGCCGTTGGCATCCGCGACGTCGTGGTGAAGGCGCTCCGGCAGGCGCATCGCTGACACGCTGGGAATCCAGCGCATGAGCGCGGGCGTGCCCCATCGAGGCACTCCGCCACATGGGTTGCGTTTCGTTACCGGCAGTTGGAATCCGCATCGTTGTCCGCGCCATCCGCGCACCGGCCCCTCTCCGTGGCGGCGTCCTCGCTGATGTGGAGCGTGTACCGGATGGGCGTGTCCTGGTCGGGATTCGCCATGCCGTCCACCACCACCAGCACCGTCTGGCCCTGCGCCAGTGTCACCTTCACGGCGGGCGAGCCTTGGGGCCCCCTGTCCGGGGTGGAGGCGCAACCCAGCTCCGTGCCCCGGCAACCCGTGAGCACGTAGAGCGCGCTGCCCCACTCGCTCGGTGCCGTGTCGAAGACGTAGGTGCCTGCCCGCGGCGCCGTCCACAGGTGCGCGCGGTCCTGCTGGAGCAGCGCGCCGCAGGTGCCCTGGAAGCCGTCACCGGAGCCCGCCGTCTCGCCATGGAACGTCACCGGCAGCGCGCTGCCCAAGTCATGGTGCGCGCAGCCACGACCGCCGCAGCCCGGCGCGTCGTGGCAGTCCGTGTCCGCGCAGTCCACCCAGCGGTCCCCATCATTGTCCATGCCGTCGAAGCAGGAGCCCGCCTCGCTGGCCCGCAGCTCATCGATGTGCAGCTCGAAGTACCCCGCGCTGAACCGGTCCAGGCTCGCCGAGTCCACCACCACCAGCACCGTCTGTCCCTGCACCAGCGGCACCGAGACACGCGCGCCGCCGCCATAGCTGATGCCGTCCTTCGCGCACGCCAGCTCCGCGCCCCCGCAGCCGCCGCTGCGCACGGAGACGAGCGAGCGGGTGGCCGACTTCGCCGTGTCGAAGGTGAAGAGCGCGCTCTTGGGCGCCGTCCACAGGAAGCCCCGGTCCGGCGCGCCGCTCCCGCCGCATGAGGACTGATGGTCATCCCCCGCGTGCGCGGTGGTGCCCTTCACCATCACCGGCAACACGCTGCCCAGGTTTCGGTCCACGCACACGGAGGCGCTCGCCGCGCAGACGTTGGGAACGCCCGTCGCTCCGCAGGACTCGGGCGCCGTGCAGGTGCCACACGCCAGGAACCCGCCACACCCGTCCGGCACGGTGCCGCAATCCTTGCTCAGCAGGCCGCAGGTGTAGGGGCGGCAGGAAGGCGCCGCGCACACGTTGGGCGTGCCGCCACCTCCACACGTCTCGCCATTCGCGCATGCCCCGCACTGGAGCGCGCCGCCGCACCCGTCCGGCACGGTGCCGCAGTCCTTGCCCAGCAGGCCGCAGGTGGCCGGTGTGCAGAGGGGGCGGCCACAGACGTGGTCCACGCCGCCCCCGCCGCATGTCTCGCCCTCCGGGCAGAGGCCACAGTGAAGGAGTCCGCCGCAGCCATCGGGCACGGTGCCGCAGTTCTTTCCCTGGGACTCGCAGGTGAGCGGGGTGCACACGCCGCCGCCGCACACGTTGGGCTCGGCGCCGCCGCACGTCTGGCCGTCCGCGCAGACGCCGCAGTCGAGCACGCCGCCGCACCCGTCCGCCACCAGCCCGCAGTTCTTCCCCAGCGTCTCACACGTCCCCGGCGTACACGGCGAGTCGCCGCAGACATTGGGCACGCCGCCGCCGCCACACGTCAGGCCGCCCGCGCAGGCACCGCAGTCGAGCATGCCGCCGCAGCCGTCGGACACCTGCCCGCAGTCCTTCCCCAGCGCGTGGCAGGTGGCCCGCTTGCAGATGCCGCGGCCACACACGTTGGGCGCGCCGCCGCCCCCGCATGTCAGGCCGTCCGCGCAGACGCCGCAGTCGAGCATGCCGCCACAGCCGTCCGGTACGGCGCCGCAGTCGCGCGCCAGCGACTCACAGGTGTTCGGCGTGCAGGTGGGCTCGCCGCATGCGTTGGGTGTGCCCCCGCCGCCGCAGGACTCGGGCGCACTGCAGGTGCCGCAGTCGAGCACGTCTTCACAGCCATCCGAGACCGGTCCGCAGTCCTTCCCCAGGGCCTCACAGGTGGTGGGCTCGCAGGGCGCCGGTCCGCACACGTTGTGCCGGCCACCGCCCCCGCACACCTCACCGGGGTCACAGGCGCCGCAGTCGAGCGTGCCGCCGCAGCCGTCAATGGCGACGCCGCAGTCCATGCCCTGGGAGGCGCACGTCATCGGCTCGCAGGCGGACGCCGGCCGGCGGCTGTCCGCGTCCTCGTACGGTTGCGTCTGGCTGCACGCCACCCACAGCACCAGCCCACACGCCCAGAACCACGCTCCCCTCCACCCCGCTCCGCGCATGCGCTCCCGTCCCGCCCAGGCCACCACCCGCGCCCAACGTGGGTCCGGGCTTCGCGCGTGCCCAGCCGGGGTGTGACGCGGGGTTGGACGGTGCACACACCGCCACGCGTGGGCACGGGCGCCGTCTGCGCGGGCGCCTGGTTTCCAACGTTCGCGTCACCCGGCGAGCCCCCTGGATTCAGGATGCGGAGCGCTTCAACCTGCCCGAAGGCATGGGCGGTGGACCGTCTGGGGAGGAGGGGAGGTGGCACGTCCGTGGACGTTCGCGCAGCGCGCGGGTGCCGGCTTCATCATCTCGTTGGTGGTGGCGCTCGTGCTGGCGGGAACGTCCGTGGTGGCGCTGCTCTCCGTGCGGGCCAATCACAAGGCGCGCATCCTGGAGCTGTCCCGGGACGTGCTGGACATCAAACAACTGGAGCGGAACTTCAACGACAAGGTCGTCAGTGGCCGGGGCTTCGCCTTATCGGGAGATGCCTTCTTCGCCCAGGACATGTCCGTCGCGCGCGAGCGCTTCATCGCCACCTACGAAGCCCTGAAGCGCCGGCTCACCCAGGAGCCCCTGGCCACGCAACTGGAGGCCGTCTCCCACGCGGAGCTGGAGCACGAGGAGGCCATGCAGGCGCTCATCATGGAACGCGAGGACGGCGTGCCCCGCAAGCGGCTGGAGCAGATTTTCGACGGCCACGTGGCGGACACGCGCCGCCGTGTCATGGACAGCCTTCGGACGCTCCACCAGCAGACGGAGGCCCGGCTGTCCGACGGCATTCATGAGAGCCTGGCCACGGACCGCAGCGCGCTCGGGCTGTCGCTGCTCGCGGGGAGCCTGGGCCTCGCGGGCGCAACGATGCTGGCGTGGACGCTGACGCGCAAGCTGCGTCCCATCCAACAGGAGGCCGAGGCCAGCGCCGAGCGCTTCCAGCTCCTCGTGGAGGGGGTGCGCGACTACGCCTTGTTCCTGCTGGATGCGCGGGGCCGGGTGGAGAGCTGGAACCCGGGCGCGGAGCGCATCATGGGCTACCACGAGGCGGAAATCCTGGGCCAGCCCTCCAGCGTCTTCTACCCGCCGGATGCGGTGGCGGCCGGGATTCCGGACAAGGACCTGGCGCGGGCCCGGAGGGATGGGCGGCTGCACACGGAGGGCTGGCGAGTGCGGAAGGACGGCTCGCGCTATCTGGCGGACGTCAACGTCACCGTGCTCCAAGACGCGCGCGGGCAGCCGCGCGGCTTCGCCAAGGTGACGCGCGACATCACCGAGCGGCGCCGGGCCGAGCGCACGCAGCAACTGCTGGCGGAGGTGGGGGGCCTCTTCCACCAGTTCCAGGACCCCGACCAGACGGTGGCCGAGCTGACGCGCATCATGGTGCCGGAGGTGGCGGACGCCTGCCTGCTCTACCTGCTGTCGGCCAGTGGTGACCTCTGGCCTCGCGCGGTGGCGCACGCGACGCCGGAGAAGGAGGCGTGGCTGTGGGACGCGGCGCGGCGCTTTCCGCCGCCACCAGAGTCTCCGTGGGGCATCTGGCAGGTGATGCGCACGGGGCGCTCCGAGCTCAAGAGCGACGTGTCTCCGGAGGCCCTGGCCCGGGGGCTGGTGGGCCCGGAGCACCTCTCGTTGATGGAGAAGGTGGGCGTGCGCTCCTACCTCGGCGTGCCGCTGCGGGTGGGGCGGCAGACGCGCGGCGTGTTCGTGCTGCTGACGTCCGCGCCGGAGCGCCGGCTGACGGCGACGGACCAGGTCTTCGTGGAGGAGGTGGCGGGACGCGCCGCGCTCGCGCTGGACAACGCCCGGCTCTGGAGCGAGGCGCAGGACGCGGTGGAGCTCATCGGCGTGGCGGCGCACGACTTGGGCAATCCGTTGAACACGCTGCAGTTGCTGCTGCGAAGGCTTCAGCGGATGGAGCTCGCGGAGGAGAAGAAGGCGCGTGACGGGCTGGCGGCGGCGCTGAAGCAGACGCAGCGGCTGGGGCAGCTGCTGCACAACCTGCTGGACCTGTCGCGGCTGTCATCGGGGAAGCTGATGTTGGACGTGGCGCCGGTGGACCTGTCGGACCTGGTGCACGAGGTGGTGGAGCGCTTCGCCGAACAGGCCGCGGAGGCGGGCTGCAAGCTGGAGTTCGGCGCGGAATTGGGGCTGGTGGGCCGGTGGGACCGGCTGCGGTTGGACCGGGTGGTGACGAACCTCTTGTCCAACGCGCTGAAGTTCGGCAGGGGGCGGCCGGTGGAGGTCCGGGTGGAGCACGCGGGCGTGGCGCGGGCGCGGCTGTGCGTGAGAGACCACGGCGTGGGGATTGCCCCGGAGGCGCAGCGGCGCATCTTCGAGCGCTTCACAAGAGAGCCCTCCGGCGGCCAGCATGCGGGCTTCGGGCTGGGGCTCTACATCGTCCGGCAGCTGGTGGAGGCGCACGGTGGCACCATCCGCGTGGAGAGCGCCCCCAGCGAGGGCGCCACCTTCATCGTGGAGTTGCCGCTGCTGCTGCTGGGCTCGGAGCTGCGCGAGCCACCCGATACTCCCCTGCACTCGTGAGTCCGCCCGTCACGCGTGCAGCGGCGGCCGGGTGTCCACGAAGGTCCGCAGTGGCGACCGCTCCGGTGCCTTCTCCTGCTCCTCCAGCAACTCGAACTCCAGCGAGTCATGCGCGCAGAACACCGTGACGTCCCGTCCGTGCCGCTGCACCAGTTCGCGCAGGCGGCGCATGTTGTGCCAGCGCAGGTAGCCGTCCTTCTGCATCAGCTTCTGGTAGGCGCGCAGCCCTGGCGTGCACCGGTACCGGTCCGGGGCCATCTCCCCGTGGTAGAAGTATGCGTCTCCGGCGTGCAGCAGCCAGCCGCCGCCATTCTGGATGGCCACGCCCGCGTGGCCCAGGGTGTGGCCCGGCAGTGGCACCAACAGGATTTCCGGCGGCAGGCCTGCCAAATCCCGCACGCACTCGAAGCCGAACCAGCGCTCACCGTCTCCACCGGAGGGGTACATCACCCACTGCGCCTCGTGCATCCACTGCAACGGCCGGTAGCGGCGCCGGTCCAACGGCGTCGCCTGGGCCACGGCGCCCTGGTACTCATCCGACAGCAGGTGGACCCGGGCGTGTGGGAAGTCGTCCAGGCCGCCGGCATGGTCGAAGTCCAGGTGGGTGAGGACGATGTCGCGCACGTCCTTGGCCTGGAAGCCCATGCGCTCAATCTGCCGGACGGCCGTTGCGCCCTCGTTGAGCTGGGGCCGCGTCAGCAGGTCGAGGAACAGGGGCGACAGCCGGGGGCGCCGGTGCTTCACGTCCTCCAGGCCGAAGCCGGTGTCCACCAGGATGAGTCCCTGCCGGCCTTCCACCAGGAGGCAGTGACACGTCAGCGCCGCGGGCCCCGTGAAGCCCTTTCGCCCGTCCACCAGCCGGCCGCCCGGTGGGCACATGGTGGTGCAGTTCAGGTGGTGGATGCGCATCGCTTCCGCTCCTCGGCAGGGAGCCGCTCGGGCGGCCCGGGTCCGGAGCTCAAGGTGCGCCGCGCGACGCCACGGAGGAATCCGCGCAAGCGGAATGGCGGGAGGCTCGCCCGCCCGGCGGGGAGGCCTGGACGTCCGTTTCAGAGCTGCTGCAGGTGCTCGGCCGTCCGCTCCTCGCGGACATTGCCGGTGTTGAGCGTGGTGGCGGGCTCGAAGAGCAGGACGTGGACCTCCTCCTCCGCCACGGGCCGGTGCTCCACGCCGCGAGGAATGATGATGAACTCGCCTGGGCCCACGTCCACCGTGCGCTCGCGCAGCTCCATGCGCAGCTGGCCGTGGAGCACGAGGAACAGCTCGTCCTCGGCGTCGTGCTGGTGCCAGACGAAGGGGCCGTGGAGCCGGGCCAGCCGGACGTGTTGGCCGTTCAGCTCGCCCACCACCTTCGGGGACCCGTGCTCGGAGAAGAGGGCCAGCTTCTGCGCGAGGTTGACCTTGTCCACCTCGGGGGCCGGCGTCTCCAGGGCGGCGTGTGCGAGCGGGGTGTCAGTGCCTTCCAAGGCACGGGCAGTGTCCGCGTGGCGGCGGGAGTCCCAGCGCGGACGACGTCCGGTGAGGACCGTGGGGCTGCGATGAGGCGCGCTCATGCGGGTGTCATCTCCTTCCGCGGCGCCGCTGCACTGGCTTGCGCCATGAGTTCGTCGTCGGAGTGTCTGTCTTCTGCGGAGGATAATCCCGCCTGTCAGCGCGCGGGAGTGGCCGCGAGGTCGACTTCCCGACGGATGACGTGAAACATCGCGCCCGCGTGTCACGAAGGCGTCTGTCTCGAGCTCAGTCCGGGAAGAACATCGGGTCGCGCGTGGTGACGAACGAGGAGATGGCGCTGGCCACTTCCGCCGGCAGTCCGGTGAATTGCACACCCACGCCTGGCATCAGCTCCGGCGTGCGGGAATTGGCCTCGCGCACCCAGCGCACCACGCCCGTCACCTTCATGGGCCGGCCGCCCGGCAGGGTGAAGTCCAGCTCCACCTGCGTGCCGCGCGGCACCGCGTCCACGGTGGCGATGAAGACGCCGCCCTCGCTGATGTCCAGTGAGAAACCCGTGAAGAAGTTGGAGTCGCTGCGCATGTCGATGGACGTGTGCATCCGCACCCGTCCGTTGCGCCGCGCGTCGCTCTCCGGCGGAGTGGCGGGCCGGGCCGCGGCTGCTGGGGGAGGTGCGTGCCCCTGGGCCCTCGCCGCGGCGGCGGCCCGCGCCAGCTCGGCCTGGCGAGCCTTGGCGGCCTCGTGTTGTGCCCGCGACGCGGCTTCCTGGCGGGCCTTGGCCGCCTCGGCCTGACGCTTGAGCACCGCTTCCGCCTCGGTCACCGCGCGGGCCACCTGCGCCGCCTGCTCCTGATGGGCTCGCAGCAGTGACTGCATCTCCGAACCTGCTTGCCGCCGAGCCTGGAGCGCCGCTTGACGGGCCTCCAGCGCCCGGGAGCGCGGCGCCTCCACGTCCAGCGCGGGCGCCACGGCCAACTGCAACCGGGAGGCCTGTTCCCCCAACATGGGGTCGGCACTGGGGGCCTGGTGCGCCCGCGTCAGCGCCTGCCGCGTCTGCTCCAGCCGGGTGGCCAGCGCGGACGCCTCCGCCGTGGCCTGGGCGAGTTGTTCATGGAGCCGGCCCTCCAGCGTGGACAGGTCGCTCTCGGCGCGAGCCAGCTCCGCTTCACGCGAAGCAGCTGGGGGCATGCGGGCAGCAGGGGTCGGCGAACTCATGGGCGAAAGACTCCAGGGGCGCCCACTGTAGCGCCCCCCGGACGGCCCCACGAGCCCCACGCGCCGAGCCCGAAATGACCCGGGGCCGCCCGCCTCCCAGGGCTTGGCGGCAGGCAGGCGGCCATGCGCCGTCTCAGTCCGCGCCCTTGATGCAGGCCACCGGCTTGAGCCGGTAGGCCACCCGGGCCAACCCCGCCATCTCCACCGTCTCCAGGACGTCGTCCAGGTTCTTGTAGCAGGGGCCGGACTCGTCCAACGGCGTCTGACGGGTGTTGAGGAGGATGCCCGCCTCGGCCATGCGCTTGTCGGTGACGTCCTGCTTCAGCACCCGCCGCGCCTCGCCCCGCGACATGCGGCGGCCGGAGCCGTGGTTCACCGAATAGATGGACTTCTGGGCGCCCGGCTCGGCGAAGAGGATGGCGCTGCCCGTCTCCATGGAGCCCGGGATGAGGATGGGGTGGCCCGTCATCTCCCAGGGCGTGCCCTTCAGCGCGGGGTGTCCTCCGGGGAACGCGCGTGTGGCGCCCTTTCGGGCGACGAACTTCCCCGCCTCCTTCTGGATGAGGTTGTGGGAGATTTCGTAATACACGCTGGCCGTGCCGCCGAAGACGTCCTCCAGCGCCGCGCACACCGCCTCACCGATGATGAGCCGGTTGGCCACCGCGAAGTTGGCCGCCATGTTGTGGAGGTTCCAGTAGTCGCGGCCCAGCGGGCTCTCCGCGTCCAGCCAGACATGGTCCTCGCTGCGGCTCTTGAGGCCCAACTGCGCGGCGCCCTCCACGAAGAAGTGCTTGGCGATGTTCCACCCGAAGCCGCGGCTGCCGGTGTGCAGCATCACCCACACGCGGCCGTCCTGGTCCACCTGCATCTCGGTGAAGTGGTTGCCGCCGCCCAGGCTGCCCAGTTGCGCACGCTTGCCGAAGGCGCGCTCGGGGATGTCCACCCGGTCGTCCTCGACGGGGATGTAGTCGCGCTCGGTGACGGACGAACCCCGGCCCAGGGCCTTGGCGCCGTGGCGCACCACGTCCGCGAAGGTGCGGTCCGTCACCCTGCGCTGCTTCTGCACGCGGCTGGCGCCCACGCCCACGGCGATGCGCTTCGTCACCTCTTCAATCCAGCGGCGGCGCTTCGTGGCGTCGGCGACGTCCTCGGCGGTGAGCGTCGTCTGCAACTGCACCATGCCGCAGCCGATGTCGTAGCCGGCGGCGGTGGGCAGGAGGATGCCGTCCGTTTCCACCACCGTGCCAATGGGGACGCCGTAGCCCAGGTGACAGTCGGGTGTGACAGCCACGCGGGTGACCCCGGGGAAGGATGCCGCATTCACCACCTGGTCAAAGACAGAGTCCTCCAGTCCAGGTTGCTCGGGGCCCTCCCCCCACAGCAACTTGTCGGACAGGAACAGGTCCGCATCGACCTTCATGCTCTTGGTCTTCGCCAGGACGTAATGGCCTTCTGAGACCTTCTCCAGCCGCTGCTTCCAACTCATGACTCTGATTCCCCAGATGGGATGAACACGCGGAAGCGACGGGAGCGTCCAGGGAAGCTGACGCCAGGAGCCGAAACCCGAAAACAGGAGCAGAGGATGCTGGGGGCACAGGCGGGAAGGCGAGCGAATTCGGAGCCGCGCGAGGCCGCGGCCGGGACGTGCCCGGCCGGGCGAAAGTCAGCCCGCGAGCGGACGACGAGGTTCCGATCGCCCCAGGACTTGTCACGTCCGGATTCCATTCCCATCCATTCCGCAGCATCCAGGTAGGGGGTGGGCGATGGGTTTCCTTGGTGGGATTTTCCTGGCGGTGGCGTTGCAGGCGGGACCCGTGGAGAAGGAGCAGGCACAGACGCCGGTGGAGGTGGCAGCCCCGGTGTTCAATCCCTCCGCGTGCGCGAAGAAGCGGGTGGACCCCTGTGGGTGTCACCATGTGTATGGCATCCGGCACTGCCACCCGAACCGGAAGGGTGACCACTGCGAGGCGCCGGTGAAGGCGGCGGTCGAGGCCCCGCGCAAGAGCCGGGACGCCTCGAAGAAGGCGGACACGCAGGCCCGGACGCGCGAGCCCGAGAAGAAGCAGCTCGACCCGAGCAAGTCCGTGTCCATGTAGGCCCCAGGCGCGCGGGCGCCGCGTCCGGTCCTTCGTGTGCGAGCACAGGGGGGAGCGGGTCGCCTTGTGGCGGGTGTCGCTGCCCGCGCGCCCCACGCCGTCCAAGGTAAAGGCCCTTGGCGACTTCCTGGCGCAGTTGCGCGCCGAGCTGTCGTCATGGCCGGGTGGAAACGGGGGGAGGGAACGGGGTAACAAGGCGGGTGAGGCGTGCCGCTCCAGGCACGCGCGGTGCCGAGGTGCGCATGCGAACGCAGCAGAGCCGCTCGCTCGTCTTCCTCCAGCAACTCGGCTCCGGGGCACGTGAGGGCTACGAGGCCCTGCCCGGGCTGGAGGACACGCTGGTCGCGCTCTGCGCCGAGGCGCGGCAGGCCTGGCCGGGCGTGACGCTGGCGGAGGAGGACTTCCTACGCCACCTTGCGTCGCGCCTGCCACGGGACGAGGTCCCCTCACGGGTGCTGGCCACCGTGCATGCCGCGGACCTCTATCTGGCGTGCGCCTGTGTGCGGGGGAACGCCGCGGCGCATGCCGCGCTGGAGCGCCACGTTCTTCCCAAGGCGGCGGCGGCCTTGGCTCGGATGCGGGACACGGGGGTGGACCCCTCCGAGGTGGTTCAACACCTGCGCGAGCGGCTGCTCGTCCCAGAAGGTGCCCGGCCGGGACGCATGGCGGAATACCAGGGCAGTGGTCCGCTCGCGGCCTGGTTGCGGGCGGCAGCGGTGCGTACCGCCCTCAACCTCCAGCGCACGGAGCGCCGGAGGGCCCACGCCGAAGAGGAGGCGGAGGCGCTCCCGCTGCCAACCCACGCGGGCATGGCGGACGTCGAGTTGGACTACCTGCGCAAGAATCACCGCGAGCATTTCCAGGCGGCGCTCTCCGAGGCACTCAATGCCCTGCCCACGCGGGAGCGCACCGTGCTGCGCTTGCACGTGGTGGAGGGGCTGAGCCTGGAGCGCATTGGCGCCATGTACCAGACGCACAAGTCCACCGTGTCGCGCTGGGTGGCCCGCGCCCGGGAAGCGGCGCTGGAGGGCACACGTCAGCGGCTGGCGGAGCGGCTTCGGCTCACCTCCGGCGAACTGCACAGTCTGATGCGGGTGGTACAGGGAGAGCTGGACCTGAGCCTGCCGTCCCTGCTGACCGTGTCTGGGGCTTCCTGAGAGGCCGCGGACTTTTTTCGCGGTCGCGTGCAACGCTCCGACCCGGCCGGTGTCATCCGGGTGAAGGTGGAACACCCCCCCTCTTGGAGGACACACACCATGCATCACAGAATGGGCCTTGCCCTGATTGCCCTGGCGTTGATGGGAGCGCCTGCGTTGGCGGAGGAGTCGAAGCCGGCCCCGTCTTCTGGGGCCTCGGCCAGCACCGAGGAAACGGTGGTCGTGAAGAAGGGCAGCCATCGCGACCTTCAAATTCCGGGGATGGTCCGCATCGCGATTGACGAACCGGAGATTGCGGACATCAAGGCGCTCGGCAAAGGGGGGCTGCGCATCATCGGTCAGCAGGCCGGTGAGACAGCGCTGCTCGTGTGGGTGGGGTCTGAGAACAAGCGCAGCAGCTACCGCATCGTCGTCACCGATTGATGCAGGGCATCGGTGGCCATGGTGCCGCCATGGGGCATGAGCGGACGCGGTGGGGACCACCGCCCCACTCGTCCCAGCGGACGTGTCCGCCGTGAGCGCTGGATGCGCGTGGTCACCTCCCGGAGGCGGATTGCCACCCCCTCGAGGCTTGGAGGGCTCATCTTCCAAAGAGAGCGCCTTCCAGAGGACCTCCGCGGCGGTCTCGACGTCTTCTTCACTCACCACCTCGCCCCGGCCCGCCCGGCGCACGAGCTCCGACAGCATGCCCCACACCATGCACTCATGGAGCCAGGTGCGGCCCTTGGGAAACACCTTCTCGCGCTCGCCATGCTCGAGGACCTCCAGCACCTGCGCGCGCGTCCGTCCGTCATGCTCGCCCGGTGGGTCCGTGTCTGGATGGTTGTGCAGGAAGGTGAAACCCACGAGGTGGGGCTGCAACAGCGCCCAGGTCGCGAACTCGCGCCAGAAGGCGATGAAGACGTCGCGAAAGCCCTGCCGCAGCGGGTCGCCATCCGCCATCTGGTAGGCGACGAAACCCGTGTAGGACAGCTCGCGCTCGGTGAGGGTCCGTATCGCCCTCGCAATGCCCTGCTTGCTGCCGTAGTAACGATACAGCGAGCCCACCGAGAGCCGCGTGGCCTGGGCCAGTTCCGCGGCCCGGACGTTGTCGAACCCCCGCTGTGCCAGCAGCTCCGCCGCGTCACGCAGCCTGAAAGCGCGCATCTCCGCCAACGTGTACATCCGCCCGTCCCCCTGCCTTCGCGGCCGTCGCGTGGAAGGAACGTTCCCTCCACGATGACCTGTCTACAGGGAGGGGCTGACACGAGGTGGGGGCGGGGCGGCGCGCCAGCGGAGCCGCCCCCGAGGGTGGGAACACTCGGGTGGGCTGTTCGGAGCGGACCCGGGCTGCGATGATTCGAGGCGCGCCATGAACCTCTTGCGCCGTCCTCCGATGTCCGCATGCCCGGATGAGAACCTGCTCGCGGCCTTCGTCAGTGGCTCGGCTCCCGTGGGGAAGGTGGCGGTGGTGGAAGCGCACCTCGACAGTTGCGCGGACTGCCGGGCGTTGGTGGCGGCGGTGGCGGCCAGTTCCTCCCTGTCGGGCGCGGTCGCCGTTGAGCGTGAGGCGGAGGCGCCCACGCGGTGGGACACGGGCGCGGCGACGTTGCCGGACGCGCGGGCGGAGCCGGTCCTGCCTCCTGGGACGCGGCTGGGAGCCTATCTGCTGCAGGGCGTGTTGGGCATGGGAGGGATGGGCGTGGTGTACGCGGCGGACGACCTGCGGCTGGGGCGGCGGGTGGCGCTCAAGCTGTTGAGGCCGCTGCTCGCGGGCGCGCAGGACCAGGGTCGTGAGCGGCTGCTTCGCGAGGCCCAGTCCATGGCGCGGCTCTCGCACCCCAACGTGCTGCCGCTCTTCGAACTGGGGACGGCGGAGGGGCACGACTTCCTGGCCATGGAGTGGGTGGATGGCGCGACGCTCGCGGACTGGCTTCGGGAACGCGAGCGTCCATGGTGGGACGTGTTGGAGGTCTTCCTGGCAGCGGGAGCGGGGCTGGCCGCCGCCCATCGCGCGGGGATGGTGCACCGCGACTTCAAGCCGTCCAACGTGCTGGTGGGGCGCGACGGCCGGGTACGCGTCACGGACTTCGGGCTCGCGAGGCGCGGAACGGCGGCGTCTCCCGAGGCGCCGGCCGATGTGAGCGAGGGGGCATCGAAGGCCTCCATGTTCACGGAGTGGGGGCAGGCCGCGGGAACGCCGGCGTACATGTCTCCCGAGCAGCGCGCGGGAAGGGCCGTGGACGCCCGCGGCGACCAATACAGCTTTTGCGTCGCGCTCCACGAAGCGCTCCACGGTGAGCGTCCCGGCCACCTCGCTGTCTCCGCCGCACCGCGAACGTCGAGCGTGCCGAGGCACCTCCGCACCGCGCTGGCGCGGGGGCTCGCGAACGCGCCCGAGGACCGCTTCCCCAGCATGGAGGCGCTGATGGCGGTGCTCTCCCTGCCTTCGCCGGCATGGGGCCGCCGGAGCATCCTGGCCCTGGCGGGAGCGGGTTTCCTGGTGGTCCTGGGCGTGCTCCTGTGGAAGCCGTCTTTTCTGTTCCAGTCCGATGCCGCCACGCCGCGACCCGAGAGGCCCGGGCGCACGGCCGCATCGCCGGTTGTCCTGCGCGTCGGCGACGTGCACGAACTGGCCGTTCCAGGACTCGAGCGCATCGCGGTGGGCGAACCGAGCCTCGTCGAAGTCACCGTGCCGCGTCAGGGCGTGGTGCGTCTGCGGGGGAAGGAGGAGGGCCGTACGGACTTGATTACGTGGAGTCGCGCCGGGGAGATGAAGTCCCGGGTCCTGGACGTCACCGCGCGCTGACGTCAGCGCCCGCCGGGAGCCCTGCGTGCCTGGCGGGGAGTTTCCTGTCCCAGCAGCCGGTACGCCTGTTGCCGGTGTTCGCGCAGCGTGGGCAGCGTGTCCCCGAGCAGCGCTTGCAGCCCGGCGTTGCCGGAGAACTGCTGCTGCCCCGCCATCACCTTGGCGATGTCCGCGTCATGGTCGCCCACCATGGCGGCCAGGAAGGCGCGGTCGAACGCGGGGCCCTGGAGGGACTGGAGCTTCGCCAGCGACGCTTCTTCCGCGCGCTCCATCGTCCTGGCGAAGTCGGTGTCCGCCTGGGGCTTGGCCAGCGTCAGGTTCTGCTTCCGGGCGTAGGTCATGAGGCGTTGGTCTGCCTGCCTGTGGTCCTTCACCAGCCGCGCGCCGTAGTCCTTCACGCCTTGGGCGCTGCCCTTCCGTTGGGCGAGCTGGCCCAGCTCCACCTCGTGCTGGTTGCCCTGGTGGAGCTCGTCGAGGAAGGCCTTCTCGTCAGTGGGGATGGGCAGCAGGCCTTGCCGCAGCAGCGCCACGCCGCGCGCATCAGGCGGAGTGCCTTGGGAACCGGCGCCCCCCGTGCCTTCCTCGAACGGCTCCGGGGCCTGCCCCTGGTCGATGGCCTCCGGACGGCCCATGCGGACCATGCTCTCCGTGTCGTCCGTGCCGTTCTGCTGCGCCAGAGCGCCGCCGCCCAGCGCGAGCGCGCCCGCCACCACCCCACCCATCCATCGCTTCATCATCTGCCTCCCATGTCTCGAGCGAGACATCCAACCGAAGGTGGAGGCGGAGGATGGCGCGGAGCAAGGGGGCGGGCAGTGGGGCGAGGGCTCCTGTCTCAGTGCCTCCGGGGTTTCGAGGGCATCCCGCCGTCAGCGGCTCCACTCCCGGAAGGCCTATGGCTCCGACAGCAGGAACAACGCGTGCGCGCTGGCGATGGGCCGCGTGCGGTCGTCCTGCCACGCATCCACCCGGACGTTGGCCACGCGCCGGCCCTGGCGGGTGACGAGCGCCTTGGCGAAGGTGTCCTGCGGCTTGCCGGAGCGGAGGAAGTCCACCGTGAGCGAGATGACCTTCGGCACGCGCTCGGTGTTCGTCTGCAGCAGCAGCTCGAAGACGGCGGCGGATTCCAGCAGCGCGCCGAGCGTGCCGCCGTGAAGGGCGGGAATCAGGCTGTTGCCGATGTTCCTCGGGTTGAAGGCCATGCGGCAGAGCATCTCGCCGGCGAGGTTCTCCACGCCGATGCCCATGAAACGCGTGTAGGGGATGGCGTCGGTGAGGCGCTTGTACTCGCGCGTCTTGCGCACCTGGCGCACGAGCTCGGCGAGGGGAGGCGTCGTGGACTCGGACATGGTCGTCATTCCTCTGTCCGCATGAAGGTGCCCTGGGCGGACGCCACGGGGTGGCCCGGGTCGCCCTGGTGGACGAACGCGCGGACGAAGGCCACCTGGCGGGTGAGCCGGTAGCAGTCGGCCACGCAGGTGAGAACGATGCCAGGCCGCGCGGGGCGCAGGTAGTCGATGCGCAGGTCCAGCGTGACGAGCGGGGCGAAGCGGTCCAGCTTGAGGAAAACGGCGGTGCCGCAGGTGGCGTCGATGAGCGTCGTCACCGCGCCGCCGGCGATGACGCCGGTTTCCGGGTTTCCGACGAGGTTCTCCGCGTAGGGCAGCTCGACGGTGGCCTCGGCGGCGCGGATGTCCACCAGCCGCAGCCCCAGCGCGTGATTGTGGGGCACGACGTCGGTGTAGAAGATCGCGCAGCGCTCCATCCGCTCGGCCTTGTCTTCAGGAAGCGTGAAGTCGTCCGACATGAGGGGCGCGATACCAGATTCAGGGCCGCGTGGCGCACAGTGTTTTGACGGGGCCCGCAACGCCACGCTAGGAGGCCACGGCCGCGGCGCTGGAGAGCTGCCTCCACGCGTGGGCAAGCGACGTGCCGATGTCCCGCATCACCGCGTCATCCGACCAGTAGAAGGGGTGGACCAGGGGTGTCCACGAGAAGAGCGGGCCCGCCACGCGCACGGCGCGGTCCTCCACCGCGGCGTGATAGGCGGCGCTGAGGGGCTGGAGCGGCCAGGCGAACACGTCGTCCTCGTCGTGGAAGTTGAGCCACCGTCCGCCAAGCCCCGGATGGTGGCGTGCCAGCTCCGGCGCGGGGACCTGCACGGGCTGGTCGAGTTCCGTGTGGGGATAGCGCAGGCTCCACAGGGCCATGGGACTGCCCAGCGTGTAGAAGTGGCTGAGCGTCTCGCCGCGCTCCAGGGGCGAGCTGCCCTGGGCCGCGCGCACCGTCTCCTCGATGATGTCCCGCCCGGCCAGCCGCTGAGCCTGCAAGTCGTAGAAGTAGTTGCTGGCGATGACGCTGCCCAGGCTGTGCGCGATGACGCAGAGAGGAGCGGTGTCACCGGCCTGCTCGCGCAGACGGCCCAGGGCCTCGGCGACCTTGCGGTGGATGCCCGTGTAGACGTCCGGGTCGGCGGGGTTCGTCTGGTAGGCGATGATGTCGCCCACGAAGTGCACCAGCATCCACCGCAGGCCGGGGTAGCGCAGGTCCATGCCGCGCAGGGACGGCCGCATCAAGCGGAGCATCATCGGCACGAGCGCGGACTCGTGACCCTGGTTCACCGTGCGCACGCTGTCATAGAGGGATTTCCAGTACGTGTCCGCGTCGGCCGGGGAGTAGCGGGCGAGCAGGTCCTTCTCCGCGCCTTCCAGCACGGAGGCCCAGTTCACCGTTTCGACGGCGAGTGTGTCCGGCCCGGCCCCCGCGTGCTGCGCGAAGTGCTGGCGCAGCAGGCGCACGGCGGTGTCATAGAGACCCGGGTCATCCACTTCAATGCCGTGGATGACGAGCACGGCGAGCTTCTGACGCGTCTGCATGGAGACTCCCCCCGGAATCAGTGCTGCTCGGCGGGCGTGAGCCTACACGGCCCGGAAGAGGCTCGCCTGTTCGCCTGTTCTCGGCCGGCATCCAACAGCCCCTGGGGGCCGGATAGTCTCCGCCACCCGACACACGGTTTCTTCCTCAAGAGGACTTCTGGTGAAACGACTGACCTCCTCCCTCCTCGCCGTCCTGCTGATGCCCGCCGCGCCCATGGCCGCGCAGCAGGCTCCGGCGAAGCCTCCCGCGGTCCGGCAGGACCCGCCGCGGCCGGCACCCGACACGAAGGACGCCGCGCGCGACGCGGCCCGCGCCGCGGAGGTAGACGCCCCGCGTCCGCCGTCCGGTGAGGCCGCGCAGAAGGCGGAGAAGGAAGGGGGAGACACCTGGAAGGTGGACGCGCCGGGCTTCCCCGCCCGTCAGGTGAACATCGACGTCACCGAGGGCACGTGGATGAACGTGGACGTCAGCCCGCGCGGAGACGAAATCGTCTTCGACCTGCTGGGGGACATCTACGTGCTGCCCATGGGCGGCGGCGAAGCGAAGGCGCTGACGTCCGGCGTCGCGTGGGACATGCAGCCGCGCTTCAGCCCGGACGGCAAGCGCATCGTCTTCACCAGTGACCGGGGCGGCGGAGACAACATCTGGGTGGTGGACCGGGACGGCTCGAATGCGCGGGCCGTGACGGAGGAGAAGTTCCGCCTGCTCAACAGCCCCGCGTGGAGCCCGGACGGGCAGTTCATCGTGGCGCGCAAGCACTTCACCGCGCGGCGTTCGCTGGGGGCGGGGGAGGTGTGGATGTACCACCGCGCTGGCGGCGAGGGCGTGCAGCTCACCGAGCGCACCAACGACCAGAAGGATCTGGGCGAGCCCGCCTTCTCACCCGACGGGCGCCACGTCTACTTCAGCCAGGACGTCTCGCCGGGGAAGAGCTTCGAATACAACAAGGACCCCAACGGCCAGATCTACGCCATCCAGCGGTTGGATTTGGAGACGAAGGAAATCGAGCCCTTCCTCACGGGCCCCGGCGGCGCCATCCGCCCCACGCCGTCACGTGACGGCAAGCAGATGGCCTTCGTCCGCCGGGTGCGCGCCAAGAGCGTGCTCTACGTCACCGACGTGGCGTCCGGCGCGGAGCGTCCGCTGTATGACGGGCTCGACCGGGACATGCAGGAGACGTGGGCCATCCACGGCGTGTATCCGGGCATGGCGTGGACGCCGGACAACAAGGCGATTGTCTTCTGGGCGGGCGGCAAGCTGCACCGCATCGACGTGGCCACGAAGAAGGTGACGCCCATTGCCTTCCGCGTGCGGGGGACGCGCACGATTTTCGAGGCCGTGCGCAGCCCGCAGGCGGTGGCCCCCGAGCGCTTCTCCACGAAGATGCTGCGCTGGGTGCAGGTGTCCCCCAAGGGGGACCGCGTGGTGTACCAGGCGCTGGGCAAGCTGTACGTGAAGCAGCTGCCGGCGGGTACGCCCCGGCGCCTGACGAAGCAGGACGACCACCTGGAGTTCTATCCGTCGTTCTCCCGGGACGGGCGTTCCATCGTCTACACGACGTGGGACGACGAGAAGCTGGGCACCATCCGCGTGGTGCCCGCCACCGGCGGCGAGGGCAAGGTGCTGACGCAGCAGCCGGGCTACTACGTGGAGCCCGCGCTCAGCCCGGACGGCAAGACGCTGGTGTACCGCGCGTCCGGGGACGGCTACCTGATGCCCGGGCTGTGGAGCCGGAACACGGGCCTGTTCGCCATGCCCGCGGGCGGCGGCACGCCGAAGCGCCTGGCGCGTGACGGTGAGCAGCCGCACTTCGGCGCGCGCTCGGACCGCGTCTACTTCCTGCACGTGGAGCACAAGGAGAAGGAGGACGTCCGCTCCCTGAAGAGCATCGGGTTGAGCGGGAGCGAGGAGCGCACGCACCTGACCAGCGCGGAGGCCACCGAGCTGCGCGTCTCCCCGGACGAGCGGTGGGTGGCGTTCCGGGAGAACTTCAACGCCTTCGTGGTCCCCTTCGCCCTGGGCGCGAAGTCGGCCACGGTGGGGCCCGGCGCGAAGGCGCTGCCGCTGGCGAAGGTGAGCCGGGACGCGGGCGAGTACCTGCACTGGTCCGGCGACAGCCAGCGCCTGCACTGGGCGCTGGGGCCCGAGCTCTTCACCCGCGCGCTGAAGGAGAGCTTCGCCTTCATCGACGGCGCGCCGGAGAAGCTGCCGGAGGCGCCGGAGAAGGGCGTGGACCTCTCCTTCCCGGTGAAGGCGGACGCGCCGGAGGGCACGCTGGCCCTGGTGGGGGGCCGCGTCATCACCATGAAGGGGGACGAGGTCATCGAGCAGGGCGTGGTGGTGGTGCGCAACAACCGCATCGTCGCCGTGGGCCCGGTGGGCAAGGTGCAGGTGCCGTCCGGGGCGAAGGTGGTGGACGTGAAGGGCAAGACGTTGATGCCCGGCCTCATCGACGTGCACTGGCATGGGGCCATGGGCATGGACGGGCTGATGCCCGAGCAGAGCTGGGTGCATGCGTCGTCCCTGGCCTTCGGCGTGACGACGCTGCACGACCCGTCCAACTCCTCGGAAGAGGTCTTCGCGGCCAGTGAGCTGGCTCGGGCGGGCGGCGTGGTGGCGCCGCGCATCTTCTCCACGGGCACCATCCTCTATGGCGCGTCCGGCGCGGGCTACCGCGCGCCCATTGAGACGGTGGACGACGCGCGCTCGCACCTGCGGCGGATGAAGGCCATGGGGGCCTTCAGCGTGAAGAGCTACAACCAGCCGCGCAGAGACCAGCGGCAGAAGGTGCTCCAGGCGGCGCGCGAGCTGGACATGCTGGTGGTGCCAGAGGGCGGCTCGCTGTTCCAGCACAACCTGACGATGGTGGTGGACGGGCACACGGGCGTGGAGCACGCGATTCCGGTGGCGCGCATCTACGCGGACGTGAAGCAGCTGTGGGGCAAGAGCGGCACTGGCTACACGCCGACGCTGGGCGTGGCCTACGGCGGCGTCTGGGGTGAGAACTACTGGTACCAGAAGACGAACGTGTGGGAGGACGAGCGCCTGTTATCCTTCGTCCCGCGCCGGGTGGTGGATTCGCGCAGCCGCCGGCCGTCCATGCACGTGCCGGACGACGAGTTCAACCACTTCGCCGCCGCCACCGTGGCGCGCGAGCTGAGTGACGCGGGCGTGAGCGTGCAACTGGGCGCGCACGGCCAGCGTGAGGGCCTGGCGGCGCACTGGGAGGTCTGGATGTTCGGCCATGGCGGCATGAAGCCGCTCCAGGCGCTGCGCTCGGCGACGCTGAGCGGGGCGCGCTACCTGGGCCTGGACGGGGAGATTGGCTCGCTGGAGGAGGGCAAGCTGGCGGACCTCATCGTGCTGGATGGCAATCCCTTGCAGGACCTCAAGCACAGCCGCTCGGTGCGCTACACCATGGTGAACGGGCGCCTGTACGACGCGGCCACGCTCAACGAGGTGGGGACGCGCCAACGCCCGCGCGCGAAGTTCTTCTTCGAGAAGGACGGGAACGAAGGCTGGAGCCCGAAGGCGACGGAGCACGCGCACACGCACGCGTGCGACTGAGCCCCCAGGCACCTCCACCCGAGGCGGGCGGGCGCTAGAGTCCGCGCCATGCCCGTCTCTGTCATCGAAGGGGATTTGCTGGACCAGCCGGTGGAGGCCATCGTCAATGCCTGGAACCGGAACATCATCCCCTGGTGGCTGCTGCTGCCGCAGGGGGTGTCCGGCGCCATCAAGCGCCGGGGCGGGGTCGGGCCCTTCCGCGAGGTGGCGAAGGCAGGCGCCATGCCCCTGGGCTCGGCGGTGGTGACCTCCGCCGGGCGGTTGCCATTTAAGGCCATCATCCACGTGGCGGGCATCGACCTGCTCTGGCGCGCCTCGGTGCGCTCCATCCAGGACTCGGTCCGCAATGCCCTGGCGAAGGCCCGCGAGCAGGGTTTGCGCTCCGTCGCCTTCCCCGTCATTGGCGCGGGCTCCGGCAGTTTTGATGAAGCGCGCGCGCTGGAGCTGATGCGCCAGGTCCTGGATGTGGAAGCTGGCGCCCTCGACGTGCGCGTCGTGCGCTTCCGGCCATAGCGACGGCTTGGGGTTCGTCGAGCACGTGCATGGCCACGTGTGACTTCATGGCCGCCGACCCGGGGTGCCCCACGGGCACCGTGTGCGGCGTCCAGGGGCTGTGCCAGGAGCAGGCCGTCCAGGTGGCGAGTGGCTTCGACTTCGACCCGGCCCTCATCGGCGCCCCGCTTCCGCGCGACGGTGGCGGAAGCGGGGTGTCGTCTCTACTCCTTCGACCCACCCCCGAGGATGCGTGGCGCCGACGCGCGGTGGAAGCCCTCGTAGGGCTTGGAGGCGGTGGTCTCCTCCAGCGGGAAAATCTTGGTGTTGCACGACGCGCCACCATCAATCTTGATGACGTCGCCGGTGATGAAGGCCGCGGCGTCGGTGAGGAGGAAGACGATGGCGGCGCTCACCTCGGACTCGGTGGCGAGCCGCTGGAGCGGCACCTCCTTCTTGAGGAGGGGAATCATGGCCCGCACGCCCTCGTCCTTGTAGCTGTCCATGCCGCTGGAGGCCACCCAGCCGGGTGCCACGGCATTCACGCGCACGCCGGACGCGGCCCACTCCACGGCGGCCGTCTGCGTCAGGTTGAGCATGCCCATGCGCGCCGCGCCGGAGTGCCCCATGCCCGGCATGCCACCCCACGAGTCCGCGAGCATGTTGACGATGGAGCCTCCGTGGCTGCTCATGGATTGGAGATAGACTTCCCGCGCCATCAGGAAGCCGCCGGTGAGGTTGGTGGACACCACCGCGTCAAAGCCCTTCTTGGAGATGGCCGACAGCGGCGAGGGGAACTGCCCGCCCGCGTTGTTGACCAGGCCATGGATGGGGCCGTGCGCGGCGATGATGCGCGCCACGGTGGCCTTCACGCCTTCCTCGTCGCGGATGTCGAGCACCTCGAAGGACGCCTTGCCGCCGTCCTCCTGGATTTCCCGCGCGACGGCCTCCAGCTTGTCGGGCTTGCGGCCCACCAGGACGACGTTGGCGCCCAGCGCGGCCAGCTCGTGCGCGGTGCAGCGGCCAATGCCACTGCCGCCGCCGGTGACGACGACGGTGCGGTTGCTGAAACAGCCCGGTGCGAAGAGAGAGCGGTAGCCCATGGTCAGCTCCTGATGTGGCGGTCGTTCGTGAAACCCGTGGTCCTCAGCTCCTGCGGGTACGTCGGGCGCTCAGGGCCTCGTCCAGGGTGAGCGCCCAGCGGTGGAGGACCTTCTTCCTGCGCGCGCTGTCGTCTCTCAGCAGATTGGCCAGCGCGAGTCCCCGGATGAGGTCGAGCGTGCCCTGAATCAGCTCGCGCACCTCCGCCACGCTGTCATCCACGCCGAGAAGCTGCACCGTCAGCCGGTGGAACTCCCGCCCCACGCGGGCCTCCAGCGGAGCCAACTGCGCGCGCAGCTCCGCGTCCCCCACGGCGGCCACCCAGAGCTGCACCGCGGCGGTGAAGACAGGGCTGAGGTAGATGCCGGCCAGCATGTGGAGGATGGCCTCCGTGCGGCGAGCGTCGGCCGGCAGCTGGGCGGCCTTGCGGAGCACGGCCTCCACCTGCTGGTGCCCCACGTACTCCACGGCGGCGGCCACCAGGTCGGCGCGGGTGGGGAAGTGGTGCTGACAGGCGCCCCGGGACACACCCGCGCGCTCGGCAATCACAGTCATGGTCGCGCCCGCCCACCCCAGCTCGGAGAGCGCGCCAATGGCCGCCTCCATCAGACGCTGGCGCGTGACGCGGCTGCGCTCCTGCTCCTGCCTGCCGGACGTACCGGATGCCTCACTCACCCGGCGAGGATGCGAGCCAAGGACTAAAAAAGCAAGCACGCTTGCTTTTTTAAACGGTGCCTGCCCAGACTCACGCGTCTTTCGTTGCTGCCGAGTGGAGAGCTCATGCCTGCGTCCCCCCTGCGTGTCGGCAATGCCTCGGGCTTCTATGGAGACCGCTTCTCGGCGGTCCGGGAGATGCTCGAAGGCGGCCAGCTCGACGTCCTGACTGGCGACTACCTGGCCGAGCTGACGATGCTGATACTGGGCCGGGACCGGATGAAGGACCCGTCCACCGGCTATGCCAAGACGTTCCTGAGGCAGATGGAGCAGTGCCTGGCGTTGGTGGTGGAGAAGAAGGTCAAGGTCGTCACCAACGCGGGAGGGTTGAACCCCGCGGGGCTGGCCGCGGCCCTGCGCGAGGTCGCCGCGAAGCTGGGCGTGAAGGTGCGAGTGGCGCACGTGGAGGGAGATGACCTCTCCGGGCAGGCGGACGCGCTGGGCCTGGGCTCGCCGCTCACCGCGAACGCGTACCTGGGCGGGTGGGGCATCGCCGCGTGCCTGCGCGCGGGGGCGGACATCGTCGTCACGGGACGGGTGACGGATGCCTCGTTGGTGGTGGGCCCGGCGGCGGCGCACTTCGGCTGGAAGGTGGATGACTGGGACCGGCTGGCGGGGGCCATGGTCGCCGGCCACGTCCTGGAGTGCGGCACGCAGGCCACGGGCGGTAACTTCTCCTTCTTCACGGAGTTGGACGCGCGGCGCCCCGGCTTCCCGCTGGCGGAGCTGTACGAGGACGGCAGCAGCGTCATCACCAAGCACGCGGGCACGGGCGGCGCGGTGACGGTGGACACGGTGCTGGCGCAGCTCGTCTATGAAATCACCGGGGCGCGGTACGCGGGCCCGGACGCCACGGCGCGCTTCGACACCATTGCCCTGGCGTCACACGGCAAGGACCGCGTCCGCATCTCCGGCGTGCGCGGCGAGCCGCCACCGCCCACGATGAAGGTGTGCCTCAACAACCTGGGGGGGTACCGGAACGAGGCGACGTTTATCCTGGTGGGGTTGGACATCGAGGAGAAGGCGAGACTGGTGCGCGAGCAACTGGAGGCGGCGCTGACGCGCAAGCCGAAGGAACTCCAGTGGATGCTGACGCGGACGGACCGCGAGGACGCGGCCACCGAGGAGCAGGCCGCCGCCTTCCTTCGCGTGGTGGTGAAGGACGCCGACGCGAAGGTGGTAGGCCGGGCCTTCAGCGGCGCGGCGGTGGAGCTGGCGCTGGGCAGCTATCCCGGCTTCACGATGACGGCGCCTCCCTCCGACGGCGCGCCGTATGGCGTCTACACGCCCGCCTATGTCGAAGCGGGGCGCGTGGAGCACGTCGCCATCCTCGAGGATGGAACGCGCACAGCCATCACGCCTCCCGGCGAGACGCGCTCGCTGGAGTCCGTGGAGCCACCGCCGCTGCCGCCGCCACTGCCGGGCGGCCCCACGCGCCGGGTTCCACTGGGACGCATCGTCGCCGCGCGCAGTGGTGACAAGGGCGGCACGGCGAACATCGGCGTCTGGGCGCGCACGGACGCGGCCTGGCGGTGGCTGGCGCATGCGCTCACGGAAGAGACGCTGCGCGAGCTGCTCCCGGAGGCCGCGCCGCTGCGCATCGAGCGGCACGTCTTCCCCAACCTGCGGGGGCTGAACTTCGTCGTTGATGGTTTGTTGGGGGAGGGCGTCTCCTCGTCCACCCGCTTCGACCCGCAGGGCAAGGCGCTGGGTGAGTGGCTGCGCTCGCGACACATGGACATCCCCGAGGCGCTGCTGCGCGAAGGACAGGAGTAGACCGATGCCACGCATCACCTCGCGAATCGACCCGGGCTCCGAATCCTTCAAGGCGAACCGCGCGGACATGCTGGCCCGCGTTTCGGAGTTGCGCGCCATCGAGGCGAAGGTCCGCAACACGGAGAACCAGGCGAAGGAGAAGTTCCACAAGCGCGGGCAGCTCCTGCCTCGGGAGCGGCTGATGCTGCTGCTCGACCGGGGCTCGCCCTTCCTGGAGCTGTCCACGCTGTGTGGCTATGGCTACCACGACGACAGTGACGGCTCGCTGGCGGGCGGCAACAGCATCATCGGCATTGGCTACGTGTCCGGGGTGCGGTGCATCGTCTTCGTGAACAACTCCGCCATCAAGGGCGGCACCGCGTCGCCGTGGGGTGTGCAGAAGGCGCTGCGCGCGCAGGCATTGGCGCTGGAGAACAAGCTGCCCATGGTGTCGCTGGTGGAGAGCGGCGGCGCCAACCTGATGTACCAGCAGGAGATCTTCATCCCGGGTGGGGAGACCTTCTACAACCAGGCGCGGCTGTCGGCGGCGGGCATCCCCCAGGTGACGGTGGTGCACGGCTCCAGCACGGCGGGCGGCGCGTACCTGCCGGGCCTGTCCGACTACGTGGTGATGGTGAAGAAGAAGGCGAAGGTGTTCCTCGCGGGCCCGCCGCTGCTCAAGGCGGCCACGGGGGAAGTCGCCACGGATGAGGAGCTGGGCGGCGCCCAGATGCACGCCACGGTGGCGGGCACTGCGGACTACCTGGCGGAGGACGACGCGGACGCCATCCGCATGGCCCGCGAAATCGTGGCGAAGCTCGGGTGGAACGCGCAGCTCCCGCCCACCGAGCGCCCCGCGTATGCCGAGCCCGTGTACTCGCCCGACGAGCTCTGCGGCGCCGTGCCCGTGGACTACCGCAAGCCCTACGATTGCCGCGAGGTCATCGCGCGCATCGTGGACGGCTCGGAGTTCACTGGCTTCAAGGACGAGTACGACGCGCACACCGTTTGCGGCTGGGCGAGCCTGTACGGCCACCCGCTGGGCATCATCGGAAACAACGGGCCGATTTCGCCCCAGGGCGCGACGAAGGCGGCGCAGTTCATCCAGCTGTGCTGCCAGAAGGACACGCCCATCCTCTACCTGCAGAACACCACGGGCTACCTGGTGGGCACGCAGCCGGAGCAGGGGGGCATCGTGAAGCACGGCGCGAAGATGATTCAGGCCGTGGCCAACGCGACGGTGCCGCAGCTCACGGTGTTGATTGGCGGTGCGTTCGGCGCGGGCAACTACGGCATGTGCGGCCGTCCGTTCCATCCGCGCTTCATCTTCGGGTGGCCCAACTCGCGCACCGCCGTCATGGGCGGCGAGCAGGCGGCGAAGGTGATGTCCATCGTCTTCGGGGAGAAGCTGGCCCGGCAGGGACAGGTGGTGGACGAGGAGCAGCTCAAGGCGTTCTGCCAGCCCATCATCGACCAGTTCGACAAGGAGTCGCATCCGTTCAACTGCAGCGCGCGGATGTTCGACGACGGGCTCATCGACCCGCGGGACACGCGGCGGGTGCTCGGGTTCGCGCTGTCGGTGTGCCGTGAGGCGAAGCGGCGGCAGGTCCACCCCAACACGTTCGGCGTCGCGCGGCTGTGAGAGGAGCGGACACGATGGAGCGCTTCAAGAAGGTCCTCATCGCGAACCGCGGCGAGATTGCCGTCCGGGTGATTCGCACCTGTCAGCGGTTGGGCTACCGCACCGTGGCGGTGTTCTCCGAGGCGGACCGCGGCGCGCCGCACGTGCTGGCGGCGGACGAGGCGGTGGCCATTGGCCCGTCTCCGGCGAAGGAGTCCTACCTCGTCATCGGGAAGATTCTGGAAGCGGCGAAGACGTCCGGCGCGGAGGCCATCCACCCGGGTTACGGCTTCTTGTCGGAGAACGCGGACTTCGCGCGCGCTTGCCGCGACGCGGGCTTGGTGTTCATCGGCCCGGAGGCCGAGGCCATCACCCTGATGGGGAACAAGCGTCAGGCGAAGCTGCGCATGATTGCGGCGGGCGTGCCCTGCATTCCTGGCTACGAGGCGTCCGACCTGGATGATGAGGCGCTGGCGGTGGAGGGCGAGCGCATCGGCTTCCCGCTGATGGTCAAGGCGGCGGCGGGCGGCGGCGGGCGCGGCATGCGGCTGGTGCACGAGGTGTCGCAGCTTCGCGCGGCCCTGCGCGCGGCGCGCTCGGAGGCGACGAACGCCTTCGGGAGCGGCGAGCTCATCCTGGAGAAGGCCGTCATCGACGCGCGGCACGTGGAGGTCCAGGTCTTCGCGGACACGCACGGCAACGTGGTGCACCTGGGCGAGCGGGACTGCTCGGTGCAGCGCCGGCACCAGAAAATCGTGGAGGAGAGCCCGTCACCGGCGGTGAGCCCGGCGCTGCGCGCGCGCATGGGCGAGGTGGCGGTGGCGGCGGCCCGGGCCATTGGCTACCGGGGGGCGGGCACCATCGAGTTCCTCCTCGCGCCGAGCGGTGACTTCTACTTCATGGAGATGAACACGCGCCTCCAGGTGGAGCACCCGGTGACGGAGCTGATTACCGGGTTGGACCTGGTGGAGTGGCAGCTCCGCGTGGCGGCGGGGGAGAAGCTGCCCCGGGCGCAGGAGGCGATTTCCGCGTCGGGACATGCCATCGAGGTTCGCCTCTGCGCGGAGGACCCGGCGAAGGGCTACGCGCCTCAGGCCGGGCGGCTGCTGACGTGGAGGCTGCCGGTGCGCGAGGGCGTGCGCATCGACCACGGCGTGCGGGAGGGGCAGGAGATTCCGCCCTTCTATGACTCCATGCAGGCGAAGGTGATTGCGCACGGCCCGGACCGGGAGACGGCGCGCCGGCGGCTGGTGGAGGCGCTGCGCGAGCTGACGGTGTTCGGCGTCACCACCAACAAGAACCTGCTGCTGTACGTGCTGGAGCACGCGGCGTTCCGTTCAGGGGAGTACGACACGGCGTTCATCGCGAAGCACGCGCCTGCGACGGAGGTGGAAGCGCTGTACCAGACGGACGCGAAGGCGAGGGCGCTGGCGGCGGCGCTGCTCTTCCACGACGAAGGCCTGAAGCTGGCGGACACGGTGGGACTGGATGTGTCCCTGCTGAACTGGAACACGTCCCACCGCCACCCCGTGCGGATGAAGCTCGTGAGCCGTGGCGCGGAGGCGTCCGTCACCCTCCAGCCCGTGTCCGCGGAAGGGTACGAGGTGGATGTGGAGGATTCGTCGTTCGACGTGTCCGTGTTGGGGCTGTCCGCGGGCGTGCTCGACTTCTCCAGCGCCGGGACACGGGGCCGCGCACGCTACCTGCGGGACGGGGACACGCTGTGGCTGGACCTGGGCTCGGGCGCGCACGCCGTGACGGACGTAACGTTCCGTCCGCCGTCGAAGTCGGACGGCGTGGGCAGCGGACGGCTGGCGGCGCCCATGGACGGGCGCATCCTGCGCGTGGACACACAGGTGGGCGCGGCGGTGAAGCCCGGGGACGTCCTGGTGGTGCTGGAGGCCATGAAGATGGAGTTCCAGGTGGTGGCGGACGTCGCGGGCACCGTCGCGGAGCTCAACGTGTCCGTGGGCAGCCAGGTGAAGGCGAAGCAGCTCCTGGTGGCACTGGCGGCGCAGAAGGATTCCTGAGCGATTCGGACTGGCTCGAGCGGCGGAGCGTCAGACCTCCGCCGCTTCAGGCGCGCCGCCCTTCGGCCCTCGCTTGAGCGCCAACAGGGCCACGACACACAGCGCGGCGCCAGAGGCGCACACCCCGCTCCATCCCCAGTGCGTCCAGGCGAAGGTCCCCAGCCACGAGCCCGCGGCGCCGCCCGCGAAGTACGTCACCATGTAGAGCGTGTTCAGCCGGCTGCGGGCCTCCGGACGCAGCGCGTACACCCGCGTCTGATTGGAAATCTGGTTCGCCTGGACGCCCAAATCGAGCAGCACCACGCCCAGCGCCATGCCCCACAGCCAGCGTCCCAGGGGCCACATCACGACGAACGACAGCAGCAACACGACGATGGCCGCTCCGTTGATGCGCCGGTCCCCGCGCTGGTCGGCGGAGCGGCCCACCAGCGGAGCCACGGCGGCGCCCGCCACGCCCACGACGCCGAACAGCCCCGCGACCTGCGCGTCGTACTTCTGCGGCAGGCTCTGGAGGTACAGCGCCAGCGTGGACCAGAACACGCTGAACGCGCCGAAGCTGAGCGCGCCCAGCACCGCGTGCAGGCGCAGCACGGGCTCGGTTCGCGCCAGGTGGATGAGCGAGCGCAGCAGCTGCGGATACGGCATGGAGGCCATGGGTGGCTGCGACGGCAGCGTGAAGCGCAGCACGCCGGCCAGCGCGAGCATCAGCCCCGCCGCAATCCAGAACATGGTGCGCCACCCCAGGTGCGTCCCGACGAAGCCCGCCGCCGTCCGGGACAGGAGGATGCCCATCAGCACACCGCTCATGACGGTGCCCACCACCCGGCCTCGCTGCGCTGCGGGCGCCAGGTGCGCCGCGAAGGGGACGAGGAGCTGGGGAATGATGGTGGTGACGCCCACGACGAAGCTCGCGGCGACCATCCAGTGCAGCGTCGGCGCGAGGGCCACGCCAACGAGCGCCAGCGCCACCAGCGTGTTCATGGTGACGATGACCCGCCGCCGCTCCAGGCTGTCGCCCAGCGGGACGATGAAGAGCATCCCCACCGCGTAGCCCACCTGCGTCAGCGTGGGCACCAGCCCCAGCGCGCTCCCCGAGGCCCCCAGGGCCGCGCCGATGTCTCCCAGCAGCGGCTGGTTGTAATAGAGGTTCGCGACGGTGGCGCCCGAGGCGGCGGCCATCAGCCACACGAGCCCGGTGGACAGCGCGGCGTGGGGAGCGTCCGGTGGAGAATGCGTCGTCATGGAGCCGGGCGGACTCTCGCGCCGCGCCCTGCCGGGGTCCAGACCTGTGTAGGCTCCCGGGAATGACAGGTCCGGATTCCGCACGGGGCGGCTTGCCCGTCATCGACATGGCGTCACTGTTCGATGCATCCCGCGTCACCGAGCGTGCGCGCGTCGCGCGTGAAATCGAGCAGGCCTGCCGCGACAGCGGCTTCTTCTACGTGACGGGCCACGGCGTGTCCGGCGAGGTGCTCGCGCGGCTGGAGCGGGAGAGCCACCGCTTCTTCGCGCTGCCCCGGGCGGCCAAGGAGGCCATCGCCATGTCGATGGGCGGTGTCGCGTGGCGAGGCTGGTTTCCACTCGGGGGGGAGCTGACCTCGGGGCGTCCGGACCGGAAGGAGGGGTTGTACCTGGGCACGGAGCTCGGAAGCGAGCATCCGCGGGTGAAGGACGGCTGGCCGTTGCACGGCGCCAACCTGTGGCCCGCGGAGGTGCCGGAGCTGCGCGCGGCGGTGCTCGACTACGTGGCGGCCTGCACACGCGCCGCGCATGCGCTGATGGAGGGCATGGCGCTGAGCCTGGGCCTGGACGCGGACTACTTCCGGAGGCACTACACGGCGGACCCGACGGTGCTCTTCCGCATCTTCCATTACCCCGCCGAGCCCCAGCACGAGGAGGAGCGCTGGGGCGTGGGCGAGCACACCGACTACGGGCTGCTCACGCTGCTGGCCCAGGACGACAACGGCGGGTTGCAGGTGAAGACGCCGCGCGGCTGGGTGGAGGCACCGCCGCTGCCCGGGACGCTGGTGTGCAACATCGGCGACATGCTCGACCGGATGACAGGCGGCTGGTACCGCTCCACGCCGCACCGGGTGAGGAACGTGAGCGGCAAGGACAGGCTGTCCTTCCCACTCTTCTTCGACCCGGACTTCGCCGCCGAGGTCCATCCCCTGCCACGCGGCGCGGGCGCTGACGTCGATGAGGACCGCGCCCGCCGCTGGGATGGTGCCAGCGTCCACGCCTTCCAGGGGACGTACGGCGACTACCTGCTGGACAAGGTGTCCAAGGTGTTTCCGGAGCTGGTGCGGCGGGTGTGGGAGCGAGCGCCCGCGGCACTGCCAGAGGAGACACCCCGAGGACCGTTACCGCGTTGACGGAGCCCGGGTCGCATGCTTGAGAGCGCTGCGGCGGATGACGCGCTTCGGCGCGCGCAAACCGCTCACCGACCAGGAGACATCACGATGATGACCGTCAGTGCGTTCAAGTGGGTTCCGCCGTTCGCACAGGGCCTGGTGCGGGACCTCCGGGTGCGGTGGGCGCTCGAAGAGGCAGGGTTGCCGTATCAGGTGAAGCTCATCGACAACAAAGTCCAGGCCTCGCCCGACTACCGCAAGCTCCATCCCTTCGGCCAGGTGCCGGTGCTGGAGGAGGACGGCCTCGTCCTCTTTGAATCAGGCGCCATCGTGCTCCACATCGCCAGCAAGTGTGAGGCGCTGCTGCCGGCGGACGCGGCGGGCAGGGCTCGCGCGGTGACGTGGCTCTTCGCGGCGCTCAACTCCATCGAAATCGTGATTCAGCCGCTCGCCGAGGTGGACCTGTTCTTTGCCCAGGAGGAGTGGGCGAAGCTGCGCAGGCCGGGCGCGGTGGAGTCGCTGAAGGAGCGCCTGGGAGAACTCGCGGCGCATCTGGGTGAGCGCGAGTACCTGGAGGACCGCTTCACGGCGGGCGACCTGATGATGGTGACGGTGCTCCGCATCCTCCGGCACACGGACGTGCTCGACGGCTTTCCCACGCTGAAGGCGTACAAGGAACGCTGTGAGGCCCGGCCTGCGTTCCAGCGCGCCCTGGCGGCCCAGATGGCGCCGTTCCAGCAGCCTCGCGCTTGAGCGTCTGAAGAACTCGTCGGGCGTAAGTGTCTGAATTGAGGGCCTTTTCAGGCCCTCAAATGAAAGTTGAAAAGAATCCATCCGGACGGCATGTTTCGCGCCGTGACGAGCGCCCACCAACGCAAGAAGCAGCCCGATGTCATTCGCGCGCAGTTGCTCCGCGCCGCGGCGGAGCTCGTCATGCAAGGGGGAACCCAGGCGGTGACGCTCGAGGCCGTCGCGGCGCTCGCGGGGGTGACGAAGGGCGGCCTCCAGCATCATTTCAAGAGCAAGCAGCTGCTGCTCGACGCGCTGTTCGAGGAGATGAACCGACAGTTCGTCGAGTCGTTCCACGCGAACATCGCGGAAGACCCGGAGGCCCATGGGCGCGAGGCGCGTGCGTATCTGCGTGCCATGGTCTCCAGCCCCGCCAACTCCGAGCAGATTCGGGGCTTGAGGGCCCTGATTGGAAGCATGATGGTGGAGCCCGACCTTCGCGAACGATGGAACTGTAGCTGGCAGGATGACCTCCAGCTGAAGCCCGGTGATGTCAGCCCCCAGGACATCAATTCCATCATCTGTAGGCTCGCGACCGACGGCCTGTGGTTCGCGGACCTGATCGAGGACCAGGGAATCAGGCCTGAAGTGAGAGCCGCCGTCATCCGAAGGCTCGAGGAGCTCACCCGGGAGTAGGCGCCCCTCGCTGTCAGCGTGTCTGTCTCCGGCTGACACCCCGCCAAGAATTCGTCTGTCAGGGTCTCCCGTGAGGGGCCGTCCGTGGCGGGTTTGTGTCTCGAGATGCCTCATTCGTCATGTCATCTGTTCGGGCGCAGGTGACGTTTCATTCCCTGGCTGCTGGCGGCCCAGGGCGCGGTGTTGCGTGAAAAGTATGGTTTTACGTGTTTCTCGACGTTTTCCTCGCCAGACGACAATGCCAATCCAACGCTCGAAGCGTCTTCTGCTTGCATGGACGCTGCTCCCGCTGCTCGCCTGTGACGGCAAGCAGGAAGAAGCAGCCTTCGCACCGCCGGTCCAGAAGGTGTCCACGCTGAAGCTGCAAGGGGAGGCCGTTGTCCTTCACGACGAGTTCCCCGCGCGTGTCTCCGCGTTCCGGGTCGCGGAAGTCCGCCCGCAGGTGGGCGGGCTCGTGCGCAGCCGGCGCTTCTCCGAAGGAGACACGGTCCAGAAGGGGCAGCCGCTCTACCAACTGGAAGCGGCGGTGTTCCGCGCGAACGTGGAAGGCGCGGCGGCGGCCCATGCGGCCAGTGAGGCCGGGCGGCTCCAGGCGGAGTTGCATTCGGGGCGCATCCAGTCCCTCTTCGAGAAAGGCGCGAGCACCCAGCAGGCGCACGATGACGCCCGGGCCGCGCTCGCCATCGCGAACGCGGAGGTGGCGCGCGCCCGCGCGGCGCTGGACAGGGCCCGCGTCGACCTGGACTACGCCACGATTACCGCCCCCATCGCGGGGCACATCGGCATCTCCCAGGTCAATGAGGGCGCGCTCGTCAGCCCCGCGGATGCCACGCCGTTGAGCGTCATCCAGCAGATTGACCGTGTCTTCGTCGACATCAAGTCACCCGTGGAGCGCGCGGCGGGCTTGCAGTCACTCCAGCGCGGTGACGGGGAAGCGGGGGCGGAGGTCATCGTGCTCTCTCCGACGGGGGCGCCCTATCCGGAGCGAGGCCGCGTTCAGTTCTCGGACATCTCGGTCGACCCCGGGTCCGGCGAGCTCACGGTGCGCGCCCTGGTCCCCAACGCGCAGCGCAAGCTCCTGCCGGGCATGTTCGTGAAGGCGCGCGTCGTGCTCGGAGAGGTGGCCGGTGCGCTCCTCGTTCCCCAGCAGGCCGTGCTTCACGACGCGCAGGGGCAGGCGCAGGTCTTCATCGTCCGAGAGGACAACACCGCGGAGGCGCGCAATGTCCGCGCCGGACGCATCGTCAGCGGACGCTACCTGGTGGAGGAGGGACTCTCCGCCGGAGAGCGCGTCGTGGTCGAGGGGCAGGACCGTCTTGCGCCAGGCCAGCAGGTCACCCCCGTCGAGTGGCAGCACGCCCCGGCCTCGCGCTGAACCTGGAGTGAGCCGTGCCAAGATTCTTCATTGAACGCCCGGTCTTCGCCTGGGTGATTGCCATCTTCATCGTGCTCGCCGGAGCCATCTCCATTCCCCGGCTCCCCATCGAGCGCTACCCGTCCATCGCGCCGCCGAGCGTGACGATTACCGCCACCTATCCCGGCGCCACGCCGGCCGCGATGAACGACAGCGTCGTGTCGTTGATTGAGCGCGGCCTGTCCGGCGTGAAGAACATCCTGTACTTCGAGTCGTCGAGCGACACGTCGGGCGTCGCGCAAATCGTGGTGACGTTCGCGCCCGGAACGGACCCGGACCTGGCGCAGGTCGACATCCAGAACCGCCTGAAGACCGTCGAATCGCGGCTGCCGCAGATGGTCCGGCAGCTCGGGCTCCAGGTGGAGACGACCACCACCAACTTCCTGCTCTTCTCCACGCTCGTGTCGAGCGACGGCCGCTACGACGAGGCCGAGCTGGGGGACTTCCTGAGCCGCAACGTGGTCGAGGACCTGCGCCGCGTGCCCGGCGTGGGGCGCGTCCAGCTCTTCACGCCGGCCCGCGCGCTGCGCGTCTGGTTGGACCCGGAGCGGCTCATCTCGCACGGAATCTCCGTGGATGAGGTCGCCGCGGCGATTCGCGCGCAGAACGCGGAGGCCTCTCCCGGACGGCTGGGGGACATGCCCGCGGTTCCGGGCCAGCGCGTCACCACTCCCCTGATGCTCCAGGGGCAGCTCCTGGACGTCGCGGACTTCGAGCGCGTCATCATCCGGGCGAATCCGGATGGTTCGAACGTGCTGCTCAAGGAGCTCGCCAAGGTGGAGCTGGGGCCCCAGAGCTACGCCTCGTCCACCCGGCAGAATGGGAAGAACGCCGCCACGTTCGGCGTGCAGCTGGCCCCGGGGGCGAACGCGCTGGATACCTCCGAGCGCATCCGCGAGCGGATGGCGGACCTCTCCCGGGCCTTCCCCGCGGGCGTCGAGTACACGATTCCGTACGACGCGGCGCCGTTCGTGCGCGTCTCCATCCAGAAGGTCGTCCAGACCTTCTTCGAGGCGATGCTGCTCGTCTTCGCGGTGATGTACCTCTTCCTGCAGAGCGTGCGTTACACGCTGATTCCCGCCATCGTCGCGCCCATCGCGCTGCTGGGGACCTTCGCGGTGATGCTGGCGTCGGGGTTCTCCATCAACGTCCTGACGATGTTCGGCATGGTGTTGGCGATTGGCATCATCGTCGATGACGCCATCGTCGTGGTCGAGAACGTCGAGCGCCTCATGGCGGAGGAGGGGCTCTCTCCCCTCGAGGCCACGAAGAAGGCGATGAAGGAAATCACGGGCGCCGTCATCGGCATCACCCTGGTGCTCACGTCCGTGTTCATCCCCATGGCGTTCGCCACGGGCTCCGTCGGCACCATCTACCGCCAGTTCAGCCTGGCGATGGCCGTGTCGATTCTCTTCTCCGCGTTCCTCGCGCTCACGCTCACCCCGGCGCTCTGCGCGACGCTGCTGCGTCCGGTGGAGCCCGGCCACGCGGGGAAGCGCCGCGGCTTCTTCGGCGGGTTCAACCGGCTCCTGGAGCGGGTGACGGGGCGCTATGCCAACTGGACCCGGGCCATTGTCGGACGCCTGGGCAGGGCGTTCTTCGCGTACGCCGTGGTGGTCGCCATGGTGGCCCTGGCGTTCTGGCGGCTGCCGGGCGCCTTCTTCCCGGAGGAGGACCAGGGGTTCCTCAACGTCTCGGTGCAGCTCCCGTCGGACGCCACGGCCGAGCGGACGAACAGCGTGCTCGGGGAGCTGGAGGCTTTCTTGAGCGAGCGCGAGGGCATCCAGGACGTGCTGACCATCCAGGGCTTCGGCTTCTTCGGCTCGGGGGCGAACGCCGGCCTCATGTTCGTGATGATGCGCGACTGGGACGAGCGCCAGGGGGAGACGGCGGCGGGTGAGGTCGCCGCCGCCAACGCGCGCTTCGCCTCTCCGCGGGAGGGCATGGTCATCAACGTGCTGCCGCCCGCGGTGGACGGGCTCGGCAACAGCGCGGGCTTCGCCATGCGGCTGGAGGACCGCTCCGGACACGGCCCGAAGGCGCTCAACGACGCCATGAACCACGTCCTCCGGCGCGCCTCGGACAGCCCGGTCATCGCCTTCCCCTATCAGGAGGGGTTGCCGGACGGCTCGACGGTGCGAATCCAGGTGGACCGCGAGCGCGCGGCGGCGCTCGGTGTGTCGTTCGCGGAAATCAACTCGGTCATCTCCACCGCGCTGGGGTCGACGTACGTCAACGACTTCCCCAACAAGGGCTACATGCAGCAAATCATCCTGCAGGCGCGCGCGGAGTCCCGCATGCAGGTGGAGGACGTGCTCAAGCTCCCCGTGCGCAACGCGCGCGGGCAGATGGTGCCCCTGTCCTCGGTGGCCGAGCCCGTCTGGGAGCGGGGGCCCATGCAACTGGTCCGCTACAACGGCTACCCCGCCGTGCGCATCGCCGGGGCGGCGGCACCGGGCTTCAGCAGCGGTGACGCCATGGCGGAGATGGAGCGCATCGCGGGCGAACTCCCAGCGGGCTTCGCGGTGGAGTGGACGGGCCTCTCCTACCAGGAGCGGCTCTCCGGCTCGGAGGCGCCCATCCTCCTGGCGCTGTCGATGCTCGTCGTCTTCCTGGTGCTGGCGGCGCTCTACGAGAGCTGGTCGATTCCGCTGTCGGTCATGCTCGTCGTGCCGCTGGGACTCATCGGCGCGCTGGCCGCGGTGATGTCGCGCGGACTGATGAACGACATCTTCTTCAAGGTGGGCCTCATCACCATCATCGGCCTGTCCGCGAAGAACGCGATTCTCATCGTCGAGTTCGCGAAGCAGCTCGAGGAGCAGGGGCGCTCACCGCTCCAGGCCGCGGTGGAGGCGGCGCGGCTGCGCTTCCGTCCCATCCTGATGACGTCGCTCGCCTTCGCCCTGGGCGTGGTGCCGCTGGTGGTGGCCAGCGGCGCGAGCGCGGAGACGCAGCGGGCCATCGGCACGGGCGTGTTCGGCGGCATGGTGTCAGGCACCGTCCTGGCCATCTTCCTGGTGCCCGCGTTCTACGTCGCCGTGCGGAGCCTGCTCAAACGGCGCGAGTCAGCGAGCCCCGCTCCCCTCGTGAAGCACGCGCCCGCGGAGAACAGCTAGCGCGGCCGGGCGCTGGCGGGTGGAGGCTTCCCGCCAGCGCCGCAGCACCCCTCAGGAGCGGCGCTGCGCCGAGTCCTGGGGCAGCAGGCGGCCACCCAGCATGGTGATGCGCTTGGCCGCGAGCCGCTGGCGGGCCTCCGGCTCGATGTCCTGCGGCGTCCACTTCAGGTCGTGGTCGAACTCCACGTTCACCGCGGTGACGCCGTCCACCGTCAGCAGCCGCTGCTCGATTTCCCGCATGAAGTAGGCGGCCATCATGCACATGGGCGAGGTGATGTGCAGGCGCACCGTCACCTGTCCCTCCGTGCGCTTCACCGACTCAATCAGCCCCATCTCCCCGATGCCCAGCGGCACGCCCGTGGCGCAGCTGCACGGGTCGGGGATGTCCTGGATGCGCTCGCGCAGGGCCTGCTCACTCATACAGGCTCTCCCGGTAGCCGTACGGCTGGATGTCGCCGCGCGCCTTCAGCCTGGCGAACTCGTCGTTGGCGATGTGCTTCTTCACCGACTCCACGTCCACGCCCGCGTAGCGCGCGTAGTTGCCGCCCAGAATCATCCGCTTCACGTCCGGCGTCACCTGCATGCCCGCCACCTGCACCAGGTCGTCCGGCAGCTGGAACTCATGCCAGAACTTGTGCAGCGCCGGGTGCGGGTGGCTGAACACCGTCCCGGAGCCCCACATGATTTTCTCCGGGCCCGCCCACTTCAGCAGCGCCGCCAGGGACTCGGCGAACCAGCGTTCGCGCTTCACGATGAGCGCGCCCGTCACCTCCAGGTTCACATACACGTTGGGGAACAGCGACAGCTGCATGCCCGTCTCGTCCAGGAAGGCCATGCCGCCGTGGACGATTTCGAAGTTCAGGCCGGGGAAGGCATCCGCCGCCCCGCCGATGTCATCCACCTTGTAGGGCTCCAGCGGCACCGCGCCCATGGGCAGGCCCTTGTGCACGGCGATGTTCTTGATGCCCAGCTTCTGCGCCCGCTCGAAGAGCGGGAAGGCGATGGTCGGGTCATCCATGCGCCAGCCCGTGTGGCGGAACTTGTCGCCCAGCCACGCCGCCGGGTAGAGCTTCAGGCCGCTGGGCTTGAGCGTTTCGTACTGCTGCTCCAAATCATCCAGCGCCGCCGTGCCGCGCAGCGGGTCCACGCCCGCGTACACCAGGAAGCGGTGGGGATAGTTGCGGTGAATCTCCAGCGTCTTCTCATAGGAGCACAGGCCGTCGTGGTACAGCGTCTGGAGCGGCAGCACGTGGTGCACCGCCAGGTCGACGCCGCTCTCCACGAAGAGCAGGTGCGCCAGCTCCTTCACGGACCAGTTCTTCAGGAAGCCTTCCGACGTGGGGACGCGGTGCGTGTCCCCGGACAGGCTGCTGTGCAGCCCCCAGATGAGCCCCGCGAGCGACTCGGCGTACTTGCCGGCGCGGTAGTTCGTGGGATGGAGGTTGTAGGCGTGTGTCACCGCATCGATGACGAAGTTGCCGTCAATCACCCGAGGACTCCTTTCACAGTTGGGCCGGGAGGACGCCCGGCGTCATTCGCTACCACGAGAGGCACCCAGGAGTTGCCCCAGGCCCTGATGAATCGACTCCACGTCGAAGGGCTTCTCAATCTGTAGATTGGGCACGCGCTCCAGGAACTGACGGGCCCGCGTGGTGTACGAGCCGCCGGTGATGAAGATGAAGCGCTCGGCGATGCCATCCCCGCGCTCGCGGACGCGCTCGTAGACGTCCATGCCGGAGATGCCGGGCATCATCAGGTCGCAGAAGACGGCGTCGAAGGGCGCGCCCGACGTCAGCACCGCCAGCGCGTCCTCGCCGTTGTTCACCACCGTCACCCGGTGCCGCATGCCGATGATGCGCGCCAGGGAGCGGCCCACCGCGGGCTCGTCGTCAATCACCAGCACCTGTCCCCGCCGCTCGGCGTGGGGCGCGGATGCCACCGGCGCGGCCTGGGTGGGGACGGCGTCCGGCGCCGTGGGCAGGGTGACGGTGAAGGTGGTGCCCTGGCCCAGTTCGCTGCGGACGGTGATGTCACCGCCCTGCTTGCGGATGAGGCTGTGGCAGATGGACAGCCCCAGCCCCGTGCCCTTGCCCACGGGCTTGGTGGTGAAGAAGGGGTCGAAGACGCGGGAGAGCACCGCGGGCGTCATGCCGCAGCCGGAGTCGCTCACGTCCACCAGCACGATGCCCGGTGGACCGGCGCGGACCCACACGGTGATGTGGTGCTCCTCGGCGTTGCCTTCGGGGATGGCCTGCGCCGCGTTCACCAGCAGGTTGAGGAACACCTGGCCCAGGCGCGAGCCGTCCGCGTACACGCGGGGGACGGACTCGTACTTCTTGATGAGCCGCGCCCGGTGACGCAGCTGGCTGGCGGCCATGTTGATGGAGAAGTCCAACGGCTGCCGCACGTCCACCGCTTCGCGCCGCTCCTCGTCCTGACGGGAGATGAACTTCAAGTCCCGCACGATGTTGCGCACGCGCATGGCGCCTTCCTGCGCCTCCTTCAGCAGGGCCTCCGTGTCATGCAGCGTCGCGGGCCACGCCACGCTGCCGGGACCATGCTCCCCGGCCCGCGTCAGCTCCGCGCCCAGGCGGTTCATGGACTCGATGGCCGAGGCCAGATTGGCCATGACGTAGGTCAGCGGGTTGTTGATTTCGTGCCCCACGCCCGCCGCCAGCGTGCCAGCCAGCACCATGCGGTCGTTCTGCAGGAGCTGCGACTGGGCCTGCTTTCGCTCGGTGATGTCGCGCGCCATCACCACGACGGCCTCGTGCCCGTCGAACTCGATGGGGATGCCCACGCTCTCCGCGTCGTACCAGGTGCCGTCGCGCCGCAGGTAGCGGACCTCCCGCAGCGGGGCCAGCGCGCCCTTCACGGCCGCGGTGTGCACGCGGTCCTTCACGAGCTCCAGGTCATCCGGATGGACGATGCTCCAGATGGGCTTGGCCATCAGCTCGGCCGGGTCGTCGTAGCCCAGGGCCCGCAGCAGCGTGGGGTTGGCGTAGATGAAGCGCCGCTGGGTGTGCACGAAGATGCCTTCGGGCGCCCGGTCGATGAGCCTGCGGAAGCTCTCCTCCGAGCGGCGCAGCGCCTCCTGCGTGCGCTTGCGCTCGGTGACATCCTCGAACGCGAACAGCCGGTAGCGCATGGCGTCCCCCGCCACCGAGGAGGACGTGGACAGCCTGCGCAGGGTGCGTCCATCCGACAGGGTGGCTTCATCCTCCAACAGGCCCGGCACGCAGCCCTGGTCCGGGGCCGCGCACAGGCGCAGGAACTCCGCCGCGTCGCCGGCCTTGAGGCAGTGGTGGATCACCTCGTCATGGGAGAGCTCACCCCGCTGGATGGCGCCTTCCAATGCGGTGATGCCCCATAGCTGGCAGAAGCGGTGGTTGACGTAGTGGACCCGGCGCGTGCGGATGTCGACCAGGTAGAGGCCGAAGGGCAGGTAGTCACTCTCTGGCCAGGGGGCGGCGGAGGGTTCCTCGGCCCGCCGCACCGCGCAGTAGAGCGGCTCCGACTCCACGGCGGCGGCGGTGATGCGCCAGGACAGAGGCAGCCAGGACCCATCCGGCCGGCGCCAGCGGCAGGTGCGCGAGGTAGGGCTCGTGGAGCCCAGATGCGCGAACAGGACGGCGGCGTCTTCGATGGGGATGAAATCCTGCAAGGCCATGCCACGCAGTGACGTCAAAGACAGGCCCACCAGGTGGCCAAAGGCAGGATTGGCTTCGAGCAACACGCCATCACGGCCCAGGATGACGTAGGGCTCCGTGGACAGCTCGAAGAAGCGGTGGGCCCACTGCTCGGTCGACATGCTTCCCTTGGGTTGCCAGGGCGCAGCCTATGCCGGCTCGGGGGGAAGGCCGGGTCATGGCATGCGAGGTGTTCGTAGACGCCTTTGCGCTTTCCAGGACATAGACACTATTTGTGGAAAAATTGCATGTCCTGATTTTATGGATGAGGCGGCTCGTACGCGGAGTCAGGGCGCTGACTGGCTGCGCAACAGATAGAACACGTAGCCGTAGGTGTGTTCGTACTGGCGATAGAGGCGGGTCTCCTGCTCGGCGGCCGAGAGCGCGTCTTCCAATGACGCGTCACCGCGGGCGCGCAGGTGTGCGACGCGCTGGAGCAGGGGCGTGTAGTAGGTGTCCCACCACGCGGAGGCGGGAAGGGTGAAGGTGTCGAGCACCTCGTAGCCCGCGGCCTCTGCGGCGGCGCGGTTCTCCAAGACAGTACCCATGGTGGGGTAGGCCTCACCCCAGAAGCGCGCGATTTCGTCGGGGCGCTCATCGGTCAGCCAGGAGCATTCGGTGACGGCGGCCACGCCTCCGGGCGCGAGCAGCGGGCGCCAGCGCCGCAGCCCCGGGCCGAAGCCCAGGTGGTAGATGGCGCCCTCGGACCAGAGGAGGTCAAAGGAAGCCTCGGGCAGCGACAGGGCGCCCATGTCCTGCCGCTGTGTTTCGACGAGCGCGTCCAGGCCCCGCTCGCGCGCCCGCGCCTGGAGTTGGTCGAGGAAGGGCCCGTGCAGGTCCACCGCGATGACCCGGGTGCGCAGCGCCTCGGCGAGCACCAGCGTCTGTGCGCCCGCGCCACAGCCGAGGTCCACCACGCGCGGGTGCGGTGGCAGCGGAGGCAGCCGTCGCAAAGCCTCCCGGGTGCAGTCGTCGCTGCCAGGGCCGTGACGGGGCAGGTTGTCATAGACGGTGAAGAAGGCGTCTTCGCTCATGGCGGGCTCCGGTTCATTGCCCCTGGAGCAGGGGCACGCGCTTCCAGTGGGCTTCGATGCGGCGGCGGCTCTCATCCGGCAGGGGCAGCTGCGCGTGAAGCGAGGACCAGGTGTCGAGCGACGCTTCCACCGCGGACGTCACCACCGGCAGCACGTCGCCTGGGGGCAGCGCCAGCTTGCGCGCCAGCCGTTCGAAGCTGCCCAGGGAGATGTCCTCGAAGCGCTTCGACTTCGCGAAGTTGAGCGCGAGCGTGTCCGCCGGCATGTACTGCAGCGTGGACACCAGGTCGTACGCGGGCGACAGCGTGGCGCGGGTGCCGTCCGGGTAGAGCAGGGACCAGTTCTTGTGGTGCGCGTCCCCGTTGCCAATGACGGTGATGAACACCAGCCGCCGCAGGAACTCGTGCAGCGCGTCCAGGCCGGCGACCTTGTAGATGACGTTGGCGACCGTCTCGTAGTTGTACTTCTTGTACTTCTCATCCGCGTACAGCCCCAGCACCTGCGTCAGGTCCTCCATGTGGACCCGGCGGCCGGGCTCGGGGCGGTCGAAGCGGCGCACGGCGTAGGCCACGTCCTCGCGCAGGGTGATGCCTTCGGGCAGGCCCTGGATGTCGGCCACGTCCAGCAGCGCCACCTCGGGGACGGTGATGCCGGCGGCGCGGGCCCACGTCATCATGGAGAACTCGTTCTCCGGGACGCGGTCGTAGCGGTTGTCCGGCAGCTTCACAATCCAGTTGCCGCCGCGTCCGCCCGCCGGGAGCGTCATCGCCTTGTCCCGGCGCAGCATGGAGAACTTGAGCTGCACGCCCGCGAGCGAGAAGCGCAGCGGCTCCTGCTCCTGCGGCGCGTGGGACGGCTGGGGCTCCTCCAGGGGCTCCATTCCGCTGAGCGACAGCACGCTGGCGGGCCGCACGACGATGGCGCCGGGCAGGTCCTCACCCAGCCGCGCGATGAGGAAGAACTCGCGCTGGCGGGCCACCTGTTCGCGTTCGGCGATGAGCTCGCGCAGCGAGCCTTCCGGGAGCAGGTTGGAGAAGTACGAAGGCAGGCGCAGGCGGCTGACGTGCCGGCGTGAGAGGTCGTCCTCGAAAATCTGTCCCAGCACCGGGCGTGGGTAGCGCTGGCGGTACTCCTCCGCGATGACGAACTCGATGCGTTCGTCCTCCAGCAGCGTCAGCGTGCCGACGTGGACGTCACCCAGGTGGACGTCGAGGATTCCGGCCGTGGTGCGGGTGGGCTCCAAGTCAGTCCTCCTCCTCGACGACCAGCGATTGGAGGGACGGACGGTCCGACTCCTCGTAGCGGGTGCGGGCCCGCAGGAACTCGATGATGTGTCTATCGATGAGCTCCATGCGCTGCATGAGGAATTCGAGCGTGCCGCCCTCGCGCAGCGTGTCGCGCATGGCGGGGGTGATGGCCTGGCTCTGGAGGACCTCGGGCGGCGGCGCGGGCTCGCCCCGCAGCACGTCCAGCAGGGGCTGACCGGGCAGGGGCGGGTGCAGCAGGTAGTTGGCGGGGGTGTAGAGGAAGGAGCGGTACAGCGCGGGGTCCAGCTTCAGCTCGGCGTCGGGCTCCTGCACGGTGAGGGACTTGAGCACGGGGCTGAGGCTGGCGGGGTCGGTGTCGCTGAAGAGCTGGGATGGCTCCAGCAGGGCGCCGGTGCGCAGGTGCCGCGGCTGGAGCGCGTACAGGGCATTGAGGGCCATGCCCCGCGAGCGCAGCGCGAGGCCGAACGTCGCGGGCTGCGCGTGCTGGGCCAGCCATTCGTCGGAGAGGGGCCGCACCTGCGCCAGCAGGGACTGGACGGACTGCTCCTCGTCGGGGCCGATGGCGGCCAGCAGCTCCTGCGGCGACAGGGCCCGGCTGTCGAGGAAGCTGTCCACCAGGCTGCCGCGCCAGAACCCGCGCGCGAGCAAATCCCGGGTGCGCGGCGAGGGCTCCGGGTGCAGGTGGAAGAAGCGCGCGAGCAGCACGAAGTAGAGCGGGTTCGTCAGCAGGCGCCCGTGGGGGATTCCCGCGTCGCGCTTGAGGAAGACGATGACGCTGCGCAGGGCCGCTTCCGTCTGGAGCAGCGTCTGCGTGAGGTCGTCCTCCTCGCGGAGCTGCCTCTGGAAGTCCTGGGTGAAGTCCAGGCCGCGCACCGCGAGCACGGCCTTGAGCAGCAGGGGTTCATCGATGCGGCCGAAGCCCAGCTCCAGCAGGCTGGTGGCCAGCGCCTTCAGGTTGGGCAGCCGCGAGCCCGCGGTGCCGCCGTAGAGCGCGTTGAAGACCTCGTCGTCGGTGAGCGGCTTTCCGGAGGTGTTCAGCCGCTTGAAGATGATGCGCAGCGTCTTCTCCTCCGCGGCTTCGACGACGTACGCGGGCATCTGGTACTCGCGCGCCGCCTTGCCCAGACGGATGGCCGCGCGCACGTGCTCCGGGTTCTTCTCGCGCCCCGGGTAGCGGTCCAGCCAGCCCAGCAGCTGCTCGCTGTCGAGCACCCGGTTGAGTGGCAGCCAGTGCGGGGGCGTCGGCTCGCCGTGCGCGGGCTGGACGATTTCCTGCGTGTCCAGGTCGAAGAAGAGCGTGAAGCCGTCCCGCGCGGCGGGCTCCTGCTCCGGGTGGAGGAGCACCGCGGCCAGCGCGGTGATGCGCTGCTGCCCATCCACCACCCACAGCGCCTGGCTGTGGGAGGGCGCGTCGATGCGCACCGGGCCGAAGCTCACGCTGGCGGCGGGTGCCTCGCGCTTCCAGAAGAGCAGCGTGCCGATGGGATAGCCGCGGTACACGCTGTCGAGCAAATCCCTCACATCGCCGGCCTCCCAGCGCAGGGGCCGCTGGAAGTGGGGCAGTCGCACCTCACCGCGCCGGACGCGGTCCAGCAGGTCCTCGATGCTGAATGCCGTCGCCTGGGGCCGCCGCGTCAGGGTGGATTGCATGCGCTTACCTCTGTCCGGCCTGTAACACGCCCCGCACGGGATGCCCGCCTTCCGGTGGCGGCCCTGGGGAATTGCCTGATTTGGACAGTGACAGTGGAATCGTCTGTGTTCACCGGGTGTGAATGTTCGATTATGGGCTTGGAGGGGGCGCGTGCTTGACGGGCGCTCGCTCGCCCTTCAACATGCCGTCCACGTTTCCTCTTCGGAGTGAGACGCGGCGGCGGTGATTGCCTCCCCCAAAAGCGACACCGTCGTGGAAGTCCCAGTTGAGCCCCGCGCGCCGCGTTCCCCCTCTCGGCGCGCGGTGGCCCCTGGGACTATCGCTCCGCCCCTCGGTTCCATGCCTGCAGGACGCACGGGCGTTGTCGGCTTCCGGGTGGTGGTGACGCTCACTGTCGCTTGCGAGGCCCAGGGGCCCGACGGAGAGTGAGCACCTCCCCCAGGAGGCCCCTTGCCCGTCGCCACCTTCATCCTGCCCGCTTCCCTCGCGCTCCAGTTGCTGTCGGGAGCCGCACCCGCCGCGAAGTCAGCGCCCAAGGCCGTCCCCGCGAAGCGCGCCGCGCCCGTGTACGCGCAGGCGACCGCGGAGAAGCTCATTGGGCCCGCGCTCACGGATGGCCATGCCTATGCGCGGCTCGCCGAGCTGACGGACGGCATTGGCCCGCGCCTGTCGGGGTCGCCGGGCGCCGAGGCCGCCGTGCAGTGGGCGCTGCGCTCCTTCAAGGCTGACGGGGTGAAGGCGTGGTTGGAGCCGGTGAAGGTGCCGCACTGGGTGCGAGGCGAGGCGTCCGGCGAGGTGCTGGCCTCCGAGCGCACGCGGGGGCACCGCTTGGCGCTGCTGGCCCTCGGCGGCAGCCCGCCCACCGCGCCCGAGGGACTCAGCGCCGAGGTGGTGGAGGTGACGTCGCTGGAGCAGTTGGAGTCGCTGGGCGCGGCGGTGAAGGGGAAGTTCGTCTTCTTCAACCACACCATGACGGTGGCCGCGGACTACGGGCGCTTCGCGGGGCTGCGCTCACGAGGCCCCGCCGCCGCCGCGAAGCACGGGGCGGTGGGCGCGCTGGTGCGCTCGCTGGCCACGGCGTCGCTGCGCACGCCGCACACGGGCGCGACGAACTTCCCCAGTGAGGGGCCGCGGATTCCGGCGGCGTCGGTGGCTACGGAGGACGCGGACCTGCTCCACCGGCTGCTGGCGGGCGGCCCGGTGCGCGTGAAGCTGATGCTGGGCAGCTCCGAGCTGCCGGACGCGGATTCCGCCAACGTCGTGGCGGAGATTCGGGGCCGGGAGAAGCCGCAGGAAATCGTGCTGATTGGCGCGCACCTGGATTCGTGGGACGTGGGCACGGGCGCGCATGACGACGGCGCGGGCGTGGTGATGGTGATGGAGGCCGCGCGCCTCATCGCGAAGCTGCCGCAGGCGCCCCGGCGCACGGTGCGGGTGGTGCTCTTCATGAACGAGGAGAATGGCCTGCGCGGTGGGCGGGCCTACGCGGAGGCGCACGCGGCGGAGTTGCCCCGGCACGTGGGCGCGCTGGAGATGGACGCGGGCGGCGGGCGGCCCCTGAGCGTCAGCGTGCGCGCGGGCGAGGGCGGGCAGGACCTGCTGCGCCCGTGGCTGCCGCCGCTGACGGCGCTGGGCGTGACGCAGTTCTCCGCGCGCGAGGCGGGGGGGGCGGACATCAGCCCGCTGATGCCCGCGCGCGTGCCCTTCTTCGGCGTGGAGGTGGACAGCAGCCGCTACTTCGACGTGCACCACACGGAGGCGGACACGCTGGACAAGGTCGACCCGCAGGACCTGGCGCGCAGCACCGCCGCCGTGGCGTGGATGACGTACGCGCTGGCGGAGATGCCCGGCACGCTCACGCGCCCCGAGGCGCCAGCGCCGCGTGGGCCCGCGCCGGTCACCGCGCCCGCGCAGCAGTCGAAGTCCTCAGGGAACTAAGGGGGCCGCTTGGTGGGCGGCCAGCCGGGACGTCCTTGGACCTCATGATTCGTAATTTTGTCGATACTGGTCGTTTTCGGCCAATATGCGCACGTATTTTGCGCATATCTACGTATTATCGACAGAATTAATGGACTCGACCGCGGAGTTTCGAGAAGCATTCTGGAAGCAGGACCTCCGGTTGCCTCGGGGGGTGGAGCTCCTGCGCCAAGACGTCTTCCTGTTGCCGCGCAGAGGGCCTGGTGGGCAGGCGGTCTATGAGCTCGCCGAGGTGGTTCTCCCCCAGGTACGAGTGCCGGTCCTGATGGCCTACCGCGCGCCGTTGCTCCCGGCGGACGTTCGCTCACTTCGGGAACGCCTGCGCGCGGCGAGCGTGGCGCTGGACCAGCGGGATGGGACCGCCGAGCGCCTGCCCGTTGTCCGCATCCCGATGATTGCGACGGATTCCGCGTCATCTGGAGTCATCGCGGCCTGTGAGCAAGAAGACGTCGCATTGGTCGATCAGCGAGGAACGTTCTTCCTGCGCTCAGGCAGCACCTTCATTCGTGTACAGGGGCGCGAACCGTCGCAGCGGCGTCCCCGTGAGCCGGTGTTCCACGGGAAGGGGTGCCGCATCGTCCGGACCCTGTTGCAGTCGCCGGGAGAAGCGCAGACGGTCCGCGCGTTGTCGGAGCGGACGCAGACCAGTTACTCCTATGCATACGGCGTCGTCCGTCACCTCGTGCTCGATGGGTATGTCGAGCCGGTCGGCAAGCGGAGTGGGTTTCGGCTGAGGGCTCCCGTGCGCCTGCTGAGGGCGTGGATGGCAAGTGGCGAGAAGACCTCCGTGACACTGGATGGTTTCAACGCACCTTCCACCACGCCGGAGTTGTTGGGGAAGGGCCTTGAGCGATTGAAGGCCCAAGGCATTCGGGGCATCTACACGCTGGCGAGCGCCTTGCTGCCTGAAGAGCGCTTCGTGTCGGGACTGCCTCACGGGCTCTATCTCACGGGCTCTATCGACGCGGCTGTCGAAGCCTTCGGGCTGCGCCGTCTGATGCCCCATAACTTCTGGGTGCTGCGGGCGGAGCCCTCGGCTGAGACGGATGCCGGAGGGGTCTTCTTTTCGCCACGAACGCTTCCTCATGGCCTGGGTGTGGCGTTGCCTCAGTTGACCGTGGACTTCCATCAAAGTGGGGGGCGCGGCAAGGAACAGGCGGATGAGTTGGTGCAGCGATTCGCACGGGCGCTGCCCATTTCAGAGGAAGCGCCATGACCGAGCAGGAGCAGTTCGAAGAGATTCTGCGAGAATTGGGTGAACTCCTGTTGCAACTGGGAGATCTCTCCTGGAACGTCGTGCTCATCGGTGGGCAGGTGCTCGCGTTGGAGTCGCTCCGCAAGGGTGGGTCGGGGGTCATCGCCGTCACGACCGACACAGGAGCCGTGATTGAGCGTGGCTATTCCCACGAGCCTGATCTGCTCTTCGACATGGATGGCACCGAATTCGGGGCGGAGCGTCTACCTGAGGTCCTCAAGCTCCGGGGGTACGAGCGAACGCGCAGTTTTCGTTGGTCGAAAACCCTTCCGGGAGGGGTGATGCACCTCGACCTGTTCGCACCTGCTGGAGTCGATTTGGAACAACTCCCCACGAGCATGACGCCGCTGCCTGATGCGCGGCTGGCGCTGCGTGGAAGTCAGCCCGTGTCTCTCCCCATGGGAGAGACCTCGCTGCGAATCCGGCTGCCGGACGCAGTTGGATTCCTCTCGATGAAGGTTCGCGCAAAGTTGGAGCAGCGGCCAACGGAGACCAAGGACAGCTTCGACATCTTTGCCTACGTCAAGCTCGTGGGGCTGGATGACGTGCGCGCATCACTGAAGCAGGCCGGCGAGGAAGGGCAGGCGCTCCGCGCCAAACTGCAGCGCTTGTTCTGGAGCACGGATGCCGCAGGTGTGCTGGATATCATTGCCTATGCAGAAGGACTCGAAGAGGTCGACCGGGCTTTGCTTGCTCAGGCGGCCGTCGACTTGTTCGCCGATCTCTAAGCTCACTTCTGGTCAGTCGAAGACCTCGGGAAACTGAGGGCGGCTTGGGGGCCCTTGGATTTCCGAGGCACCCCTTGGAGCATGGCGGCGCCGGCGTTACGTGGGTGGCTGCTCAGTTGACGGGCCTCGTCTGCGTTGGCGTATGTCTTGCTCGGTCCGGACAGTCACTGGTTCGTGGGAGGACATTCATGATGAAGCAAGGCACGCGTGTTCCGGGGCTGAAGTGGGTCATCGCCGCGTTCATCCTGGCGGGCTGTCGTGGCGCCGAGGGCGAGGTGCCCACGGGGACTGAGTCCAGGCTGTCGTTGAAGGAGGGGCAGGTGCTCGGCCCGCCGTGTACCGGGGAGCAGAAGCAATGCCCCGAGGGCCTCTCCTGCGCCTCGTTCAACCTGGGCTCGGGCCCCGAAGTCCGCTGCGTCCAGTCCCCGGAAATCTGTGACTTGTTCAAGTGCAGCAGCGGGGAGTGCGTGGTGTTGGAGAGCCACCCGCTCCAGGTTCGTTGCAGCGGCTCCTGAGCCGTGCGTTACGCGTCGAAGGGCAGGGGCTTCCCAAGTCCGGTGAGCGCCCGTTGCCCGGCGGCGATGTACTCCGGCCGTCCCTGCGTCTGGCCGAAGGCGATGTCGGCCACCGCGCGGCAGGCGGCGAACCACCGCGCCCGCGTGAGGACGGCGGGGCTGACCGCGCCGTACGTCTCCAGCGCGGCGGTCAGCATGTCCGCTCCGCCCCAGTGGAGCAGTCCGGCGAAATCCCTCGCGGGGTCTCCGACGCACGCATCGCTCCAGTCGATGACCCCCGTGGGCGCACCGTGGGCATCGACCAGGACATGCTCCGCGGCGAAGTCGCCGTGGACCAGCCGGGGCTCGCCGCGTCCCTCCGTGGGACGCACCCTGAGCCGCTGCTCCCAGGCCGCCGCCAGGTGCCGTTCCACATGGCCGTGTTCGACGGCGAGCCGCAAATCGTCCACGGCGGCGGCTGACCACGCTTCGAGCTCCGGGTCGTCGTCCGCCGGCACGCCGAGCGCACCGGCTTCGGCGGGGGCGAGCGCATGGAGCGCCCCCAGGAAGGCGCCGAGCCTGCGGCCGAGGTCCGACAGGTCCAGCTGCTCGGGCACGACGAGGAGCGCGGGCGTCCCCGGGAGCTTCTCGTAGCCGGCGAAGCCCACAGCGAGGTCGGCGGCAGGGGGCGCGAGGAAACGGTAGTCGGGGACCGGCAGGGGAAGCCGAGGCTCGAGCCACGCCAGCAGGCGCGCCTCCCACTTCAGGTGCTCGGCGGCTTCGCCGCTCTTGGGGAAGCGGAAGACGTAGCGCCCCGCCACCTCGAAGGCCTGATGGTCCGTGCCTTCCCCCAGGCGGACGACCCGCGCCGTCGCGAGCGAGGGAAAGCGCGCGTGGATGCGCTCGGCGGCCTCCGCGTCCGTGAGCGCGGGTGGCTGTTCCGCGTCGTGAGCCATGCCGCGACTCTACTGCTCCGGGGCGCTGGCTCGCGACTCGATGCGCCGGCGCTTGCGGCGCAGGTGCTGCTCCGGAAGGAACAGTGTCACCAGCAGCGCCGCGCCGGCGATGAACAGGGCCACGTGGTACACGGCGGAGACGCCGCGAGTGAACGCCATCTTCAGCGCCCGGTCCGCCGCGTCCACCGCCGCCAGGGCCTGCCGCTCGTCCGCGTCCACCTTCGCCCGGGCCTCGGGAGCGGCCGCTGTCTCCGCACGGCGCCGCTCGGCGTCGAACTCCGCGCGCACTCGCGCCTTCACCTCCTCCGCGCGGAACACCTGCCCGGTGGGGCCGCCTTCGCCACTGACGCCCGGCGCGGCGCGCGTCACCTCGGCCTTCACGGAGTCCGGGAGCGCCGACGTGGCCTGCGCCATGCGCGCCTCCAGCTCCGAAGACAGCGTGGACGCGAACACCGTCCCCAGCAGCGCCACGCCCAACGTCATGCCCAACTGCCGGAAGAACGTGGCCGCCGCGGTGCCCTCGCCAATCTGCGTTGCCGGCACCGCGTTCTGGATGGCCATCGTGTAGAGCGGAATCGAAGGCCCCAGGCCCAGGCCCACCAGCACCATCTTCGCCGTCACCTCCGCCTGGGTGGAGTCCGGCGTCAGCGTGAAGGCCATGACGGCGAAGCCCGCTATCAGCAGCACCAGCGAGCCCAGCAGCAGTGCCTTGTAGCGGCCCACCCTGGACACGAGCTGCCCGCTCAGCACGTTCCCCGCCACCACGCCCAGCGTCAGCGGCATGACCGTCAGCCCCGAGCGCGTCGCCGACAGCCCCACCACGTTCACCATGAACAGCGGCAGGAAGACGACGCCCGAAAGGAACGCCCCGCCGATGATGAACACCGCCGTGTTGCCCGCGCTGAAGGCCCGCAGGCGGAACAGCGACAGGTCGAGCAGGGGCTCGGGCGCGCGCCGCTCCGCCCAGAGGAAGGCCACCAGGCCCACCGCCGACAGCGCGAACAGTCCCAGGATGCGCCACGACGTCCAGGCCCAGTCGCCGCCGTCTGTCTGCCCCAGGCTGAGCGCCAGAAGCAGCGGCACCAGCGCCACCGCGAGCGTGAACGCCCCCACCAGGTCCAGCCCGCCCCGGGAATGACGCTGGGGCTTCAGCCGTGGCATGCGCGACAGCACCAGCGCCAGCGCCACCGCGCCCACGGGCAGGTTGATGAAGAACACCCAGTGCCAGCCCAGGTGGTCGGTGATGAACCCACCGGCGAGCGGCCCCACCACGCTGGACAGGCCGAACATGGCGCCGAAGAGGCCCTGGTACTTGCCGCGCTCACGGGGCTCGAAGAGGTCGGCCACCACCGCCAGCGCGGCGGTGAACAGCGCCGCGCTGCCCAGCCCCTGCACGGCGCGGAAGAGGATGAGCGCCACCGTGGAGCGCGCCATCCCGCACAGGAAGCTGCCCGCGAGGAAGATGAGGATGCCCGCGGCCAACACCGCGCGCCGGCCCAGCAGGTCCGACAGCTTGCCCCACACGGGCACCATCGTCGTCGACGCGACGAAGTACGACGTGGTGAGCCACGGGTAGAGCGAGGCGGGGATTCGCAGGTCCGCCTGGATGGCTGGCCCCGCGGTGGCGACAATCGTCTGGTCCAGCGCGGCGAGCAAGAGCCCCAGCACCGCGCCCAGCAGGGTGAAGACCTTCTGGGAGCGCGTGAACGCCGGGAAGGCGGGCGGCGCATCGGCGGTGGCGGGAGCGGCGGACGGGGCCATGTGTCGCGGTGGCTCCCGGGACATGGATGGGGTGCCAGGGGGAAGGTGGGGATACTCCTACCAGACGGCCACCGGCAGAGTCCCTTTGCGGCACCAGATGTTCCCGTGCGGCGGCAAGATTGCGCCCGTTCCGGCGCCCCGGTCGAACGGCGAGGCTTTGCCGCACCGCGCCTCACTCTCTCTCATGAGGCCTCCTGACGAAATCGCAGACACCCGAGAACGCATGAGGCCTGCCGGACAAGGGAAAGGCCCAGGGGGCTACCTGTGTTGAGAGGCTTACGGCCCTGTCGAGCGCCGCCGCTGCCGCTTGCTCTTCGCGAGCGCGGCGCGGAGCATCGCTCGACGTTCTTTCTCGGCATCATCGAGCGGGCGTGGCTCCTCAATGCGGGGAAATGTCAACGCGACCTTTCCGCCGAACGGCGCGAAGACTTTGTTGAGCGTCTCCAGTGTCGGGTTCGCGTTCGGTCCGTCCTCCAGCTTCGCGATGACGCTGGCGGCGAGCTTCACCGCGCGCGCGAAGGTCTTCCGGTCCATTCCCAGCATCGTGCTGCGGAGGATTCGCGAGGCGTCTCCGAGGTTGAACTCGCCGATGGCGACCATCGCGGCGAGTTCTTCCAGCAGCGCCTTTCGTTCGAGCGAGGTCAGCCGGGCGACGTCGGCGCGCTTCATAGGAATCCCCACGTGCGGAGGCGCTTCTCGGTGCCGCGAAGGTCGAGTCCCGCGAAGTCCAGCGTTTCTCCCGGCAGCCCGAGGTCGGTGAGGAGCTCGGGGAGCCGACGAAGGCGCAAGGCGAGGTCGTTGAGGCCGTCGCGCAACGATGTCTCATCTCGACCAAAGCTCTTGAGGAGCGCATCCCAGTCGACTTCTCCACCGGCTTCGTACCCTTCCCATGTCGTGGTGCGGGTGATGCCTTCGAGGTCCATCTTCATCGGCGCGAAGTCGAAGATGGGCGCGAGGCGGACGGTGCTATCCGTTTTGAGCACGGCGATGTTCCTGCAGTGGTTGTCCGAGTTGCCGAACACCTGATTCAGCAGGTCCCGCTTCAGGTATTCGAGGCGCACCGTCGGCCAGTCTGTCTTGGGGATGACGTGTTGTAGTGCGCTCAAGGCCGCTTGATGCTTCTGGAAGGAGCCTGGCTCGGCCTGGAGCAGCGAGTAGATGGATTCGAGTCCGAACCGAATCTCGCGGCCGTCTCGTCGCGCGACATCGAAGCGGGGAAGCCAGAGGCTCGGGCCTGCAGGGCCTTCGTGAAGCGCGAGCCCCTCTTGCGGAATCGTTTCGAATCCGAGCTCCGCGAGCGCCTTGTAATAAACGTACTCCGACCGGAGGATGGTTCGGTCGCGTTCGTTGCGACTGCGCGCGAACTTGACCAGATAGTGCCGATCCGGGCAGGCAGGGTCATCCTGCCAGACGTCGATCCACACATGGTTTGTATCGTCGCAGCGGAGCAGGAGCTTCGGAGAATCACCACCGGCGCCTGTCGCACCTCCGACTTGCGCTCCGGCGTTGGCTGCGTACGTGATGAAGGCGTGCTCGCGGTCGATGACGGCCTGGCGCGGGAACCGATGAGGAGGTTCCTTCTTCGCGGGAACGGCCTCCTCGATTCGGAGATTGCCGACTGGTGCGATGGTGCCGTGCCGCAGGAGGTCGATGTCACTCGCCGCTTCATCCGGGAGGTTCAGTCGCCGCAGCCACCAGCCGCGGGCACTTCCCATGGGGCGCAGGTCATCGAGGAACGCTGGCCAACGGCGCCAGACCTTGGGGGCGAACTCGACCGGAAGATTGAGACTCACTGCCGCCAGCGGCGGCGAGTCGGCAATCCACCGAAAGAGGTAGTCATGCTCGTACTCAAAGGTGCATTCGCCGCGTCGCCCCTCCTTGGCCGTAGGGAACTCAAGGAGCGCCGCCCGCTCCCACGCCCCCTCGATCAGCACCTGGAGATGGACCTTCATATAATCCTTTATAACGGATTCAAGAGGCTCAGGCTGCGGCATTTAATCCACTATGCCGGATTTAATGAGCCCAAATGGCGCACTCTCCATCCGTTATAACGGATGAACTCAAGTGCTGAGGCAGAGGCCTTTCCGGGACAGCCGCCTGGGCTGGGTGCCGAACATGCGTGCGCCGATTGGAGAGGGCTCGCTCCTCCGCGGGCCTGGGGGCGAGGACCAACAGAGCCAGCTTCGACCTGCTGCGTCGTCGCGTGCTGAGCGCCGTTGGACGACGGTCCACGCGAAGTGCGGAGGCGCGGGGTCCCAGACGGATTTCCAGCACACTGGATTTGCACCGAGGGAATGTCGCGTGCAATCACCCGTTCCGGGGCCCGTACCAACCAGCGCGACGTGCAACGCAGCGGAGAGAATCTGACGTGAGCATCCGGGTCGATGTGTGGGAGGGGGCGCGCATCGCGCTGTTCTCGCTCCGTTCCAACCGCCTGCGGACCGTGCTGACGACGGTGGGCATTGGCGTGGGCGTGTGCACGCTGCTGGCCATCGTCGGCATCATCCAGGGCATCAACCGCTCCTTCGAGGACCAGCTTTCGAGCATTGGCGCCAACACGCTCCAAATCTCGAAGTTCCCCTGGACGCTCAACGGCGACTGGTGGTCGTACCGCAACCGCAAGGACCTGAGCGCGGACCTGGTGCCGCCCATCCTCAACGCGTCCGAGCACGTGCTGGCCGCGGCGCCGCTCTTCTTCGAGCGCGTGGAGAGCCGCTTCCTGGACCGCAAAATCGGTTCGGTGCTGCTGGTGGGCACCACGCCGGACTACGCCACGGTGGGCTCGTTCACCCTGGAGCGGGGCCGCTTCCTCACCCACGCGGACGTGGACAACCGGGCGCAGGTGGCCGTCATCGGCGCGGAGCTCGTGCGCTCGCTCTTCCCCGGAGTGAACCCGGTGGGGCAGCGCATCCTCTTCGAGGGCAAGCCCTTCCGCGTGGTGGGGACCCTGGAGGCCAAGGGCACCATCCTGGGAGAGAACCAGGACCTGGTGGTGGTGGTGCCCTCCCGCACCTTCCTGGCGCACTTCGGCAAGAAGCGCTCACCCAACATCGCGGTGGCCCTCACGTCGCCGGAGCACGCGCCGGCGGTGGTGGACAAGCTCACCGCGGTGCTCCGCCGGGAGCGCAACACGCCGCCGGGACTGCCGGACGACTTCGCCATCAACCGGCCGGACCAGCTGGCCAGCATGTACGCGCAGCTCACCGGGGCGCTCTATGGCGCGGCCATGGGCGTGGGCCTCATCACGCTGCTGGTGGGCGGAATCGGCATCATGAACATCATGCTGGTGTCGGTGCGCGAGCGGACGCGGGAGATTGGCGTCCGGCGGGCGCTGGGGGCCCGCAAGCGCACCATCATCCTCCAGTTCCTGATGGAGGCCTCCTGCGTGTCCGCCCTGGGCGGCACCCTGGGGACGGTGGTGGGCCTGGGACTGGCGCGCATCGTGTCCTTGATTACGCCGCTGGCGGCGGCGGTGGAGCCGCTGACGGTGGTGGCGGGCGTGGGGTTCGCGGCGATGGTGGGGCTGCTGTTCGGCATCTGGCCGGCGGCGCGGGCGGCGAACCTGGACCCGGTGGAAGCGCTTCGCCACGAGTGACGGACGGGAGACGGCGGCGATGATGGCAATCTGGGACACCCTGCGGCTGGCGTTCGGAACGTTCCGTTCCAACCTGCTGCGCTCCTTCCTGACGCTGCTGGGCATCGTCATTGGCGCCACCACGGTGGTGTCGATGATGGGGCTCATCGAGGGCCTGCGCATCCAGGTGAACGAGAGCATGTCCGAGCTGGGCTCCGACTGCTTCCAGGTGCAGCGGCTGCCCTTCGGCGGAAACCTGTCCCTGGCGGAGCTGGCGCGGCGGCCCCGGCTGAACGAGGGCGACTTGGAGGCCATCCGGCTGCAGCCGTCGGTGCTGCTGGCGGCAGCGGAGGACTCCAAGGGTGGACAGAAGGTGTCCACGCAGCAGCGCGAGTCGCGCGCCAATGTGGTCATCTGGGCCGGCACGCCGGAGTACTTCCAGACGAACTCGGTGGTGGTGGAGTTCGGGCGGCCCTTCACGGACGCGGAGTACCTGGATGGGCGCCGCGTGGCGGTGATTGGCCAGGACCTGGCGGACACGTTGTTCCCGGGCGTGCAGCCCCTGGGGCAGAACATCCGCATCCTGGGGCGCAGCTTCCAGGTGATTGGCACGCTCAAGCGCCGCGGCAGCTTCATGGGCGGAGGCAGCCAGGACAACCAGGTGATGATGCCGCTGTCCGTCTACAAGGCGCTGTTCGGGGTGCGCAACTACCGGGTGAGCGTCCAGGCCCAGTCGGCGGAGGTGCTCCAGCGCGCGCAGGACGAGGTGACGCTGCTGATGCGGCGGCGCCACAACCTGAAGCCGCTGGAGGAGGATGACTTCTTCGTGTTCTCCAACGAGAGCGCCACGGAGATGTTCAACAACATCTCGAAGGTGATTTCCGCGGCCAGCTTCGGCGTGTGCATGCTGTCGCTGCTGGTGGGCGGCATCGGCATCCTGAACATCATGCTGGTGGCGGTGACGGAGCGCACCCGGGAGATTGGCATCCGCAAGGCGCTGGGCGCGAAGAAGCGCCGCATCCTCGCGCAGTTCGCCATCGAGGCGGTGGTGCTGTCGCTGGTGGGGGGCGCGCTGGGCGTGGGCCTGGGCATGGGCCTGGCGCAGCTGGCGAAGTGGATGGTGGGGCTGCCCGCGCAGGTGCCGGCCTGGGCGGTGATGCTGTCGCTGGCCATGAGCAGCGGCGTGGGCCTGCTGTTCGGCATCTACCCGGCCGCGCGCGCCGCGAAGCTGGACCCCGTGGAGGCCATGCGGACGGACTGACCCCTCGCCGGTGCCGCGGGGTGGCTGGGAATGAAACGGGGCCTCCTCCGCGCGGTGCGGAAGAGGCCCCAGGTGTTTCAGCGCGGGTGTCCGGGGATTACGGACACGGGGTGCCGCAAATCAACTCACCGGTGATGGGGTGCTTGTAGCAGGGCGGCTGGCAGTCATCGGCGACGGCCGTGGCCGGCGTCATGGTGATTCCCAGGCCCAGCACGGCGGCGGTGAGGACGACGGCGATACGGAGGTGCTTGCGAGCAGTCATTGCGGTCTCTCCAACAGCGGTGTCCGTACAGCGCGGCGGAGTGTGGAGCCCGGGTCTGACAATCACAATGCCCGGCATGTCACACGCACTGCGTCTGAGACTGCAAGGACTTGGGCGGTGCACAACGCGTGCGTGTTGAAACAGACGCAACAGAACTATCGCGTGTGTCCGTCTGGGCGAGGTCCGCCGCCTGCCCATTGATAGCCCAACGTCGCGCCCACGCCGATGAATCCCAGGCCGACGAGCCGACGGCCGCTCTTCAAGCGGGCGCTGGGCTTGGACAGCTTCACCAGGGCTTCGTGGACGATGACGCCCAGCAGCGTGCCCAGGGCCGCGCCGCCGAGCGCGCCCAGGTAGGCGCGGCCCGGATGGTGACTCTCGCCAAAGGCGAGCTCGCCCAGGCCCCACGTTCCGAGCGCCGTCAGCGGCGGTGTCAGCACGAGGCCGCCGCCGAAGGACACGGTCTCCAATTCCATCCACCGCCCCGGGCTGGGCGCCGCGGGACGGAAGAAGAGGAGCCGCGAGGGGATGGCGCCCAGGAGCATTCCCGCCGCCGTCTCCGCCGCGGTGGCGCCCGCGCGCGTGTCCCCGCCCACGCGGCTTGCGCCCCAGACGCCGGCCACGGGAAGCAGCGCGAGCCCCCCGTGCGCCACCCATGCGCCCTGGGGGAGCGGGATGTCCTCCGGCTCGATGTACGTGGGCACGGCGGCTCTTTCCGGTGACGGGGCGGCGGGCGTGTCCAGGTCCCTGGAGCGTGCTTCAGGAGGTGGCGTGTCGCGCAGCGGTGCGTCCGCGGCCGCCGCGTGACTCACGGCGGACAGCAGGCAGCCCAGCAGCAGCGTGCACGCGGTGATGGGACGTCGGTGTGAGGGCTCGTTGGGCATGGCGACACGCGGTGTGTCCCGAAGGTGCGCACGCGGGGCGGGGGCTTCCACCCTCACGGTGGGGATGTTCCCTCCGCGCGTCTCGGGGTGTCTTGCGTGAGACATCGGCAGGTGCGCCGCGGGCCATGGGCGCTTAGTTTCCGGCGGTGAAGCTCGCCTGGCTCGTGCCCGTGGTGTTGATTGCCGCCGGGTGTCCCGCTCCCAATCACCGGCATGACCTGCGCCTGCGCGCGTTGCCGGGGAGCAGCCCGGAGGCGCGCTCGCTCGCGTTCTTCCAGTCATTGGGCGTGGCGCTGGTGCCGGGCCACCGCGTGGAGCTGGTGGAGAACGGCTTCATCTTCGACGCCATCGAGGAGGAGATTCTCGCCGCGCGCACCAGCATCCACATCACCAGCTACATCTGGCGGCCCGGTGAGCCGTCGGACCGGCTGGTCCGGGCGCTGGCCGCGCGGCGGCCCGGGGTGGCGTGCCGCGTGCTGGTGGACCCATTGGGCAGCGTCAACTTCGAGGCGGTGGTTCCCGCGCTGGCGGCCAGCGGCTGTGACGCGCGCTACTTCCGGCCCATCCAAGGCGACTTCATGGCCCTGGACGCGATCCGCCTGAGGGCGCGGAACCACCGGAAGATGGTGGTGCGGGATGGCGAGGTGGGCATCACCGGCGGCTGGGGCATCTGGAAGAGCTGGATGGGGAACGCGCAGGGCGCGGATTCCTGGCGCGACATGAACATCCGCGTGGAGGGTCCGGCCGTGCGGGACATGCAGGTCGCCTTCGCGCAGAACTGGCAGGAGGCGGGTGGAGATTTCCTGCCGGCGACGGACTTCCCGGAGCCTCGCTACGCGGGGGATGCGCGCGCGGGCTTCGTGGCCAGCACGGACAACCGCTTCCTGTCGGACGCGCGGCGGATGACGCTGCTCACCATCGCGGCGGCGAAGGAGCGGCTCTGGATTGCGAACTCCTACTTCATTCCCTCCGACGCCATCAGTGACATGCTGCTGGAGAAGGTGAAGCAAGGCGTGGACGTGCGGGTGCTGGTGCCCGGGCGGCACCATGACGTCGGGCCCGTGAACGCGGCGCAGCGGGCGTCCTATGCGCGCTTGCTGGAGGGCGGCGTGCGCATCTGGGAGTACGAGCTGTCGATGATGCATTCCAAGACGATGCTCGTGGATGACTCCCTGTCCGTCGTGGGCTCCACCAACATGGACCCGCTGGCGTTGACGACGTTGGAGGAGTGCTCGGTGGTGGTGGAGGACCCGACGCTGGCGGCGCAGCTCGCCGCGTCTTTTGAGAAAGACTTGCGCCACTCGCGAGAAATTCACTGGAGCGGGTGGAAGCGGCGCGGGCTCTTGCAGAAGCTGGGCGAGCGGCTGCCGTGGTTCATTGGCAACTATCTCTGACGCTGCCGGACGGGGCCGGATGATAGAAACCAGGCATGGCTCGTGCCCGTCCAACATCACCCCGTTGCCCTCGCTGTCATGCGCCCATCGTCCTCGAGGAAGGCCGGGTGCTCTATACGTGTGGCTACTGCAACGCCTCCATCGACACGCAGGGCGAGAAGGCGCCGCGTCCCGAGTACCAGTCGCCGGCCGTGACGGGGACGGGAGCGAACACGGCGGCCCTGGTGGTGGGGGGCATCGTGTCGCTCAGTTTCATGGCGGGGCTCGTGGCCTTCCTGAGCTTCAGCTCCGCCACGGAGTCCACCGACGGGCCCACTCCAACGAGCGTCCTGGGGGCGTCTCCCGTCGTCGCGGCGCCTTCACCGGTGTCGGAGAGGAAGGCGAAGTTCCAATGGGACTCCCAGGGGGTGCCCCTCGCGGTGGACCTCAACGGTGACGGAACGGATGACATCATCGGCCGTATCCGTCGCCTCAGCCTCGCCCCCGGAAAGACGGAGACGCGCAACCAGGTTGCCGCGTTCGATGGGAAGTCGTTCGACCTGCTCTGGGAAGCGGAGCTCGAGGGGACGGCCTCGGACTTGTCCGGCGCGGTGCACGTCGTTCATCAGGGCGGGCGCGTGGTGATGAGTTCGCCTGACGCGGTGAGCATCCTCGACCCGCGGACGGGCAAGCAGCTCGGGCGGGTGGCGCTCTCGGACAAGCCTCGCAACCTCTGCATCCCACGGGGCGACGCCGAGTCCGTCTGGGTCGATGTTGCCGATGGGCAGAACCTCCTGCTCAACACGAAAACGGCGGCCGCTCGGACCGTCATCGAGCCGCCCCCCTCCTGCGCGCCGTTCAAATGGAACCCCCGGATGTGTCCCTCCCAGTTGGTGAGGAGGAGCCCCATCCTCTGTGAACGCCCGCGCAACCTGCCGGACGTCCCCGGGTTTTCGCCCGAGCACGTCTACACGCTGAATGACCTGAGCGTCGTCCTGGGTGAGCGGAGTCCTGGGAGCCGGGTGCCCATGGCGGCGGTGTTCCAGCAGGGCCAGAAGGCCCCGTTGTGGCACGGCAACGTCGCCGACATGGACCCCAAGAAGGTGAAGGAGCGCGTGGTGGAGGTCCTCGCCTTCTCCGAGGACGCACTCGTCATGGCCTATGAGTTGAAGGAGGGGGGCGCGCAGCTCATTCGCAGAGACATGCGGACGGGGAGCGTCAGTTGGGACGTCCCTATTCCCAACTCCAAGAGCGGCTCGGGGGCGTCCGACATCAAGCTGCACGGTGGGCGCGTCTACGTTCCGCATTGGGTGTGGCTGGATGTCTTCGACGCGAAGACGGGCAACCTGATTGGCACCCTGGGCACGTGGTGACGCCGGCGCAGTGTCCGCCTGCACGCAGGCATGAGCGGCGCTGGCCGGGGTGAAATCGCGCGCACGCGCGGCCGGTCGTAGAGTTCCGGGCCATGGACACCCGGCATGTCGTAGAGCGGGCCCTCGTTCGCGAGGCGCGGCCCGAGGATGACGCGGCGGTGGGGGAGTTGTTGGTGGAGGCCTTCCTCACCCAGTACGCGAAGAAGCTCCCGGAAGTCGTCTATGGCGACGAGCGCAAGCGCGAGCTGCGGGACGTCGCGTCCCGGCGCAAGGTGGCCACCGTGCTGGTGGCCGAGTTGGACGGACAGGTGGTGGGCACCGTCGCGCTCTTCAAGCCCGGCGCCCCCGGCTCCGAGGCCTGGCTGCCCAACGCCGCCGACCTGCGCGGCCTGGCCACCGCCGTGAGCCACCATGGCACCGGGCTGGCCCAACCCCTCCTGGACGCCGCCGAGGCCCGGGCTCGCGAGTGGGGCGTGGACGCCGTGTGCCTCCACGTCCGCAGGGGCGCGGAGGGCGTGGGGCGCATGTACCAGCGGCGCGGCTTCGTGCGCGAACCCGTGGGCGACCTGGACCTGCCCACGGTGTTCCTCGAAGGCTACGTGCTGCGCTTCAAGAAGGACTGACTTCAGCCGCGCAGCGGCAGGGTGAAGGCGAGCTGGAAGCGCGTGCCCGCGTGCTCCGGGCGGACGGTGGCGGTGACGTGCACGCCGCGGCCGGTGTCCGTGGCCACCAGTTGGCCGCGCAGCTGCCCGTTCTCCGTGGCGCCCCGGAAGAGGAACACCTCCGCGGCCTGCGAGAAGATGGCGTCCACGTCGTCGCCGCCGGTGCCGGCGGGCAACTGGTCCCGCACCCAGGTGGCGAAGCGCACGATGCGCCCGGTGAGCAGCTGCGCGGGCAGTGGCACCGCGTAGCCTCCGCCGAACACCATGGGCGCGGCGGCCAGCAGCACCGCGTCCGCGTTGCGCCCGCTGCCCAGGCCCAGGATGCCGCGCTCCTCCAGCCGCGCCTGCGCCCGGATGGGGAGGAAGTGCTCGGTGGGAATGCTCAGCCCGGTATCGCGGCCGGTGGGCAGCTCCCACATGGCCGGCGCCTTCAGGCCGCCCTGCTGGCCCATGATGCGCGCGAAGGCGCTGGTGTCCCGGAAGCTGGCCGCCAGCATCGCCGCCACCGCCAGCGCGGGGCTGGTGAAGCTCACGCGTCGGGCCACGCCGCGGCCCTCGCTGGCCACCACCGCGCGGTTGATGACGGCGCACAGCCAGCGCGCGGACTCGTCCTGGCGCAGCTCCGTCCAGGCCTCGGAGACGTGCTCGCGCTCCTCCTCCAGCGCCACGGCCAGCTCCGCCTGCGCCACGCCCAGGAGCGGCGCGGATACGGCGGCCACCACCGGGAGCTGCGCGCGCTCGCCCATCGCCGCGAGCTTGCCCAGGAGGGCGACGTCGTCGGTGGCATCCACGATGAAGACGGCGTCAGGGCGTTCGAAGGGCTCGGCGCCCAGCGCGCCCTGCAGGGCGTCCAGCAGCCCGGCGCGCGCCACGTCCAGCACCTCCACGGAGATGCCGGAGGACGCGGGCACCTGGTCCAGCAGCCACTTGAGGCCGCGCCACGCGGACTCCAGGTGGGCCACGGGCTCGGCGCCGAGCAGGTCCTTCGCCGTGAGGAGCAGCGCTTCCTCCACCAGACCCCGGGCCGTCTGCCGGGTGGCGGCCTCCGGCGTGACGACGGGCGCGGGCGTGGCGGGCACGCGCGGATTGATGGCGCGCAGGAAGGCATCCACCGCGCGGGACGCGGCGGCGGGCGTGCTCGCGTCGGCGCGGCTGAGGAGCGTCTCCACCAGGTCCTCGCCGGATTCGGTGGGCGCGGCAGGCGCGGTGGGGGCGGGCGGCGTGGAGGCCGCGCGCAGGGCCTGGGCCACCGCGTCCGGCAGGCGGCCCGGGCCGGTGACGGTGGCCACGCGCGTGGCGGCCTCGTCGGGCGTCAGCGTGCGCAGCGGGTCGGACGTGGACAGTGATTCGTGCAGGTGCTGCAGGGCGCGCAGCTCCGGGACGCGGGTGATGACGTCCGCGTAGCTGAAGGCGCGCAGCCGGTCGAAAGACAGCTCGACGGTGCGTGTGTCACCCGCGCCCAGCCGGTCCGCCACGGTGACGCGGAGCCCGCTGGCGGCGCGCGTGAGCTCATCCCCGAAGGTGTTCACCGTGAGCGGGAAGCGCCGACCCGAGGGGGACTGTGAGAAGGCACCCACCACCAGCCAGCGCACGCGCGCGCTTTCGGCACTGCTTCCGTTCTGGCTCATGTCCCGCATCCCCTCCACGACGAGAAGGCCGCTACGTTAGCGCGCCAGCATGTCGGCACGGCTGCCGGACGGCGCCTGGTGACCGCGACCACCGCCCCCTGACCGCAGTCATCAGGGGGCAGGACCTCACGGGGCGCGGATGCCCCGAAGGCTCAAGCGAAATCAGGGACTTGGCGGGTGCGCGAGGGTTTCCGACGGTTGGCACACCTGTCACTACTGGTGCGTGAGGCGCCTACAGTGGCCCTCCAACCCCTCCCGGAAGGAGCTTCCCCATGCGCCTCTCTCCTCTCTGAGGCGCCGCCTCTTCCTCCGTCCGCGCTCCGGCTCCGGATGTCTTCCAGCCTAGCCAGAAGAACCGTGTCATCGGGGCGTCGAAGTCCTCATGTTCCAGGCTGGGAGCAGTACGACTGGATGGGGCCGCCCAGAAGCTGGAAGCAAAGATGAGGTCCCCTGCGTGCCGGTAGATTTCCTCGGGTGTCGCCCTGGGATGGGTCAGCATGAAGTCGCGCCATGCCTGATTCCAAGCGCCACCCTGGCCGACGGAAGACCCGGGCGTGCACGTCCCCCGCTCCGCGGTTACCTTCGAGCCGCCATGTCCCTTCGCAAGGATTACATCGAGCGGCTCATCGAGGAGTTCGCCGCCGCGCTGGCCCGCATCATCAAGGCGCGCCGGGAGAAGAAGCTCGCGGACGCTCAGCGCCTCATCCAGGAGACGGCGCTGTCCACGCTGGGCATGGAGTACGCCGCGCTGCTGATGGCGGACCCGGTGTCCACCGCGCGACTGCTGGGCTCCCCCACGCGCGTGAAGGTGCTCGCGCGCCTGGTCGCCGAGGACGGAGAGTTGATCGCCGAGCAGGGCGACGCCGCCACGGCTACTTCCCGCGTTCACTACGCGCTCGCGCTGTACGACGAAGTCCAGGCCCTGGGCCTCCCGCCGGATGCGGATGACACGGCCACCATCGCCCGGCTGCGCGGCCTGCTGGCGGCGCCTGACGCCCGCTGAACGCAATCCCTCACACCCGTCCGAGAGATGGGTCTGTTACCTGACAGAGTGAGCGCCTGGATGTCTTCCATTGGGCGTGTCTGAAGGCACCCTCGGGGACCCCGGGGTTGCATGTCAGTCCATTCCCCTGGTTACAATGGCAGGCCATTTCTTCACGCCAGACACCTGGGGGGTGTGCGTGTCCTTCATCCAGCTTCCGCGGAGCGTCGTCTCGTGCCGTAACCTCGTTGGAGGAAGCTGGCAGGTGCCGCCCGGTGCGGCGCACCTCGATGTCCGGAGTCCTTACACGGGCACCGTCATTGGCAGGGTTCCCCTCACGCCTGCATCTGGCGTCGCCCAGGCGGTGGAGGCCTCGAAGGCGGCGGCGGCGGCCTGGAAGGAGACCCCGCTGCGGGAGCGCACGCAGTACCTGTACCGCTTCCGCCAGTTCCTCGAGCGCGACCTGGACGCCCTGGCCCAGCTGGCCGCCAGCGAGGCGGGGAAGACGGTGGCGGAGGCCCGCGCGGGCCTGCTCAAGGGGATGGAGGTCTGCGACTTCGCGCTGTCCCTCCAGAACCTCGACACGGGCGCGCACCTGGAGGTCAGCCGCGGCATCTCCTGTGAGTACCGCCGCGAGCCGCTGGGCGTCGTCGCCGGAATCACTCCGTTCAACTTCCCGGCCATGGTGCCGATGTGGATGTTCCCCATCGCCGTCACGCTGGGCAACGCCTTCATCCTCAAGCCGTCGGAGAAGGTGCCGCTGACCGCGTGCGCGCTGGGCGAGCTCATGTGCGAGGCCGGCTACCCCGCGGGCGTCTTCTCCGTCGTGCACGGCGGCAAGGAGGCGGTGGACGCGCTGGTGGCGCACCCGGACGTGCAGGCGGTGGGCTTCGTCGGCTCGTCCGCGGTGGCGCGCCACCTGTACGCGGAGGGCTGCAAGCGCGGCAAGCGCGTGCTGGCGCTGGGCAGCGCCAAGAACCACCTCATCGTCGTACCGGACGCGGACCCGGAGCTGACGCCGCAGGCGGTGGTGGACTCGTTCACCGGCTGCGCGGGCCAGCGCTGCATGGCGGCCAGCGTGCTGCTCGCGGTGGGCAACGTGGAGTCCATTCTCCAGGAAGTCGTCCGCCGCGCGGCGAAGCTGGAATTGGGCCCCGGCATGGGCGCGCTCATCGACCGGGGCTCGCTGGACCGCTTGGAGACGGCCATTGCCCGCGCGGAGGCCGAGGGCGCGCGGGTGCTGCTGGATGGCCGTGGCCACAAGCCGCAGGGCGAGCCGTGGTCCGGCGGCAACTGGCTGGGCCCCACGCTGCTGGACGGCGTGCGTCCGGAGATGGAGGCCGCGCGGCGCGAGCTGTTCGGCCCGGTGCTCTCCATCGTCCGGGTGCCCACGCTGTCCGCGGCGCTGGCGGTGGAGAACGCGTCGCCCTACGGCAACGCGGCGTCCATCTTCACCACGAGCGGTGGGGTGGCGCAGACGGTGGTGGAGGGCGTTCGCGCCGGCATGGTGGGCGTCAACGTGGGCGTCCCTGTCCCGCGTGAGCCGTTCTCCTTCGGTGGCACGGGTGATTCGCGCTTCGGGCACGGGGACATCACCGGGCCGTCCAGCCTCGACTTCTGGACGCAGGTGAAGAAGGTCACCCGCAAGTGGTCGGCCCGGACCGACGGCTCGTGGATGAGCTGAAGCGCGCCCCACGACGCGAAGCCCCGCCCCCCGCACCCCGACTTTGCTCCCGCGCCCGCAAGGAGGGCGCTCCCATGGCCGAGAAAAAGAATCCCAATCACATCCGCCTCACCTCCCACCCGGATGGCGACGTCCCCAGCGTCCCCATCCGCTGGGGAGACGGCGAGCCGACGCGCCGCGGCCCTGTCGTCGCCACGCTGACGGAAGCCGGGCACCGCAACGTCATCGGCACGCATGCCGGCGCGTATGCCGTGTACCGCGCGCTCGCCGTGGCCGCGGGCATGTTGCCGCAGGACCACCGGGCCGACCTGAAGAACACCGCGCCCGCCGCGCAGGTGGGGCCGCATCCGTCGTGGAGCGACCCGCAGCGCATCGTCTCGCTGGACCCGTGGGGCGCCATCGCGCCGCAGGCCTTCCGGCCGTTCGCGGAGCAGGGCATCGACTTCCGGCCGACCATCGCCGTCACCAAGGCGCACATCAACTTCCCCGAGGTGCGCGACGCCATCGATGCCGGGCGCTTGACGCCGGACGGGGACCTGCTGCGCGACAACGGCGACATCAAGGTGACGAAGGCCGCGGTGGACCCGGTGTGGTACCTGCCGGGCATCGCGAAGCGCTTCGGCATGACGGAGAGCGCGCTGCGCCGCGGCCTCTTCGAGCAGACGGGCGGCATGTTCCCGGAGCTGATTACGCGCCCGGACCTGCACGTCTTCCTGCCGCCCATTGGCGGGCTGACGCTGTACGTCTTCGGCGGCATCGAGACGCTGGCGGACCGGGACGTGCCGCTGACGGCGCGCGTGCATGACGAGTGCAACGGCTCCGACGTGTTCGGCAGCGACATCTGCACCTGCCGGCCCTACCTGGCGCACGGCATCGAGGAGTGCGTGCGCACGGCGCAGGCGGGCGGCGCGGGGCTCATCGTCTACCTGCGCAAGGAAGGCCGGGCGCTGGGCGAGGTGACGAAGTTCCTCGTGTACAACGCGCGCAAGCGGCAGGAGGGCGGCGACTCCGCGGCCACCTACTTCCAGCGCACCGAGTGCGTGGCCGGCGTGCAGGACATGCGCTTCCAGGAGCTGATGCCGGACGTGCTGCACTGGCTGGGCATCACCCGCATCCACCGCTTCGTGTCGATGAGCGACATGAAGCACGACGCGATTACGCGCTCGGGCATCGAAATCCTGGAGCGCGTCCCCATCCCCGACGAGCTCATCCCCGCCGACGCCAAGGTGGAGATGGAGGCGAAGAAGGCCGCGGGTTACTTCACGCAAGGGCCGGTGGCGGACGCGGCGGGGCTGGCGCAGGTGAAGGGGCGGGACCTCGATGTCTGATTCCTCATTGGCCAGGTCGGACCTCTCTCCCGCGGTGGCGTGGCTGCGCACGCCGTCCGCCATCCGCGAGCGGTGCCACCAGCTGTTGGACCTGGGGCTGGCGGGCAAGCTGGAGCACTTCCGCGTCGAGCCGTCGCGGCTGCCCATCGTCGTGGACACGGTGCTGCACGTGACGCGCGAGCACTACCCCACGCTGGACGTGCCGCTGCACAGCCGCTGGCGCCACTTCGACGTGGGCGGCGTGGCGCGGTTGGCGGAGCTGGAGGCGCGGCTGAAGGACGCCTCTCTTCAAGAGCGGGCGCGCGCGAAGCTGGACCTGGTGGTGGTGAGCGTGCTGCTGGACGCGGGCAGTGGCCCGCAGTGGCGCTACCAGGAGGCCGGCGGGAAGACGTGGGCGCGCTCCGAGGGACTGGCCGTGGCCAGCTTCCGCATGTTCATGGAGGGGCGCTTCTCGTCGGACCCGGACCGGCCGCTGCGCGTGGACGCGGAGGCGCTGGGGCGGCTCACGCGCGAGGCGCTCGCGCAGGGCATGCAGGTGACGGAGGCCAACCCGGTGGATGGGCTGGAGGGCCGGTTGCACCTGCTGCACGGGCTGGCGAAGGTGCTGCCTCGGCCAGGGACGCTGCTGGACATCATCACCGCGCAGCAGCGCAGCGTGCGCGCCGCGGAGCTGCTGGGGCTGGTGTTGGAGGTGCTGGGCCCCATCTGGCCGGGCCGGGTGATGGTGGACGCGGTGAACCTGGGCGACGTGTGGCCACATCCCGCGCTGGGGTCGGTGGAGAGCCTGGAGGCGCTGGTGCCCTTCCACAAGCTGTCGCAGTGGCTGACGTATTCCCTGGTGGAGCCGCTGTCCGAGGCGGGCGTGGTGGTGACGGAGCTGGATGGCCTCACCGGCCTGCCCGAGTACCGCAACGGTGGCCTGCTGGTGGACCTGGGCGTGCTGTCTCCCCGGGAGCCGCGCCTCTTCACGCAGTCCTTCCACCCGGGTGACGAGCCCATCGTGGAGTGGCGCGCGCTGACGGTGGCGCTGCTGGACCGGGTGGCGGCGCTGGTGCGGGGCCGGCTGGGCCTGAGCGCGGAGGAGCTGCCGCTGGGGAAGGTGCTCCAGGGTGGCACGTGGACCGCGGGCCGGCGCGTGGCGGCGGAGCGGCGTCCCGGGGGTGGGCCGCCCATCCGGGTGGACAGTGACGGCACGGTGTTCTGACGGGAGGACGCAATGGAGTTTCCGAACTGCACGGTGGTGGACCACCCGCTGGTGAAGCACAAGCTCACGCAGATGCGCCGGGTGGAGACGAGCACCGCCTCCTTCCGGGCGCTGCTCCAGGAAATCTCACTGCTGCTCGCCTATGAGGCGCTGAGAGACCTCAAGGTGCGCGAGGAGGACATCCAGACGCCCATGGCGCGCACGGTGGCGCCGGTGCTGGACGGCAAGAAGCTGGTGCTGGTGGCCATCATGCGCGCGGGGCAGGGCATCCTCGACGGGATGTTGCAACTGGTGCCCTCCGCGCGCGTGGGGCACATCGGCCTGTACCGGGACCCGGAGACGCTGTCGCCGGTGGAGTACTACTACCGCGTGCCCGGCCAGCTCGCGGACCGGGACGTGGTGGTGTGCGACCCGATGCTCGCCACGGGGAACTCGGCGGTGGCCGCGCTCCAGCGGCTGAAGAAGAGCAAGCCCGGCTCATTGCGCTTCGTCTGTCTGCTGGCGTGCCCGGAGGGCCTGGCGAACCTGCGCGAGCACCACCCGGACGTCCACGTCTACACCGCGGCCGTCGACGAGCGGCTGGACGAGCACGGCTACATCCTCCCGGGCCTGGGCGACGCGGGCGACCGGCTCTTCGGCACCAAGTAGCGCGGTGGAGGAGATACCCCTCACCCGGCAACGGTGACTTGGCGCGCGGCCGTGTCCGGGACAGGATGCGCGCCGCGGACGGGGCCGGCGCAATCGGTTGGGGTGCAGTGATGCAAGGAATGCTCGTTCGCGCCCGGCGCATGATGGCCTGGCTGGGCTGCGCCAGTGTGCTGGGACTGTCGGGAATCGCCCGGGCGGAGTCGGAGCCGTGCCCGTGCTCCACGTCGAACCAGAGCGTCGTCTCCGAGGTGCCGTGCCTCATCTTCCGCGCGTCCGTCAGATGCGGGCTGAGCAGCGTGCGCAACGCCTGTGCGCGGACGGTGACGCTGGTCGACTGGCCGTTGTCGAGCTGTTCGGACAGTGTGTGCACCCAGGCGCTCGCGCCAGGTGACGAGGCGGGCTTCATCTTCGGCAGGGCGGCGTTCGAGCGGTCGCGCTTCGTCGAGCAGTCCTACACGGTGCGCGTGGACGGCGTGGACCAGCGGCTCGCCATCAGCGCGGAGGTGACGTGCAGGGACGTCCCCGATTCCGATGGTTGTGCAGCGGCGCCGGGGGCGCTGGGCGCGGCGGGGGTGGCGCTGCTGGTGGGCGCGGTGGCTCGCAGGCGCCGTCGCGCTTGAGCGCAGGCGCTGAGCGGCACGGTCCGCCAGCACCCGGGAGGCTCTTCCAGGGATGCCGGGTGTCTGGACTAGGGTGGAGGCGTGTCCGCCTCCGTCCTGCTGCTGTTGCCCCTGCTTTGTGCCTCCTCCCCCACGCGCGTGGAGCTGGTGTTTGGTGGGGATGTGATTCCCCATGGCGAGGTGAAGGAGGTCGCGAGGCTGCACGCCCGCGCCGGGGCGCCGCCACCGGAGGGAGGCCGGGCGCCCTCGCTCAACCATGAGGGCTGGGACCACGTCTTCGGGCCCATCGCGGACGTGCTGCGCACCGCGGACGTGGGCGTCGTGAATCTGGAGACGCCCGTCACCGACAACAAGAAGGCGGTCGCGCGGGAGCTCTTGTTCAACGCGCCGTCGGCCATGGTGCATGCGCTGGCCTCGGCCGGGGTGAAGGTGGTGTCCACCGCGAACAACCACGCGAGGGACCAGCACCCCGCGGGCATGTTGGAGACGCTGCGGCACCTGGATGCGGCGGGCATCCGTCATACGGGCACGGGCGCGACGAAGGACGCCGCGTGGGAGCCCGCCTTCGTGGACGTGCGCGGCGTGAAGGTGGGGTTCCTGTCCTTCACGCGCATGCTCAATGGCTTCAGCAATCCGAAGGATGCGCAGGCGCCGCACGTCGCGCTGGTGCCCTATGCGGGGCACGAAGCGCACCGGGGGATGCAGCCCGAACAGGTCGTGGAAGCCGTGCGCGCCGCGGCGGCTCGGTGTGACGCGCTCATCGTGCTGGCGCACTGGGGGACGGAGTACAAAGGGGAGCCACGCCCCGAGGACCGTGAGTTGGGCCGCGCGCTGCTGGACGCGGGGGCGAGGGCGGTCATCGGGCACCATCCGCACGTGCTCCAGCCGCTGGAGTCGTACCAGACGGTGGATGGGCGCAAGGGACTCATCGCGTACTCGCTGGGCAACCTGGTGGCGAACCAGGACCGCTTCTACCAGCACGAGGCGGGGGCGAAGCGCTCGGGGGGCGACCGGCGGGATTCGATGTTGCTGCGGCTGTCGCTGGTGCGGCCCATGCCCGGTGTATCGGTGGCGCTGGAGGAAGTGGCGGTGCTGCCGGTGTGGATTGAGAACAACGCGGTGGGGCGGGCGCGAAATGAGTCGCGGAACATCCAGCCCGTGCTCATCGACCGGGAGGTGGAGGAGGTGACGGCGCGGCTGGCGTTGCTGGCGGCGCGCCCCGCGCCTCTGGACAAGGAGACACGCGCGCAGAAGGCCTTGCTGGAGCGGCGGCTGGAAGGCTCCAAGCACCGGCGTGAGCGCATTCTCCGGATGTTGCCGGAAGGGTTCGCGGTGGCGCCCCCCGAACTTCGTCGGCGTGGGGCGGAGACTGTGCCCGCAGGGCGGTTGGCCTCACAGCCGTGACCGCAATGGCACATGTGGGTGTGTCGAAGTTCATCCTTGCTGTGAGATGTCCATGGTCGTTCACTTGGGCGGACTTTGGGGTGAGTCGGCTTCTGAGCAAGTCACGCCTGGGGTTGGGGTAGAGTGCAACCTATGCGTCAATCCGCCATCCTCCTCCTGCCTCTGTTGTTGCTGGCCTGCAAGAAGGACTCGAAAGAGCCGGACACGAAGCAGGCTGCGGTTCACGTCAAGATTGGCCACCACCCGAAATTCAGTCAGGGCTGCATCACGGTGGAGGCCCATGGTGGCACCGGTGAGCCGGCGCTCGCGGAGTTCAAGGAGCCCGGTCAGTTCGACACCAACGACCCGGTGTTGAACGTCGCCGTCTTCCGGAAGGCGGACTGGGCGCGGGACGTCGAAATCACCGTCAGGGTTTTCGAGAAGGGCTGCGCGGCGGAGCAGTTGGTGGATGAGCGGAAGCAGACCTTCAGCTTCGCCTCCGCGGGCCGGCAGGAGTGGTTGCTCGAGGACTTGCACACCGCTGACGAGGACGGTGACGGCTTCGTCCCACCGGGTGGTCCGATGAACCGGGGGACGGACTGTGATGACTCGAGAGAGGCGGCTTACCTTGGCGCGCCGGAGCTCTGTAACGGCCTGGATGACAACTGCGACGGCCAGATGGAAACGGGAGTTGTCAACAAGGTCTGGTACCTGGACGGCGACCGCGACAGATTCGGACGCAATGGGCCCGGGACGGAGGCCTGTGACCCGCCGAGTGAACTTCATGTCGAGGTGACGGGGGATTGTGACGACGGGCGGGCCGACGTTCATCCGAACGCCGTGGAGAAGTGCAACGACGTGGATGACAACTGCGACGGGCGCGACGACGAGTTGTTCACGGAGGGGCCGGGTGCCCTGGGGACGGCTTGCACGGAGTTCTGCAACGGGAAGTATGCCTGCAACGACGCGCAGACGGGGACGGTCTGCGTCGGCACGCCTCCGACGCCGCTCTACGCGGACGAGGACAGCGACGGAGAGGGCGAGCAGGAAGGCGCGCAGGCGGGAGGGTTGTGTCCTGACGAGCCTATGCCTCCGAAGATGGCGGACAACACGCGGGACTGTGATGACGCTGACCCCGACACGAACACCCAGGCAACGGAGGTCTGCGACGGGCTGGACAACGACTGCGACGGGCAGGTGGATGAGGAGATGTCCTGCGGCTCGCTGAAGAGGGTGGTGGACCCCGTGCTGGAAGGGGGCAATTGGAGGACGGTGGCCGTGCACCCGAGTGGTTACCCGGTGTGGGTGGCGGGATTGGGTGGGAAACTGGCGGTGAAGATGGACGCGACTTCCGCCTTCGTGAGTCACGGCGGGGAGACGGCGACTCAGTGTGGACCGAAGGACAACAAGCTGGACTGGCACGCGGCGTGGGTCAATCCCAATAATAGTTATGTTGTCGTGGTCGGCGAAGACGGTTGGGTAGGCGAGCACACTGGGGCGGTCTGCCCTGTCCCAGCCCACGCCGACCTCCCTGGCAAGAACGACTACTTCTCAAGCGTCGTTGGAGTAGGAAGTCCAGCTCAACTATTCGCAGTCTCTACTCTGGGCCACTTGTATGAGTTTACAGGGGCGACTCATCGCCACGACTCACCTGGCCGGTACTGGGGGCTCCATGCGAACGGCAGTGATTCGCTGTATGCAGTGGGCTCGACAGAAGAGTCGTCACCGCTGACGCCGGTGGTGAATCTCTACACCCGCACCACCACTCCCGCCTGGGGCACTCCAGCCGCGTACAACCTCCAGGGGCTCGAAGGTTACAATGGCGGCCTGCGGGCGGTGTGGGCAGCGAGCGCGGAGCACATCTACGCGGTGGGTGACGGAGGCCTGGTGGTGAAAGGCAGTGGCCAGTCGAGGGACTGGGAGCGGGTCCTCTCTCCTTCAGGGGCTGCAATCAACTACGTGAGTGTGGCTGCCCCGCCCGGAACCATGAATGCCTACGTCATTGGCAACGAGGGCAATGCAGGACGGCTACAGCGGTTGACCCCACACGGCTGGGCCAAGGCCCCAGCCTTCACCCCAAGCGCACCGAACGTGCTGCTCCGCGACATCGCCATGACCTCCTCAAGCAACTTCTGGATCGTCGGCGACGACGGAAACGTCTACCACTTCCCGGAGCCGTAACCCTCCACTCAGCGATAGGTTGATGGGTTGGAGTTGGCAGGGTTTTGCCCAGGGAGTCTGTCTGAACTAAAATCCAGGCATGCTTGTTGCCATGACCTGGAGGCGGTGCCTGTCGCTCGCCGCATGTATATGGATTTTCATTCCAGTACATGCGGCCAGAGCTGATGGTGATTTTGAGCGTCATGTCGCGGAGGCCGTACGCCTCTATGACGATCTCGAATACGAGCGTGCCCTCGAGCAACTGGATCGTGCTCGAGGGAGCCTCCGAGGGTCGCGCGATCGAGTGACGCTTGCATTGCATCGCGGCATCATCAGCGCGGACCTCGGGCGGTGGCAGGCGGCGCGTGACGAGTTCCGTTCAGCTTTTCTGCTCGAGCCAGAGGCACGCCTTCCCTTGCGCGTTTCCCCCAAGGTCGCGCGGGAGTTCGAGGCCCAGCGAGCACTCGCGAAAGCGGAACTGGCGCGTAGACGAAGGGACTCGCCCACGCGAGAATCAGCCCGCATCGAGCAAACCGAGGTGGAAGTGGAGTCGGTTGCGGACACCTCTTCAGTGCTGCCCGCCGCGTTGACGCCTACCGAACAGGCCACTGCCTCAAGCCCAGTGGAGGTCCAAGCCAGGACAGCAACGTCGAGCGCTTCCTGGCGGCGCATAGGAGGGCGGCAGGTACCGCTTGCCAGTCTGGTGCTGCTGGGGGCTGGCATTGCGGCAACCGGTACGGGAACCGCCTTCGGCGTCTCTTCCCGAGGACAGCTCGCGGACGCTCGGGAGGCGAGGTTCCACGAGCAGCTCGTGGAACATCACGGCCGTGCGCAGCGCAGTGCGAGAACGGCCAACGTCCTCTTTGGTACGGCCGGGGTTGCGGCAGCGGGTGCCCTGGTGACCTGGCTCTTGTTGGGAGAGCGGGACGAGGCCGTCACGCGGCAAGGGGGAGCACGATGATGCGCTGGAGCGTGGCGTTGCTGCTGCTGTTCACCGTGTGCTCCGTCCCAAGCCTGGAGGAACTCCAAGGGGAACGTCCCTTGGCATGTGATGCGCAACATGCCTGTGGATCGGGACAGGTATGTGTTTTGGGTGCCTGTCAGGAGAGTCCCTGTGGTTCAGCCTCACCGACGGTTGCATACCTTGATGCGGATGGGGATGGTTTCGCCGCAGTGAATGCGCCTTCGCGCGTGTTCTGTGGCGCTGTTCCGGCTGGCTACGCCACGACCTTGGGAGACTGCGATGACGCGCGCGCGGAGGCTTATCCTGGCGCTCCGGAACTTTGTAACGGCCTGGATGATAACTGCGACGGTCGGATGGAGACGGGTGTCGTCAACAAGGTCTGGTACCTGGACCACGACCGCGACAGCTTCGGACGTAATGGGCCTGGCACGGAGGCCTGTGACCCGCCGAGTGAACTTCATGTCGAGGTGACGGGGGATTGTGACGACGAGCGGGCCGACATTCATCCAAACGCCGTGGATGCGTGCAACGGCTTGGATGACAACTGCGACGGACGCGCCGACGAGCGGTTCACGGATGGGCCGGGGGCCCTGGGGACGGCTTGCACGGAGTTCTGCAACGGGACGTATGCCTGCAACGACGCGCAGACGGGGACGGTCTGCGTCGGCACGCCTCCGACGCCGCTCTATGCGGACGCGGACAACGACGGAGAGGGCGAGAAGGACGGCGCGCCGGTGGGAGAACTGTGCCCTGGCACGCCGCTGCCTCCGATGATGACGGACAACACGCGGGACTGTGATGACGCTGACCCCGGCACGAACACCCAGGCGACGGAGGTCTGCGACGGCCTGGACAACGACTGCGATGGGCAGGTGGATGAGCAGATGTCCTGCGGCTCGCTGAGGAAAGTGGAAGACCCCGTGCTGGCAGGGGGCAACTGGAGGACGGTGGCGGTGCACCCGAGTGGTTACCCGGTGTGGGTGGCGGGATTGGGTGGGAAGCTGGCGGTGAAGATGGACGCGACTTCAGCGTTCGTGAGTCACAGTGGGGACACGACGACTCACTGTGGGCCGGCCGGAAACACGCTGAATTGGCACGCGGCGTGGGTCAATCCCGAAAATAATTATCTTGTCGTGGTCGGCGAGGACGGCTGGATGGGCGAGCACAATGGGGGCTCCTGCTTCTCAATCCAGGCCGACCTCCCTGGCAAGAACGACTACTTCTCAAGCGTCGTTGGAGTAGGAAGACCAGCTCAACTATTCGCAGTCTCTACTCTGGGCCATTTGTATGAGGCTACAGGGGCGACTCATCGCCACGACTCATCCGGTCGGTACTGGGGTCTTCATGCGAACGGCCAGGATGCACTGTATGCAGTGGGCTCGACAGGAGAGTCGTCACCGCTGACGCCGGTGGCGAGTCTCTATACCCGCAACACCAACTGGGGCACTCCGGCTGCGCACAATCTCCAGGGAACTGAGGGTTACAACGGCGGCCTGCGGGCGGTGTGGGCAGCGAGCGCGGAGCACATCTACGCGGTGGGCGACGCCGGCCTGGTGGTGAAAGGCAGTGGCCAGTCGAGGGACTGGGAGCGGGTGCTTCCGCCTGCGGGACCCGTGCTCAACTACGTCAGTGTGGCTGCCCCGCCCGGGACCATGAATGCCTACGTCATTGGCAACGAGGGCAATGCAGGACGGCTACAGCGGTTGACCCCACACGGCTGGGCCAAGGCCCCAGCCTTCACCCCAAGCGCACCGAACGTGCCGCTCCGCGGCATCGCCATGACCTCCTCAAGCAACTTCTGGATCGTCGGCGACGACGGACACGTCTACCACTTCCCGGAGCCGTAGCCCTCATCCTCCGCCCCGTCCCTCAGGCCCTGAGGGCGGGGCGCGGTCCTCGCGGGTCAGCTCCCGCAGGGCCACGATTCGCTCCAGCAGCGGCCCTCCGTGTTTCATCCGCGCAATCCGCTGTGACGGATAGATGCCCCGTTGCCCCGTGAGCAGGTACGCCACCGTGGCCACAATCGCCACGTGGGGCAACACGTTCGCTCCCAACAACTCCACGGCCATGATGGACAGCGCCAGCGGTGTGTTCGCCGCCGCCGCGAACAGGGCCGCCATGCCCACCGCCGCGCCCAAATCCAACGGCAGGCCCAACAGCCGCGCCAGGACGTTGCCCAGCGACGCGCCGATGAAGAACAGCGGCGTCACCTCGCCGCCCAAGAACCCCGCGGCCAGCGTCACCACCGTGAAGGCAAGCTTCCACGCGAACGCCGACACGGGCAGCGCCGGGTCCTCGAAGGCCCGCTGGATGCCCGGTACCCCCAGGCCCAGGTAGTCATCCGTACCAGCCAGCAGCCACAGCAGCAGCACGGCCAGACCGCCCAGCGCCATCCGCAGCGGCAACACCTGCACGCGCTGCTCCAGCAGCTTCTTCAGCCGGTGCATCAACTCCACGAACACCACCGCCACCACGGCCACCGCCACCGCGAACACCAACCACTTCGCCAGCACCGCCACCGTCAGCGGCAGCGCCGCCGGCGCCGGATACGGCGTGTGGTGGATGCCCAGCCCCCGCGTCACCAGGTCTCCCACCACGGATGCCACCAGTGCGGGCAGCAGGGCCTCGTAGCCCATGCGCCCCACCACCACGACCTCCAGCCCGAACATCGCCCCCGCCACCGGCGTGCCGAACACCGAACCGAACCCACCCGCGATGCCCGCGGCCAGCAGCTCGCGGCGCGTGTCCGGGCCCACCCGGAAGCGCCGCGCCACCAGGTCCGCCAGACTGCCGCCCATCTGCACCGCGGTGCCCTCGCGGCCCGCGCTGCCGCCGAACAGGTGCGTCAGCACCGTCCCCACCAGCACCATGGGCGCCATGCGCACCGGCACCTGGGCGTCGCTCGCGTGCACCGTGTCCAGCACCAGGTTGTTGCCCCCGCGAATGGGCCCACCCCACTTCCCGTACACCGCCCCCAGCACCAGCCCCGCCACCGGCAGCGCGTACACCAGCCACGGGTGCCCTTCCCGGAAGTGCGTCGCTTCGTCCAACAGGTACAAGAAGACCGCGGACGCCACGCCGCAGACGACGCCCACCAGCCCACCCAGGAGCAGCCACTGCATCAGCGCTCTCGTGCCACGGGAAAGATTCACGTGAAACACTCCGGACCTGGGTGAAACATGATGAAACACTGCGTCATAGGTTTGCGTCGCGTCATTCTTACGACATCGTGTCAAAGACGGGTGAGGTCATAACAACACCAGCTATTCTGACTTGATGCGTTATCCCTGTTTCAGGGTGATTTGCGAATCGACGCCATGTAGCCTCCGCGCTCCCCCAACAACCCCCCAGTGGGAATCCAAAGGAGCGGGGCATGTCTTTCCGTCACAGCGGGATGTCCGTCGTCGCCATGTGCGCGGCCTTCACGGTCGGTGGTAGCGCGATGGCGAGCACCCTCAACCAGAACACGTCGTGGACCATCGACCAGCCGTCGACGTCGACGAAGTACCGCGTGGTGGCCTACGGCGACTCCATCTACGCCGGCTACAACGGTTCCGTCTTCTTCTGGAACGTGGCCCGCCGCGCTGCGCCCGTGGTGCAGGGCGAGGACCTGGCGCGGAAGTGGAACGCGGACGTGGAGGTCATCCGCCGCACCAAGTCCGGCGCGAAGGCGGACGACATCTACAACAACAAGATTGTCTCTGAGCGCTCGTACATGCAGGCGGCCAACACCCGCGTCGTCATGTTCGAGATGTGCGGCAACGACTACCTCCAGGCGCGCAGCGCCTTCGCGGGGCAGACGGGCACCTGCAACTACTCCGGCCTGGAGGCCGCGCTGGCGACCTGCACCACGTACATGGAGCGGGCGATGCAGACCATCAACCAGTACGCGCCCGCCGCCGCGACGAAGATCATCTCCAACATCTACTACCCGGGCTTCAACGCGGACAACGTGAACACCCAGTGCCGGGACTCCGCCACGGGCCAGGTGGTGAACAAGCGGGAGAAGTTCCTGCCGCTGCTGGCGAGGAGCAACTGGCGTGCGTGCAGCCTGGCGGCTCGCCACGGCTTCAAGTGCGCGGACTCGTTCGCGGAGTACATGGCCGCGGATTATGACTCCAACGGCGATGGCAAGGTGGACTCCGAGGCCATCCGCTACATCGAGGGCGAGTCCGAGGCGGCGTACGTCCAGCGCATCTCCGTCACGCTGCGCTCCACGCTGCGCGACTCGAACACGCACTTCGTCAACGCGAGCACCAGCTACGACTACCTCCAGTCTGACGACACCCACCCGACCTACACCGGTGGCACCATCTCCAGCTCGGGCGGCACCGGCGCGCTGCCCACCGACACCTCGACCTGGAACAAGACGGGCCACGACCGCATGGGCTGGGAGAGCGCGAAGTTCAACCCCGCCAGGCCGTAGTCGCTGCGACCGCGCTCCCGCCTCGGGTGTGGGCGCGCTGCCTGGGCCTCCGGTTGCCTTCGGGAACCGGGGGCCTTGTCGTTTCCAGCGCCTGGCGCGCGTCACATCATGAAGCGCGCGCCGATCAACCCAAGCGTCCCGACGTAGTAGACGAGCCTGCAGAACCACTCCGCCGCGCGCCGCACGCCGCGCGCCCAGGCTGGCAGAAGCCACGCGGCCAGGAGCGACGCGCCCTCCGCTGCGACGCGCCAGAAGCAGGCGAAGAGCAGCAGGCACAACGAGATGGGCGCGTAGTACCGGCCGAACGAACGCAGGTACGCGTCCAATCCGTACATCCTGTACTCACCCAGCGCGCCTCCAAACGAGATGACCTGGTACGAGTAGAAGAGGATGGCCGTGGGCACCAGCGGGAAGAACACGAACTTCACCAGCAGGTGGTACCAGCGCCGGCGCCACAGGGCATGGCGCGCATGGGCGTAACGAACCAGCGTGTGGGATTGCGCGGCGCCTGGTGCTCCGTGCTGGCCCAGCGCGTTCAGCAGGGGCAGTGCGTCCTCCACCTCCAGCGCGTGGCTGAAAGCGCGGCCTGACCGCATCCGCAGCGCCAGGCCGGGGCCCGGGAGCGGCAGCCGCCAGGGGCGCACCGCGGTCACGGCTTCGAAGGGAATCTCCATCCGCGCGCCGCCGCGCAGTGTCAGGGTCCACTGGTGGGTGTCCACGGCGACGGTGGCCCGGCGGCTGCGGCGCAGCGCGGAGACGAACGCGAGCGGTAGCACGACTCGCAGCACCAGCCCGACGGCGATGGCCTGGGGCTGCAGCCGCTGGGTCCCTTCGGAAATTTCCATCCAGAGCTGCGCGGTGAAGTGGAGCAGGGCGCCCATCGCGGCGAGCTGCGTCACCACCGCGAGCCCTCGCAGCGCGGGTGTCCAGGCGTGCACCGCGAAGCGAGCGGGCTCGGGCGAGGGGGCGGGTGGCGTGCCGCCGGGGGCATCGGTGACGAGAATGGACGAAGAGCTCATGAGGGCGAGCGGAATGCGCTGTGTTTGCCTCGGAGGGGGTGGCTCCGTAGCATACGCAGCCCGGAGGTCTTCGCGAGAACATGAGGCCGCAGTCCCCTGCACCAAAGCGTCGTGTCGACAGCGACGGCGTCACGCACATCACGCCCGCTCGAACGGGCAAGGGTCTGGGCGTGTGGCTCGTGGGCGGCGCGTGTGTCTTCACGCTCGCGTGCATTGGCTTGAGTGTCTGGTGGGGCTCGACCGACATCGAGGTGGAAGCGCCGCCGCCGCTCGCGGAGGCGCCGCTGCCCATTCCGCCTCCCACGCCCGAGGCGCGTGCCCGCGCGCCGCGGACACGACCGTCTCCTGTCGCGGCTTCAGCTCCGCAGCCCGCCCCCGAGCCTGCTCCCGAACTGGCTACCGATACCGACGTCCAGGAGCCGGCCATGGAGTCCGAGCCGACGGGCATGCAGCTCTACCGGCCCGGGACGAAGCCCATCAAGAGGGGCCTCGTCGTCCCCGACGACTTCGAGCTGCCGCCCGGATACGTGCGTCATTTCCAGTACAAGGACACGGGTGAAATCGTGTCGGCCGTGCTGATGTTCCATCCCGACCATCAGCCCGTGGATGCGAACGGGCGGCCAGTGCCCAAGCCCGCGGACGGGCTGGTTCCCGAGGAGCTGGCCCCTCCGGGAATGCCCATCCAACGGTTGGAGCTGCCCGAGGGCGCGGAGAGCGGGGCGCCCTCGCCGTGACCGGCGTCCAGGTGGGGCTGGGACGCGGGTGGCACCTGGGGGCGGCGCTGCTCGGTGTCCTGGGGACCACGGTCCTGTTCGCGCTGTTCGGGCGGCTGGAGGCGCGATGGCTGGCGTTCGGCTGGGTGGCGATGGTGCCCTGGCTCGCGGCGCTGGACCGGGCCCGCTCGGCGCGCGAGGCGCTGGGCCTGGGCGTGCTGCTCAGCGTGACGTTCACCGCCGCCGTCTTTCACTGGTTCCCGGGCGCGCTCCAGGCGTACTCGCGGGCACCCACGGTGGTCGGTTGGGCGCTGTTCCTGCTGGTGGCGCCGCTGCTCCAACTCCAATTCGTCGCCGCCGCGCTGGCCCGGTACGCGGCGCGGCGCCTGGCGCGGGAGGGCCAGGGCTGGTTGCCGCCCCTGGTGGGGACGCTCGCCTATGTGGGCGTGGAGGGCGTCACGCCGAAGCTCTTCGCGGACACGCTGGGACACGGGCTCTATGCGTCCGAGTGGCTGCGGCAGGGCGCGGACGTGGCGGGCGCGCCGGGACTCACGCTGGTGCTGCTGCTGGGCAATGAGTGCGTGCTCGCGGCGCTCCGTCTGGCACGGCGGCGGGGTTGGTGTGCTGCCTGGCGGCCCATGGCGGGGCTCGCGGTGCTGGTGCTCGTGTTGTCGGGGTACGGCGCCTTCCGGCATGCGCAGGTGCGCGAGGCAACCCGGCGTGAGGGCGGGCTGGTGGTGGGCGCGGTGCAAGCGAACATCACCCGCTACGAGAAGCTGAAGGCGGAGATGGGGGCCTACCAGGTCGTGCGGATGGTGCTCGACACGCACTACGCGATGTCGGACGCGCTGCTACGAGAAGGACCGCTGGACCTCTTGGTGTGGCCGGAGACGGTGTACCCCACGCCCTTTGGGACGCCTCGCAGCGAGACAGGCGCGAAGCTGGACGCGGAGATCGCCGGCTACGTCTCCGAGCGCGGCGTGCCGCTCGTCTTCGGCGCCTACGACCTGGAGGGTGAGCGCGAGTTCAACGCGGCCATGTTCCTGGGGCCGTCGTCACCTGGAGGCTCGCTCGAGCGCGCCGCGTACCGCAAGACGATGCTCTTCCCGCTGACGGAGTGGGTGCCGGACGCCATCGACACCCCCACGCTTCGCGAGTGGCTGCCGTGGACGGGACGCTGGAAGCGAGGGCCCGGGCCTCGGGCGGTGCGCTTCACGCTGCGCGACGGACGCCAGCTCCGGGTGGCGCCGCTCATCTGCTACGAGACCATCTTCCCCGAGTATGTCGCGCAAGGCGTGCGGCAGGGCGCGGAGCTGCTGCTCACGCTGTCCAATGACTCGTGGTTCACCGGCACGCCCGCACCCCGGCTGCACCTGATGCACGCGGCCTTCCGCAGCATCGAGACGCGGCGGCCACAGGTGAGGGTGACGAATTCGGGTGTGACCGCGCTCATCGACACCACCGGCGCGGTGGTGGCCGAGGTGGACGACAACCAGCGCGCGGGACTCACCATGCGCGTGCCGGAGACGGCCGCGCTGACGCCGCTCGCGCTGGCATGGGGTGACTGGCTGAGCCCATGGGCGCTGGTGTCAGCGGTGGTGGGCCTCGCGGGCGCGGCCCTGGCGCGGCGGAGGGCTCGGCCCTGAGGGGCATGAGGACGTAGCGGGGATGCTCCGTGCCACCGGCACGCTTGCCGCGAGCCGCTACGCGTCACGTCATTTCGCTACCGCGTCAGGGGGGGCGGCGCGCCCAGTCGTGCGAGCTACTGCGAGAGGGATTCGAAGTCCGGCTGTAGTGCCCTGCAACCGTACCCGCACGGAGGGCTCCTTCCGCGGGTACACCTTGCCCCTCAATCAACCCTGGCAGGCGTCCCCTCCGTGCAGCAAGGCGTGCGCCACCTTCTCCCGCCTGGCGCCCGAATAAGCCGCCGCCGCAGAGCGTCCATGCCCCGGGGCCCGGGCCCTCGCCCAGCGCCCCGTCCTCGTCCGCTCGACAATGCCTGCCAACTCCGCCGAGTCTATCTCCAGCCACTGGCGCTGCTTCTTGCTTCACTGCCGTTCGCTATCGGTTGCGGAAGACAAATACCGCCCCGCCGAAGAAGGCCTCCGCGAGGGCCGCCCGGCACTGCCGCACCAGGCCATCAACACCTCGGCGGAAGTCCACCGGCTCAATGGCCACCAGCCCGCCTGCTGTCGCTCTAGGGCGGATGAGCATGACAGGCTACCAATGGGGAGTCCGCGGCCTGGATTGGCTGCCACTGGCGCTGGGACTTCTGGGCGCCGCGCCCACCGCCACGCGGAGGGAGGCGCGCCCTGTGTCGTCCCTGGAGCGACCTGACGCTGGCAGTCATCCCCAGCGCGAAGGAGACGTGATGAGCAAGGGTTACCTGGTGCTGTTCATGGACCTGCCGAATGGCTCCCTGGGGGCCGCCTTTCCTCCGGCAGGCAAGGGCTCCGTGGACCTGTCGAGCAACTTCCTGGGACGGCAGGAGATTGGCTACTACGAGGCCGAGTTGCCCCCCGGGACGTATGCGCGGCTGAAACAACTGCAAGGTGACATTGATTTCAGCGCCATGCCGGTGACCACGGAGCTGCCTCCTGACACGAAGACGGTGTCGGTGGGTGAGAGCTCCGACGGCGAGGACATCGACACGCGGACGTTCCCCCTCCACGCCGTCCCGGACGCCCTGGCGCCGTTGCTGAACGAGATGCGCAAGGCCGCCGAGCATATGCTGACGCGGCCGCTCCGGGTGCTGCGGGGAGTAGGTGCGCCGACCTCTCCGCGCTTCCCGCTGGAGAAGCCCGTCTCCTTCGAGGTCACGCTGCGCAACGTGGGAACCCAGGCTATCGAGACGGAGAACCCCTTCATCCCCCATGCCCCGGACCGCACCAACCTCCGGTTGCTCGTGTCGAAGGACAAGCCGCCCGGGCAGCTCCGGGACGGGGACTCCCTGTGGATGGAACTGGGGATGGATAACGTGCACCCGCCAGAAGGCCAGAAACCTCCTGAGAGCCGGCGCCTCACGCTGAAGCCGGGCGCGGAGCTCCGCTTCGTGGTCCGCAAGAAGATGCTGAGCACCCCTGGCGCCTATCGGGCCGCGCTGACCTACTTCACCTCGCGCGGTGAGCGAGGTCTGGAGACGATGGAAGGCCAGCTCACCCTGGACCTGGGCCGCTTCGAGGTGGCCCCGTCCGCGCCGAACGTCCAGCCCTGAGATTCGGTCCATGCTCGCTCGCGGTGGAGAGTGGATGGTCGACCTGCTGGAGGTGCATGTCGACGAGTTGGAGTGGCTGTGGCGGCAGCGTCATGCGGCCTTGCGCTCCAAGGAGTACGACTTCCGCGCGCTCGTTCAGTTGGATGAGCGCATCGCCGCGCATGTCGACGCCCTGGTCCTGGCCGGAGAAGAGGCCTGGGCGCTCCTTCGCTCGCGACTGGTGGAGGCCGAGGACGCGTACGCCGCGTTTGGCGCCGCGCACGTCCTCCTCCTGCTGGAGGACGCGGCCGTGGCGCGCCAGACGCTGGAGCTGTCCGCCGGGCTGGAAGGTGCCGCCTGGGAGGGTTTCCGGCTCGCCCTCCGCTACGCTCCCCCCGAGCGGCATGTGGACGTCCTGAAGGGCCTCGTGGCGGGCGCGTCGGAGCGTCACGCCATCGCAGCCCTGGAGGCGTTGGCCTTTCATGGGCAGCCCGACCCGGGAGGCCGCCTCCTGGAACTGCTGGGCGCCGCCAAGTCCGACGTCCGCCGCGCCGCGTGGGGGACCGTCTCGGTGCTGCCGCTCCGGTGGCTCGAAGCCCCGGGCCAGGCGCTCTTCCGGCAGCGGCTTGCCCAGCGCTTCCCGACGGCACTCGCGGACGCGTCCTCAGAGGTCCGGGACGCCGCCCGGTGGGCCGCCGCCTGGGCGCGGCAACCGTGGCTGCTCTCCAGCTTGAGGACGCTGGCGCGGGCCCCGGCGTCTCCCGACCACGTTTCGGGCTTGAAGCTGCTGGGGGTGCTGGGGGTGCTG
>NZ_JABFNS010000090.1 GCF_013116825.1 Myxococcus xanthus
ACCCCCCTTAGCGCGGCAGGCGGAGCCGGAACGTGGAGCCCGTGCCGACGACGCTCTCCACCTCGATGTCCCCCCCGTGCGCCCGGGCAATCCGGCGGGACACGGAGAGCCCCAGCCCCACGCCGGGGATGTCCTTCGCCGCGGTCCGGCTGCGCTTGAACGGCTCGAAGAGGGTGCCCAGGTCGTCGGGCGGAATCCCCACGCCTTCATCCGTCACGGACACCGACACGTCGCGCTCCGAGGACTCCAGCCGCAGCGACACCACCCCGCCCTCGGGCGAGTACTTGATGGCGTTGCTCACCAGGTTGGTGAGCACCTGCGCCAGCCGCGTCGAATCACACCGCCAGGGCACGGGCGAGTCTGGCACGGAGTACTCCAGCCGGTGATGCTCGCTCGACGGCCGGTGGAGCTCCACCACCTCCTCCACCAACCCGCGCAAGTCACAGTCCTCCAGCCGCAGCTCCAGGTTCCCCGCCTCGATGCGCGTCCGGTCCAGCAGATCGCCCACCATGCGCTCCAACCGGTCCACCTGGTTGGAGATGCGCACCAGTGAATCCCGTACCTTCTCCGGCGGAGGCGCCGTCTTGGCCCGCAGCAGCATCTGCGCCGACAGCTTCAGCGCGTTGAGCGGCGTGCGCAGGTCGTGCGCCACGCCCGCGAGGAACTGGAGCTGCCGCGCGTCCTGACTGGCGACGGTCTCCGCCATGTCGTTGAACTCCGCGCCAATCTCCTGGAGCTCCGGCGGCCCCGCGCGCGCCACCCGGGATTCACGCCGGCCTGACTTGAACGCACTCAACGCGCGGCGGATGGCCACCAGCGGCCGGTAGATGCTCGTCTGCGCGATGGCGAGGAACAGCACCACGCCCGTCAGCACCAACACCGCGAGCAACGTTCCAATGAGCCGCCCCATCCGCCTCACGGCGGTCGCCTCGTCGCGAGCCATGCGCGCCCGCGCGATGCTGGAGTCCATCACCGCCCGCGTCGCCTCCACCGCCTGCGCCAACCGCCGCCGCCGGTCCGGCTCCGGCGCGTTGAGGTAGGCCTCGACGCTCGCGCGGGACGCCGCCACCAGCCCGCGCTCCGCCTCCGTCTCCGTGTACATCTCGACATGGGCCAACCGCTCTGGCACCTCGCGCACCAGCGCGTCCACCCTGTCGGGCGGCCCGACGTCCGTGGGCCCGATGCCTTCCACTTCGTGAGCGTACTGGAGCAGCAGCAAGGTGAATTCCAGCTCGGCCGCCGCGCGCACCCGCTCCGCCGCGTCGATGAGGCTGGTGGTCTGCCGCTGCAGCAGGGTGGTCATCCAGAAGAGTCCACCCGCGGACCCCAGCCCCAGAACCGCAAGGAGTACCGCTCCAAGGGTGAGGAAGGTCCGCAACCGCATCACGCCCTCCAGGGGAAAGCACCACCCTACCTGATGCGTGGCGCGGACGGGCATCCCAACCCGCCCGCCCGCGAACGGCATCCACCAGCATCCATTACCCGCGCTGCACCCGCCCGCACCCGGATGTGCACTGCTTCACGGCATGGCAACCTGGTGGCGGGATATCGCCGCGCCAGGCCACATCCCCTCCGGGCCCGGGCATGCGTGCGGTACGCTGCGGGATTGGCCGCCTTCCCCCCCTCTGCATCCTGCGCGACGAAGTGAGTCTTCACGGGGTCCGGCATGGCTGCGGCGCAGGGCAGTGCGGCGCATGTACGGTGCTGAGCAATGGCTCACCACTACGCGCCTGTGTCGCGCTTGCGGCGCTCCTGCGCGGCCAGAACCTCACCACCGTGGGAGGCCTTGCGCGCGCCGGATGGGACACCGCCCCCGCGCGCCACAACGCCTTCGTGGCCGAGCAGTCCGGCCAGTGCGCCCGACTGCATCCCCGGCAGGGTGGTGACGGCGGCGACCCCGCTGAAGGAGAAGCCTCCCAGTGGCCCACTTCAGCCGCGCAGGCCAACGCCCTCTTCGACGCCACGGGGGCCAGGCTGCGGGAGCTGCCGCTGCCACCGAGGCGGCTGGCGGCGGCGCTCCAGACACGCTGAGGCGGCGCCGAGGAGGCAAGCCCATGGCCCGCGCGCACGTCGACAACACTCGACGGAGGCCGCGCGCCATGTGAATCTGCGCTCGAAGTGGAAGGGTGCGGCGATGAACGCCGCAGGAACTCGGATGGTCGGGCCGCCATCCCAGCCGGCAACGCAGCCGGCGGGATCCGCGTATGTCGACGACCACGCCACCGGGGCAGCCTGCCCTTCCGCCCGAGGCCTGGGCCCCACTGCTTCGACTCTCCAGGCTCGCAGGCCGGCCGCTGGAGCGCTTCCTCCATATCGAAGCGGCCAGCGGCATCCTGCTCCTCGTGGCGGCGGCCATCGCGCTCCTGTGGGCGAACTCGCCCTGGGCGGAGAGCTACGCGCACTTCTGGCACACGCCACTCGGCATCCGCGTCGGTGACTTCACCTTCGAGCGCAGCCTCGAATGGGTCGTCAACGACGGCTTGATGGCCATCTTCTTCTTCGTCGTGGGCATGGAGATTCGCCGCGAGGTCCATCAGGGCGAGCTGTCAGAGTTGCGGCGCGCCGCGCTCCCCGCCGCGGCGGCGCTGGGGGGCATGCTCGTTCCGGCGGGCCTGTACCTCCTCCTGGCGAATACCCCGGGCACCCGCTCGGGGTGGGGCGTGCCCATGGCCACGGACATCGCGTTCGCGGTGGGCATCCTCACGCTCCTCGGAAGCCGGGTGCCCCCCGCCCTGCGCGTGCTCCTGCTCGCGCTCGCAGTCATCGACGACCTGGGCGCCATCATCGTCATCGCGCTGTTCTACTCATCAGGCGTGGCCGTCACCGGGCTGCTCGTCGCGGCGCTGGGAATCGTGGGTGTCTTCGCGATGCAGCGGTTTGCCGTGCGCTCGAAGTGGGCCTACGTCGTTCCAGCGTTCGTCGCCTGGGCGGGCGTCTACGCCGCGGGGATTCATCCGACAATCGCGGGCGTCATCATCGGGCTCATCACGCCGGTGCGCACCTGGCTCGGTCCGGAGGGATTCGTCACCGGCGCTCGGACCGAACTCGAACACATCGCCCAGGCGCAGCCGGGCGAGCTGTCCTCCCATCACCTGGCGGAGACCTTGCGCCGGGTCGACGCCGCGCGCCGTGAGGCCATGTCGCCTTCGGAGAGCCTGATTGCCACGCTGCATCCGTGGGTGGCGTTCGGCATCATGCCGGTGTTCGCGCTCGCGAACGCGGGGGTTTCGATTTCCAGTGAGCCGCTCGATGCCGCGTCGTGGACCGTGGCCCTCGCCACGGCCATCGGGCTCCTGGTGGGCAAGCCCCTGGGCGTGATTGGGGCCTGCTGGCTCGCACTGCGCCTGCGGCTCGCGACGTTGCCGAAGGGCCTGGGCATGCGGGAGCTGCTGGTGCTGGGGAGCACCGCGGGCATCGGCTTCACCATGGCCCTGTTCATCGCGCAGCTGGCCTTCACGGAGACGAAGCTGCTCGCCGCAGGGAAGCTGGGGGTGCTGGCCGCGAGCGGGGCCGCCGCCGTCATCGCGCTCGTTCTGGGACGGTGGTTGCTCACCACTTCGGCCCGGCCCGGCGCCGCGAGGTCCGTGGACGAGGCGGAGCGTTCGACGGCGCTGTAACGCCGCCCAGCCCGGGGGGCCGCCACGTCCATGACGCCAACGACGTCACTGGGACGCAGGCGGGCCTCCGGTTCCCACCGATGTCGCTGGAGCCATCATCATCGAGGTGCGCTGGCCCGAGCTCGCGCACCTGGACACCTCCTGGCGACGCCTCCAGGGCTCGGGCACTATCCCGGTCACGAGCCCCGATGGCTCGTCGAACGCTGCGGGAGCCAGTGATGCGGACATCGATGAAATACATGGGGCTGTTGTTGCTCGTCCTGGGGGGCGCGTGCGCGAGCACCCGGCCCGCCGTGACCGAGCCCGTGCCTCCCCACCAGATATTCACCATCGAGTCCGCGAAGCTGAAGGAGCTCCGCCACATCACCGTCTACCTGCCGCCGGGCTACACGACCTCTGCGGAGAGCCGCTTCCCGGTGCTCTACATGCCCGATGGCGGCCTGAAGGAGGACTTCCCACACCTGGCCACCACCGTCGACACGGCCATCCGCGCGGGCGAGCTGCGGCCCCTCATCCTCGTGGGAATCGAAAACACCGTGCGGCGACGGGACATGACGGGCCCGACCACGGTGGCGTCGGACCTGGAGGTCGCCCCCGTCACGGGAGGCTCAGCGACGTTCCGCGCCTTCATCCACGAAGAGCTGATGCCGGAGGTGGAGCGCCGCTACCGGGTGACGCAGGAGCGGGCCATCATCGGCGAGTCGCTCGCGGGCTACTTCATCGTGGAGACGTTCTTCCTCCAGCCGGACCTGTTCGACACCTACCTCGCGCTGAGCCCCAGCCTGTGGTGGAACGCGGAGTCGTTGGTGAAGGGGGCGGGTGAATGGTTCGCGGCACGGCCGGACCTGCGCGCGGGACTTTATGTGTCCTCCGCCAATGAAACGAACGACATCGTCCCCGCCGTGGCGAAGCTCCAGGACGTCCTCCGAGCCAGCGCGCCCGCGGGCCTGAAGTGGGAAGTCGAACCCCGGCCCGACTTGCGCCATGACAACATCTACCGGAAGAGCTCGCCCAGCGTGCTGCGCAAGTGGCTGCCTCCCGTGGTGGCCGCCGAAGACGCGCCCTGACACTGCGCCCGCGCGCCGCGCGGAAGCCCAGGGCTTCCACGCGGCACGCCACGTCCGCTGACTACTGCGGAGGCATCTGATTCGGGTCCATCCAGGCCACCTCCCAGTGGTGACCGTCCGGGTCGTAGAAGCTCCCGCCGTACATGAAGCCCATGTCCATGGTGTCCGCAGCGGGCGAACCACCGTTCGCCAGCGCGGTCTTCACCAGCGCATCGACATCCTCACGGCTGGTCGCGGACAGCGCATAGGTGCCCGCGGTGGTCTGGTGCGCGTCGTGCAGGGGCTTCTTGATGAAGTCCTTGAAGCGGGTATGCGTGAGGAGCATCACGAACGCGTCCTCGCCCACCACCATGCAGGTGGCGTGCTCGTCGGTGAAGTCCTTGTTGAACTCGAAGCCCAGCTTCGTGAAGAAGTCCACCGACCGCTTCAGGTCAGCCACGGGCAGGTTGAGGAAGAGCTTACGGGGACGGCTGACCTTCATGTTCGCCTCCAGGACGGGTGGGTGACGAAGGCTTTGACTCCCGAGGCGGACCGAAATCATCGGTCTATTTTCAGGAAGCCTCTCCGCCCCCGCCTACCGAGGGAGCTCCGTGGGAAGGCCGAACCGCGGGAACAACGCCTCCGTATCGAGGAAATGGGTCATCGCCGCGATGCGCCCACCGGACAGCTCCAGGACGATGAGTGACCACGGCTTGAAGGGCCCGCCGTCACTGCTCGCGTGGTACTGGCCATAGGCCGGTGAGCCACAGGCCTCGGTCCGCACCAGCCGGGAGTCCCTGCAGACCGCCCCTCGCCCGAGGAACCAGCCGAGGATGGACGCGTGCCCCTGGAGCCACAGCGTGTAGGGGGGCATGGAGAGTGTGACTTCCTCGTGGAGAATCGCGGTGAAGGCGTCCATGTCGTAGCGCTCGAACGCATCCACGTAACGATTCAGCAGCGCCGCCTGCGCGTCGGACTGAGGCCCCCGGAACTCGGAGTCTTCCAGCCGCAGGCCCGACACAGTCGCCCGGGCACGCTGGAGCGCGCTGTTCACCGAGGCGACCGACGTCTCCAGCGTCTCGGCGATCTCCGTGGCTGGCCTGCCCAGGACCTCGGCCAGCAGCAGCACCGCGCGCTGCTTGGGGGGCAGGTGTTGAAGCGCCGCCAGGAACGCGAGGCGGATGCTCTGACGCAGCGACGCCTGCTCGGAGGGGTCCACGTCCGACGGCACCGCCAGCGCGTCCGGAATGGGCTCAATCCAACTGCTCGCCGGCAGCGGCGTCAGCGGCCCGTCGATGGAGTACGCGGGCCCCAGCTCCATCGGCCGCGCGCGGCGCCCGCTCGCCGACAAGGCGTCCAGGCATACGCGGGTGGCGATGGAGTACAGCCAGGTCCGTGGAGACGCACGGCCCTCGAACCGGTCCATCGCCCGCCAGGCGCGCACCATCGTCTCCTGGACGGCGTCATCCGCCTCCGAGACAGAACCCAGCATGCGATAGCAATGGCCCATGAGCGCCGAGCGGTGCGCCTCGAAGCCGAATGCCTGCTTCCCAGAATCCGGAAGGTCCTTCATCACCGGGCGGTCTATCAGGCCCATCAGGTCATGTCAGGAGCTCGGACAGGCGGCCCCACCCCGATGTCCATCCACGCGCGGATGCGCTCCCCCAATGCACGCTGAGGACCTGCCACGGGCTCCAGGCCAGGACCTGCGTTCCCCACCAGGACGTCCCCGGCCGCGTGGTATCTCATTCGCGCTCCAGCTCTCTCAGGACGGCCTCCGCGGCGCGGCGGCCCGACACCAGCGCGCCGTCGATGGAGGCATTGTCCCGGTGGTCTCCACACACGAACAGTCCTGGTGACAGCCGCACCGGCCGGCGAGGCGGCTCCAACACCTCCGGAGGCTGCGCGGGTAGCGCGAGCGGAATCGCATAGGTGCGCAGGTGCCGCCATGCGGACACGGCCGGACCGAACCAGCCCGTCAGCTCCGCCAACACCTCGGCTTGCAGCGTGGCCAGGTCCGGCGTGGCGCCGACAACGGACACGGACACGAGCGCCTGTCCCCGCGGCGCATACGCCGGTGACACCTCGCTCATCACGGCCACGTTGTTCACCCGGCCCCGGCCCTCGCCATTGAGCAGCAGCCAGGGGCCTTCCACGGGCGGCTCCGGCGCGGCGAAGTAGAGGCACGTCACCCGGTTCATCACCGGTGGCACCATGCCCGGCAGCAGCCCCACCGCGCTCGCCGGGTCCGTGGCCACCACCACCGCCTTGGCGCCAATCAACTCCCCGTCCGTCAGACGCACGCGGTGTCCCCACACCTCCGCCACCGGCGCGCGCATCCGCAGCAGGCCCGACGGAAGGCGCGCCGACAGCTGCGCTGGAATGGCGCCCATCCCCAACTCCGGAACCGCCGCGTATCCGGATGAGAACATGCGGAAGACGAACTCCAGGAAGCGGCTGGACGTGGTCAGCTCCCGCTCCAGGAAGATGCCGGCGAAGAAGGGGCGCAGGAACGACTCACGCAGGGCCTCCGTGAAGCCCAGTTCGTCCAGGTAGCGCCGCGACGTGCGGGACGGCCGCTGCCACACGTCCTCCACTTCGCCGGAGAGCGCCAGCTGCCGCAGCTCCAGGATGCGCAGCTTGTCCCCGAACGTCCCCACGGGAGCAAACAGGTGCCCCAGCGCCTCCAAGGGGCGGCGCAGCGGGTCCGCGACCGTGTGCCACTTGCCGCCCCGCCACACCTTCGCGCCGGGGACGAACCTGCGCAACGTCAGCGCCTCCAGGTCCAACGTGCGCCGGCCCTCCGGATACGCGGACAGGTACACCTGGAAGCCTCTGTCTAGCAGGAAGCCCTCATGGACATCCGTGCGAACCCTGCCCCCCGGTGCGTCACTTCCCTCTAGCAACAACACCTTCACCCGTGACGCGACGAGCGCCCGCGCGCACGCCAACCCCGCGAGCCCTGCCCCGACGACGATGACCTCCGGATTCGCCACGCACGCGCCTCCACACTTCCTGCTCAAGAAAAGCGCCCACGCTCGCTTGATAAGCGTGGGAGGCGCAAGGGAGACTCGGAAGCGGTTGCGGGCAACAGACACTTGATGCAGAAACACCACTGTTGCCCGTCCCACCCATGCAACCAAGCGCCGGAATGCTCCCGGCCCACAACACCCCTCGGAGCGAGAGAAAGCAGGCAGCCCCATGTTGATCGTGATGCGACCCGACGCGACGGCCCAGGACATCGAGCGTGTGAACGACGAGATCCGCCGCCGTGGTTGGCAACCGCACGCGATTCCAGGGGGCACTCGCACGGCCGTTGGCATCACCGGAAACCCGGGCGCGGTGGAACCGGAGCCCTTCCGCGTGCTCCCTGGCGTCGCTGATGCCGTGGCCATCTCCCAGCCGTTCAAGCTCGTCAGCCGCGAGGTGAAGCCGGACGACACCCTGCTGCGCATGGGCGACCTGACGGTGGGCGGCTCCGCCTTCCACGTCATCGCCGGCCCGTGCTCGGTGGAGTCGCGCGAGCAGATTCTCTCCACCGCCCACGCGGTGAAGAAGGCGGGCGCCACCATGCTGCGCGGCGGTGCGTTCAAGCCGCGCACCAGCCCCTATGAATTCCAGGGCCTCAAGGGTGACGGCCTGGCGCTGCTGGCCGAGGCGCGCCAGGAGACGGGCCTGCTCGTCACCACCGAGGTGAAGGACACCGCGACGCTCCAGGCCGTCGCCGACGCCACGGACATCCTCCAGATTGGCGCGCGCAACATGCAGAACTTCAGCCTGCTGGAGGCCGTGGGGGACCTGCGCAAGCCGGTGATGCTCAAGCGCGGCATGAGCGCCACCATCAAGGAACTGCTGATGGCGGCCGAGTACATCGTCGCCCGCGGCAACACGCAGGTCATCCTCTGCGAGCGCGGCATCCGCACCTTCGAGACGATGACGCGCAACACGCTGGACCTCAACGCGGTGCCCATGCTGAAGGCGCTCTCGCACCTACCCGTCTTCGTGGACCCCTCGCACGGCATCGGCGTGCGCAAGGCGGTGCCGGCGATGATGCGCGCGGCGACAGCGGTGGGGGCGGACGGCATCATCGTCGAGGTGCACCCCGACCCGCCGCGCGCGAAGTCGGACGGCGCCCAGTCACTGGACTTCTCCGAGTTCGAGAAGTCCATGAACGAGGTCCGCGCCATCGCCCAGGCGATGGGCCGCGAAGTGGTCAGGCTGGGATAGGCCATGACACTCAAGGAAGCGCTGGGCAAGGTGGTGGGCCGGCGCGACCTCACCCGCGAGGAGATGACCCGCGTCATGGGTCTGATGCTCGCCGGGGAGGCTTCGCCTGCCCAGGTTGGCGCGCTGGCGACAGCGCTGAAGATGAAGGGTGAGACGGAGGATGAAATCCTCGGCGCGGCGGAGGCCATGCGGGCCTGCGCGGCGAAGCTGTCCCCGCGTGCCGACGTGGTGCTCGACACCTGCGGCACCGGTGGCGACGGCGCGCACACCTTCAACATCTCCACCGCGGTGGCCTTCGTGGCCGCCGGGGCCGGAGTGACGGTGGCCAAGCACGGCAACCGCGCGGTCTCCAGCCGTTGTGGCAGCGCGGACGTGCTGGCGGCGCTGGGCGTCTCCATGGAGCGCCCGCACGAGCGCGTGGCGCGGGACATCGACGAGCACGGCGTGGGCTTCCTCTTCGCGCCCTCGCACCACGGGGCCTTGCGGCACGTGGCGCAGGCGCGGCGGGACATGGGGTTCCACAGCGTGTTCAACCTGCTGGGTCCGCTGACGAACCCGGCGGGCGCGCGCTACCAGCTCCTGGGGACGTTCGACGGCAGGCGCGTGGAGCAGACGGCGCGCGTGCTGGGCCGGCTCGGCAGCCGCCGCGCGTGGGTGGTGCACGGCCATGACGGGCTGGATGAAATCTCCCCGTGCAGCGCCACGCAGGTCGCGGAGCTGCGCGAGGACGGCACGGTCCACACCTTCACGGTGTCGCCCCAGGACGCGGGGCTGGACGTGGTGCCTCGCGAGGCCATCGCGGGTGGCGACGCGGAGGAGAACGCCCAGCGGCTGCGCGCGCTGCTGGACGGCGAGCGCTCGGGGCTGCGCACGGCGGTGCTCCTCAACGCGGCGGCGGCGCTCGTCGTCGTGGGACTGGCGGCGGACCTGCGTGACGGCGTGCGGAAGGCGGAGCAGGCCATCGACTCGGGCGCGGCCCGCGACAAGCTGTCCGCCCTCATCGAGGGGGCCTCGTCATGAGCACGACAGGAACGTTGGACCGCATCATGGCGCGCAAACGCCAGGAGCTCGCGGCGCGTCCACCCATGGCACCTCGCCCCCGGCCCACGCCCCGCGACTTCGCCCAGGGGCTGGTGACCCACCGCGCCGGGCGGCGAGTGAGCGTCATCGCGGAGGTGAAGCGCAAGAGCCCTTCGGGCGGGGACTTTCCCCACGCCGACGTGGTGGCGGTGGCCCGGGCCTATGAAGCCGCGGGCGCCAGCGCCATCAGCGTGCTGACGGATGGGCCTGACTTCGGCGGCGGCCTGGAGGACCTCGTGGCCGTGCGGGCGGCGGTGTCGCTGCCCGTGCTGCGCAAGGACTTCCTCGTGGCGGCGCGCGAGGTGGAGGAGAGCGCGCAGTGGGGCGCGGACGCGGTGCTGCTCATCGCCGACGCGCTGGAGGATGGCGAGCTGCGGGAGATGGTCGCCACCGCGAAAGCGGTGGGCGTGGCCGCGCTGGTGGAAGCCCACACGGAGGCGCACGCCGAGCGCGCGCTGGCCGCGGGCGCGAAGCTGGTGGGCATCAACAACCGCAACCTCGCCACGCTGAAGACGGACACGGGCACGGCCCTGCGGGTGATGCCGAAGCTGCGCTCCCGGGCACGGGTGCTGGTGGCGGAGAGCGGCCTCAAGTCCCTGGCGGACCTGGTGGCGGCGCAGGAGGCGGGAGCGGACGCCGTCCTGGTGGGCGAGTCCCTGCTTCGAGAGCCCGACCCCGGACACGCGCTGCGGAGGCTGCTCGGGGTGAAGGACGCGGCGCCATGAGTGTCCGCGTGAAGGTCTGCGGCGTCACGCGCCTGTCCGACGCGGTGGCCGCGTGGGAGGCGGGCGTGGACGCGCTGGGCCTCAACTTCTACCCGAAGTCGCCCCGCTACCTGGACCTCCCCACGGCGGCGGCCCTGGCCCGTACGCGGCCGCCCCTGGGCACGGTGCTGGGCGTGTTCGTCAACGCGGCGCCGGACACCATCCGGGAGGCGGTGCGCGCCTGTGGCCTCACGGCCGTACAGCTCCATGGAGACGAGCCCCCGGAGGCCTGTTCGGGGTACGGGGTGCCTGTCGTCAAGGCGCTGCGAGTCACGGGGCCGGAAGACGTGGCCCGGGCTCGGACGTATGTGGGCGTAGGAGACGTCGCGGGGCTGCTGCTGGACGGCGCGGCGCCGGGATATGGCGGCGGCGGCGTGGGCTTCGACTGGTCGCTCGTCGCGGGGCTGGCGGGAAGCGGCGTGCCCGTGCTGGTGGCGGGAGGCCTGCGGCCCTCCAACGTGGCCGAGGCGGTGCGCGCGACGCGGCCGTACGGCGTGGATGTGGCCAGTGGCGTGGAATCCGCCCCTGGCATCAAGGACGTGGAAGCGGTGCGCGCCTTCGTGCGCGCCGCGAAGTCCATCAACCTCTGGGAGTGACAGACATGACGACGGAGACTGCCGCCGGCCGCTTCGGGCGCTACGGCGGACGCTACGTTCCGGAGACCCTGGTTCCCGCGCTGCAGGAGTTGGAAGAGGCCTATGCCACGGCGAGCGCGGACCCGGCCTTCGGCGAGGAGGTCGCCCGCGTGCTGCGCGAGTACGTGGGCCGCCCCACCACGCTGACGCCCGCCCGGCGCCTCACGGAGGCCTGGGGCGGCGCGAATGTGTGGCTCAAGCGCGAGGACCTGGCGCACACCGGCGCGCACAAAATCAACAACACCGTGGGTCAGGTGCTGCTCGCCAGGCGGATGGGCAAGAAGCGCATCATCGCGGAGACGGGCGCGGGCCAGCACGGCGTCGCCACCGCCACCGCGTGCGCGCTCTTCGGCCTGCCCTGCGAGGTGTACATGGGCGCGCTGGACGTGGAGCGGCAGGCGCTCAACGTCTTCCGCATGCGCGCGCTGGGCGCGGTGGTACGGCCAGTGGAGTCCGGCTCGCGCACGCTGAAGGACGCGATGAACGAGGCCATGCGCACCTGGGTATCGCAGGTGTCGGACACGCACTACGTCATCGGCAGCGCCGCCGGGCCGCACCCGTATCCGACGGTGGTGCGCGACTTCCAGGCCGTCATCGGCCGCGAGCTGCGGACGCAGGCCCAGGCGGCCTTTGGCGGCCTGCCGGACGCCATCATCGCGTGCGTGGGGGGCGGCTCGAATGCCATTGGCGTGCTGCACCCGTTCATTGGCGACGCCAGCGTGCGGCTGGTGGGCGTGGAGGCGGGAGGCCACGGCCTGCATACGAAGCAGCACGGCGCTTCGCTGACGCTGGGGACGGAGGGCGTGCTGCACGGCTCGCGCTCGCTGGTGCTCCAGGACGAGGACGGCCAGATTCAGGAGGCGCACAGCATCTCCGCGGGCCTGGACTATCCCGGCGTGGGCCCGGAGCTGGCGCACCTGGCGAAGACGGGGCGCATGGAGGTCCGCATCGCCACGGACGACGAGGCGCTGGCGGCCTTCTACGAGGTGGCGCGCCTGGAAGGCATCCTCCCCGCCCTGGAGACGTCCCACGCCTTCGCGCGCGGCCGGGAGCTGGCGCGCGAGCTGGGGGCGGGCAAGCACCTGGTCATCAACTGCTCGGGCCGCGGAGACAAGGACGTGGCCACGATTTCCGCGCGGGGCGTGCCTCCGCCGGTGGGGGTGAAGGAATGAGCGGCGAGATTGCACAGACTTTCGCCCAGGCGAAGGCACGGGGCGAAGGCGTACTGGTGACCTATGCCATGGCGGGCGACCCGGACCTGCCCCGCTCGGTGGACGTGTTCGCCGCGCTGGTCGAGGGCGGCGCGGACGTGCTGGAGATTGGCGTGGCGTTCAGCGACCCCATCGCCGACGGCCCCGTCATCCAGGGCGCGGCGGAGCGGGCGCTCAAGGCCGGCTCCACGCTCAAGCGCGTGCTGGACGAGGTGGTGCCGGAGGTACGCAAGCGGTGTCCCCAGACGCCGCTGGTCATCATGACGTACGTCAACCTCATCATGGCCATGGGCGAGGCGCGTTACGCGAAGCTCGCGCGCGAGCGCGGCGTGTCTGGAACCATCCTCCCCGACCTGCCGCCCGAGGAGAGCGCGAGCCTTCGCGCCACGTTCGACGCGGAGGGCATGGACTTGATTCCCCTGTGCGCCCCCACGACGCCCCCGGCGCGGGCGGAGGCCATCGCGAAGGACGGCCGAGGGTTTGTCTATTGCGTGTCCGTGTCGGGCGTGACGGGCATGCGCGCGGAGCTGCCGCCGGACCTTTCACAGCGTTTGGATTTGGTGCGCAAGGCCGCGTCTGTCCCCGTGGTGGCAGGCTTTGGCATCTCCACGGCGGAACAGGCACGCACACTGTCTGCCCATGCGGATGGCGTCGTGGTGGGCAGCGCGCTGGTGCGTGCCGCGCACACAGAGGGCCTCGAGGCGGCGAAGGCGCTCTGCGCCGACATCAAGCGCGGCCTGCGGCGCTGAGGCACGGCTGCAAGCGCTCTCTTCACGCCGAAAATTCAGGGATAATCCCACCCCCCGTATAAGCCCTCCGGCTCTCCGCAAATGCCCGCATCAGGCGGGCATTTGCGCGAGGACATTCCTCCGGAGGCAATATGCAGCAACGGCGAAGGCCGTCTTGGAGCAGGACATGCCTGCTGACAGCAGGTCTGTTGGCAGGAGCGGGATGTGGGGGCAACGCGGCGCCCACCGAGCCCGAGCAGCACAGGAGTCAGTCGCAAGGCCGGGGCTTTGGCCCCGACCTCGTGGTTCGAGAGCTACGAGGCCCCAGCAGTATTCGGTTCGGTGAGCCCTTCACGACCCTCGTGAAGGTCTGCAACGAAGGCACAGCGCCCGCCCAGAGCCCCATAGGCCCCACCCAGATGGACTTGTACCTGTCCACGGATGGCGCGCTCTCCTGGCCCGACCCGAACTTGCCACCCCCGACGGACCAGGTCTTCCTCGCCACGCTGGACGTCAGCGAGCTGGAGGCCGGCCGCTGCGAGACGCGAGCCATCACCAGTTCCGCCACGCCGCCTGGCCCCCAAACGGACGGAACCTACTACCTGGGAGCCATCACCGACGTGCACCAGACCCTCGTCGAACTGGACGAGGCCAACAACACCGCGGTGACCGCGCTGGGCATCGGAAACCGGCCGGACCTCGTCATCACGGAGCTTCGTGGCCCCACGAGCGTCACGAACAGCGGGACGGTCACTTCGACGCTCAAGGTGTGCAACCAAGGCACCAACGTGTCGGACGACACCATCGTGGAGCTGTACCTCTCCACCAACGGCACGCTGTCACCGCCAACGACGGGTGGACCGCTCCCCACGAATCAAGCCTCACAGGGAACGGTGGCGGTGCCCGAACTGCGCCCGGCCCACTGTGCCATCCGCCGCGCCTCTTTCCCGGTGATATTGCCGCCCGACGCGACACCCGGTCAGCTGCTCTACCTGGGCGCCATCGCCGATACGCCCGAGCGCTCCACGGAACTGAACGAGGACAACAACGTCTTCGTGGGGGACCTCGTCGCCATGGGAGCGGGACCGGACCTCGTCGTCACCTCGGTGCACGGCCCCAGCAGCATCCAGAGCGGTGACCTGCTTGGCGCCTCCGTGAGGGTTTGCAACCACGGCACGCTGCCCGCGAATCCCAGCTCGCTCGAGCTGTACCTCTCCGTGGATGGCAACGTCACCATGCCAGGCAGCGGCAGCCCGCCGCCGCCTGGACAGGCACTGGCGGGCCAGACGGATGTGCCCCTCCTGAACCCAGGCATCTGCATCACTCGCAACGTCCAGGGCACCGCGACGTTCCCAGCCGGCGCCCCCCAGGATGGCGCCCTCTTCCTGGCCGCCATCATCGATTCCACGCAAGACATCCCTGAACTGCGCGAGGACAACAACGCCTTCACCCAGGGGCTCATCGGCGCGGGGGCGCGCCCGGACCTCATCGTGACCGCGATTCGCGCTCCAGCCAGCGTGCCCCCTTCGGCATCTTGGACCCCTGTCAGCGTCACCGTTTGCAACGTGGGGACCGTCTTTGCCCAAGCGGCCGAGGTGGATGTCTACCTGTCCATGGTGCCGACGCTGGACTCGCCCTCCATGGAGGGACCGCTGCACGGGACCCAGTTCAGGGTCGGCGGATTCGGCCTCTCCGGCGTCGAAGCAGGGCGTTGCGTCACACGCGAGGAGCCCATCACCCTGGCCCGTCCACTGGGTGCGCCACCCCAACTCCAAGCATTCTACGTGAGCGCCATTGTCGACCCCGGGTCGAACATCGTGGAGCTGCGCGAGGACAACAATGTCTTTGTCGGTGAGCAAATGGGTCTCGGAAACAGGCCGGACCTGGCCATCACCTCCGTGAAGGGCCCCGCCAGCAGCATGCCTGGCGACGTGCCTGTCACCGCCCGCATCTGCAACCAAGGCACCGTGGCCTCACAGGACACCCAGGTGGAGTTCTACCTGGCCGCGCATGCCTTCCTGAATGCCCCGATTCAGGGGGGCTCGCCTTACAACGCCGACCCGCATACGGCGTTCTCCATTGGGATGCACCAGGTGCCATCGTTGGATGCGGGCGAGTGCAGGACGCTCTCCACCCTTGCTACCGCGATGAGCTTCCCCGCGGAGTACATCGACAAGGCGTTCAATCTTGGAGCCATCATCGACCCACACGCGCAGGACAATGAACTCCGCGAAGACAACAACACCTTCGTCGGAGACTTCATGGGCCTGGGCAACCGTCCTGACCTGGTGGTCACTGCCATCGATGGTCCCGCCAGCGTGAGCAACAGCACCCTCTTCACGACCACCCTGACCGTCTGCAACCAGGGCACCTATTCCTCCGGGCCCACGATGGCGCAGGTGTATCTGTCCACCGAACCCCACCTGGTGCTTCCAGATTGGAGCGGGCAAGGAACTCCGCTCCCATGGAGTCAAACGCCCGTGGGCGACGTGAGCATCCCCACCCTGCACGTCGGGCACTGCTTCACAGGACAAGTGACTGGCGCGGCCGACATCCCGCCCGGCTCGCACGGCGAGGCCATCTACCTGGGCGCCATCATCGATGCGAACGACGCCATCGAGGAGCTTCGCGAGGAAAACAACGCCTTTGTGCGCGGCCGCATCGGCGTAGGAAACAAGGCGGACCTCGTCGTCACCGCCATCCACGCTCCGGCGAGCGCGCGAATCCACAGTGCCTTCACGGCCACCGTGACGGTCTGCAACCAGGGCACCGAGTACGCGAACTCCTCGGACCTGGAACTGCACGTCTCGACCCTGCCCACGTTGGAAATGCCACGGTGGTCCGGTTCGGGCTCCCCCCTGCCCGCCACCCAGCTCCCCATCGGCCACATCTCAGTGCCACACCTGGACGCGGGCCACTGCATTTCCCAATCCATCCAGGCCTCTACACAGTTGCCACCTGACGCACTGTTTGCCCAGCCCTTGTACCTGGGCGCCATCATCGACGGATGGGGCAACGTCGCGGAACTGCGCGAGGACAACAACGCCTTCGTGAGCGGAATCCTGGGCGTCGGTGACGGCCCTGACCTTGTCATCACCGCGGTGCAGGCGCCCCCGAATGTCGGGCCGTTCGCGACGTTCCACCCGACCGTCACGGTTTGCAATCAGGGGACCGAGCACTCGGACAGCACCCTCGTGGAGTTCCACCTCTCCACGGAAGAGGTGCTCGTCATGCCGCGCTGGAATGGGCCGGGCAATCCACTGCCACCGACGCAGCAGTCCATTGGCGAGCTGAGTGTCCCCTTCCTGAATCCAGGGAGGTGCTTCACGGGAAGCGCTGTCGCAACACTGACGCCGCCGCCTGCGACAGCCCCTGACCAGAAACTCTACCTGGGTGCCCTGGTCGATGGGACGCAATCCCAGGAGGAGCTGCGTGAAGACAACAACATCTTCATGAGCGGTCGCATGGGCGTGGGCCATGCGTCCGACCTGGTCATCACGTCACTCACGGGCCCCGCGAGCGTCGATGCCAACACCGCGTTCACCGCCACGGTCACCGTCTGCAATCAAGGCACGGCTGAATCCCATCCCACGGAGCTGGAGGTCCACCTCTCCACCGAAGCAAGCATGGCCACGCCCGAACGGTACGGCTCGGGAATCCCGGTACCCGCCAGCCAGGTGTACGCCGGCGAGTTCGGAGTCCCCGCCTTGGGTGTCGACGATTGCGTCACGCTGCAGGTGCCCTCCTGGTCGAACCTCCCTGTCCTGGCTCAGCCTGGACAGCCCTTGTATCTCGGCGCGGCCATCAATCCTGACCTGCTCGCGGGTGAGCTGCGTGAGGACAACAATACCTTCGTTGGTGACATCATGGGTGTTGGCGCCGGTCCCGACCTGGTTGTCACCGCGGTGCAAGCGCCCGTCAGCGTGTCGCTCAACGGCAACTTCACTGCATCGGTGACGGTCTGCAATCAGGGCACCCAGAACTCGAACAGCGTGCAGTTGGACCTGTACTTCTCCACCCGGGCCCAGGTCGTGATGCCTCAGTGGAATACACCAGGTGTCCCCTACCCGCGCACGCAAGAGTTCATCGGCGCATGGAACGTGCAGCCCCTGAATCCGGGACAGTGCACCACAGAGCCCGTCCCCGCCTGGGTGGACCTGCCCGAGGAGGCCGAGCCCCATCACCCGCTGTATCTGGGCGCGATCATTGACTCGAACCAGATGCAGGCCGAGCTGCGCGAAGACAACAACATCTTCGTCAGCGGACTCATGGGTGTGGGCAACCGGCCAGACCTGGTCGTCACCTCCGTCTCCGGCCCCACCTCCGTGAGAATGGGCAGCAGCTTCACCGCCACCGTGCGGGTCTGCAACCAGGGCACCACGCCCACCCACGGCTCCATGGATGTGACGCTGTACCTGTCGAGCAGCAACACGCTCGAGTTCCCCTATCAAAGCTGGCCGGGCGCTCCCCCCGACAGTCAGAGCCAGATTGGAGTGATGACCGTGCACTCTCTGGACGCAGGGCAGTGCGTCACACGCAACACGCAGGTGACGGCCAACACGCCTCCGGATTCTGGCCCCACTGGGCTCTTCTACCTGGGCGCCCTCGTCGACCCATGGCAGAACCTCGAGGAACTGCGCGAGGACAACAACGTCCTCGCGGACCGGTTCATCGCGGTGATGCCGTAGTCGTCGTGGTCTGAGAACGGGCCCGGCCGAGCGCATCGACGTTCGGCCGGGCCTTGTTTCGAGGTCGCATGCATTCCAGAAAGAATGCCAGCCACCTGCCTGCAATTCTTACACGCCCGCGTTGCCGCGTTCCGTCCTCGGCGTCAGCGCCTCCTGCCATTGTGTGCCCATCTGGCTGGGAGTTCCGGACAAGAACAAGTCCCCCGGGCCATCCTCCCGCCACTTCCAAGACATTCCCAGACAACGCCATTCGACATCCGGGCGCCCTTGGGGGCATACGTATCAACCTCCAAGAATAACAACAAACAAGAGAACAACTGGCACATCGACTGCAGCCGTCCCTTGTCCCCCCAGTAATGACGGACGAGGAGGCCCCCATGAGGGATAGGAAGTGGCTCGGGCTCCTGTTCATCGGCGCCGTCTGGGCCTCGAGCGCATGGGCCAACGACTTCCGAGCCGAGAAGCTCGTGAACGGGCTCAAGCAATACACGGTCGACACCTACCCGGAGACGCTGCGCTTCACGTTCACCGTCACCAACATCGACCCGACGCTCCCCTCCGAGCTGCTCTCCGCGACCGCGCCGCTGCTGAAGTCCTGCACGCTCTTGCCCTCGTCACCCCTCGTGGTTCCAGCGGGAAGCCACGTCACCTATCAGTGCGAAATCGAGCTGGAGAGCTACGACGCGTGTCTCACATTGGGGATACACGATGCGAACCCCGTGACGCCCAACCACGAGGTCTCCTTCACCAGCACCTTCAGCATCGGCTGGGACGCAGGCGCCAGCCAGGCGGGGACCAACGTGCTCTGCCTTCCGCAGCCCAACCTGTTCTGTGACGACACCGTCTACCTCTCCACGGCCTCGCGCTCTCCGGAAGGACGGCCCGCGCCCCCCTCACGGCTCTACATCTTCGACCCCGCCACCGGCACGCTGACGCTGCAGGGCGAAGCCGCGCTTCCCTACAACGCGCTGGCGTTCAACCACTACGACGACATCCTGTACGCCATCGCCTCGGACGGCGTCAGCGCGCCCCGCTTCATCCGCGTCGACGCCACCGGCTCTTCGAGCATCATCGCCCCGCTGGACACCACGGCACCTCGCTCGGCCATCTGGACCGCGGGAGCCGTTCTCAAGGATGGCTCCTACGTCGGCTTCGAGCACAGCACCCATCGCCTCATCCGCATCAACCCCAGCACCGGAGGAACGCTCTCCGAGCAAGTGGTGACCGTCCCGGGAGATTTCCAGATGGCGGACTTCGCGACGAATCCCCGGGACGGCCAGCTCTACGCCTTCAACAACGCCACCCAGCGGCTGACCCGCATCGACCCGCTCACGGGCGTGGCCACCGACCATCCCGAGCCCGCGCGGATTGACGGCAGGTCCGCGGAGAACCCCGTCATGAGCGCCGCCGTCTTCACACGCGACGGCGAGTTCTTCCTCTACGGAGCCAGCGGCCCCGACACCCGCAGGGTCAGCGGCTTCCATGCCGTGGACGTGACGACGGGAAACCTGACCCGCCTCCTCACGCGGCCGGTCCCCCAGCTCGCGAACGGCGCGATGTGTGGCGTCTACTCCTGGGGCTCGCCTCGTCCGCAGCCGACGACCCGGGACCGCGGATTCTTCGGCGCCAGCGAGAGCGCCCTCCTGGAGTGCCTGGCATACGGCCCCATCGCCCTCGGCGCTCTCGGCGAAGTCTCTACCCTCCCAGGCGCCCTGGGCATCCTGTGGGCCAACCCCGCCATCGCCTCGAACAACGCGCGCCGCTCGGCCCTGGAGTCCTTGAAGGTCCGGACGGCGCGCGAAGCGCTGACGGCGGTCTGCAACGAGCGCGTCTTCAACACGCGCGCGCCTCCCCTGTCCGCGCTGGAGCATCCGGCCTCGCTCGACCCCGGCCGGATGGAAGAGCTGCGTCAACGGCTGGAGCGGCACAACCACTCTGGCAAGCGGACCGCCATCCCGCTGCGAAAACGAATCTTCGCGGTGGACCCGCTGCGAGCCATGGAGCGCGCCGAGGAACCTCGGTTCTGAGAGGGAGCGTGGTCGTGAAGATTCCATCCCAATCCAGGTGGATTCCGGGCCTGCTCGTGGCGCTGGGAACAAGTGCCTGCGATAGCAGTGAAGACGATTTGATGCGGGCGCTGGGAGACCCCGTGCTGGACGCCTTCGAAATCCGCCTTCGAGGCCAGGACGCGGCCCAGTACGAGAAGGTCCTGCTGGGCATGGGACAGGTCGAGGTCACGTCCTTCGGCGAGCCCGTCCGCTTCGAGCCCTCGCCCAACGCACGTGCCATGGACCTGTCGGACACGGACCACGCCCACCTCCTGGGGCGCTTCTTCCTGCCCAGGTACGTGAAGCAGGTGGACATCACCGTGCGCCTGGACGACGTGGGAGCGTTCAAGGAAGACAGCCTGGCGGGCCTCGTCAACGCCCAAGCCGGAACCATCCAGTTCTCAACCACGCGCGGCGCCCTGGAGCAGCGCTCACGCGTCGTCATCCACCTGCACCTGAAGGACAGCCTCTTCGACGGCAGGGGCGGAAAGACGCTCCTGCCAGCGACTTACATCGCCCACTGAATGTCCTGGCACCCCGAGGGCCGTCTGGCTTCCTCCTGCGCGCGAGCCCGCGCCCTGCCAGAATGCGCGCCATGAAGACCCCGGGGAAACAGGTGGTACTCGTCCGGCACGGAGAGACGGAGTGGAGCCGCGCCGGTCGGCACACAGGGCGGACGGACATTCCACTCCTGGGCTCCGGAAGGGAGATGGGCCGCCTGCTCGGCGCGCCGCTGAAGGCCTGGCGCTTCGACGCCGTCTACACCAGCCCACTGAGCCGCGCGGCGGACACCTGCGCCCTGGCCGGCTACGGGGACTATGCCCAGCCGCGCGAGGACCTCATGGAGTGGGACTACGGCGACTACGAGGGGCGCACCGGCGCGGAGATTCGCGCCGAGCGGCCCGACTGGAGCATCTGGACGAACGGCGTCCCCAACGGGGAGACCGTGGCGCAGGTGGCCACTCGCGCGGACAGCGTCATCTCCGACGCACTCCGGACGGACGGGGACGTGCTCATCTTCGCCCATGGGCACCTGCTTCGCGTGCTCGCGGCGCGGTGGCTGGGCCTGCCCCCGTGGGAAGGCCGCCTCTTCCTGCTGAGCACCGCGTCCATCAGCGTGCTCGGCCATGACGGCGACAGGCGCCGCCCGGCCATCGTGTCGTGGAACGACACCACGCACCTGCGCGCGTAGCTACAGCCGTCCCTCCAGGAAGTTGCGCACCAGCGCGGGGCCCTCGGGTGTGAGCACGCTCTCCGGATGGAACTGCACGCCCACCACGGGCCGCTCGCGATGGCGCAGCGCCATGATGAGGCCATCCTGGCTCCACGCGGTGGCCTCCAGTTCGGCGGGCAGTGACGGCGCCTCCACGATGAGCGAGTGGTAGCGCGCCGCCGCGAAGCCCTCGCTAAGCCCGGCGAAGAGCCCCGTGCCGCCATGCCGGATGTGCGCCGCCTTGCCGTGCACCGGCTCTGGCGCGCGCACCACCTTGCCGCCGAAGGCCGCGCCAATGGACTGGTGCCCCAGGCACACGCCCAGCACCGGCACGCGTGACTGGGCAATCGCCGCCACGCTGACGCCCGCCTCGTGCGGAGTGCAGGGCCCCGGCGAAATCACCAGGTGGGACGCGCCCGAGGCCGCCACGCCTTCGGCATCCAGGCCGTCGTTGCGCACCACCTTCACCTCGGCCCCCAGCGTGTACAGGAGCTGCACGAGGTTGAAGGTGAAGGAGTCGTAGTTGTCGATGACCAGAATCACCGGCCACCTCCCTCGCGCGCCAGCCGCAGCGCGGCGGCCATGGCGCCCGCCTTGGCTTCCGTCTCGTCCGCTTCCTTCGACGGCACCGAGTCCGCGACCACTCCCGCGCCCGAGGTCCACATCGTCCGGTCTCCGTCCACGAAGAAGGTGCGCAGCGCGATCGCCACGTCCAGCGTGCCGCAGAAGGACAGGTAGCCCACCGCGCCCGAGTAGGGCCCGCGCCGCTGGACCTCCAACTCGTCGATGATTTGCATCGCGCGAATCTTGGGCGCGCCCGACACCGTGCCCGCGGGGAAGGTGCTGGCCAGCGCGTCCAGCGCGTCGTACTTCGCGTCGAGCTTGCCGCGCACCTGCGACACGATGTGCATCACGTGGCTGTAGCGCTCGATGAGCATCATGTCCTCGACGCGCACCGAGCCAGGCGCCGCCACGCGGCCCACGTCGTTGCGCCCCAGGTCCACCAGCATGATGTGCTCGGCGCGCTCCTTCTCGTCCGCGAGCAGCTCCTTCTCCAAGGCCAGGTCCTCGGCCTCGGACGCACCACGGCGCCGGGTGCCGGCGATGGGCCGCACCACGACGTCCCCGTCGCGCACCTGCACCAGCAACTCCGGCGACGCGCCCACCAGCGCGCGGGCCTCGCCCAGCTCCACGAGGAAGAGGTACGGCGATGGATTCACCCGCCGCAGCGCGCGGTAGAGCGACAGCGGCGGCGGCGCGCCCCGGGATTCGAAGCGGCGCGCGAGCACGACCTGGAAGATGTCTCCGGCGCGGATGTACTCCTGCGCCTGCGCCACCGCCGACTCATACCCCGCGCGGTCCCAACACGCGGTAGGCGCCACGTCCCCACGCATGCGCGGCGTGGGCGCATAGGCCTCCGGAGGCAGCGGCTTCAGCAGCCGGTCCGCCATGGCCTGCGCGCGCGCCTCCGCGTCCTTCAGCGCGGCGGCCACGCTGCCGTGCAGCGACGGCCGGGCAATGGCGGTGGCCTTGAGCGTCCCGGTGCGGGTGTCGTGCGTGACGAAGTCCTCGCACACCAGCCATTCCGAGTCCGGGAAGGAGATGTCGCTGGGGTGCCGGTCCGGCACCGTGGGCTCCAGCCACGAGAAGCAGTTGTAGCCCATGTACCCCACGAGCCCGCCCAGGAAGGGCGCCTCACCGGGAAGCCGGGCCACGGCCAGCTCGCGCCAGAGCTGGCGCAGCACGTCCAGGGGCTTGCCATCCCGGCGCTCCTCGCGTGAGCCGCGCCACAAGGTGGCACCGTTCCGGTCCAACCGCACGCGGCCCGCGGGCTCCGCGCCGATGTGACTGTAGCGGCCGAACTGCTCGCCGCCGTAGCACGACTCGAGGATGAAGCCACGCGAACCACCGCCCAGCTTCAGATAGGCCGACAGCGGCGTATCGAGGTCCGCCGGCAACTCCACCGACACCGGCACCGCCTCACCCTGCTCCGCGCGCTGCCGATAGGCTGACTTCCGCTCCTGTGCATCCATCGTCTTTGACTCACGTCCCACCGCGCATCACGGCAGGGGGAATGGGGTGGCCCGCCTCGACTCCGATGAAGCGCTTCACTGGCGACGTTGTGGATTCGCGGACAGCAGCAGGACGGGCGCCATCCCTGGGTTATCCCCCGTCCGGGGGAGTCCTCCAAGCGGTCCGGCATTCCCCTCCCCCCAGCTCGCAAGCCCCCGGGCCAGCGGGTGCCCGGGGAGCAGCCCGGGGAGCTCCCGCCGGTGAGGCGGCGTCCGCCCCCGGGTGGTCCGGCTCCAACCCCCTGGCTATCTGAATGGGACTTTGAGTGCCGCTCCTTCCGCTCCATTGATGACGGTGACGCCTCAGGGGCTCTACTGCGTTCCCGGCGGCTTCCACGTCGACCCCTGGCGTCCGGTGGACCGGGCGCTCATCACCCACGCGCATGGTGACCACGCACGCAGCGGCAGCCACCGCTACCTGGGCGCCCGGGCGGGCAAGGGACTGCTCCACCGGAGATTGGGCGCGGACGCCACCATCGACACGCTCGACTACGGCGAACGGCTGCGCATCAACGGAGTCACCGTCAGCTTCCATCCCGCGGGCCACGTGCTGGGCAGCGCGCAGCTGCGCGTGGAGCACGGCGGTGAGACCTGGGTCGTGTCCGGTGACTACAAGCGCGCGCCGGACCCCACGTGCGCGCCCTTCGAGGTCATCCCCTGCCACACCTTCATCACCGAGGCGACGTTCGGCTTGCCCATCTTCCGCTGGGAGGCGACGGAGCAGGTGGCCGAGGACATCCTGCGTTGGTGGGATGCCAACCGCGCGCTGGGCCGCGCGGCGGTGCTGTTCTGCTACGCGCTGGGCAAGGCGCAGCGGCTGCTCGCGGAGCTGGCGAAGCTGACCGACCGCACCGTGTTCATCCACGGCGCCTTGCACGCCCTGTTGGACGCATACCGGGACGCGGGCGTCCACATGCTGCCCACGCAGCCGGTGTCCCAGGTGGAGAAGGGCACCTCGTTCGCGGGAGCCCTGGTGCTGGCCCCACCGAGCGCGAGCAGCACCACGTGGATGCGCCGCTTCGGTGAGCACGAAACCGGCTTCGCGTCCGGCTGGATGCGCGTTCGAGGCAACCGCCGCCGCCGGGGCTTCGACCGCGGCTTCGTGCTGTCGGACCACGCGGACTGGCCGGACCTGCTGCGCACGGTGGAGGACACCCGGGCGGAGCGCGTGCTGGTGACGCACGGCTACGCCGAGCCGCTGGCCCACTACCTGCACGAGCAGGGCGTGGACGCCGCGCCCCTGGCCACGCCCTTCGAAGGCGAAGCGGAGGACTGACGCGTGCGGCGACTGGCGGACCTCTACGAAACGCTGGACCAGACCACGTCCACCAACGCCAAGGTGGAAGCGCTCGCGCGCTACTTCAAGGAAGCGCCCCTGGAGGACGCGGCGTGGGCGCTCTACTTCCTCACGGGGCAGAAGCTGAAGCGGCTGATTCCCACGAAGCTGCTGGTGGGGTGGACGCAGGAGCTGACCAGCATCCCCGGCTGGCTCTTCGAGGAGGTCTACGCCTCCGTGGGTGACCTGGCGGAGGTGATTGCCCTGCTGCTGGACGCCCGTGAGCGCCCGGCGCGGACCGAGGAGCTGCCCCTGTCCGTCTGGCTGGAGCAACGCCTGTTGCCGCTGCGTCAGCTGGACGCCGCCGGGCAACGCGAGCAGGTGGTGTCCTGGTGGCACGCCATGCCCCGGCGTGAGTTGTTCCTGCTCAACAAGATGCTCACCGGTGAACTGCGGGTGGGCGTGTCCTCCACGCTGGTGGTCCGCGCGGTGGCGCAGGTGGCGGGACTGCCCGCGCCCAGCGTGGCGCACCGGCTGATGGGGACGTGGACGCCCTCGCCCACCTTCTTCCGGCAGCTCGTGTCCCAGGACGTGTCGGACAGCGACAGCTCCCGGCCCTACCCCTTCTATCTCGCGTCACCGCTGGAGCAGCCACCAGGGGACCTGGGCGACCGGGCGGAATGGCAGGTGGAGTGGAAGTGGGATGGCATCCGGGGCCAGCTCATCCGCCGCAAGGGCAGCGTGCACCTGTGGAGTCGCGGCGAAGAGCTCATCACCGAGCGCTTCCCCGAAATCGCGGATGCCGCCGCCGCGCTCCCCGAGGGCACGGTGCTGGACGGCGAGGTGCTGGCCTACGCGGACTGGAGGCCCCTTCCCTTCGCCCTGCTCCAGCGGCGCATCGGCCGGCAGAAACTGACGCCCAAGGTGCTGGCCGAAGCGCCCGCGGCCTACATCGCCTACGACATGCTGGAGCTGGGAGGCGAGGACCTCCGGAGCCAGCCGCTGCGCGAACGGCGCGCGAAGCTGGAGGCGCTGTTGGAAGACGTGCCTCGGCTTCCCGTCTCCCCCGTCGTGCAAGCGGCGACCTGGGAGGACCTGGCCACCGCGCGGGGCGAAGCGCGAGCGCGCAACGTCGAGGGCTTCATGCTCAAGCGCCTGGAGTCGCCGTACCTCACCGGGCGCAAGCGGGGCGACTGGTGGAAGTGGAAGATTGACCCGTTCACGGTGGACGCGGTGTTGCTGTACGCGCATCCGGGCCACGGCCGGCGCTCGTCGCTGTACACCGACTACACCTTCGCGGTGTGGAACGGCACGGAGCTCCAGCCCGTGACGAAGGCATACTCCGGTCTGACGGACGCGGAGATTGGCCGGCTGGACCGGTGGATTCGCGCGCACACGCGGGAGAAGTACGGCCCCGTGCGCTCGGTGGAGCCTGAACAGGTCTTCGAACTGCACTTCGAGGGCATCCAGTCCTCGCCGCGTCACAAGTCGGGCGTCGCGCTGCGCTTCCCCCGAATCGCCCGCTGGCGGACGGACAAGAAGCCGCAGGACGCGGACACGCTGGACTCACTCAAGGAGCTGCTCCATGCCAGCGGGTAGACCCCGCTCGCTGCGGGCGCAGATTGCCGCCAGCCGCAAGGCCCTGCGCGCCGCCACCGAGCCTCCGGCCGCAGAGGCACCGCGCAAGCCCAGGCGACCTCGCGTCCAGCGCGCATCGACTCGAGCGCAAACGAATGAACCACCCCTGGAGCGGCTGCGCGGCTGGTTCCGCGCGAAGGGGTGGACGCCCTACCCGTTCCAAGAAGAAGCCTGGGCCGCCCATGCGCGCGGCGAAAGCGGGCTCATCCACGTCCCCACCGGCGCGGGGAAGACGTACGCGGCCTACCTGGGTCCGCTCGCGGACGTCGCGGCGCATGGACAGCCAGGGCTTCAACTCCTCTACGTGACGCCGCTGCGCGCGGTGTCCCGGGACGTGGAGAAGGCGTTGAGGGAGCCCCTCACCGTGCTGGACGCGGACCTCGCCGTGGAGAGCCGCACCGGCGACACGTCCTCCTCGGTGCGCCAGCGTCAGCGGGAGCGCCTGCCGCAAGTGCTCATCACCACGCCGGAGTCGCTGTGCGTCCTGCTCACGCATGAGCGGGCCCCGGAGCTGTTCGCGTCACTGCGCTCCGTCATCGTGGATGAATGGCACGAACTTCTCGGCTCCAAGCGGGGTTCGCAGTTGGAGCTGGCGCTGGCCCGCCTGCGCCACTTCGCGCCGGGCCTGCGAACCTGGGCGCTGTCCGCCACGCTGGCCAATCTGGAAGAGGCCGCCCGTCACGCCGTGGGCACCGGCCAGACGCCCACGATTGTGAGCGCGGCGTTGGAGCGGCCCATCGTCGTTGAGACATTGCTGCCCGAGTCCGTGGATGCGTTCCCCTGGGCGGGCCACCTGGGCTTCTCCATGCTGGCCCGCGTGGGCGCGTGGCTGGACGCGGAGCGCTCCACGCTCATCTTCACCAATACGCGCTCCCAGGCCGAGCGCTGGTTCGAAGGCCTGCGCTTCGCCCGTCCGGAGTGGGCGCACCTCATCGCGCTCCACCATGGCTCCATCGAACGCGAGGAGCGCGAGCGCGTGGAGAGCGGCCTCAAGGAAGGCTCGCTGCGCATCGTGGTGTGCACCTCGTCGCTGGACCTGGGCGTGGACTTCGGCCCGGTGGAGCGCGTGGTACAGGTGGGCAGTCCCAAGGGCATTGGCCGCACGATGCAGCGCGCGGGCCGCAGCGCCCACCGCCCGGGCGCCACCTGTCACATCCTCTTCGTCCCCACGCACGCGCTGGAGCTGGTGGAGATGGCCGCCGCCAAGGACGCGCTCCGGCGCCGCGAGGTGGAGGCCCGCACGCCGCCGGGCAAGCCGCTGGACGTCCTGGCGCAGCACCTGGTGACGTGCGCGTTGGGCGGCGGCTTCACGCCCGACGCCCTGCGAGACGAGGTGCGCACCGCGGCGGCCTTCGCCGGCCTCACCGACGAGGAGTTCGCGTGGACTTTGTCCCTGGTCCGCGAAGGCAGCCCGACGCTGCGCGCCTACCCGGAGTTCCGGCGCGTGGTGGAGCACGAGGGCCGCTGCGTCGTCGCGGACGCGCGCGTGGCCCGCATGCACCGCCTCAACATCGGCACCATCACCTCCGACGCGGTGGTGCAACTGCGCTACTGGAGCGGAGGGCGCCTGGGCAGCGTGGAGGAGTCCTACGTCAGCCGCCTCAAGCCGGGCGACACCTTCATCTTCGCGGGGAAGAAGCTGGAGTTCAGCCGCCTCCAGGACATGACCGCCTACGTGCGGCCCGCGAAGACGAAGGTCACCCGGACACCGCGCTGGGGCGGCAGCCGCCTGCCCCTGTCCGGCTCATTGGCCGCCGCCGTTCGGCGCACGCTGGACACCGCGCGCCACGGCGATGTCACGTCGGACGAACTGGCCGCCGCCTGGCCCGTGCTGGACGCGCAGGCCCGCCTGTCCCGCATCCCCGCGGCGGACATCCTGCTTGCGGAGACGTGCCAGACGCGCGACGGGCACCATCTCTTCCTCTATCCCTTCGAAGGACGGTTGGTGCACGAAGGACTGGCGGCGCTGCTGGCGCTGCGGCTGACACGCCTGCGCAAGGCCACCTTCACCCTGTCGGTGAATGACTATGGCCTGGAGCTGCTCACACCCACGCCCTTCCCCTTCGAGGAGGCGCTGCACCCCGCGCTCTTCACCCGCGAGCGCCTGGAGGCGGACGTCCTGGAGAGCGTCAACGTCGGGGAGCTGTCAAAGCGCCAGTTCCGCGACATCGCCCGCATCGCCGGGCTGGTGCTGCCGGGCCTGCCCGGCGCGCGCAAGTCCTCGCGGCAGGTCCAGGCCAGCGCGTCGCTGCTGCACGACGTCTTCATCCAATACGACCCGGACAACCTCCTGCTCGTCCAGGCCCGCCGGGAGGTGCTGGAGCAACAATTCGAGGAGGGGCGCCTGGAGCGGACCCTGGAGCGGCTTCAAGCCGCGCCCCTGGAGCTCATCCATGTCCGCCGGCCCACGCCCCTGGGATTCCCGCTCGTCGTCGAGCGCATCAGCGCGAGCCTGTCGAGCGAGTCCCTGCTGGAGCGGGTGGAGCGATTGAAGGAGCGATGGACTCGCGAAGATGCCAGGTCCGCATAGAGGGCACCCTGCTGGAGCTGCTCCCGGAGCGCGCCCTGTACTGGCCCGACGCTGGCACCCTGGCCGTGGCGGACCTGCACTGGGGCAAGACGGAGAGCTTCCAGCAGCACGGCATCCCCCTTCCCACGGGCGTGCTGGAGGACGACCTGGCCCGCCTGTCCGCGGCGCTCACCACCACCGGCGCCCGCCGCCTGCTCCTGCTGGGTGACCTCATCCACTCACGCCAGGGCCTCACCCCCGCCGTGGTGGAGCGGCTGGCGGAGTGGCGGGAGTCACACGCCTCGGTGGAATGCGTCCTGGTGCGGGGCAATCATGACCGGCACGTGAAGACGCTGCCTGACCGCTGGCGCCTGGACGTCCGCGAGTCCTCCATCGACGAAGGCCCCTTCCACTTCGCCCACCACCCGGAGCCCGTCTCAGGCCGCTATGTATGGGCAGGTCACATCCACCCCATGGTGCGGCTGGGCGGCAGGAGCGACACACTGCGTCTTCCCTGCTTCCAGGTGGGGCGCGGTGTGGGCGTGCTTCCGGCCTTCAGCGCCTTCACGGGCGGAATCAACGTCTCCCGCCGCGCGGGCGATCGCATTTTCGCCGTCGCCGGCCCCGCAGTCGTCGAGGTGTAGAATGAGCGACGCCAAACGCCGTAAAATACTGGGTATCATCGAAACGGATAATACCTTCGAGCGCGCCGACCACCGGGGCCGCGAGGCATGGCTCGGCAAGTGCTTGCACTGCAACGCGCACTTATGGGTCGGCCTGGATGGCGAGCCGATCAGCCGCGCCACCATCGAGCACATCCTCCCGAAGACGGCCGGGGGCTCCGAGGCGCTGAGCAACCTGGGTCTGGCTTGCGCCCGGTGCAACCAGGGCAAGGGCACCCGGCACGACGCCCGTTATCACCGGGACGCGCGCGCCCGGGAGCTGGTGGAGAGGCTTCTGGCCCGGCGCCTCGCGCGCTGGCGGAAGCCGGAGACCAACGAAGCGCCGTGAAACACCCGGAGTGATCCTCCCCGACGGGTGTTTTGCTCAATCGTCCCTACCTCCCTCCAGAAGAGAGATTCATCACCGCGCGACCGCGACTTTCCGCCCTCGCACGGGGAAGTGGTATCCCCGTGCCGCCATATCAGAATGGTTGACACTGCCGTGTCGATGCCCGATGGTCCCGCGCCGCATTAGGGCAGGGAGAGGAGGAGGGCCCCGCCCACGGCATTACTAATAGAGGTTTCGTTGGACGTGTCCGCTTCGCCTTCAGTGCGCCAGGAGCTACCGCCCACCCGCCCCAGTGGGGCCGGGAATGCCCCTCCGCTCCCTGTGCCCGGTAACGCCCACGCCTCGCCTTTCGTTCCCTTCACGAGTGCTGTTGTCGAAGCCCCCTTGCCCATGGTCCAGGTATGAGCGGCCCTCTCTTCCCACGTTGGACGAACACGGTGTCGCGGCTGTCCGCCGCGGCGCTCCTTGCCGTGCCCGCCATCGGTATCGGCGGTCTCATGGCCTACGTGCGCTCGCCGTACGTCACTGGCCAGCAGCGGCCCATTGAACAACCGATCGAGTTCGATCACCGCCACCACGCGGGTGATGAGCAGATTGACTGTCGGTACTGTCACTGGTCGGTCGAGGAGTCGCCCTCCGCGGGCATCCCCTCCACCACGGTGTGCATGTCCTGCCACGCACAGGTCTGGAACAAGAGCCCGTACCTCAACGAGGTCCGCAAGTCGTTCTTCTCCGACCAGCCCATCCCCTGGGTCCGCGTGCACAACCTGCCGGACTTCGTCTACTTCAACCACTCCATCCACGTGGCCAAGGGCGTTGGCTGCGCCACCTGCCACGGCCGCGTCGACCAGATGGCCGCCGTGGAGCAGGCTGCGCCGCTCACCATGGCCTGGTGCCTGGATTGCCACCGCAATCCGGAGCCCCACCTGCGTCCGGCGGAGTTCATCACGTCCATGACGTGGACCCCGCCCGAAGACAAGGCCAAGGCCGCTGAGCTTGGCCGCCAGTTGGCTGAAGCGTACGACGTCCACTCGCGCGAGAGCTGCTCCACATGCCACCGATGAACACGAAGCGCGACGGCGCCCCGTCGCAGGACACCCCCTCCTCCTTCGCGCTCCCGGTCGTCACGGACCGGCCCGCCGCCAGGTCCGACGTTGTCGGCGAGGCGCTCGAGCACGCGGCCGCCAACGCCTCCCCCTCCGAGCCCGGCTATGGCCAGACGTACTGGCGCAGCCTGGAGGAGAAGCTCGGCACGCCCGACTACCTGGAAGAGACGCGGCCGGAGTTCCCCGTCGGCGCGGACCTGGCGCCCACGGGCTTCGCCCGCCGCGAGTTCATGCACCTGCTGGGTGCCTCGCTGGCGCTGGCCGGCGCCACGGCGTGCAGCACTCGTCCGGTGGATGAGCGCATCATGCCGTACACCAAGACGCCCCCCGAGCTCGTCCCGGGCAACCCGCTCCACTACGCGTCCGGCATGACGCTGGCCGGTCACACCTCCGGCCTGCTCATCACCGCCCGCGAGGGTCGCCCCGTGAAGATCGAGGGCAACCCGGACCACCCGGTCAACCAGGGCGCCGCTGGCCCCTGGGAGCAGGCGTTCCTCCTGTCCCTGTACGACCCGAGCCGCGCCCGCGTGCTCCGTCAGGGCAAGAGCCCCCGCGCCCTCCGCGTCCTGCGCGAGGAGCTGGTCAACGCCGCCAACAAGGCCGCCGCCAATGACGGCGGCAGCCGCGTGCGCTTCCTGTCCGAGCCCGGCAACTCGCCGCTGACCGGCGACCTGCGCACCCGCATCCTGAAGAAGCTGCCGAACGCGCGCTTCCACAGCTACACCGCGCAGACGCACGACACGCAGGACGAGGCGACCCGCGCGCTCTTCGGCGGACAGCCCGTTTCGGCCGTCTACGACTTCGCCCAGGCGGACATCGTCCTGTCGCTGGACGCGGACTTCCTGGAGAGCCGCCCGGAGAACCTGGGCTACGCGCGCCAGTTCGCCAACCGCCGCGACCCGAACAACGGTCCGCTCAACCGGCTCTACGTGGCCGAGGCCCGCTTCTCCATCACCGGCGGCATGGCCGACCACCGCCTGCGCGTGAAGTCGCAGGACGTGCTCGCGGTCGCCGCCGCCGTGGCCCAGGCCGTGGGTGGCCCCGCCGCCTCGCTGGCTGGCGCCGCCGCCAACAAGGCGTCGCTGAAGTCGGACCACAACGCCTGGGTGCAGGCGGTCGTCGCGGACCTGCGCGCCGCGCGTCCGGGCCGCACCCTGGTGGTCGCGGGTGAGCGTCAGCCGGCGGCGGTCCACGCGCTGGCACACGCCATCAACGCCGCGCTGGGCAACACCGGCACCACGGTGAAGTACGTGCAGTCGTCCATCGCGGAGCAGGAGGGCCTGAGCCAGGTCCGCGCGCTGGTGGAGGACATCACCGCCGGCCGCGTGGACACGCTGGTCATCACCAGCTGGAACCCGGTGTTCTCGGTTCCGGCGGACACGGGTCTGAAGGAGCTGTTGGACCCGGCGACCAACCCCAACCGCGGCAACCTCACCGTCCTCTACACGGGCCTCTACGAGGACGAGACCAGCCAGTACGCCGACTGGTTCGTCCCCGCGGCGCACCCGCTGGAGACGTGGAGCGACGGCCGTTCGTTCGACGGCACCGTGGCCATTGCCCAGCCGCTCATCCAGCCGCTCTACAACGGCGTGCCGGAGTCCGAGCTGCTGGCGATGTTCCTCGACGAGCCCTACCGCCCCGCGTACCAGATGCTGCGCGACTACTGGCAGGGTCAGTCCGAGGGCCAGGCTGACTTCGAGGCCCTCTGGGAGAGCTGGGTGTCGGACGGTGCCATCCCCGGCACGCAGGCCGCTCCGGCCCAGGGCGCTCCGGACTTCGGCGCCGCCTCCGCGCTGGTGACGGGCTACACGGCCCCCGCCACGGGCGAGCTCGAGATCAACTTCGTCTACGACTACAAGGTCTTCGACGGCCGCTTCGGCAACAACTCCTGGCTGCAGGAGCTCCCGGACCCCATCACCAAGATGACCTGGGACAACGCCGCGCTGCTGAGCCCGGAGACCGCCAAGGGGCTGGGCCTCGAGCCCGGTGACCTGGCGGAGCTGAACTACGGCGGCCGCAAGATGACCGTGCCGGTCTGGATCACCCCCGGCCACGCGGACGACACCGTGACGATGGCGCTGGGCTACGGCCGTGACGGCCTGCACGAGCAGGTGGCCAAGGCGGTGGGCTTCAACGCCAACGCGGTGCGCACCGTGAAGGCCCCCTGGTTCGACGGCGGCGCCACGCTCACCAAGGTGCGCGGCAGCCACAAGTTCAGCCTGACCCAGACGCACTGGCGGATGGAGAACCGCCCGCTGGCGCTGGACATGCCGCTGTCCGAGCTGAAGAACCCGTCCATCGCGACGCAGCACACGCTCCACCGCGTCAAGAGCGAGCTGAAGTTCGGCGTCCAGGACAACCTGCCGGCCTTCGACTACAACAAGGGTCCCAGCAACCCCCAGGGCTACAAGTGGGGCATGGCCATCGACCTGTCCCGCTGCACCGGTTGCAGCGCGTGCGTGATTGCCTGCCAGGCGGAGAACAACATCCCCGTCGTGGGCAAGCAGCAGGTCGCCGTCAGCCGTGAGATGCAGTGGCTGCGCATCGACCGCTACTTCGAGGGCAGCGAGAGCGACCCCCGGATGGTCATGCAGCCGGTGATGTGCGTGCACTGCGAGAAGGCCCCCTGCGAGTACGTCTGCCCGGTGAACGCCACCGTGCACTCGGACGAGGGCCTGAACGACATGGTGTACAACCGCTGCGTCGGCACCCGGTACTGCTCGAACAACTGCCCGTACAAGGTGCGCCGGTTCAACTACCTGCACTACACGGCGGACAAGACGGCCACCGAGAAGATGCTGATGAACCCGGACGTCACCGTCCGCAACCGCGGCGTGATGGAGAAGTGCACGTACTGCGTCCAGCGCATCGAGCGAGTGCGCATCGACGCCCGCGTCGAGAAGCGCGTCATCAATGAGAAGGAGCTGCAGACGGCCTGCCAGCAGACCTGCCCCACGCAGGCCATCACCTTCGGCTCCCTCAACGACCCGCAGCAGCGCGTCACGCAGCTCCACGAGGACGAGCGCGCGTACAAGCTGCTCCACGAGCTGGGCACCCGCCCGCGCACCGCGCACCTCATCCGCGTCCGCAATCCCAACCCCGCCCTCGAGCCCGCCGCGCCCGCCGCTGCGAACCAAGGGAGCCACTAAGCCATGGCTGAAACTGCTTCCACCACGTATCACGACCCGCTCGAGCCACGACCCCTCGTCGCGCCGCACCATGACGACGCGACCCTGAACGAGACGCTGCTGGACCATGTCTGGCGCAAGCCGGGCAAGGGCTGGTTCATGCTCTTCGGCCTGTCGCTCAGCGCGCTGGGCCTGCTCGTCATCGGTGTCACCTACACGCTGGCCCGCGGTATCGGCGTGTGGGGTAACAACCAGCCTGTCGGCTGGGCGTTCGACATCATCAACTTCGTCTGGTGGGTCGGTATCGGCCACGCTGGTACGCTCATCTCCGCCATCCTCCTGCTCTTCCAGCAGAAGTGGCGCACGAGCATCAACCGGTTCGCGGAAGCCATGACGCTGTTCGCCGTCATGTGCGCCGGTCTGTTCCCGCTGCTGCACACCGGCCGTCCCTGGTTCGCCTTCTGGCTGTTCCCCTACCCCAGCACCCTGGGCGCGTGGCCGCAGTTCCGCTCGCCGCTGGTGTGGGACGTGTTCGCCATCTCCACGTACCTCACGGTGTCCGCGCTCTTCTGGTTCGTGGGCCTCATCCCGGACCTGGCGGCGCTGCGTGATTCGTCCAAGACGAAGCTCCAGCGGACCATCTACGGCCTGTTCGCGCTCGGTTGGCGCGGCTCCGGTCGGCACTGGCACAACTACAAGATTGCGTACCTGCTGCTGGCCGGTCTCTCCACGCCGCTCGTGGTGTCCGTGCACACCATCGTTTCGTTCGACTTCGCCGTCTCCCTGCTGCCCGGCTGGCACGCCACCATCTTCCCGCCGTACTTCGTGGCCGGCGCCGTGTTCAGCGGCTTCGCGATGGTGATCACGCTCATCATCCCGGCGCGCAAGTACCTGGGTCTGCGGGACGTCATCACGGACCGCCACCTGGAGAACATGAACAAGGTCATCCTGGCGACGGGCCTGCTCGTCTCCTACGGGTACCTGATGGAGCACTTCGTCGCCTGGTACTCGCAGAACCAGTACGAGCTGTGGACGTTCTACGTGAACCGCGCCACGGGCCCCTACGCCGGCGTGTACTGGCTGATGATCGCCTGCAACGTCATCACCCCGAACATCTTCTGGTTCAAGAAGTGCCGCACCAACATCGCCATCATGTGGGTGGCGTCCATCGCGGTGAACATCGGCATGTGGTGCGAGCGGTTCATCATCATCGTCACCTCGCTGAGCCAGGACTTCCTGCCGTCCTCCTGGGGCATCTACACCCCGACGTGGGTGGACTGGTCCATCTACATCGGCACGCTGGGCCTGTTCGGCACCCTGTTCCTCCTGTTCCTCAAGTTCGTGCCCGCGGTCGCCATCAGCGAGGTGAAGGAGCTCCAGCTCGAGCTCAAGCACGCCGCTCACCAGCACGGCTCTGATGACGCGCTCGCCGGCGCCGGCACCCTCACCCACGGAGCTCACTAAGAGCCATGGAAGCCACCGTTCTCGATTCCTGGGTCCTGGCGGAGTTCTCGACGCCGGACGCCCTCGTGACCGCCACCCGCCAGATGCGGGAGAAGGGCTTCGAGGGAATGGACACCTACTCTCCGTACCCGCTGCACGGCGGGTCGGAGGCCCTGGGCCTGCCGCCCTCGCGCGTGCCCTTCATCGCCCTGTGCGGCGGTCTGACGGGCGTGGCCACGGCGCTGGCCATGCAGACGTGGATGAACACCATCGACTACCCGCTCAACATCGGTGGTCGCCCGCTGCTGTCGCTGCCGGCGTGGGTGCCCATCACGTTCGAACTGGGGGTGCTGTTCGCCGCCTTCGGCATCTTCTTCGGTCTGCTGGGGCTCAGCCGCCTGCCCCAGCCGTACCACCCCGTCTTCGAGTCCGAGGAGTTCCGCACCGCCTCCACGCACGGCTACTGGCTGAGCGTGCCCCAGGCGACGGGCACGGACGCGGCGCCGGTCATGGATCAGCTCAAGGCCCTGGGCGCGACCCAGGTGACCCTCGTCACGGGAGAGAAGGAATGAGGTGGCTCATCCCCGCCGCCGGACTCGCCACGCTCACGGGCTGCAACGTCAGCTCGGAGTTCCTCCAGCGCATGGAGCACCAGGCGAAGTACGAGTACTACGAGGCGTCCGACTTCTGGGCGGACGGTCGCGCCATGCGCACGCCTCCCGTGGGCACGGTGCCGCGTGAGCGCTTCGAGAAGCTCCCCGAGCTCAAGGACCCGACCCAGCGCCAGGTGGCCCTCACCGGCCGCAGCGCCGGCCAGCCGGTGGCCCACGTGCCCATCACGGTGGACCAGAACCTGCTGACCCTGGGTCAGAAGAAGTACAACATCGTCTGCTCGCAGTGTCACGGCGTGCTCGGCGATGGAAACAGCATCGTCGCGGAGAACATGGCCCTGCGCCTGCCTCCCTCGCTGCTGGACCTGGAGAGCAAGTCGGACGGCCACTTCTACGTGGCCATCAACGAGGGCTACGGCGTGATGCCGTCCTTCTCCGGTGAGCTCGACCTGCGCGAGCGCTGGGCCGTGGTCGCCTACGTCCGCGCACTCCAGACGGCCCGAAATACCCGCACGGACGGCCAGCAGCCCGTTCCGCAGGAGAACCGATGAGTCCCCCCGTCACCAACTCGCACACCAGCTTCGGGCCGTACACCGGCACGCCGAAGCTCATGGTGCCCGCGTTCGCCGTGGGCATTCTCTGCCTCCTGGCCACGCTGGGTGGCTTCTTCGCCACCGACGCCAAGGGTGAGACGGCGCACGCCTATCTGATTGGCTTCACCTACTGGGTGGGCATCAGCGTCGCCTTCCTCATCATGCAGGCCATCTTCCACACGGCGAAGGCCAAGTGGCTCATCGTGCTGCGCCGGACGATGGAGACGGCCTCCGCGGTGATTCCGGTGTTCTTCGTGCTGGCCCTGCCGCTGCTGGCCATGGCCGCCTACCTCTACCCCTGGTGGGAAGGCTCCGAGCTGACCAAGGGCTACTCCAGCCTGGAGCTGGAGCACCTGAGCCACAAGCAGCACGGGTACCTGAACAACCACCTCTCGTTCCCCCCTGGCGTGGGCGTTCGCCACATCATCTACTTCGGCGTGTGGACGTTCGCGGCCTGGCGGCTGCGCTCGTGGAGCCTGAAGCAGGACACCGAGGGTGGACTCGACTTCACGGTGAAGCAGCGCAAGTTCTCTCCGGGTGTGCTGCCGTTCCTTGCGCTCACCATCACGTTCGCTTCTTTCGACTGGCTGATGAGCCTCACGCCGCTCTGGCAGTCGACCATCTTCGGCGTCTATTACTTCGCCGGAAGCTTCCTGGCGGCCTTCTGCATCCTGACCATCGTCACGGTGAACGCCCAGGGCAAGGACCTCTACGGCAGCGTCGTGAAGCTGGACCACTTCCACAACCTCGGCAAGCTGATGCTCGCCTTCACCGCGTTCTGGGCCTACATCGCCTTCTCCCAGTTCATGCTGGTGTGGATCGCGAACATCCCGGAAGAGGCGCCCTGGTACGGCCTGCGCATGTTCGGCCCGTGGCGGTCGATGTCCATCGCCCTGTTCTTCCTCCACTTCCTGCTGCCCTTCGGCATCCTGCTGTCGCGCAAGCTGAAGCTGCAGCCCCGGAAGCTGGCCGTGGTGGCCGTGTACCTGCTCATCATCCACGCGGTGGACCTGTACTGGCTGGTGTGGCCGGCGCTGACCGGTGACGCGGGCCCGACGTTCCACTGGTCGCTGCTCACGGCCTTCTTCGGAGTGGGCGGTATCGCGGTGGGCTTCGCCCTCTTCCTGGCGCGTGGCCACTACACGCTCACGGTGAAGGACCCCTACATCGCCGAGTCCTTGAGGTACGTGCAGCCATGAAGAAGACCCAGGTTGAGCTCGAGTCGCGCGTCATCGTCGGCGCGCACGGCGTGGCGGCGGAAGAAGACCACCTGGTCATGGGCAAGGTGGTGGGCGTCGGCGTGGGTGCGCTCGCCATCTTCGCGGTGGGCATCGTCTGGGCCTACACCATCCAGGTCCGGACCATGGCCGACATCCAGCCGGACGGGCCGCCGCCGCGTCCCGCGGCGATGGGCCAGTACGAGGTGGGCATCGTCAACCAGCGCCAGTTCGAGCAGGACTGGCACGCCGTGGACAAGATCAGCGGCCAGGACCAGGCGCTGCGCGCCGGCTGGGGTGACCAGCCCGGCGTGAAGCAGCACCCCGGCATCGACGCCGCGATGAAGACGGTCATCGAGCAGAAGCGCAACCCGCCCCCTGCCCCGC
>NZ_JABFNS010000091.1 GCF_013116825.1 Myxococcus xanthus
CGGGAGCCCATCGGTGAAGCCCCCGCGCCCGAGCCCGCGCCGCCACCGGCGAATGCCCTGGCCCCCGTGGCTGCCGCGGGAAGCACCCCGACCGCGCCCTCGGCCCCCGTGGACCCGAACCACGAGTTCGCGCCCTACCCCGTGCCGTCGGTGAACGTCCCCAGGCCGCCCGCGCCGGAGCCTCAGCCGCCTCCGGAGGCCGTGGCGAAACAATCACCGAAGCAGCGCGAGCCGTTGATTCCCATGGCGCTCGTATCCAAGGACGCCGACGAGCGCTTCCTGGGCTACGCCCGGCTCAAGATGAACTCGCGCAAGTGCGAGAGCTTCCTGGTAGGCCTGGACGAGATTGCCCAGCGCAGCCCCAAGGCGTCCCACCGCGAGCAGGCGCGCTACCTGCGCGCGCGGTGCTTCGAGGAGAAGCTCGAATCGCACCGGGCCAAGGACGAATACCGCCAGTACCTCAACGACTTCCCACGAGGGCGCTACGCCAAGGAGGCCAGGACGGGACTGCTCCCCTGAGGCGGGCGGGAGATGACGGCCCCATGTGCCCGCCCGCGACGCACAGCGTGGACGGTAACGGGCCTCGGACTCAGCTGCCCGTGCGGGGCAGCTTCTGAGGCGGCTCGGTGGCGTTACCTCGAGCCACCAGTTCGCGCACCACGGACTCCAGCGCGCGGATGCGCCGGCCCGCGCGGCCCGGGGCCCACTGCGGCAACTCCGGCCCCTGCAACAGCGTCATCGCCTGCTCCACGCCGCCCGCCTTGCCCTTCAGGGCGCGCGCGGTGGCCAGGCGCACGCTGCTCGCCGGACGCCGGGTGATGCCGCCCGCCCACAGCAGGTCCAGCGCGAACGTGGTCCACACCGCCAGTTCGTCATCGGGGCGGAGGAAGGCCTCGAAGCGCTTCATCGCCTCGGCCCGGGGCTCGCCCGCGCGGAGGATGGCCTCCGACAACTCCACATGCAGCGGCGTGCTGTAGGCCAGGGGCTGCTCCGGCGCGATGATGGCCTCGAAGCGCTCGCCCGTGGCCGGACGGCACGCCACCGCGTGCACCAGCTCGGTGGGAATCTCCTCGCCGCCCGCGGGGTGCGCGTTCGCCTCGCCGTAGAAGACGACGAGCTTCTCGAAGCGCTCCGCCAGCGTGCGCAGCTCCAGCGGTGGACGCCACGGCCCGAAGTAGACGCGGCGCCGATTCGGTGAGGTGCGCGTCGACTGCCGCTCCAACTGCGTATCCACCATGTACTCGAAGGCCCGCAGCATCGTGTCGAAGCGCGCGGGGTCCCCTTCCAGGATGCCCAGCATCTCCACCACCGCCTCGATGGTGGACACGCAGTGGTCCGCGGGCTCCGCGCGGATGCGATAGTTGCTGGGCCGGCGGGGTACGAAGCCGATGCGCGGCAGCCCGGCCAGCACCGGGTTGCGCGACACGACCTTCTTCGCCTGCGGCCAGGTGCCGTCCACGACGATGAGCGTCTTGGGAGGATTCAGCCGCGCCTCCTCCACCGTGATGGCGTCCTCGCCCGGGAAGAGCACCGCGACGGAGTCCCGCTGCGCGGCCAGCTCCTCGATGCGCCGGTGGCCAGTGAAGTCCACGCCTTCATGCAGCTCGGAGTTGCTCAGCGACAGGTGGGCCATGCGCGCGGTGCCAATGGCCACGCGGCTCTCACGCGGGTGCTGGAGGAACACGACGCGCGTGCGAGTCTCCAGCCGGGGCGGCAGTTGCGCGCAATAACACGCGCTCTCGGGACGGCGGCAACGCAGGCAGAGGTTACGCACGGCCACCGCCTTTACGGCACGCTCCGAGCAGGGGCAAGTCCCACCACGGGAGGGCCAGTCAGGTTGGGTGCCCGGGGACCGGCTTCCCCGGGGCAACGGCGGCCGGACACCGCCCCCCTGGACCGAAGATTCCCCAAGCCTCCAGGCGGCGGAGTACAGAGGCCCCGTGAACCTGCTGCTCCTCCTGGACGAAGACTTCCTGCCCGACGGCACCGCGCGCCTCACCGGACGGCGGGCCCAGCACGCCCGCGAGGTGCTGCGCGCCGAGCCCGGCGAGTCCCTCCGCGTAGGACACCTGGGAGGCCTCACCGGCACCGGCGAGGTGCTGGAGAACAGCGCTGGCGTGCTGCACCTGCGCGTCACCCTCACCGAGCCTCCGCCCCCGCGCGCGGGCATCGACCTGCTGCTGGCCATCCCCCGCCCCAAGGCGCTGAAGAAGGTGTTGCCCGCGGTGGCCTCGCTGGGCGTGGACCGCATCGTCCTGCTCAACGCCGCGCGCGTGGAGAAGAGCTACTTCGGCTCCAAGGTGCTGGACCCCGCCTTCGTCCAGGAGCTGCTCATCCAGGGACTGGAGCAGGCCCGGGACACGCGCCTCCCAGAAGTGCTGGTCCGAGAGCGCTTCCGTCCCTTCGTCGAAGACGAGCTCGACGCCTTCTTCGGCCCCCAGACGCTCCGCCTGCTCCCCCACCCCCCCGCGAGGCAGCCGCTCCGAGCGCTGGGCGTGGGTCTGGCCCAGCGCGTCGTACTGGCCATTGGGCCGGACGGCGGCTGGGTGCCCTTCGAGGCCGACCTCCTGGAAGCCCATGGTTTCCACCCGTTTTCGTTGGGGCCCCGCATTCTTCGCGTGGAGACGGCCGTGCCCGTCCTCCTGGGGCAGGTGGCGCTTCTCCGGGAAGACATTGCGGCACCGCCCGCGACAACTCTGACTTGAAGGCGCGCCGTGGTCGGGTGAAGAGTTGTCCATGGCCACGACCCGTTCTTCCGCCGCCGCTCAGCCCGCCCTGGGCGAGCAACAGCCGATTGTCACCTCCGAGGAGCAGGCCCCCGCGGCAGCACCCGCGAAGCCCGCCACGCACGACACGGTGCCGCCGCCGGCACTGCTCGACTTCATGATGAAGTCGTGGAAGCCGCGCTCGAAGAAGCTGCCCCCGAAAATCAAGCAGGCGGAGGCCTTCAAGGCCCGCCGCCGGGCGCTCTCCAAGCTGTTCCCCGGTGAGACGCTCATCATTCCCACCGGCCACGAGAAGGTGCGCGCCAACGACACCAACTTCCGTTTCCGGCCGGGCAGCGACTTCTACTACCTCACCGGCAACCTGGAGCCAGACTGCGTCCTCGTCCTCCAGCCCAAGGAGAAGGGGGGCCACACCGACGTGCTCTTCGTGGAGCCGAACCCGGGCCGCACCGACGCCACGTTCTTCACCGACCGCGTGAAGGGTGAGCTGTGGGAAGGCCCCCGCCTGGGCGTGAAGGAGAGCCAGGCCCGCTACGGCGTGGACCAGGCCCGGAGCCTCAACGAGCTGCCGGACTTCCTCTCCGGCCTCAGCGGCGCGGCGAGCCGTCCCACGCGCTTGCTGCGCGGCCTGTCGCCCAAGGTGGACGGCGCCGTACCGGCGCCGGCTGAGAAGGACAAGGACAAGGGGCTGGCCCAGGCGCTGTCGGAGATGCGGCTGCTCAAGGACGCGCAGGAGCTGCGTGAACTCCAGACGTCCATCGACTCCACGCACCGTGGCTTCGAGGACGTCATCCGCGGCCTGAAGACGGCGAAGACGGAGCGCTACGTGGAGGGCATCTTCAACCTCCGCGCCCGCGTGGAAGGCAACGACGTGGGCTACCGCACCATCGCCGCCTCCGGCGCCCATGCGTGCATCCTGCACTGGCACCACAATGACGGGCCGCTCGTTCCCGGCGACCTGCTGCTGCTGGACGCGGGCGTGGAGGGCCAGACGCTCTACACCGCGGACATCACCCGCACCCTGCCCATCTCCGGGAAGTTCTCCAAGGAGCAGCGCGAAATCTACGAGCTGGTGCTGGAGGCGCAGGACGCGGCCTTCGCCGAGGTGAAGCCGGGCAACGACTTCATGGAGCCCAACCGCGCGGCCATGCGCGTGCTCGCGGAGGGCCTGGAGGCCCTGGGCATCCTCGAGGACGCCGAGGAGGCGCTCAAGGACGAGCACCAGTTCTACAAGCGCTACTCGCTCCACAACGTCAGCCACATGCTGGGCCTGGACGTGCACGACTGCGCCCAGGCGCGGCAGGAGACCTACAAGTACGGGAAGCTCCAGGCCGGAATGGTGCTGACGGTGGAGCCCGGCCTCTACTTCCAGATGGACGACCTCACCGTGCCCAAGCGCTACCGGGGCATCGGCGTGCGCATCGAGGACGACGTCGTCGTCACCGCGCGCGGCTGCAAGGTCCTCTCCGCCGACATCCCCCGCAAGGCGAAGGACGTGGAGGCGTGGATGAAGTCCCTCTGGGCGGCGGACAAGGCCGCCCGGAAGGGCAAGAAGAAGTAGGCCCGGCGCGCTACTTCGGCTTCGGCGCGGCGGCGGCGGGTTTCGCCGCCGCGGCCGCGGTCCGCTCCTGCCACTCCGACAGCGCCAGGGGCTTCACGTCCTTGAGCGTGGACACGGCGACGTCGAAGACGCGGGCCCCGGGGTTCGCATCCGGCCCGGCGGTGAAGTTGAGGCGGTGGATTTCGTGCCCGTCCTCCGTCTCCAGCACCACGCGCCACTTGCCGGGCTTCAGGTTGGACGTCGTCGCGTAGAAACGGTAGCCGCCGTCCGTGCCGTTGCTGCTGACGGTGGCCATGAAGCCGTTGCCGTACGTCGTCCAGCCCTTCTGCGGGTCGTCGAAGTACCAACGCACGCGGACCTTGTACGACTGGAAGTGCTTCGGCGCGAAGATGCGGAAGAAGTAGTAGGGCTTGTCCCCCGGCTGCATCAGGAAGTCCGGCCCACCCCACGTCCACGGCTTGTACCAGGCGCCGGAGTCCACCGAGGACAGGTGGTAGACGCCCGGGCTCACCCGCTCCACCTGGTGGTAGATGCCCGCGAACTGCACGGCCACCGGCAGCGGCGGAATCACGCCCACCAGGTACAGCCCCAGCAGCGCGGCCTGCACGCCGAAGCCCGGGATGGCCACGTTGCGCAGCAGGTACCGGTTGTCCGGCCGCCAGCGCCGGATGAGGCGCATCACCCCGAAGATGCTCGCGCAGCCCATGGCGACGGCCAGCAGGAAGACCCAGAAGCCCATGCGCCCCAGCACCACCGGGAGCAGGCAGACGAAGTACATCGTCACGCACAGGCTGAGCAGCACCATGCGCATGATGGGCCCCAGCCTGCGGAACAGGGGCAGCTCGTTGGCCGCCAGCAGGGCGAAGAGGCCCACCACGAACAGGTAGGGCAGCGCGCCCGACGTGCTCTTGAAGAGCAGCAGCATGAACGCGCTGAGCAGGCTTCCGAAGAGGAAGTGGATGCCGTCCTCGCGCCAGCGCCAGACCTTCTGCAGGAACTTCGGCGGCTCGACGCCGTCCGGGTAGCGCTGCTCCAGCAGCAGCAGTCCCGTGAGGACCAGCAGGTAGCCGAAGTTCTGCGCCAGCGTCAGCGTGTCATCGATGCGGCTGATGGTGAGGACGTCGTAGATGAAGCCGCCGAAGAAGAAGACGGCCATCTCCCACTTCTCATGGCGGGCGCGGAACTGCTGCACCTTGTCCATGAGGGTGGGCGTCTTCGCCGTGTCGACCAGGTCGTCCGGGTCCACCACCACGCCCGGCGCATGGGCCGGCAACACCGTGTCCGTCAGGGCGACGGCTGCGTGGTTCTCTGCGACGGGGACGTTCGCCTCGACGGCGGGGCCCGCGGTGGGCACCTCGGCGGAGGCTTCGTCCGGATTCTCGGGGGCGTTGTGACGGGTAGCGGTGACCACGGAGGTTCCTCGGGGCGGCGGCCTTCCATCCTAGCCGCAGCGAGGGGAATCGGTCTCCCCTCGCCCGTCACTCCCCGAGGCCCCGCCGTCCGCTAGGCCGGGCTCTTGCCCGCGACCAGGTCGGCCAGCTCACCGCGCTCGGCCAGCTCCATCAGGATGTCGGAGCCGCCGACAAACTGCCCGTTGATGAAAATCTGGGGAATGGTGGGCCAGTTGGTGAAGTCCTTGATGCCCTGGCGAATCTCCGGATCCGCGAGCACGTCCACCGTGTGGACCTGCCCCAGGGGCTGCAACAGCTGCAGCGCCCGCGCGGAGAAGCCGCACTGGGGGAAGAGGGCGTTGCCCTTCATGAAGAGCACAATCTTGTGCGACCGGGTCTCCTGCTCCAACCGGGCCTTGAGTTCAGGCGTCATGGGTACCGCTCCTTCTAGCGAGTCCCGAGCTTCTTCCACTGCTCGGGAGAATAGGTCTTTAGCGCGAGCGCATGCAGCTCGCCGCTCTTCAGCCACTGCTGGAGCGGCGCGTATACGAGCTGGTGCTGCTGCACCATGGCTTTCCCAGCGAAGTCGGGGCTCACCACCCGGGCCTCGTAGTGGTCTCCCGTCCCGGTGTAGTCCCGCACCTCCACCTCGGAGCCCGGCAGGGCCTCCAGGATGCGGGCCCGGATGAATTCGGCGTCGAGCATCAGTTCATTCCCCTTCCCATCACCAGCATGGCGGGGTCCACCCCCATGCCACGCAGCGTCGTATCCCACAATTTCGACGGCTCGTGACCGAGCACCGCCTCCGCGGTGGCATCGGTGAAGAGCCAGGAGCCGGCGGCAATCTCGCTCTCCAGTTGGCGCGGGCCCCAGCCCGCATACCCCAGGCAGAAGCGCAGGCGCGGGTTCGGATTGGTCAGGAGCGGCCCCAGCGCGTCCAGCGTCACGCTCAGGAACAGGCCGGGCAGCACCGAGTGCTTCTCCCGCTGCTCCGTATCGTCGTGGAGGACGAAGCCCCGCTGGGGCTCCACCGGGCCGCCCAGGTAGACGGAATGTTCCTTCCGCCCGGCGGCGATGCCCAGGTTCTGTCCGCGCGCCAGCTCACCGAGCGTCAGGGGGGCCCCCCGGTTGATGACGAGCCCCATGGAGCCCGTCTCCGAGTGCTCCAGCATCAAGACGACCGAGCGGTAGAAATTCGGGTCGCCGAGCTGGGGCATGGCCAGCAGCAAGCCGGGAGCGAGGTTCTTCACCCCAGGAGCATCAACCGTTCACGCGGATGGCGCAACCGGAACCCGCCCCGGCGCCCCTGGCCAGAGGGGGCATCAGTGCCAGCTCGTGTGCCTGGACTGGAGGGCCTCGGCCAGCCGCTGGGGATCCAGCGGTTTTCCGATGAAGAGGTCCGCGCCCAGGCCCTTGCACTTGCGCGCCATGGCCGCGTCGCTCAGGGCGCTGACGCCGATGAGGACGGACTGGGGGAAGCGCTCGCGCAGCCGCGACATCAGCGTGGCGCCGCTGCGACCGGGCAGGAAGACGTCGACGATGGCGGCGTCCATGCGCTTGTTGCGCACGGCGAATTCAGCCTCCTCGGCGCTGCCCACGGGCAGGGGCTCGTAGCCCCAGCCCGCCAGCATCTCCACGAGGATTTCGCGGTGGGACGGATCATCCTCGACGACGAGCACCGCGGCGCGCGCGGGCTCCAGCTTGAGCAAGTCCGTGCGCTCCTCGCGCTCGCGGCTGTCGAGTTCGGTGAAGGTGGCAAGCTCTTCGCTAGGCGTCAGGGACATGGAGGCACCAATGTGGGCAAAAGGTTTCCGTGTGTGGACAACGCCTCCCCCAACGTTGGGAATTCCACGTCGCACCGGGGCGGGTGCCCCAACTCCAGCGCTCGTCAGCTCACCCGGCGAGGGGGCCCGGAGAGCGCCTGGGAGGCCAGCGAGGCACCGAGCACCAGCAGCACGAGCAGCGCCCAGGCGGGCAGCACCATCCGGCCGCCGCCCTCGTAGATGAGGGCCGCGTAGCTGGTGCCCAGGTAGCGGCCCAGGGACATGGGCTCCATCCGCGCGATGCCGAAGAAGCTCACGGTGGACTCGGTGAGGATGGCGGCGGGGAGCCGCGACAGGAACACCGCGAGCGCGAAGGGCCGAAGCGCGGGCCACAGGTGGACGCGCAGCAGGTGCAGGCCGCCCCCGCCGAGCGCCCGGGACGCGGCCACGTACTCCTGGGATTCGAGCGTCGCCAGGCGGTTGCGGAACATGCGCGCGGGCCCCGCCCAGCCCACCAGGGCCAGCGAGACGACCATCAGCCCGAAGGGGCCCAGGCCGCCACCCGCGCCCGCGTCGGAGAGCGACTGCCCCGCGAGTTGGAGCACCATCACCACCAGCACGTCCGGCAAGGCGAAGACGGCGTCCACGGCGCGCAGCAGCGTCTGCTCCACCGCGCCGCCGGACAGCCGCGCCACGGCGGCCACGGCGAGTCCGATGAACGTGGAGAGCGCGCCCGCGGCGAGCCCCACTGCGAGGGAGACCCAGAGCCCGCCAAAGGCGAGTTCGCAGACGGTGCGGTCCGGGCGCGTGGGGTCCATGCCCAGCGGACAGGTGCTGGCCAGGGCCTCCGGGAAGAGCCGCCCCGCCACGAGGCTGAGCAGGCCCAGCCCCACGAGGAGCGCCAGGCCGACGCGGGCGCGCAGGGGAACGCGGCTCATGCCGAGGCCTCCCGCGAGCGCGGGTCCAGGGCGTAGCGCAGCACCTCCACCGCGAGGCTCACGATGACGAGCAGGGTCGCGAAGGTGGTGGTGGCGACGACGACGACGGCCACCTGCTTGTTGAGCACGGCGAGGACGTAGAGCTGGCCGAAGTACGGCAGGCCCAGGACGCGCTCCGCGGCGAAGGAACCGGCGAGCAGCGACGTGGCCACCGGCCCCACGGCGTCCAGCATCGCGGGCCACACGTTGGGCAGGACGTGACGGCGCAACACGGCGGCGCGCGACAGGCCCTTGCCCAGCGCGGTGCGCACGTAGTCGCGCGACAACTCCGCCTCCAGCGAGTCGCCCACGAGCGTGCCCAGGAAGATGCCGGGCCAGATGGACGTCACCAGCGCCGCGCACAGCTCCGGCAGCAGGTGACCACGCTCCACCACGCCGGGCGCGAGCAGCAGCGCGGGGATGAAGACGGGCGTGCCGAACGCCACGGCGGGCACCACGTCACCGAGCGCGGCCCACCGGCCCTTCCTCCACCGGGTCCGAAGCAAGGCAAAGCCCAGGGCCCACGTCAGCGCGAGTGGCAGCGCCATCAAGCCCACGCTCACGCTGCCAGACAGCTTCGTCAGCAGCTCATCGCCGGTGATGCCCTGGGCGCTCGTGCCCAGACGCTCGCCGCGAAAGAGCTTCTCCCACGGGCGCAGGAAGCCCAGCGGCTCGCCGATGCCCAAGTCCCTCCGGTACGAGGCCGCGAGCTCACGCGACACCTGCCGCTTCGCGTCCGTCTCCGTGGTCAGCGGAAGCGAGGCCATGAGGAAGTACGACGCCACGGCCACGACAGGCACCAGGACGACCTGCCGCAACAGGCGCTGGGCGATGGCCCTCACGGCGGCTCCTCCGCCCGGGGCGCATCCGACGCCGCCCCCAAGCGAAGCGCGCGCAGCGCCAGGAAGTTGAAGGGGTCCACGTCCAGCCCGCGAAGCCGCGAGCGCGCGCGGTAATAACGGTCCGGGTGGTACAGGGGCGCAATCACGGCCTGTTCCCCCACGAGCACCTCCTGCGCCTGGACATAGGACGCTTGGGCAGTCGCCTCATCCGGCGCGCTGTCCCCCGCCTCCAGCAGCCGCTCGAAGCGCGCCAGGGGCTCGCCGCCCGCCTGCGTCTCCCACCCCGTCTGGTGATTGCCCTCACGCTCGAACAGCGTGAAGAACGTATTCGGGTGCGCGTAATCCGCCCCCAGGCGCCTCAGGTACAAGTCGTACGTGCGAGGCCCCTGCGCGGAGCGCCGGGCGATCTCCGCCGAGAAATCCGAGCGCGCCTCCAGCACCACCCGCACCCCCACGCGCGCGAGCTGCGCGGCCACCCGCTCCGCGATGGCCACCTCGGGAACGAATCCATCCCCCGACCGGTAGACGAGCCGCAACGGCCGCTCGACACCCGCCAGCTCCGCCCGGGCCTGCTCCGGCGCGTAGCGCGGCAGCCGCGCGGCCTGCTCCGGCGTCGCAGCGCCCGGCAGCTCCGGCGGCAGCAACACATGAGACGGCCGCGCCGCGGGCAGCAGCCCCGCCAGCAGCGCCTCGCGGTCCAGCGCCCGGGACAGCGCGCGCCGCACCTCGGGCCTGTCCAGCGGCGCCTTCTCCGTGTTGAAGGCCAGGAAGTACGTGGACAGCAACGGCTCGCGGCGCAAGTCGTCCGGCCGGTGGATGCGCAGCGCCGCGGCGCTGTCCACGAAGACGAAGTCCACCCGCTCCCGCTCGTACAGCGCCGGGCCGATTTCCGACTTCATCAGCGTGATGACCGGAACGGGCGTCTCCCCTTCTGCCATCGGCGGCGGAAAGGCCGACGCCGGGTTGTGGACCAGCCGCACCCGCTCCCCCGCGCGGTCCCACCGCTCGACGCGGTAGGGCCCCAGCGCCAGAGGCCGGCCATCGCGCGGACGGTCAAAGTAGTCCCGGACGTCCTCGTCCGACTTCCCCTCCAGGTCCGCCGAGGGCGCCGGATAGAACAGGTACACATTGGCCACGCGCGCCAGGAAGTAGCTGCGCGGCCGAGCCAGCGTCACCCGAAGCGTGTGCGAGTCCACGGCCTCCACGCCCACGCGCTCCAACGCGGCGCGAACCTCGGCCTCCGGCGCGCCTCGCTCCTGGAGCGCCAGCGCCTCGGAGGCCCCTTCCAGGTCCGCCATCTCCCCGCGCTCGCGGCCTTGCAGCGCGCGCCGCCAGCCCACGACGAAGTCACGCGCCACCAGCGGCGCGCCATTCGACCAGCGAACGTCCCGCCGCAGGTGGAACGTGTAGACGTCCCGCCCCTGCCCGTCCGTGACGCGCTCCCACCGCTCGGCCAGCCCCGGCTCCACGCCGTGGTCCGGCCCCAACTGCGTGAGCCCACGCTGGGTGGCCAGCATCACCGGGTAGTTCGCCCAGCTGTCCGGGTCCGAGTGACTCCAATCCAGCGTCGTGGGCATGGCCGGCACCACCACCTTCACGCCGGGCTCCGGCTGGAAGCCGCACGGTCCACACGACGCGGCCCACACGGCCAGCAGGTACCACCACCACCGGAGTCGAGCGCGCGGAGCCACCAAGGCCCCTTCTACCCCGAAGGTCCAGGCGCCAGAAAAGGAGAAGCCAGGAACCCGGCGACCTTGGTCGTCCGGCGTCCTGGCTTCCCTTCAGCTCGGCCCGGCAGGCGCGGCGGCCCACCGGGTGCTGTCTGTCTTACGCTAGGCCGGGGCCACGGCCGGCGAGGCCGGCAGCTCCGTGGTGCCACCCAGCTTGCCGCCGTCCGTCGTCGCCGGCTTGCGGCCGAACTCCTCCGGCTTCTCCAGCACCAGCGCCTCGCGCAGCACGTCGTCCACGAACTCCACCGGGACGATGCGCAGCTGCTTGCGAATCTTCAGCGGGATGTCCTTCAGGTCCTTCTTGTTGGCCTTCGGGATGAGGACCGTCTTGATGCCCGCCCGGTGCGCGGCCAGCGTCTTCTCCTTCAGGCCGCCAATGGGGAGCACCCGTCCGCGCAGGGTGATTTCACCCGTCATCGCCACGTCGCGGCGGATGAGCACGCGCGTCAGCGCGCTCACCAGCGCGGTGCAGATGGTGACGCCGGCGGACGGACCGTCCTTCGGAATCGCGCCCTCCGGCAAGTGGACGTGGATGTCGTAGTTCTCGAACACCTTGCGGTCGATGCCGAAGCGCTCGGCGCGGCTGCGCACGTAGGACATGGCCGCCTGCGCGGACTCCTGCATCACCTCACCCAGCTTGCCGGTGATGATGAGCTTGCCCTTGCCCGGCATGATGGTGGCCTCGGTGGTGAGGATTTCACCGCCCAGCTCCGTCCACGCCAGGCCCGTGACGATGCCCACCTGATCCTCGGCCTCCGCCATGCCGTAGCGGTAGCGGGGCGTGCCCAGGAACTTCATGGCCATCTTCCGGTCCACGTCGATGTCCCGCTTGCCGTTCTTCAGCACGTCGCGGGCAATCTTGCGGAACACGCCGCCAATCTCACGCTCGAGCGAGCGCACGCCCGACTCCCGCGTGTAGCGGTGGATGATGGTCCGCAGCGCCGGGTCGGAGATGTCCACCTTGAGGTCCGACAGCCCGTTGGCCTCCTGCTCCTTCGGGATGAGGTATCGGCGGGCGATGGAGAGCTTCTCCGGCTCCGTGTACCCCGCGATGCGAATCACTTCCATGCGGTCCTGCAGCGGACCGGGGATGTTGTGCATCGTGTTCGCGGTGCAGATGAACATCACCTTGGACAGGTCGTAGTCGAGGTCCAGGTAGTGGTCGTTGAAGGTGTGGTTCTGCTCGGGGTCCAGCACCTCCAGCAGCGCCGCGCTCGGGTCGCCACGGAAGTCCGTGGACATCTTGTCGATTTCGTCGAGCAGGAAGACGGGGTTGTTGCTGCCCGCCTTCTTCAGCGACTGGATGAGCTTGCCCGGCATCGCGCCGATGTACGTGCGCCGGTGGCCGCGAATCTCCGCCTCGTCCCGCACGCCGCCCAGCGACAGGCGCACGAACTTGCGGCCGGTGGCCCGGGCAATGGAGCGCGCCAGCGACGTCTTGCCGACGCCCGGAGGACCGACGAAGCACAGCACGGGGCCCTTGAGCTTCTTCACCAGCTGCTGCACGGCCAGGTACTCGAGGATGCGCTCCTTCGGCTTCTTCAAGCCGTAGTGGTCCTCGTTGAGCACCGTCTCCGCCTCGGTGACGTCCAGACGGTCCTGCGTCTCGTCGTACCAGGGGAGGCTGATGATCCAGTCGATGTAGTTGCGGACGACGGTGGCCTCGGCGCTCATCGGGCTCATCATCCGGAGCTTCTTCAGCTCCTTCTTGACCTTGAGCGTGGCCTCCTTGCTCATCCGCTTGTTCTTCAGCTTCTCTTCAATCTCCTGAATCTCGTTCTTGAACTCGTCGCGCTCACCCAGCTCCTTCTGAATGGCCTGCATCTGCTCATTCAGGTAGTACTCCTTCTGGGTCTTCTCCATCTGCTTCTTGACGCGCGTGCGGATCTTCTTCTCCACCTGGAGAATCTCGATCTCACCCTGCATCAGCTCGTAGAGCTTCTCCAGGCGCTTGGCCGGGGACTCCGTCTCGAGCAGGGCCTGCTTGTCATTCAGCTTCAAGGAGAGGTGCGCGACGATGGTGTCGGCCAGCCGCGCCGGGTCGTCGATGCTGGCCACCTGCATCAGCATCTCAGGCGGGATGCGCTTGTTGAGTTTGACGAAGGCCTCGAAGACGGAGTGGACGCTGCGAACGAGCGCCTCCAGCTCCACCGTCTTCTCCGTCTGCTCCTCCACCTCCTCCACCTCGACCATGAAGAAGGCGTCGTTGGGGTGGAACTTCTTCACCTTGGCGCGGCGCACGCCTTCCACCAGCACCTTCACCGTGCCGTCGGGCAGCGGGAGGAGCTGGATGACGTGGCCCAGCGTACCGAAGTGAAAGATGTCGTCGGGGGTGGGGTCGTTCGTCTTGGCCTTCTTCTGCGCAGCCAGCAGGATGACGGCCTTGTCGTCCGGCCCCTTGTGCGCCATCGCGTCCTTCAACGCCGCGATGGACTTCTCCCGGCCGACGAACAACGGCACCACCATGTGCGGGAACACGATGATGTCCCGAAGGGGCAAGAGCGGGACCGTCAAACCCCGCTTCTGGGCTTCCTTCTTGTCGTCACGTCCGAAGAACATGTATCCGCCACCTGCGGGCCCTCGGAGTTGCAGGCCCCTAGAAGAGTTGCCCGTCTGCTCGCTCGCCGAGCATTCGTACGGGATGCAGCAGTTCTATAACACGGCGTTTCGCGGCGCCGTTCCCCGGCTCAAGATTGGGGAACGGCGTCGTGCCATCAAGGGAACACCCGAAGCTCCCTCGGGCGTCCGCTTGGGGTGTCAGCGGCCCTGCGCCGCCACCCCACCCTGTGCCCCCTGGACCTCCAGGGCGTGGAACAGGAACGAGTACAGGTCCACGCTGGACTCAATGGCCTTGGCCACCTGATCCGCGCCACCGTGGCCCGCGTTGGCCTCGATGCGCAACAGCGCCGTCGCCGGGTTTCCGGGCGAGTTCTGCACCGCCGCCACGAACTTGCGGGCGTGCATGGGGTCCACCCGGTCGTCGTGGTCCGCCGCCATCATCAGCAGCGCCGGGTAGCGAACGCCCGGCCGCACGTGGTGGTAGGGCGAGTAGGCGTGCAGCGTCTTGAAGTCCTCGGGCTTCTCCGCCGTGCCGTACTCCGGAATCCAGGTCCGGCCGCTGCCGAAGAGGTGGTAGCGCACCATGTCCAGCAGGGGCACCGCGCACACCACCGCGCCGTACAGCTCCGGCCGCTGCGTCATGGCCGCGCCCACCAGCAGGCCGCCGTTGCTGCCGCCGTAGATGGCCAGCCGCTTGGGCTGCGTGTACTTCTGCTGGACCAGGTACTCGGCCGCCGCGTGGAAGTCGTCGAAGACGTTCTGCTTCTTGTCCAGGCGGCCGGCGTCGTGCCAGGCCTTGCCGTACTCGCCGCCGCCGCGCAGGTTGGCCACCGCGTACACGCCGCCCGCGTCCAGCCAAGGCAGGATGCTCGAGCGGAAGTTGGCCTCCATGTTCACGTTGAAGCCGCCGTAGCCGTAGAGCAGCGTGGGCGCGTTGCCGTCACGCTTCAGGTCCTTGCGATGCACCACGAACATGGGCACCTTCGTCCCGTCCTTGGACGCGTAGAAGACCTGCTCGACCTGGTACTGCTCCGGGTTCATGGGCACGTCCACCTTGGCCCAGAGCTCCGACTTCCCGGTGCTGACGGACGTCTTGTAGATTTGACGGGGCGTGGTGAAGGACGTGAAGACGTAGTAGGCGTCATCCAGGTCCTCCAGGCCCATCAGGTTGGACGCCGCGCCCACGCCCGGCAGTTGCACCGTGCGCACCAGCTTGCCCTTCAGCGTGGCCACGCGCACCTCGGACGTCGCGTCCTTGAGGTACTCCAGCGACAGGTGCCCGCCGACGATGCTGGCGGACAGCAGGGACGCGGACGGGTCCTCGGGGACAATCTCCTTCCACGACGCGCGGGCCGGCTTCGCCGGATCCACCTCGAAGACGCGCTGGCGCGGGGCGCCCTCGTCGGTGAGGACGTAGAAGCGGTCCTTCCAGGCGTGCACCTCGTACTTGGCGCCCGCGCCCTTCACCAGCAGGCGGAAGTCCTTCTCACCCGGCCGCTTCCAGTAGACGTCGTTCTCGCTCCAGCCGCGGAGGATGTAGACGAACAGGTACTTGCCGTCGCGGCTCAAGTCGCTCTGGAGGAACGTCGTCGGGTCGCCGGTGCGCTCGTGCACCACGGGGTCCTTCGACGGCTCCGTGCCCAGCGTGTGGTAGCGGATGGTGGTGTAGCCGGGGCGCTCGTCCACCTTGATGGACGGGTCCGTGGGCAGCCACTCGTAATAGAAACCCTTGCTGTCGGGCGTCCACTTGGGCGTGGCGTACTTGCCGCCCTCGATGACGTCGACCTTGGACCACTCGCCGGAGTCCACGTCGATGACGTGCAGCACCGCCTCATCCGCGGCGTTGGGCTTCTGGGCGAAGGCCACCTTCTTGCCGTCCCAGGACGCGGCCCACGTCCCCAGGGACACGGTGCCGTCCTTGCTCCAGCCGTTCGGATCCAACAGCACCTTCTCCTGGCCGCTCTCCCCCTGGCGCCAGTAGAGGATGGCCTTCTCCTTGTCCTTGTGGGTGCGGACGTAGAAGAAGCGCCCGTTGCGACGCGACGGGGTGGAGACGGAGTCGGTGTAGAACAGCTCCTTGAAGCGCGCGGCCAGGGCCTCACGGCCGGGGAACTTCGCCAGCGCTTCGCGGGCGTGCGCGTTCTGCGCCGTCATCCACGTCTGGACCTCGGGGGCCTTCTCGTCCTCGAGCCAACGGTACGGGTCCGCCACCTGGACGCCGTGCAACGTGTCGACAACCTGCTCCGCCCGGGTCGCCGGGTAGGACATGCGGGGAGACTCCTCAGGAACGGGGGCCGCGGAGGCTGCCGCGGGCAGCTCATCACGCGCGGCCTCCTTCTGGGAGGCACACGCCGCGAGCGACATCAGGGCGGGAACGAGCAGCTTTCTCATGGGCCCAGCACATACAGAAAGGCCCCCGGCCGTCCCACAAAAAGTGTGGCGGGGCCAACGCAAGCCCGGCCCCTCCCCTGACGAAAGAGGCGCGCCCGGACCACACCAGGTGGTTCCGTGACGCGCCCCGTCAACCAGACAACACCGGGCCCCCGGCAGGGGCCCAGGCGTCAGGCGGATTCCTTCTTCGGCTCGGCCGCTTCCTTCTCCGGCTGGGCGTGCAGCACCACCGGCTCGCTCTTCTTGAGAATCACTTCCTCGGAGATGAGCACCTCGCGGGCCGTCTTGCGGGACGGGATTTCGTACATCACGTCCAGCATGGCCGACTCCAGGATGGAGCGCAGGCCACGGGCGCCCGCCTTGCGGCGGATGGCCTCGTTGGCAATGGCCTTGAGGGCGCCGTCGGTGAACTTCAGCGTCACCCCGTCCAGTTCGAAGAGCTTGCGGTACTGCTTGGTGAGCGCGTTCTTCGGCTGGTTGAGGATGTTGATGAGGGCAGCCTCATCCAGCTCCTCCAGCGCGGTGATGATGGGCAGGCGGCCGATGAACTCCGGAATCATGCCGAACTTCAGCAGGTCCTCCGGCTCCACGTGCTTGAGCAGCTCCGTGAGGCTGCGTTGCTTCTTGGACTGCACGTCCGCGCCAAAGCCCAGGCTGCGGCCGCCCATGCGCCGCTCAATCACCTGGTCCAGCCCGCCGAAGGCGCCGCCGCAGATGAAGAGGATGTTGGTGGTGTCCACCTGCAGGAACTCCTGCTGCGGGTGCTTGCGGCCACCCTTGGGCGGGACATTGGCCACCGTGCCTTCGATGAGCTTGAGCAGCGCCTGCTGAACGCCCTCGCCGCTGACGTCGCGGGTGATGGAGGGGTTCTCCGACTTGCGCGCGATCTTGTCGATTTCGTCGATGTAGACGATGCCGCGCTGGGCCCGCTCGATGTCGTGGTCGGCGGCCTGCAGCAGGTTGACGATGATGTTCTCCACGTCCTCGCCCACGTAGCCGGCCTCGGTGAGGCACGTCGCGTCGGCGATGGTAAAGGGCACGTTGAGGATGCGCGCCAGCGTCTGCGCGAGCAGCGTCTTGCCGCTACCGGTAGGCCCCAGGAGAAGGATGTTGCTCTTCTGGAGCTCCACGTCCTCCATCGCGACCTTGGACTCGATGCGCTTGTAGTGGTTGTGCACGGCGACGGAGAGCGTCTTCTTCGCCCGCTCCTGCCCAATCACGTACTCGTCCAGGACCGCCTTGATTTCGGAGGGCCGGGGGATGCGCAGCTTCGTGTCCTTCGTCTCCTCGCGGTCGATCTCCTCCGCGATGATGTCGTTGCACAGCCCGATGCACTCGTCGCAGATGTAGACCGTCGGCCCCGCGATGAGCTTCTTGACCTCCTTCTGTGACTTTCCACAGAAGGAGCAGCAGAGGGTCTGGTTGTCTCGCTTCTCCACGTTCTTGCCCGCCATTTCGTCCCTCGCTGCGCCTGAAAGGCCCCCGCCCCCGAACTCCACCCCGTTCCTGGCTCGGACCAATCTAGTCAGCCCCCGTCCGGAACGTCCACGCGCCTTCCGGGTACTTAACAGGACCTGTGCCGTGACGCAGAAAGCAGAAAGCCGGAGTCGCGGGGGCGCATTCCCGCGGCTCCGGCTGCCAGCCGAGGCGCCGAGGCCCCGGCAATCCGCCTACTTCTTCTCTTCCTTGCCCAGTCCCACGACCTTCCGGGGATTCTGGATCTCATCGATGATGCCGTAGGCCTTCGCCTCGGACGCGCCCATGAAGTAGTCGCGGTCCGTGTCCTTCTCGACACGCTCGATGGACTGTCCGGTGTGCTTGACGATGAGCTCGTTGAGCTTCGCCTTCATCCGGAGGATTTCCTTCGCCTGGATTTCAATGTCCGTTGCCTGACCGCGCACACCACCCAACGGCTGGTGAATCATGATGCGGCTGGACGGCAGGGCGTAACGCTTGCCCTTGGCACCCGCGAGCAGGAGGACGGCCCCCATGGAGGCCGCCTGCCCGACGCAGATGGTGGACACCGGACACTTCACGTACTGCATGGTGTCGTAGATGGCGAGGCCCGCCGTCACCGAGCCACCCGGCGAGTTGATGTAGAGGTTGATGTCCTTGTCCGGGTCTTCCGACTCCAGGAACAGCAGCTGGGCGACGATGACGTTCGCCACGTCATCGTCGATCTCCGTGCCCAGCATCACGATGCGGTCCTTCAGGAGCCGGCTGTAGATGTCGTACGAGCGCTCACCCCGGTGGGTCTGCTCGATGACGTAGGGAACGGGCATGAAGGGCATGTCGACCTCGGTGAGGGAACCTTACGAATACTTCGCCCGGCTCCTCAGGAATTCAATCGTCTTTTCCTCCCGGAGTCGGAGAGACAACCCGAGCCGCTCGTCGGCGCCCTTGAAGTACTTCTGCACCACGGCGACCGGCTGGCCCGCCTCGTTGGCGAGCTGCTCGATGCGGGCGTCCACGTCCGCGTCGGAGGCCTGGATGCCCTCCTTCTGAGCGATGGACTCGAAGAGCAGCGTGCCCTTCACTTCCTGGAGGGCCTTCTCGCGCATGTCCTCGCGCAGCCGGTTGAAGTCCAGGTTCAACTGGCGGGGGTCCACACCGGAGCGCTGGAGCTGCTGCAGCGCGCCGCGCAGCATGGAGTCCATGGCCCGCTCCACCATGGCGCGGGGCACGTCGAAGGTGTTGCGCTCCAGCAGCGCCTTCATCAGCGCCTCGCGCTCCTCACCCTCCACCTGGGACTTGCGCGCCTTCTCCATGTCCTCACGGAGCTTGGTGCGCAGCTCGTCCATGGACTGGGCGACGCCCGTCTGCTTGGCGAAGTCGTCGTTCAGCTCGGGGACGATTTCCTTCTGCACGCCCTTGAGCGTGAGGTGGAAGCGCGCCGTCTTTCCGCGCACCTCTTCCACGCGGTACTCCTGCGGGAAGGCGTAGTCGATGTCCTTGGACTCGCCGACCTTCACGCCCTCCAGCGCGGCAATCTTGGACTCCACCAGCTCACCGGGCTGCACCTGCACGGTGATGCCCTCCGCCTTGCTGCCCGTGAACGGCTGGCCATCCACGGTGGCGTCGAAGTCCACGGTGGCGTAGTCGCCGGAGGCTGCGGTGTCGCGGTCGGTGACGGGCTCCAGGCGGGCCATCGACTGGCGCATGCGCTCCAGCTGCTCGTTCACCTGCTCGTCGGTGACGGCGGTGTCGGACTTCGTCAGCGGCAGCTCGACGTAGTCCTTGGCCTCCACCTTGGGCTTCACCTCGACGCGAGCCTCGAAGGTGAACGGGGTGTTGGGCTTGAGGCCGGAGTTGGTCACCTGCGGCGTGGCGACGACCTCCACCTTGTGCTCGCGGATGGCCTCCACGTACGCGCTCTGCACCACGCGCTGGATGACCTCGTCCTCCACCTGGTCACGGAAGCGCTGCTCCAGGATGCGACGAGGCACCTTGCCCTGACGGAACCCCGGCAGCCGCACCTGGCGGCCCAGGTTGGAGTACGCGCGGGAAAGCTCCTCCGCCACGCGGGCATTGTCGACCTCGATGGAGAGCTTCTTCTCAGTGGGAGAAAGCTCTTCGACCTGGACCTTCATGCGGGCCTCGCTCGCCACCGCCGCCAGACAATCAGTCGTTTCGGGCGGTGCCGGAAAAGTGGGACGTGCGCCTTTAGGGGATAGGCACGAACGGGTCAACGCGAAATGGGCGAGGAGGGACTCGAACCCTCACACCTTGCGGTACCAGATCCTAAGTCTGGCGCGTCTACCAGTTTCGCCACCCGCCCGGGTTGCGCCGTCGTGCACTGCACCGTCTTACCGCGAAACGTCCGCGTGACGGCAGGGGCCGGAAAAACAAAAAGGCCCCTCCATTTCTGGAGGGGCCTCACAGTGAGAGCGGAGGGAATCGAACCCACAACCTATGGATTAAGAGTCCATTGCTCTGCCAATTGAGCTACGCTCCCGGCACTGCCCCGGTCCGCCGCCTGCGCGGCGTCCAGGTGGCGGCGGTAACTACAGAACGCCGCCTGCTGTGTCAAAACGTTTTTTCACGCCCCCCTTCATTCCTGTCCGTGGCGATTCGTCTCCGGTGCTTTCCGGAGTCGATGCCGGTCCGCATGCCCTTCAGCCGGGCCCGGAGCGCGACGCAGGCCTGTGAAGCGAGCGCCCCACTCCGATGTTCAACATGGCCGTAGCACGCTGTTCGTCCCAGCCTGGCGGGACGGCGAGCGTGTGATGGCTCGCGGTCCGTCACCTCGAGAGCACCGAGCACCCCGCGGCAACCATGCGGGCGGACGGAGGTCGTCCGCCCTTTTCGCGCAGGACGTAGCAGGAGAAGACAGAGATGGAAGCCAACCCCCAACAGAAGGCGGAAGGAACGGCGGCCGGCCAGGGTGGCCAGCACGCCGGGTGGACACGGGAGCGCGTGGAGCTCGTGAAGCGGACCATCTGCCCTCGCGGCATCAGCGAGGACGAGTTCGCCCTCTTCATCGAGCAGTGCAAGCGCAGTGGCCTGGACCCGCTCCTCAAGGAGGCCTTCTGCGTGGCGCGCCGGCAGAACGCCGGCAACCGCGAGCGGCCCAACTGGGTGACGAAGTACGAGTTCCAACCCTCCGAGGCCGGAATGCTCGCGCGCGCCGAGCGCTTCCCGGACTTCAAGGGCATCCAGGCGAGCGCGGTGTTCGCCGAGGACGACATCGTCGTGGACCAGGGCCGAGGCGAGGTGGTGCACCGCTTCAACCCCGCCAAACGAAAGGGCGCGCTGGTGGGCGCCTGGTCGCGCGTGGTGCGCGAGGACAAGCTGCCGGTGGTGGTGTGGCTGGACTTCAGCGGCTACGTCCAGCAGACGCCGCTGTGGTCCAAGATTCCCACCACCATGATTGAGAAGTGCGCCCGCGTTGCGGCCCTGCGCAAGGCGTACCCGGAGGCCTTCGGCGGACTCTATGTGCGGGAGGAGATGCCCGCCGAGGACTACGAGTCACATTCGGACGAGCACGGCAGCGGCCCCTACGAGGTACTGGGCTCCAAGCCCGGCCCCCTCAAGGCGTCCTTCCCGCCGCTGGCGCCCCAGGAGCCGCGCGCACCCCAGGCCGCCGCTGCGCAGTTGGACATCGACGTGCCGCTCCAGCCCAAGCAGGCCCGCGAGCCCACCCAGGAGGCGGCGCCGGCCGCCAGTCCGGAGCCCGCGGCGCCACGCCCCAAGCCGAGCGCCGTGGTGGTGGCGTTCGGCCCCCACAAGGGGAAGACGGCCTCCGAGCTCTCTGACGACGAGCTGAGCGAGTCCATCGACCTGGCCAACGAGAAGCTGATGGAGCAGCCCCGGGCGCGCTGGGCGAAGGCCATGCGGGAGAACCTGCTGGCGTTGGAGGCGGAGACGGAGCTGCGCTGCCGGGTGCCGGCGTCGAAGGGCGGCGGCAACGGCGCGGCCCACGATGCGTGACGCTGGGCAGGAAACCGTCAGGCTGTGAGGGGGCGCCCCCGCTACGAAAGTGGCGGGGGCGTTCCTGCTTCAACCTGCTGGAAGGTGCGCGCTCGGAGGGACTTGAACCCCCAACCCCCGGGTTCGAAGCCCGGTGCTCTATCCAGTTGAGCTACGAACGCAATTTCGAGGGCGGGTAAAGAAGGGCGGCCAACCGGGATCGAACCGGCAACCTCCGGAGTCACAGTCCGGCGCTCTAACCAGTTGAGCTATGGCCGCCGTTACAGCTTTACCGCGAACGGCGTTTGAAGCGGCGGCTTCCCTACCTTGGAAACCAGGACCCTGACAAGGCCCAAATACGACTTACGGCCAGGTTAGCGCCCCAGGCAGGGCTCGAACCTGCGACCCCCGGCTTAGAAGGCCGGTGCTCTATCCAGCTGAGCTACTGGAGCTGGCCGGGCCGCCTGCTTCCGATGCTGCACTTCAAGTCGGGGCGAGAGGATTCGAACCTCCGACCCCCTGCGCCCAAGGCAGGTGCGCTACCAGGCTGCGCTACGCCCCGAGAAGTCCGGCATTGTTGAACCATCCCGAACGGACGCGCAAGGCCGACGTGACTGACGGCCTCGTATTCCGGACGGCTACAAGCCCAGCAGGTGGGGCTTCATCTTCTGGAAGGCCTTCCCCCGGTGGGAAATGGCCGACTTCTCCTCCGGCGTCAGCTCCGCCAGGGCGCGGTCGCCGCCCGGGAGGATGAAGACGGGGTCATAGCCGAAACCATGGCTCCCCTTCGGAGCATGGCCGATACGGCCATGGCACTGCCCCACCTCCACCTTCGCCTCCCCTCCTCCGGGCCCCACCAGCGCCAGCGCGCAGCGGAAGGAGGCGGTGCGCTGCGCGTCGGGCACGCCGGCCAGCTCGGACAGCAGCTTCTCGTAACGGGCCCGGTCATCCCCCGGGGCATAGCGCGCGGACTGCACACCGGGCCTGCCGCCCAGCGCGTCCACGCACAGCCCGGAGTCATCCGCCAGGGTGAGCATCCCCGTGGCGTCCGCATAGGCGCGGGCCTTCTTCACGGCGTTCTCCTCGAACGTGGCGCCGTCCTCCACGGGCTCGGGCACGGGAGGAAGGTCCGCCAGGGACACCACCTCCACCGAGTCTCCGACGAGGCCGCGCAGCTCGCGCAGCTTGCCCTGGTTGGACGTGGCGAAGAGCAGCCGGGGCTTCACCGTCATCCCAGCACCTGCGCCTGCGCGGCGGTCAGCTTCTGGATGGCGGCCAGCCCGCCGTCCACCATGGCGTCCAGGGCCTTGCGGTCGAAGAGCTGGTGCTCCGCCGTCCCCTGCAGCTCCACCATGCGGCCGTCCGCGGTGGCCACCAGGTTCAGGTCCACATCCGCGGTGGAGTCCTCGTCGTAGTCCAGGTCCACCCGGACCTCGCCCTTGACGATGCCCACGGACACGGCCGCCAGCGGCGTCAGCTTGGGCAGCTTGGAGATGGTTCCAGCCTTCTGCAGCGAGCGCAGCGCCAGCACCAGCGCCACGTAGGCCCCGGTGATGGAAGCGGTGCGGGTGCCGCCGTCCGCCTGGAGCACGTCACAGTCCAGCGTCAGGGTGCGAGGCCCCAGGGTGGACAGGTCCACCGCGGCGCGCAGGGAGCGGCCGATGAGCCGCTGGATTTCCATGGTGCGGCCCGTCTGCTTGCCCTTGGCGGACTCACGCTGGTTCCGCGAGTGCGTGGCGCGCGGCAACATGCCGTACTCCGCCGTCACCCAGCCGGAGCCCTTGCCCATCAGGTGCGGCGGAACGCGCTCCTCCGTGGAGCAGGTGACGAGCACCTTGGTGTGGCCGAACTCCACCTGCACCGAGCCCTCCGCGTAACGGGAGACACCGGGGGTGAGGACGACGGGGCGAAGGTCCAGCGCACCACGTTGAAAGGAACGCACAGCAGGCTCCTGGGAAATGAGGACGAGCGTCCCCTTCTCTACCAGAGCCACGCCGCGCGGGTGTCGATTGCCTTGGCGCCGTTGCACTCAGGGCGACACGGGGCCCGCCACCTCGGTCCCCCGGGCGGCGTCCCGGCGGCGCGTCTCCTTGAGGAAGGCCAGCACGCCCTCGGTAATCGCCTCGGCCAGCTTCTCCTGGTACTCCGGCCGGGCCAGCCGAGGTCCCTCCACGGGATGGGAGATGTAGCCCACCTCCACGAGGACGGCCGGGCACTCCACGCCGGAGAGGACGAAGAAGGGCGCCTGCTGCACGCCCCGGTTCACCGCGCGGGTGCCGCGCACGAGGCGCGGGTGGATGGCGTAGGCCAGGCGCGAGGAATCCGCGTGCGCCTCCGTGCGCGCCAGGTCCTGGAGGATGAAGGCCAGCGTGGAGTCCGTCCGCGCGGCGCGCGACATGGGCGCCTCCGCGTTCTCCCGGTCCGCCACGGCGAGCGCGGCGTCGCCGGAGGCGCTGGCGGACAGGAAGTACGTCTCCACACCCTCGGTGCGCGCGCGCATCCGCTTCGTGGGCATGGAGTTGGCGTGGATGGAGATGAAGAGGTCGGGCGCGTGGTCATTGGTCCACGCCACGCGCTCCGTCAGCGACACCAGCGTGTCGTGCTCGCGCGTCAGGAACACGTCGCCCCCCGCGGCCTCGAGCTTGTCCCGGAGGCGGAGCGAAATCTGGAGCGCGACGTCCTTCTCCCGCAGCTTGCCGGGGCCCCTGGCGCCCTCCTTCGCGCCACCGTGTCCCGGGTCGATGATGATGCGCGCGGGACGCTCCGCCGCCCCGGCGATGACGGGGAGCAGCCAGAGCAGGGACAGGAGGCCGAGGAGGGGGCGGCGCGGCGACGGCATGCTGGGGCCGCATGCTAGCGGAGCCCGGCCGCCAGAGCGAAATCCGGGCCTCAGCCCACCACGTCGATGCCCGGCTTCCCCGCCTGGACTTCACCAATCAGCGCCGCGTCCACGCCGGCAGCCTCCAGCGCCTTGAGCGCCTTGAGCGCCTGACGTGCGGGGACGCTGGCCAGGAGGCCGCCGTTGGTCTGCGCGTCCGCGAGCACCCACTGGATGCACTCGGGCAGTCCTTCGGGGAAGCGGACCTTCTTGTGGACGTGGGCGAGGTTCGACTTCGTACCGCCGGGCACCACGCCGTCCTCCGCCAGCGCGGGCACCTCGGCGATGAGCGGGATGCGCTCCAGGTCCAGCGTGGCGCGCACCTTCGCCGCGGTCATCATCTCCAGCAGGTGCCCCAACAGGCCGTAGCCCGTCACGTCCGTGAGGGCGTTCACCTTGAACTTCCCGGAGGCGAACACCTCGCCGGCGGCGCGGTTGAGCGTCGTCATCACGCCCAGCGCCCGCTTCGCCAGCTGCTTGGACGCCACGCCCCGCTTGATGGCGGTGGTGGCGATGCCCGAGCCCAGCGGCTTGGTGAGGAAGAGCACGTCCCCCGGCTTCGCGCCCGCGTTGGTGAGCACCTTCTTCGGGTGCACCACGCCGGTGACGGCCATGCCGAACTTCGGCTCGGAGTCCCGGATGCTGTGGCCGCCCAGGATGGGGATGCCGGCCTCGTCCGCCTTGGACTGGCCGCCCGCCAGGATTTTCGACAGCACCTTCAGCGGGAGCTCGTCCGGGAAGCACACCAGGTTGAGCGCGAAGAGGGGCCGCGCGCCCATGGCGTAGATGTCCGACAGCGCGTTCGCCGCGGCGATGGCGCCGAACTGGAACGGGTCGTCCACCACCGGTGGGAAGAAGTCCACCGTCTCCACCACCGCCATGCCAGGCGCCAGCCGGTACACGGCCGCGTCGTCATTCGTGGAGAACCCCACCAGCGCCTGGGGGCCCTTCGTGGACTTCAGCCCTCCCAGCACCTGCGCCAGGTCCGAGGCCCGCAGCTTCGCCGCGCAGCCCGCGCAGTGGCTCATCTCGGTGAGGCGCTTCGCCTTGCCCGTCTTCTTCTCCGCCATGACCCGCTCCCCGCCGTCCCGACACGGGCCCCGAAGGGCCCGGCCCGTTCACCGCTCAGGCCGCTCGGATGTAGTCCCGCTTGAGCAGCTGCACCACGGCCTCGGCGGTGACGACGTCGTCCGCGTCCGCGTGGTCCATCACCGCGTTCAGGGTGCCGTAGTTGTGCACCAGTTGCAGCACGTCCAGCAGCTCCGGCGCCAGCTCCTTGAGCGGCGGCGTCAGCGGCGAGGCCAGCGCCAGCGAGGCATCCGCCGTCGGGAGGCTCGGCTGCAGGCGCTTGATTTCGTCCAGTTGGCGGAGCGCGTCCATGAGGAGCGCCTCGGTGGACGAGTCCAGCTCCACCATGAACTCCTGGTTCTCCGCCGGGCGCAGCTCGAAGTCGCCCTCTTCCCAGGTGATGATGCGGTTGAAGCTCTTCTGCGGCCCCAGGTTGTGGTTCTCTCCGATGACGGCGTAGTACACGCGGCCCTGGCGCAGGTAGATGCGCCCTTCCTGGTCGCTGCGCTGCACCACCAGCACGCCGTTCTTCTTGGACGTGTGGAACAGCTGGAGCAGGTCCGGGAGGGGAATCTCCTCGATCTTCCCCGTCATGGAGCTGGCCTTGTTGGTGGTCCGCGCGGCCTGGGCCGCGGCGGCCTCCTCCAGCTTCAGGCGGGCGGTGCCCTCATCCACGCTGGCGCCCTCGGCGCCCTGATGCACCAGCTTGAGGATGGACGTGCCAATGAGGATGCGGTCCCCTTCCTTCAGGCGGGACTGCTTCACCTTCTCACCGTTGACGAAGGTGCCGTTGGTGGAGCCCAGGTCCTCGATGGTGATGCTCCCATCGGAGAAGCTGATACGCGCGTGCTTGCGGGAGACCATGTCCTCCACGAGCACCATGTCCAGCTCACTGGAGCGGCCGATGACGATGTGCTTGTCCGCCTTCAGCGGGAATTCGCCGCCCTGGTACTTCCCTGAGATGAACTTGAGGGCGTAGGTCTTTTGGGTGTCCATGGTCGTCAGCCAGCCTGCTCCGCCTTGCCGGGGTCCTTCACCAGGTTGAGGTACATCTGCGCGCTCTTGTTACCGGGGCTGCGCACCAGCACGTCCTCCCAGACCTGCACCGCCTCCGCCCGCCGCCCGGCCGAGTACAGCGCGACTCCATACTGGATGTGTCCCGGAATGAAAGCCGGGTTCTGGGCGATGACCTGCTCGTATTCGATGAGGGCCGCCGCGTTGTCCCCCGCGTCGCGCAGGGCGTTGCCCAGCTTGAGACGGATGTCCACGAACTGAGGACACAGCGCGAGCGCGCGCCGGTACTCCTCGATGGCCTTGGCCCACACGCCGCTGGAGGCGAAGACGTCGCCAATCTCGCCGTACATGTTGGCGATCTTCTTCTCCACGTAGGGGTCCAGCTCGTCCGGGCCGGATTTCTGCTGAGAGAGGGCGGCCTGGTAGACCTCCTTCGCCTCGGCGTACTTCCCCATGTCGTTGTAGATGACGGCCAGGTTGAGCGCCGCCTCGGTATAGGCGGGGTTGAGCTTCAGCGCGGATTCGAACGCGCGCTGCGCCCGGGCGAACTGCCCCTGGTCGTGGTAGATGATGCCGAGCATGTTGAATACGTCCGCGAACGTCGGATTCTGCTCGACGATCTTCGCGAGGTATTGCTCGGCCTGCGCGTACTGCTTCTTCTCGAAGTAGCCGCGCCCGAGGGTCAGTAGCTGCTTGAGGGGCTCGTCCATGAATCGGCCCGCCAGGGCCCTGCCTCCGAGACGTCCAGCCTACATGAGGCTGGGAGAAAACAAGAATTCATCACCGCTGAGCGACAACGAGAGTTGCCGCTGGCCCCGGGTATCCACCGGCCGCGCCGGCAGCGCCCCCTGAAGGCGCCAATGCTCCGTCACCACCGCCTCGTCCCGCTCCAGCCGGACGTACCACGCTTCCGCCTGGTAACCCCGCGCCCGAACCTGACGCAATTGCTCCCACTCCGGCCCGCCCACTCCGGGCGTGCCCGGCCCCGCCAGCCGCCCCAGGGACTCCGCGTCCGCCGCCTGCAGCGCCCTGCGGCGGGACTCCAGGGCCGTCACCACCGCCTGGAGCCGGGGCGCCGCCGTCGTCTCCGGCACCCAGGACCCGTTTCGCACCACGAAGGGTACCCGCTCCACGCCCGCCGTGCCCACCCGGGTGTCGCCCAGGGCGCCCTCGAAGTCGAGCGTGGCCTGCGCCTCCGCCCGCTGACCTCCGGGCGCCACGTTGACGGTGATGCGGGCGAAGCGGTGCTGCCGGGACGTCAGGGGCCCCGGCGCGCCGGGGACGGGCAGCGACAGGCCGCTGGACTCCGTCGCCTTGAGCGCGGTGATGATTTCCAGCTCGGGGCCGGCCGCGGCGCCCAGGAAGCGTGGAACGAACAGGGCCAGGGTGGCGACCAGCGCCAGGATGACGATGATGCCGCCACCGAAGCGGCTCCAGTCCTGGGTCGTTCTCACGAGCCCAGCATACGCTGGGCGCGCTCCGCGGCGGGCGTGCCCGGCAGCCGACGCAGCACCTGGCGCAGCGTGTCCTGCGCCTTCTGCGTGTCATTCAGCTTCACGTACGCCTCGTGCAGGTCGAAGAGGGCCTCCTCCTCGTACTCCGTGCCCGGGTAGCGGCGCAGCAGCCCTTCCAGGCGCTGGGCCACGGCCTTCCAGCGCTCACGCTTCTGATAGAACTGGGCCGCGTACAGCTCGTGCGAGGCGAGCCGGCGCCGAGCGTCCTCCCGCTGCGTCTTCGCCTCCGCCACGTACTGAGACTGGGGGTACTGGCGCAGGAACTCCTCCATGGCCACCAGCGCGGAGCGGATTTCGCCCTGGTCCTTCTCGCGGGACGGCGGGAGGGCGAAGAACTCGGAGGGGTAGGCCCGCACGTGGGTCATCGCGGAGCGGAACGCGGCGTAGTCCACCTTGGCGTGCGTGGGGTAGAGCTTGATGAAGGCCTGGTACTGCTCCTTGGCCTCGGGGAAGGCTTCGCGCTCGAAGTCCACGTCGGCCAGCTTCAGCTCGGCCTCGCGGGCGGCCTCCTGGTACGGGAACTTCGTCCGGACGTACTCGAAGTACTTCTGGGCGCGGAAGAAGTCCTTATTCTCCAGGGCCTCGGAGCCGAGCCGCAGGTTTTCATCTGCGACGGCGGCATAGTCAGGCTCACCGGCCTGGCCCTGCGTGAGGGACGCACACCCGGTACCGAACAGCAGGAAGGCGGACAGAAAGGCGACGGCGGAACGCATCTCCACCACGCTATTCCTCCGGCCCCGAGGGGTCCAGCGAAGCTTCTCCGAGCAGCCGGTAGATGACGTCCTCCGAGAAGCCCCGGCTGTCCAGGAGCCGACCTGCGCGGGCACGCTCCCTGGCCGCCAGCGGGCGGCCGAGCAGCCCCCGCTTCTCCAGCACCGCCCGCGCCGTGGCCAGCGCGTCGAAGGACACCGCGTCACGGGCCTCGGAGATGGCCTGCTGGGCCGTCCCCTCCTCCAGCCCGTGCGCCCGCAGCCGGTGGGCCACCGCCTCCGGCCCCAGCCGGCCTCGGCCCAGGAGCAGGGTGGCGCGCTCGCGTGCGAAGCGTTCGTCGTCCAGGTAGCCCCAAGCCTTCACGCGGGCGAGCGCGGCCTCGCACACCGCTTCGGTGAAGCCCTTCCGGGCCAGGGCCTGCTCCAGCTCGCGGCGACTGCGCCCGCGCATGGACAGGAGCTTCAGGCACGCGTCCGTGGCACGGCGAACAGCGTCGGGCCCTTCGTCCTCCGGATGCATGGCGGGATACCTAGCATGTGGTAACAGGCCCGGCCATGCACCCCGTACTCGCCCGCTTCCTCGCCGCCGATGCCGCTCGGGAGACGCTCCTCAAGCAGCAGTCGGGCGGAGACCTCTCTGTGGAAGAGCAGGCCTTCACCGACGCCGCCTCCGCGAACCCCAAGCACAAGTCCGTGCTGCTGGGCGTGGGCGGCCGCACCCTGTCCACCGACGCCCAGGCTTCGCTGGTGCTGCTGGCGGCCCACGCCGCGGTCCGCGCGCTGGACCAGGACGCCACCCTGGCGGAGCCCACGAAGAAGGCCCGCGAGGCCCTGGCCGAGGAAGGCGCCAGTCCGGAGGAGACGGACGCGTTCCTGGCCTCCATCCTCCTGGAGGAGGCCTTCGGCTACGAGCAGGACGTGGACGCGTTCGACAGCGAATACGTGAAGGAGGCGCTGGGCGAAGTGCCCGCGCTGGCCGCGCTCACCAAGGAGGCGGTGGACGCGCTCTTCCTCACGTTCGTGAAGGCCTCCGCCAACGACGCGGAGCGGAAGGTGCGTGAGGGCATGGCCCGCGCCCTCTTCGACATCGCGTGGTCGGAAGGGCCCGCGCCCATCAACCCGGAGCACATGGAGGCCGTGCTCGACGCGGAGGTGGTGGACCGGCCCGAGGAGGAGCAGGAGGCCAAGGTGCAGGCGACCGCGCAGCTGCTCCAGGCGCTGTCCAAGGAGGGCCTCATCGGCCCCATCCGCTTGTCCCGCCTGCGGGCCCTGCTGGGCGAGGACGACGCGTAGCAACCGCGGCACGGGCGCCCTGCCCTTCCCGGGTGGGCGCCGCGAGCCTCTAGAAGCGCTCGATCTGGAAGTCGTCGTCCCCACCTGCCGCGGCGGGTGCCGGGGCCGGAGCGGGCGCTGGCGGGCGCGCGGCGGGAGACGCCATGGGGCGCCCCACCGGCGCGCCGGCTGGAGCCCCCGGACGCAGGGCCTGCGGCGGCGGCCCCCCCGGGCGCATCTGCTGGGCTGCCGGAGCCCCCGGACGCATGGGCTGCGCCATGGGCGCCGGAGCGGGCGCGGCCTGCGGCGCCGCGACAGCCGTGGGAGCCCCCTTCTGCGCGAAGGCGGACGAGCCTGGAATGGGCCGCGACTCCCCGGGCTTCGAATCGAAGTTGTCCCACTTGGAGTCGGACGTGCCGCTGATGCCGGAGAAGCGCAGCGCGAAGTCGTCCGGGTTGGTGGCCTGCCGATGGGCCTCCTCGTAGGTGACGAGCCCCTGCCGCACCAGGCTCATCAGCGACTGGTCGAAGGTCTGCATCCCGTACGTGTCCGTGCCCTGGGCGATGGCGTCGTGGATCTCCTTCGTACGGTCCTTGTCTTCAATCATCTCGCGGACGCGGGCCGTGACGCGCAGCACTTCCACGGCGGCCACGCGGCCCTTGCCGTCCGCGCGCGGCACCAGACGCTGGGACACCACGGCCTTGAGCACGCTGGCCAACTGGAGGCGCACCTGCTTCTGCTGGTGCGGCGGGAAGGCGGAGACGATGCGGTTGATGGTCTCCGTCGCGTCCAACGTGTGCAGCGTGGACATCACCAGGTGGCCCGTCTCCGCGGCGTGAAGCGCCGTTTCGATGGTTTCGTGGTCACGCATTTCGCCCACGAGGATGACGTCCGGGTCCTGCCGCAGCGCGCTCTTGAGCGCCTGCGCGAAGGTCATCGTGTCCACGCCCACCTCGCGCTGGTTCACGATGGAGCGCTTGTCGCGAATGAGGAACTCGATGGGGTCCTCAATCGTCATGATGTGGCTGGTCTCGTTGGCGTTGATGTGGTCGATCATCGCCGCCAGCGTGGTGGACTTGCCGGAGCCCGTGGTGCCCGTCACCAGCACCAGGCCGCGCTCCTCACCGCAAATCTTGGCGAGAATCTGGGGCAGCAACAGGTCCTGGATGGTCATCACCTTGAAGGGGATGACACGCAGCACGGCGCCCACGGTGCCACGCTGCTGGAAGACGTTCACGCGGAAGCGCCCGAGCCCCGGCACGCCATAGGCCAGGTCCACCTCGTTGCTCCCCTTGAACTTCTCCTTCTGGAACTCGTTCATGATGCCGAAGGCCATGCGCGCCACCTCCTCGGGAGGGAGGCGGCGGCCGTCCTTCAGCGGAACCAGCGAACCGTCCACGCGGAACATGGGCGGCAGGCCTGCCTTGAGATGAATGTCGGAGGCACCGCCGCGCAGGGCGATCTGGAGGATCTCGTTGAGTTCCATGAGCGGCGCAAATCCTACCAGACGCTCGCGCGCGCATGCGATGGGGCGTGATGGACCCCGAAAACACATCGGCGGAGGCCCTCGGATGAGGACCCCCGCCGTGTGGGAACAACCCAGCTGCCGAGTGGCTTAGCGCTTGGAGAACTGGAACCGGCGACGCGCGCCCGGCTGGCCGTACTTCTTGCGCTCGACCGCGCGAGCATCGCGGGTGAGGAAGCCGGCCTTCTTCAGCGCCGGACGGAACTCCGGGTTGAAGGAGCACAGCGCACGGGCGATGCCGTGACGGATGGCGCCGGCCTGGCCGGAGAGACCGCCACCCTTGACGTTGACCGTCACGTCAACCTTGCCCTTCTGCTCGAGGATCTCGAGGGGCTGGTTGAGGACCATCTTGGACGTCTCACGGCCGAAGTACTCGTTCAGCTCGCGGCCGTTGATGGTGACAAGGCCAGTGCCAGGACGAATCCAGACGCGGGCGGTGGCCTCCTTGCGGCGGCCGGTGGCGTAGAAACCGAGCTCTTGGTTGATGGGCATGGACGTTATCTCCCTTACGCCTCGACCTCGAACGCGGCAGGCTTCTGGGCCGCGTGCGGGTGCGTGTCACCTGCGTAGACCTTCAGCTTCGTCATCATCTGGCGGCCGAGCGCGTTGCGCGGAAGCATGCGCCGCACGGCGTTGATGATGATGTCCTCAGGGTGACGCTGGCGGAGCTTCTCCAGGTTGGTGATCTTCAGGGCGCCCGGGAAACCCGCGTTCGGGTGCCGGTAGTACATCTTGTCCTGCTCCTTCGTGCCCGTCACCTTCACCTTTTCGGCGTTGATGACGACCACGTGGTCGCCCGTGTCAATGGACGGCGTGTAGATGGCCTTGTGCTTGCCCTTCAGCAGGGTGGCAATCTGGCTCGCCGCGCGGCCCAGCACCTTGTCGGACACGTCAACGACGTGCCACTGGCGCTTGATGTCCCCAGCCTTCGCGCTGTAGGTCTTCTGCGACATTTCGTGCACTCCAGACTTCTCGCGGCCGCCGTGTGCATTCCAGGGACCGCTGCTCGTGCTTAATCAACCGCGGGTCGACCGTGAAACTTCACGGAGGCCCGGAAAGGCCGACCGTCCTAGTGGGTGTGGCGGATCAAGTCAAGGTCACACCGCACCAGACGTCCGGATTCCCCGATCACGCCCGCCAGGACGCCCCCTTCAGGAGGCGGCACCTACCTGGCTGCTCCTCCAGACGGCCCGGTGCCACCCGGAGGCGTTCCCGGAATCGCGGGTTTCTTGAAGCGCTCCTTCAAGTTGGCGAAGAAGTTCTTCTCCTCCGTGGTGGGAGGCCCCTGACGCGGCGCGTCCAGCTCCACGACCTCAATCACCTCCGGCGGCAGGTCCTCCAGGAAGCGCGAGGGCGTGCGGGGCACCTCCTTGCCGCGCTTCACGCGGGTGGCCGCGCGGGTGAGGTAGAGGACCTCCTTGGCGCGGGTGATGCCCACGTAGCAGAGGCGCCGCTCCTCCTCGAGGTTCTGCGCCTCGCCCTGCATGCCTCCGTGGGGCATCAGGTCCTCCTCCATGCCGATGAAGAAGACGAGCCGGTACTCCAGGCCCTTGGAGGCGTGCACCGTCATCAGGGTGACGCGGCGGTTGGCGCCCGGCACCTCCTCTTCCTCCTGCCGGGTGTCCAGGCTCAGGCGGTTGAGGTACGTGGGCAGGCTGGCCTTGGGGCCCTCGCGCTTCTCGAAGTTCTCCAGCGAGTTGAGCACGCCGTCCACGCCCTTGAGCTTCTTGTCCGCGGCGGTGGCGCTGGTGGCGTGGGCGCGGGTGGCCTCGCGAAAGCCAATCTCCTCCAGCAGCTTGCGCGTCACGTTGGCCAGCTGGCCGTGCTCATACGCGGCGCGGTAGCGCTCCACCAGGTCCACGAACTCCATCACCCGGGCCCCGGCCCCGGGCGGCAGGTCCTCGTAGTCGGTGGCCTTCTTCATCACCGTCCACAGCGTGACGCCCTCGCCCCGCGCGTGGACGTTGAGGCGCTCCATCGTCACGTCGCCAATGCCGCGCGAGGGCACGTTGACGATGCGCAGGAGCGAGATTTCGTCCAGCTTGTTCACGATGACCTTGAAGTACGCGATGACGTCCTTCACCTCGCGCCGGTCGAAGAACTCGCTGCCGCCCACCACCTCGTAGCCGATGTTCTTCTCCCGCAGCGTCTCCTCGATGGGGCGGGACTGGCCGTTGGTCCGGTAGAGCACGGCGATGTCGTCCGCGGAGATGCCCAGGGCCATGTGCTTCTGGATTTCGTGCGCGACGAAGCGGGCCTCCTCTTCGTCGTTGGGACACGTCACCACCTTCACCTTCGTGCCCCCCGTGCGGTCGGTCCACATCTGCTTGGCCTTGCGCTCGGGGTTCTTGGCGATGACGGCGTTGGCCGCGTCCAGCACCGTCTGGACGGAGCGGTAGTTCTGCTCCAGCCGGACCTCCTTCCCTCCCGGGAAGAGGCGGTCGAAGTCGAGGATGTTGCGCACCTCCGCGCCCCGCCACGAATAGATGCACTGGTCGTCGTCACCCACCGCGCACACGTTGCGGGAGCGGCCCGCCAGCAGCTTCAGCAGCTCCAGCTGCGCGGTGTTGGTGTCCTGGAACTCGTCCACCAGCAGGTAGCGGAAGCGCTTGGTGTACTTCTCGTAGAGGTCCGGGTGCTCGCGCAGGAGGCGCGCGGGCAGCAGCAGCAGGTCGTCGAAGTCCACCGACCCCTGCGCCTTCAGCGACAGCTGATAGTCCGGGTACACCATGTGGGTGATGAGGTCGTAGTCATCCCCAATCCCCTCCGGCTTGGGCTCCGGCGCCTTGCCGGAGTTCTTCGCCTTGGAGATGAGGTTGAGCACCTTGCGCGCGTCGAACGAGCGGTCGTCGATTTTGTGCTCGCGCATGGCGCGCCGGATGTTGGCCAGCTGGTCGCCCATGTCGGCGATGGCGAACTTCTTGGGCCACCCCAGCCGGTGGATGTCCTCGCGGAGCATCTCCGCGCCAAAGGCGTGGAAGGTGCACACCAGCACGCCCTGCGCCCGAGGTCCCGCCATGTGGACCAGGCGCTCCTTCATCTCCGTGGCGGCCTTGTTGGTGAAGGTCACCGCCAGGATGTTGCGGGCCATGATGAGGCCCGGCCGCTCGTTGAGCAGGTGGACGATGCGGTGGGTGATGACGCGAGTCTTGCCGCTGCCTGCGCCTGCCAGCACGAGGAGCGGTCCCTCCAGGGTCACCACGGCCTCGCGCTGCGGAGGATTGAGCTTCGAGAGGTCCATTGCGCGCGGGGCGGGGATACCCTTTGATTCGTTCGTGCGCGACTCTTTTTTCCCCAGGCGCTCTGGCGCTCTTCTCGCATTCGTCCTGGGCACCACCGGATGCCTCGGCGAGCCCGGCGCGTCCCCGGAGGTGGAACCCGTGGTGTCGGCGGCGAGCGCGCCCTGCGTGTACTTCAAGCAACTGGCGCCCTTCCTTCCAGAACGGCTGGACGGCTTCACCGTGGCGCACACCCAGGGCTCCACCGGGAAGTACGGCGAGGTGTCCGTCTCCGAGGCCGAGCGGCTCTACACCCGGGGTGAGGGACGCGAGGTGAAGGTGCGCATCGTGGACACCACCATGGGCGAGCGCATTGGCAAGGCCATCCAGGAGGCCGCCGACCGCTCCCGGGGCAAGGTGGCCAGTGACCCGTCCGCCCCCATCCACCTGGACGACGCCGTGGGCTTCGTGCGGTACGACGCGGAGGAGTCCGTGGCCGAAGCGAACCTCCTTGTGGGGGGGCGCTACGTGGTTGCCGTCACCAGCCGGGGATTTCCGGGTACGGTGGAGGTGCGCCGGGTGGCGCGCGGCATCGACCTTGCGGGACTGGCTCGCCTGAGGCCCGGTCCGAACTGATGAAGGAGTGTCCCAGGTGGTGAAGGACAAAGGAACGCGGCCCGACAAGACGGACCAGGTCGCGCAGGAGAAGGCGGCGCGGGAGCTGGTGTCCACCCTGGGCAAGCGGGAGTTCCTGGAGCAGTTCCAGAAGCTGGCCAAGGGCTTCGCGTCCGACCCGGGCAACCCCGGCTCCTACGCGTGCGAGGGCTGTCAGCGCTGCGCCAACTGCATGTTCTGCAAGGACTGCGACAGCTGCTTCTCGTGCACGCACTGCACCCGGTGCGAGCTGTGCAACAACTGCTCGCACTGCGTGGACTGCAAGAGCTGCAACGCCTGCGCGTACTGCGTCCAGAGCGAAAACTGCTCCTCCAGCGCGTACCTGGTCCTGTGCCGCAACCTGCAGGACTGCAACTACTGCTTCGGCTGCGTGGGCCTGGCGAAGAAGGACTTCCACATCCTCAACGTCCCCTTCCCACGGACGGAGTACTTCAAAATCGTGGGCCGGCTGCGCAAGGAGCTGGGGATTCCATAGGCCCCAGCCCCTCCCCTCGCTAGAGGGCGCGCACGTAGAGGGCCTTCAGGTACTCCGTCTCCGGAAGCCCGGCCAGCACCGGGTGGTCCAGCCCCGCGCCCCGCCGCTCCAGAATCTGCACCGGCCGCTTCGCATCCGCGGCGGCCGCCAGCACCATCTCCTCGAAGGCGGCGCGGTCCAGCTTGCCGGAGCAGGAGCAGGTGACGAGCAACCCGTCCGGCTTGAGGCAGCGGAAGGCGCGCAGGTTCAGCTCGTGGTAGGCGCGCAGCGCGGTGGCCAGGCCCTCGCGGCGCTTGGCCAGTCCGGGCGGGTCCAACACCACGGTGTCGAAGCGGCGCCCGCTGGTGTCGAAGCGGCGCAGCACGTCGAAGGCGTTGGCGTTCTCCACGGTGACGTTGGCGCGGCCGTTGGCCTCGGCGTTGGCCTTGGCGCGCGCGGCGGCCTTCTCATCCTGCTCCACCGCCAGCACGGACGTGCAGGTGCGTGACAGCGAGAGCGCGAAGCCGCCGTGGTAGCTGAAGAGGTCCAGCGCGTCGCCGCGCGCCAGCTCCCCGGCCCGCAGGTGGTTGTCCACCTGGTCCAGGAAGGCGCCCGTCTTCATGTCGCCCTGGAGGTCGACCTCGAAGCGGTTCTCCCCCTCGTGGTAGGTGAAGCGCGCGGCGCCCTCACCGTGCAGCAGGCGCGCCTCGCGGGGCAGGCCCTCGAAGTCACGGCCGGAGGCGTCGTCCCGGCACATGACGTGGGTGGCGCCGGTGAGCTCCACCAGCATCTTCGCCAGCGTCTCCTTGCGCGCGTCCATGCCCTCGGAGAGCGTCTGGAGCGAGAGGCCCTTCCCGTAGCGGTCCACGAAGAGGCCCGGGAGCTGGTCCGCCTCGCCGTGCACCAGCCGCAGCCCGTCACGGCCGGACAGGTACGCCCGGCGCGCCAGGGCGGCCTCCAGGCGGCGGCGGAAGAAGGCGTCGTCCACCGGATCCTCGGCGGGCCCCTTGCGCGTCAGCAGGCGCAGCGCCAGGGGCGAGCGGCGAGCGTAGAGCGCCTGGCCAATGGGATTGCCCTGGGCGTCCACCACCAGCACCACGGCGCCGGCGCCCTTCACGTCGGGCGGGGCGGCGATTTCGGTGCGGTACACCCAGGGATTGTAGTGCCGCAGCGAGCGCGCCCCCTTGGGGGTGACGCGCGCGACGGGCAGGGCTGCATGGGGGGGCATCAGGCTCACTCCAGGCCGCGAGCGGCCAGTTCTTCGTCGTCCTCGCCGCGAAGGTGCCCGATTTCGTGCAGCAACGTCACGCGGATCTGCTCGCGAAGTTCCTCGGGCGTCCGGGCGGCGCGCGCCAGGTTGCGGCGGTAGAGCACCACGGAGCGGCACGGCACCTCGGAGCCGTCACAGGGCTCGGCCAGCGGCGGGCCCCGGAAGAGCCCCAGAATCGTGGGCGACAGCGGCGGCTGGTTGGCCAGCAGGTCCGCGTCCGCGGGCAGCTCCTCCGCCGTGACGGGCACGCCGTCCAGGTCCCCGCGCATGTCCTTGGGCAGCTCGGCGACGGCCTTCACCACCTCGGCGCGGAAGTCCTCCTCCGCGGGCAGCGGCGGCTCGGGGAAGTCGTCCGGCGCCAACGAGCGCGCCTTGTCGAAGTGGCCCTGAGCCTGCTTCCACTTGCCCTCGCGCTCCAACAGGAGCCCCAGGTGGTGATGGGCGTGCGCGGCCCGCTCCGGGTCGTCCACGAGGCTGGTGAAGGCGGTGCGGGCCTCGCGGAAGCGGCACAGCTCGAAGAGGGCCAGGGCGCGCTCGTAGAGGGCCTCGCGGCTGCCGGGGTTGCGCGCGAGGACGATGGCCGAGTGCGCCAGCGAGGACTCCGCCTGTCCCAAGTCATTGAAGGCCATGGCGGCCACCAGCGCGAGGTGCGGAATCAGCTCCGGGGGCGTGTTGGGCTGGGACAGGCCGCGCTCGGCGTAGAGGGCGCCCAGTTCGTCCCGCTCCCGGGTGGAGGACAGCTGCACGGCGTACAGGTGCGCCGAGCCCAGAAGCGCGGACGGGTCCCCCGGGTCGATGGCGAGCGCCCGCGCATAGGCGAGCTGCGCCTCTGGCTCGCGGCCCAGGGCGGCCAGCGCCACGCCGCGCTCCGCGTGGGCGGCGGCCAGGTCCGGCTCCAGCGCGGCGGCCTGGGCGGCGCAGGACAGTGCTTCCTCGAAGCGGCCTTCCTCGAAGTAGCGACGCGATGCATCCAGCGGGGCCGCGCCGTCCGAGCGACACACGGCCAGCGGCCGCATCCGGTGGGTGGCGTCCTCCGGGGGCGGTGCGGGACGCACGCTGGCGGAGGGCGCCCCGGCGCCAGGCGCACTGAGGGGAGTCACGGCCGGACAGGACGCATCCGGCGCTTCAAAGGCCGGAGGGCCGCGCTTGCAGGCAGCAATGATGAGGCAGAAGGCGAGCAGGCCGCGCCGCGACATGGGCCGCCAGGGTACGGCATCACCCCGTGGCCGGGAAGCCGGGACGTACACGCCCGCTTGCTGATGCGACCGGGCACCCACCC
>NZ_JABFNS010000092.1 GCF_013116825.1 Myxococcus xanthus
CCCCCGCACCCCTCCGCTCACCGTCCCCCTGCTCCCATGCCTGTCCGAGCTGCGACGGGTCAACCTGGCCCGCCTTTCCGCGAAAGGCCCTACCAAACGCCTTCCGCTTCAGCGCTGCCGTCAGACAACCGGCACCGCACAGGTAGGCGCCCCGTCCTGGCAGCCGCCTCTTCCTGTCCACCTCGATGGCGCCTCCGGGCCCTATCACGAATCGGGTCAGTTCCGCCTGTAGTCGCCGCGAACCGCATCCGACGCACGTCCGGACCGGACCTGACCCCGCGTTCTGAACTTCCGGCCTGGGCCGGCCAGCCGGGCGCCGCACGTCCCCTCCCTTGCTCGCTTAGCTTACGGCGACTTGGTGGCTTCTGCGCCACCCTCAAGTGCCACCGTCATGGCGCCGCGCTCGGCATTCAGCTCCGCGCGCAGCTTGGCTTCCTCCACCAGATAGTTTTCCGCCGCGCTCTTCAGCTGGCGGGCCTTCTTGATACCCACACCCGGAACATCGCCCAGCTTCGCCAGATCCTTCTCATTGGCGATGTCCTCCACCGAGCGGTACCCCGCGAGGATGAGCTGCTCGATGGTCTTCTCACCGACGCCACGCACGCGCGCCATGCGCTCGGGCTGGCTGAGTTCGTCCGGATGCCGCCGAGCCTCCGCGATGCGGGCCTGCTCTCTTTCATAATCCATGCGCGACAGTTCCGCCTGATCCTCGACCATCCGGGTCCGGGCGGCTTCCTGCATGGAGGGGATGCGGGCCGGGTCGATGCCGGGCAGCTGTGCCAGCAACTCCGCGTTGGCCTCGGCGATGTCCCGGGCCTGGCGGAAGCCGTGCGCGTAGAGGGTCTCCACCAGCATCTCGTTGACGCCGGGCAGCGAGCCCAGGGAGCGGTTGGCGAACTCGCGCAGCTCCCGGACCCGGCTCTCGCTGTTGATGTCGAGCTTCCAGCCGGTCAGCTGGGCGGCCAGGCGGACGTTCTGACCGCGACGGCCAATGGCCAGGCTGAGCTGGTCGTCCGGGACGATGAGCTCCATGGCGTGGTTGGCCTCGTCGATGATGACTCGGCTGACCTCCGCCGGAGCCAGCGCCGAGCACACGAAGCGGGCCGGATCCTCGTCGAACGGGACGATGTCGATCTTCTCGCCGCGCAGCTCCTGCACCACCGCCTGAACACGGCTGCCCTTCATACCGACGCAAGCGCCCACGGGGTCCACGTCCGAGTCCCGGCTGGACACGGCGATCTTCGCCCGGCCGCCCGGCTCACGCGCCGCCGCCTCGATGACGACGATGCCTTCGGCGATTTCCGGCACCTCCATCTCGAACAGCTTGGTGAGCAGGTTGACGGACGCGCGGCTGAGGACAATCTGGGGGCCCTTGGACTCGCGGAGCACGTCCAGCACGTAGGCCTGGACGCGGTCGCCGGGGCGGTACGTCTCACGCGGGACCTGCTCGCGCACCGGCAGCACGGCCTCGGCGCGGCCCAGGTCCACGATGATGTTGCCGCGCTCGAACCGGCGGGCGATGCCGGTGACGATTTCGTTCTTCCGGTCGCGGTACTCGTTGAAGACGTTCTCCCGCTCCGCGTCGCGCGTGCGCTGCAGGATGACCTGCTTGGCCGTCTGCGCGGCGATGCGGCCGAAGCCGCGGCGGAAGGTCTTCAGACGGAGGATGTCACCGTACTGGTCGTCCTGGGCCTTGGCCTCGGCGGCGTCCTCGTCCCGGTAGAAGATCTGGAACACGAGCTCGTCGCCCGGCTCCACTTCCATGCCCTTCTTGTGGGCCTCGACCAGGGAGATCTGATTCACGGCCTGGACCGGGTCGACAATCTCCTCGACCACGGTGATGGCCTGGAACAGCTCCACGACGCCCTTGTCCGGGTCGTACTTCGCCTCGAGCTCGCGATCCTGGCCAAAGTGCTTCTTGGCCGCGGTCTTCATCGCGTCTTCGAGCGTGGCAATCAGCACAGCCCGGTCGATGCCCTTGTCCTTGGCGACCTGGTCCAGGACGAGGTTGAGGTTGACACTCGGGTTGGCTTGCGGCGTGGGCATGGTCTTCTCCTAAAAGGGTCCACGGGCGCCCTCGCGCGGAGGGGCACCCTGTATGTCGACGTCTAGAACTGGAACTCCAGGTTCGCCTTGGCGATGTCCTTGAAGAGGATGTGGAAGGTTCCGGCCCCTTCCACCTCCACCGAGATTCCGTCGCCTGCCACCTCGGTCAGCGTTCCGGTGAAGTTCTTGCGCGGGGGCTCTCCCACCGGGCCGAACGTCTTCACCTTCACCTGCTGTCCCTTCACCCGCTCGAAGTGCGCCGGCTTCCTCAGCGGACGGTCCACTCCGGGGCTGGAAACCTCCAGGCTGTACTCGTGGGGGATGAAGTCCTCCACGTCGAGCGACGGGTCCACCGCGCGCGACACCTGGGTGCACTCGTCCAGCCCTACGCGGCCACCCGGCTTGTCGATGAACAACCGGAGCACCCAGCCCTCGCGCTCCCGGAGGAATTCCAGGTCCACGAGCTCCAGGCCTTCACCCGCGACAATGGGCTCGAGCAGGGCCAAGGCCCGCTCCTCCACCGTCTGCTTGAGGTTCTTCTCCGACATAAGCGGGAAACCAGTCTCCAAAAACACGAAAAGCGGGCACGCGGCCCACTTTTCGAAGTGCTTCATCGAAAAATGTCGGGGGCGTCCGTAGCACACGCCCCGTCGGGGTGTAAAGGAAGGACGCGCCCTCCTGCTCCGGGTGAAACGCGCCCGGCAGGGCGAGGAATTCCCAGGGGTTCCGAGGCCCCATGGGGGTTATAACGCGCCCATGCACCTCATCGCCGCCGCGCAGATGGTGTCCACCGCCGACAAGGCCCATAACCTGGAAGCCGCGACCCGGCTCGTCCGGCGCGCCGCCGCACTGGGTGCCCGGCTGGTGGGCCTCCCCGAGAACTTCTCCTGGATGGGGCCGGAGCCCGAGCGGCCGGACGCCGCCGAGGGGCTCGACGGTCCGACGCTGGCCCGGATGGCCAGCCTGGCCCGGGAGCTGAAGGTGACGCTACTGGCCGGCAGCGTGCTGGAGACGGGCGCGCCAGGTGGGCGCCTCTACAACACCAGCGTCCTCTTCGGCCCCGGCGGCGAGCGGCTGGCCGTGTACCGGAAAATCCACCTCTTCGACGTCGAGGTGGGAGATGGTGCGACCTATCAGGAGTCCGCGGCGGTGGCGCCGGGGACGGAGGTGATCTCCGCGGAGACGGAGGTCGGCCGGCTGGGGCTGTCCGTCTGCTACGACCTGCGATTCCCCGAACTGTACCGGCGGCTGTCCCGCGAAGGCGCCACGCTGCTGGCCGTCCCGGCGGCCTTCACCCTCATGACGGGCAAGGACCACTGGGAAGTGCTCCTGCGAGCCCGCGCCATCGAGAACCAGGCGTACGTGCTGGCGCCCGCGCAGGGAGGACGGCACTCCGCCAACCGCGTCACCTATGGCCACGCCCTGGTGGTGGACCCGTGGGGCCTGGTGACGGCGCGGGCCTCCGAGGGCGAAGGGCTGGCGCTGGCGCCGGTGGACCCGGAGCTGCAAGCACGCATCCGCCGCAACCTCCCCTGCCTGGAGCACCGCCGTTTGGACTAGCGTGCGTGTCCCCAGGCCCGCCCCTCTCGGGTCCACCTTCGATAGACTTCGGGTCCCCCGGAACTCCTCTCGTGAACGGACGACGCTGGTCTCCCATGTTGCTTGCGCTCGCGCTTTCGGCACTCCCCGCCGGCTGCACCGCCGATGAGCGTCCGTCCGCGCCCGACGCGGCAACGCCTCCCACGGTGGCCACGCACCGCGCACACCTGCGAGCCATGAAGGGCGGCGTCCAAATCAAGCGCGCCACGGCCGACGAGTGGAGCCCCGCCCGGGAAGGCCAGCCGCTCTACGAGAATGACAAGGTCCGCACCGAGGCGGGCGCCGGCACCGACATCGTCTTCGCCGCCAATGGCAGCACGGTGCACCTCACCGGGGACTCGCTCATCAGCATCGCGGAGACGCGCACCCGCCCCGGCCAGCAGCGCACGGACCTCACCGTGTTGAGAGGCCGCATCGACGCGGAGCTGGAGAAGCCCGCCACCCAGTCCCTGTCCGTCACCACGCCGTCCGCCACCATCCAGGCGGGAAGGGAGATTGTCTTCCAATGAAGGCGGCGCTCCTCCTCCTCACATGGCTGGGCACGACGCCCCCGGGCACCGTGGTGGTGGGCCCCAACGAATCCCTGCGCCAGGTGGCCCAGCGCACCCTGGGCGACGCGCGCGCCGCGGGGGAGCTGCGCGCACTCAACGGACTTTCCTCGGACGACGTGGCGGCGGGGACCCGGCTGAAGGTGCCCGGCCACGAGCGCGTGCTGGCGCAGAAGGCCCTGGAGACGGCGCGCACACTGGTGGCCAGTTCGAAGGATGCGAGCGTCCCCCCAGCGGCATCCTCCCGGCTGAAGGTCGCGGAATCCCATTTCCGCGAGGCGCGCTACACACAGGCGGCCTCGGAGGCCAATGCCGTGGGGAAGCTGGTGGCGGCGGAGCGCTCGCCGCAGTCCTCCGCGTTCTCCGTGGAAGTGGGCGACGGCGACAGCACCACCGTCACCGTGAAGCACGGCCCGCCGGTCCGCGTGGAGGCCGAGGGCGTCACCCAGCCCGTCGCCAAGGGTGAATCCATCCGCGTGGAGAAGGGCCATCCGCCCCCCGCGCCCCATCCGCCGCTGGTGGCGCCCAGCCCCGCGAAACCGGAGGACTCCGCGCGACTGAAACGGCGCCCCGACCGGGACGGGCACCTGGGCCCGGTGAAGCTGACCTGGGAGGCTGTACGGGGCGCGGAACGTTATGAAGTGGAAGTGTCGCGCGCGCAGGAGCAACGCGCCGTCTTCACGCAGACAGTCACCAGCCTGGAAGCGAAGCTGCCGGTGCTACCCGCGGGAAGCTACCGGTGGACGGTGCGCGCGGTGGGACCCGCGGGCCCGTCCGAGCCCAGCGCGCCCAGGCACTTCGAGCTGGTGTCCGAGCGCCTCAAACTCGAAGTGAAGAAGGGCCAGTGGCAGTAACCCCTGGAGGAGCCACGCCGTGCGCCTGTTCAAAGCCATCCTCCTGTTGATGCTGGTGGTGGGCGTCGTCCCCACGCTGATGGTGGGGTGGCTCTCCGTCTCCCACACCCGGGAGCTCCTGGTGCGCGACGCCCAGGAACTGGCACAGGAGCGCGTGAAGCAACTGCGCCTCAAGGCCGAAATCTTCCTCGGCGAGCCCACCGACGCGGTGCTGGGCCTGGCCCGCGTGCCCGGCTTCTTCGGACTGCCCTTGGAAGCGCAGCAGACGCACCTGGCCTCGGTGCTCAACCAGCGGCGCGATGTGCTGGCGCTCACCGTGTTCGACGCCAACCGCCAGCGGCTGCCGGGACTCCAGGCCTTCTCCAAGCACGACGTTCCGCCCACCGCGCTGGCTGGCCATGAGGAGCGCGCGCGGGCGCTGCTCGAGAACATGGAGGGCGTGCGCTACGCGGACGTGGTGAAGGACCCGCAGGGCAGCGAGCCGGTGCTGACGCTGGCCTTCCCCCTGGGCGAGCCCGTCCGGGGATACATCGCGGCGGACCTGTCCCTCGCCGACCTGCGGAAGATGCTGGAGCAGGAGCGCGTGGGCAGCACCGGCTTCGCCTATCTGGCGGACCGGCACGGGCACCTCGTGGCGGGCGGTGGCGGCGTCGCCGGCCTGGGCGAGGACGTGGCGCAGCGCGGCCCGGTGGCGCACCTGCTGAAGCAGTTGGTGGGCAAGCCGGACATGGAGCTGTTCCACGTCGGCAACTTCGGCGAGGGCCGGGACGCGGTGGTGGCCGCGTACACGGTGCTCCCCGAGACGGGCTGGGCCATCGTCTCCGAACAACCCGTGGAGCACGCCTACCGCCAGGTGGACACCATGGAGCAGCGCATCCTCCTGGGTCTGGGGGCGGCCATCCTGGTGGCGGTGGTGCTGGCGGCGCTCTTCTCGCGGAACCTCACCCGGCCACTCAAGGGATTCATCAGCGGCGCGCTGGAGCTGGCGCACGGCAAGTTCGGCGTCGAGGTGAACATCCAGCAGAAGAACGAGCTGGGCGAGCTGGCGCAGACGTTCAACTACATGAGCAAGCAGTTGCTCGCGTACGACATGGAGAACCGCGGCCTCTACGAGAGCCTGGAGAAGGGCTATCTGGAGACCATCGTCGCGCTGGCGAACTCCATCGATTCGAAGGACGCGTATACCCGCGGCCACAGCCAGCGCGTGGGCGACGTCTCCGTGCAGATTGGCCGGGAGCTGAACCTCACCGAGCGCGAGCTGCGGCAGCTCCAGTACGGCGGCATCCTCCACGACATCGGGAAGATTGGCATCGTCGAGTCCATCCTCTGCAAGCAGACGAAGCTCACGGACCAGGAGATGGACATCATGCGCGAGCACCCCACCATCGGTGACGCCATCATCGGCCCGGTGAGCTTCCTGGGCGCGGTGCGCGCGTGCGTCCGCCATCACCATGAGCGCTGGGACGGCACCGGCTACCCGGACAAGCTCAAGGGCGAGGACATCCCCCTGCTGGCCCGCATCGTCGCGTGCGCGGACACCTTCGACGCCTGCACCTCCACCCGCCCGTACCAGAAGGCCATGCCGCTGGAGAAGGCGATGGAAATCCTCGACAACCTCTGCGGCGCCCAACTGGACCCGAAGGTCGTCCAGGCCCTGAAGCAGGTGCTGGCGAAGCAGGGTGTGCGGCTGGAGGGCCACCGGCTGCCCGTGAAGCTCGCCTCCTGACGGCCGAAGGATGGTAGGGAGGGCGCAAGACTGTTGAGACTCTGGAAGGTGAAACGTTGAGCTTCTGGGACCGAATCAAGCCCGCCCCCCAAGCCGTCACCGCGACGGACGCGCAGTTGTCCTCGGATGGCGCGCGCCTGGACCTGACGTGGGATGACGGGGTGAAGACGGACGCCACCGCACAGGTGCTGCGCCAGCAGTGCCCCTGCGCCGCGTGCGTGGACGAATGGACGAACAAGCGGACGCTGGACCCGTCGAAGGTCCCCGCCGACCTGCGCATCAAGCAGGTGCAGCCCGTGGGCAACTACGCGCTGGCCTTCAGCTTCAGCGACGGCCACACCACCGGCATCTATCCCTGGAAGCTGCTGCGCGACATCACCCAGCCCGCCGCCTGAGCGCCCCGTGAACGAACGCTACCGGCTCGTTCGTCCGCTGGCCTCTGGAGGCATGGCGGAGCTCTTCCTCGGCGTCGCGCGCGGCGCGGAGGGATTCGAGCGGCCGGTGGCCATCAAACGGGTGTTACCCCACCTGGCTCGCGAGCCGGACATCGCGCGCATGTTCCTGGCCGAGGCCCGGCTGGCCACGCTGCTGCAACACCAGAACATCGCCACCGTCCATGACGTGGGCCAGGGCCCCGAAGGGCTCTTCCTGGTGATGGAGCTGGTGGACGGGTGGGATTTGGGCGTGCTGCTGCGCTCGGCCGCGCGCCGGGGCGTTCACTTCCCTCCGCACCTGGCCGCCTTCATCGTCCATCAGGCCCTGGCGGGGCTCGGCCATGCCTACCGGAAGGTGCATGACGGGCGGCCCGTGATGGTGGCCCACCGCGACGTGTCGCCCTCCAATGTGCTGGTGTCTCGCGAGGGCGAGGTGAAGCTGACGGACTTCGGCATCGCGCGGATGGCAGGCCCGGCCCACACCGCGCCCGGCGTCTTCCGAGGGAAGGAGGCGTACACCGCGCCCGAGGTGCTGCAAGGCGCGCCCGCCACCGCCGCGAGCGACCAGTTCTCCCTGGGCATCGTGTTCTACGAGCTGCTCACCGGGCGGCATCCGTTCCACACCGCGCAGGACGCGAGCGCGGTGACCTACGCCATCCTGACGCGGACCGTGGAGCCACCGCAGGGCGTGCCCACACCCCTGGCGGGCGCCGTCATGCGCATGCTGGCGAGGGCGCCCCAGGAGCGCTTCCACTCGCCGGAGTCACTGGCCGAGGGCTTTGCCCGGTGGTTGGCCCAAGTCGGCGAGCCCGCGACGTCGCAGGCGCTGGCCGCGTTCCTTCGCGGGCTGGGATTGCCTCCACCCCTGAGTGAACAGGTAGCGGCTTCCAGGCGCCCCGTGACGCAGGCACAGGCTGACGCGGGTTCGCTGGCGATGGCCGTGCATGCGCCGTCGCCCGCCGAGGCCGCTGCGCCGGAAGAAGAGCCTCTCTCCCTGCCGGGCGGCGCGGCGCTCAGCGTCAGCGGGCGGATGGTGCATCGCTGCCATCGATGCAACCACGCGCTCTCCTCGCCCCAAGCGCGGTGCTCACACTGCGCGATGTGGCCGGAGGCCTCCTCCGGCGCGGCGGCGACGCCTCGCACGCCCACCGCGCCGGGCGCCTTCGCTCCATCCGTGGGCCTCGAGCTCACCGCGCATCAGACGCTCGCGGAGAGTGTCCCCCAGACGCACGTCGCGCCGGGCGCGAAGAGCGTGCTCCAGACCGACGCCGCTGCACTGGAGCTGGCGGAGCGCCCGCCCTCGCCAGCCAGCGACTGGCCCGATGAGGCCGCCCTCCTCCGGCGCTCGCGCCGGAAACGGGCACTGGGACTGCTGCTCGTGGCGCTGTTGGTGGGCACCGGCATCTGGCTGTGGCCTCAGCGCTCCACCCTGCTCATTCGGGTGATGTCGGCGACGGGGCTCCGCCTGTCGGCCCCGATGCTGCGCATCGACAGCGACCCGCCGGGAGCCACCGTCTGGGTCCGAGACACGGAGCTGGGGACGACGCCGCTGCTGCTCGAGAACCGCTATCCCGCGGGACGCGTCCCCATCCAGGTCCGGCTCAAAGGCCACCGCACCTGGAAGGGGACGTTCTCCGGCGGCGAGGCCGCGCACATCGAGGCGAAGCTGAAGCGCTGAACGCGCCTCACTTCACCAGGCGCAGATGGCCACGACGCGGCGGCGGCTCTTCCGGCGGTCCGTCCGCGGGCGGAACATCGGCGGGCGGCTCATCCCGCCGCTCGCCCTGCACTTCCCGGAGGAAGGTGCGCGGACGCTCCGCGGCCACCGGCACGGGAGCGACGGGCAAGGGCTGCGCCGGACGTGACGCGGCCGGCTGCTGGAGCAACTCCGGCGGCATGTCCTCCGGGTACATCCAGAACTCCTTCGTCACGTGGCTGGCGATGGCGAACAACGCCGACCACGGCACCGCGATGGTGAAGCGCGAGCCAGAGAAGCTCAGCGTGGAGCGCACGCCCCACTCGCCCACGGTGAGGTCCGGTGGGTCGAACCGGTACGAGAGATTGAGGCGCAGGTGCGCCTCCGTCTTGACGGAGGCTGGGACGAGCACGCCCGGACGACGCGCGTCCAGGTGAATCATCACCATGCCCTGGTCGAGCGCGGCCAGCAGCCGCTCCTTCTTGTCGAGAACCTTCTTGTCGTCCATCGGTGTCCGGCGAAAGAACTTCGGGCGCCCCTCTCAACGTCGGCGCATCGCCCGGTCCATCTCCCGCTTCGTCTCCCGCTCCTTGATGTCGTGGCGCCGGTCCTCGTGCGTCTTGCCCCGGCAGAGCCCCAGCTCCACCTTGGCACGGCCGTTCCTGAAGTACAGCACAAGCGGGATGATCGAATAACCCCGCTCACGCACCTTCGCCGTCCAACGGTCGATTTCTCCTCGGTGCATCAACAACTTGCGACCCCGAGTGGGAAGGTGGTCGAAGAAGCTCGCCGCCTTGTAGGAGCCGATGTTCGCGTTGAGCAGGAAGAGCTCGTCCCCCTTGGGGAGCGCGTAGGCGTCCGACAGATTGGCGATTCCGTCTCGCAGCGACTTCACCTCGCTTCCCGTGAGCGCCAGCCCGGCCTCCAGCTTTTCGTCGACGGTGTAGTCGAAACGCGCACGACGGTTTTCCGCGATGACCCTCACGCCGGGCTCACTGCCCACTCCCTTTGACTTCCCTCCGGATGTCATACGCGTCCCGCGTTCTCCTCACCACCCAACTGCATGTTGTCGATGAGGCGCGTCGTGCCACTGAAGGCCGCGACGAGCAACCGGGCAGGCTGCCCGGGCACCACCGAAGCCAGAGGCGTCAGCCGTTCCGCATCCACCAGTTCCACGTAGTCTTCCCGGAGCCCCGCCGCCTCCAATTCGCGCCGGACGGCCGCCACCAGGGGCTCTGACTCCCGCGTGCCCTCCCGCAGCAGCGCCTGGGCGGCCTTGAGCCCCCGGGACAGGGCCAGCGCCCGCTGCCGCTCCTCAGGGGACAAGTAGGCATTGCGGCTGCTCATCGCCAGGCCGTCTGGCTCGCGCACCGTCGGCATTCCGACGATGTCCGCGCCCAGGTGCAGGTCCTGGTTGAGCGCCCGGATGACCTGGAGCTGCTGGTAGTCCTTCTCCCCGAAGAGCGCCACCTCCGGGCGGAACAGCGTCAGCAGCTTCGTGACGACGGTGGCCACCCCGCGGAAGTGCCCCGGACGCCGAGCCCCGCACAAGCCCTGGCTGACGTCCGTCACCTCCACGTACGTCTGGTAGCCCTGCGGGTACATCACCTCCGGGCCCGCGGGCGCGAAGATGACCTGTGCGCCCGCGCTGATGCACTTGGCGACGTCACCCTCGAAGTCCCGGGGGTAGCGGGACAAGTCCTCCCGCGGCCCGAACTGCGTGGGGTTCACGAAGATGGACACGGCCACCACGTCCGCGCGGCGCCGCCCCTCGCGAATGAGCGAGAGGTGACCTTCATGCAGGAAGCCCATGGTGGGCACCAGCGCGAGCCGGTGCCCCTCCCGGCGCAGCCCCGCCGTCCAGTCCTTCACGTCCGCGACCGTTTTCAGGACGGCGGGAGCCATGACTAGGCGGGTCTCCCGTAGACGGGGCCCAGCGTGTCGCCAGCCTCGGCGGGCGCGGACGGCTCCACCCGGGCGGCCGGAGCCGGAGCCTCCGGCGCCAGCCGGATGTTCTTGGTCGCCTTGAAGGAGTGATCCTCGTCCGGGAACGCGCCCTTGCGGACCTCCGCGAAGTACGCACCCGCGGCCTCGGTAATCGAGCCGTGGAGATTGGCGTAGCGCTTCACGAACTTCGGCTTGAAGTCCGGGTTCATGCCCAGCAGGTCGTAGCAGACGAGCACCTGGCCATCACAGTCCACGCCGGCGCCAATGCCGATGGTGGGGATGGACAGGCGCTGCGTCACGGTGCGCGCCAGGTCCATGGGCACACCCTCAAGCACCAGCGCGTAGGCCCCGGCCTGCTCCAGCGCCAGCGCGTCCTCCAGAATCTGCCGCGCCTGGTCCTCGCCGCGGCCCTGGACGACGTAGCCGCCCATCTTGTGGACGGACTGCGGCGTCAGCCCCAGGTGCCCCATGACGGGGATGCTCGCGCGGACGATGGCCCGCACCGTGTCCGCGAACTCAGCGCCGCCCTCCAGCTTGATGCTGCCCGCGCCGCCTTCCGCCACCAGCCGGCCCGCGTTGCGGACCGCGTCCTGGTTCGACACCTGGTAGCTCATGAACGGCAGGTCGGCCACGACGTGCGCCCGGCGCGCGCCACGGGCCACGGCGGCCGTGTGGTAGACCATCTGGTCCATCGTCACCGGCAGCGTGGAGTCATGCCCCTGGATGACCATGCCCAGCGAGTCGCCTATCAGCAGCACGTCCGCGCCTGCCTCTTCGAGGATGTGGGCGAACGTGGCGTCGTAAGCGGTGACCATGCAGATCTTCTGACCGATCTGCTTGAAGCGCTTCAGCGTGTGGATGGTGACCTTGTCCTTCACGGTTCACCTCCTATTGGCTACGGGTTGAACGGCCTGACGGGCCCATTCGCGCCTCGCCGTCCCCACTGGGGATCGCCGGGAGCCCTGGGCCCGCCACCGCACTCTAACGCCCCCGCGCCTGTCGTGGGGGCATTGAAGGCGGACGTCCCACCAGGAGCCTGACTTTCAGCCCCGGCGGGAAGCCTTCGGAACGTAATGCTGCGTGCCCGGCTTCGCCTTCCGGATGGTGGCAAGCAGGTCTTCCCTGTCTGCCTCGACATTCACGAAGTCGATGTCCGAGGTATCCACGACGAGGAGCGGGGTGTCCGTGTAGTGGAAGAAGAAGTTGTTGTAGGAGTGGACGAGCCCCTCCAGGTACGTGGGGTCGAACTTGCGCTCGAACTCCCGGCCGCGCTTCTTGATGCGGTGCAGGAGCACGTCCAGCCGGGCCTGGAGGTAGATGACCAGGTCCGGCTTGGCCACGCGGGGCCCCAGCGCCTCGAAGACGCGCTCGTAGAGGGCCAGCTCGTGCGCGTCCAGGTTGAGGTGCGCGAAGATGCGGTCCTTGGCGAACAGGTAGTCGCTGACCGTCATCGAGCTGAAGAGGTCCTGCTGGAACAGCTCCTGCTGCTGACGGAAGCGCGACAGCAGGAAGAAGATCTGCGTCTGGAACGCGAACTTCTGCCGGTCCGTGTAGAAGCTGGAAAGGAAGGGGTTCTCCTCCACCACTTCGAGGATGCGCCGTCCCGCCAGACGCTCCGCGAGGATGTTGGAGAGGCTCGTCTTGCCCACGCCAATGGGCCCTTCCACCACGATATACCGGTAGTCCATCCGCCCGAGGCCTCCCGCCCGCGGAATGCGCTTTGAGACCGCGCGCGCGAGACATCGCGCGAAGGCGCGGCCACGCACGCGGGCGGATAACACAACACGGCCGCTGGAATCCGGCAATTTTCCACGGCGTCCCGCGTCCCTTGACGCTCCGGGACGCATCTCCTACGGTCCGCGCGACTTCTTGGCGTGTGCGCGGGGTGGTCTCCGGACATGAGCGGCAGACAGCGGGCGAAGACAGTGGTGCGGCTGGAAGAGGCCCGCCAGAGCACGCCCACCCAGCGAGCGCCCACACCTCCCGTGGAGCCGGATCCGCTCTATGGCGTGGTGTTGCTCAAGACGGCCATGGAGCTGAAGCGCCGACAGGACGGCACCGTGGAGGACATCCTCCGCGGCGTGCTCGCCCGGATGCGCATCCCCGAAGCCGAGTTCTTCGCCTACCTGGAGCAGCAAGGCGGCCTGCTCCAGGCGCTGGGCATGCGCGGACGCTAGCCGCGCCCTACTCCGCGGGCGTGGGCGAAGCCGGCGTCACGGGGCCGAGCGCGCGCTCGATGGCGGCGAACTCCTCGGGAGTCAGCGTCTCCGCGCGGCGCTGCGGATCCACACCGGCGGCCTCCAGGGCGGCGATGAGCGTCTCCGTCGTCCCGAGCGTGGGGTCCGACTTGATGGAGTTGATGAGCGTCTTGCGCCGGTGCGCGAAGGACGCCTTCACCACGCGGGTGAAGCGGGCCTCGTCGATGATGGGCGCGCGCGGCGACTTGCGGCGGGTGAGCCGCAGCACCGCGGAGTCCACCTTCGGGGGCGGATGGAAGCGCCAGGCCTCCAGGGTGAGGACGTTGTCCGCGTCGTAATGCATGCCCAGCAGCACCGTCAGCAGGCCGTAGTCACGGTTGCCGGGCTCCGCGGCGAGCCGCTCCACCACTTCCTTCTGGAGCGTGAAGACCGCGCGCGAGACATGAGCCCGCTGCTCCAGCACCCGGAAGAGAATGGGACTGGTGAGGTGGTACGGGAGGTTTCCCGCCACCGCGACGTCGGGCGCTCCAGCCACCTGGGCGAAGTCCACCGTGGCCGCGTTGCCGGACACCACGCGCACGCCGGGGATGGCCTCCTTCTCCAGCACCATCACCATGTCCCGGTCCCGCTCCACGGCGGTGACGCGGGCCCCGGTGGCGGCCAGGAAGCGCGTGAGGTGGCCCAGGCCCGGGCCCAGCTCCACCACCGGCTCATCGGCGCGCAGGTTCAGCGCGTCGGCGATGGCCTCCAGCGCGTCCTCGTCTCCGAGGAAGTTCTGTCCCCAGCTGTACTTGGCGCGCAGGCCATGCCGCTTGAGGATGTCTCTAGGCGATTCCACCCGTCTGCTCCCCTCTACATGCGCCAGGCCGGGTCGGCGGCGAGGCGGAAATCTCCGCGCAGGCCGCGGCGGTACGCCTCATACCCCGCCACCGCGATCATGGCGCCATTGTCCGTGCACAGCCGCACCGGGGGCAGGAACATGTTCAACCCCCGCTCCTCGGCCCGCGCCTGACACAGTGCCCGCAGCCGCGAGTTCGCGGCGACGCCGCCGCACAGCACCAGCTGCTTGTGGCCCAACCGGCGCGCGGCGGCCACCAGCTTCTTCGACAGCACGTCCGCCACGGCCTCCTGGAAGGACGCGCACAAATCCGCCAGCGCCTGCCCCTGCGGCACGCCGTGCTTCTGCACATGGTGCAGCACCGCCGTCTTCAACCCGGAGAAGGACACGTCGAAGTTGTCGCCCGGCAGCGCGCGCGGGAAGCGGATGGCCTCCGGATTCCCCTGCTGCGCCAGCTGGTCGATGGGCTGCCCGCCCGGATACGGCAGGCCGAGGATGCGAGCAGTCTTGTCATACGCCTCGCCGGCCGCGTCGTCGCGCGTGCTGCCCACCAGCCGGTACTGCCCGTAGGCCTGCACCTCGTAGAGGCTGGTGTGCCCGCCGGAGACCACGAGCCCGAGGAACGGCGGCTCTGGCGCCACCTCCAGCAGCCGGATGGCCAGCAGGTGGCCCTCCAGGTGGTTGGCACCCACGAAGGGCTTGCCCGTCGCCAGGCTCAGGCCCTTGGCTACCTGCACGCCCACCAGCAGCGCGCCGATGAGGCCGGGGCCGGACGTGACGGCGATGAGGTCCACGTCGTCGAGCGTCTTGTTCGCCCGCGTCAGCGCCTCGTGGACGACGGGCAACACCTGGACGATGTGGTTGCGGCTGGCCAGCTCCGGCACCACCCCACCCCACCGCCGGTGGATGTCCACCTGCGTGGAGACGACATCCGACAACGCGCGGCGGCCGTCCTCCACGACGGCGGCGGCAGTCTCATCACACGAGGTTTCCAGTCCTAGGACGAGCAAGACGGCTCACTTCTCAAGGGGGCCAATGAAGGAAGTGGGGCCGCCCCCGCTCAGTTGCCCAGCCCCCTGAGCAACGTGCGGACCTCTTCGGCGGAAGACCCCGTCGGTTCCAGCAACAAGTACTGCTTGTAGGCGTCGGCCGCCTGGGAATTCTTGCCGGTGAACTGTAGCGCCATGCCCAGCGACAGCCAGGCACGGGCGTTGGAGTCCTCTTCCTTGACGACCTCTTGCAACAGCTTGGCCGCCTCGCGGTAGGCCCCGTCCGTGGTGAAGCCGTTCACCAGCGCAATGCCCAGGCCCGCCTTCGCCTCCGTGGCCGTCGGCTTGAGCGCCAGCGCCTTGCGATAGCTTCCCGCCGCCGACCGGAACCGCTGACTGACGACGGCCGCCCTCGCCTGCTTCACCAGCGTGGCGAACTCGACCTCCGGATCCACGGCGGGCGCCGACGGAGTGGTGGTCTCGGTGGGTGTCGCCTCGGGCGGATTCGGCGCCTCGGCAATGGCCGTGCCCGCATCCGGTGTAGCGGCGGGCGGCTCCTGCGGAGCCTCGGGGGCCTTGGCCGTGGCCTCTTCGGGCGGTGGCGCCTTCTCCGGAGGCGGCGTCTGCCCGGCGCCGTCGTTCACGGGCGCCTGCGTCTCCACCACGGGAGGCTTCGACGGCGCCGTCTCTGACGGACCGCTGCCCATCCCCACGACAACGGCCGCGACCGCGCCGATGAGGACCGCCGCCGCGCCGATGATGAGCCCGGTGCGACTGGAACGCCCCGCGTTGGCCACCGCTGCCTCACTGGTGTGAGAGGCCGCCGGCGTCCTTTCGGCCGACTGCACGGAAGAAGCGGGCGCAACCGGGGCGGCGTCCGCTGACTTCACGGGCGTGACGACTCCGGCGTCCGTGGGCTTCGCGGATGCATCCGGGGCGACCTGCCCGGGCGTCGCGGGCGCGGTGGCGGCCGGCTCGGCGGGCTGCGTCTCCACGACAGCCGGAGCCGACACCGGGGATGCGAGAGACGGCTCGACCGTGCTGGCCAGTGGCGCGCTGGGCGTGGGCGGCTCGGCGGACAGTTCGGGCACGCCGTGGCCCGAATAGGGCGGCAGCGCGAGCTGGGGCGTGGCGGGGACCTCTTCGGCCACGAGCTCCGCATCGACCTGCACTGACGGGATGGGCGGCGTCACGTAGCCGCTGCCACTCACCAGCGTCACCTCGGATGACGGCGGTGCCGGCGTCGGCGGGGGCACGGGCGGGAACGGATTGGGTGCCACGGCCGCGCCACCGAAGATGGGCGCACGCGGCGAGGGCGCGGGGTCGAAGGCGGGCGCGCTCGCGGCGAGGGCGGAGGAGGCTGCGCCATGGGCCCGCGGCGTGTGCGACCAGCCGGAGCCCGGCCCCCACGTGGTGGGCGCGCTGATACCCTCGGTGTCCACGCGGCTCCAGTCCAACAGCAGGCTGCGACGCGCGTGCTCCACGGCGCGATGGGCCGGCGGCGGCTCCACCAGGAACGCCGAAGCCTCCTGCGCGGGGACCTCCGGAACCGGGGCGGTCGCCGGAACTTCGGGCGTGTACTCAGGCGTGTCCGAGCGCTTGGGCCGCGCGTGGAAGACGACCACGTTGGCGGGCTGCGCGGGCGCGGCGGATGGAGGCGCGGCCGGCTCGTCCTCCACGCCCGCGGGAGGCGCGAGCACGCTCTGCGGCATGGGCCGCGGAGAAGGCTCCGGCGCGGCGGCCACGGGCTCGGGGACGGCCACCGGCTCGGGAGCGGCTTCGGGAACGGCGGCTTCGGGGACGGGCTTCGACGGGCTCTCCGGCGCGGGAGGCGCGGGCTCCACGGTCGCGCTGGCGGGCGGCGCCGTGTTGAGCCACTGCTCGATGCCGGGCTTGCTGCTCTGCACCGGCTCCAGCGGCGCGTTGCCCAACTCGCGGATGAGGCCCTCGAAGTACAGCTTGCTGATGATGCCCAGCGCGGCCAGGTCCTCGAAGTCCGAGTCCTCCACCACGCGGCTCAACGCGCGCTTGCCGTCGAAGAGCCGCAACAGGCCGTTCACCTCGTCCGGAATCTCCGACAGGCGGTCGGCGAGCTGGTGGTAGTCAATCTCGAACACCGTCTCGAGTGGCGGCAGCTGCTCGAGCATGCGGCCCCACTCGTCGAGGCGGCGCATGCCCTCCATCAGCAGGCCCTGCGTGGAGATTTCGATGCGCTCCGGACGGTCCAGCGCGCTGAACTGCACCTCGAACTGACCCTCGAAGGTGTTCAGCATCCGGTAGAAGGCGTTCTCGCCCTTGAGCCGTCCCAGCTCCGCGTCGATGACGCGTCCGTCCTTGAAGTAGACGGTGCCGGTGCGCTCGCCCTGGATGTTGATGAGACCCGTCTTGCGGCCAATCTCGAAGGTCTGCACCAGGTCCACCACGCCCATGTCGGCGAGGCTGCCGGCGAAACCGCCCTTCGTCGTCTCCCGCTTCTCGATCCTCTCCTTCTCCGCCTTCTGGAGGATCATCTTCACGCGGGTGACGATCTCTTTGATGTAGATCGGCTTGGTCAGGTAGTCGTCACCGCCAAGCTCCAGGCCGCGCACCTTGAACTCGACCGACTTCTGACTCGTCAGGAAGACGAACGGGATGAACTTGAAGCGCTCGTCGGACTTGAGCGTCTTGCACAGCTCGAAGCCGTCCATCTCCGGCATCTTCGTGTCCGCGAGCACGAGGTCCGGAGGGCTGATCTGGACCTTCTCGAGCGCATCCTTGCCGTGAATGGCCGTCGTCACGGAGAAGCCGGCCTTCTTCAGGCTGACCTCCATGACCCGGAGGCTCTTCGCGTCACCATCGACCAGGAGCAGGTGCTGCTTGGCCACGTTCCATGCCTTTCGTCACTGCAGACGGCCCAGGGAGCCTGACGCGGGAGCATCCTGCCCGCTTTCCAGGCGTGTCAATGGCTGGGACCGGTGGGAAACCTGGCTGGCCTCCTGCTGGACAGGCGGCTCGAGTCAGGTGCGGGGGAGAGTCAAATCGGGCCGGGCTGAAGCACCCGTACCCAGCGTGAGGCCTGCCGCGTCAGCGGAAGAAGCCTCCCTTCTTCGGAGGGTTCTTCTTGCGCATGTCGATGAGCCGCAGCTCCTGGTTCGCCTCCAGGTGCTTGGGGTTGGCGCGCACGGCCTCGCGGAAGCAACGCTCCGCGCGGTCCATGTCGCCTTCGACCCGGGCGATGACGCCGAGCTGGTAGTGCGCCCGATCACAATTCGGGTCGGCGCGCACCGCGTCCGCCATCATCTGCTTGGCCTTGGCCATGTCCGCCTTGCGCGCCGGGTCCATGTAGATGGCCCAGGCCCGAGCAGCCAGATACAGGGGCTTGGGCTCCAGCGCGTGGGCGCGGTCGTAGTGGTCGGAGGCCGTGGTGAAGTCGCGCTTGCGGAAGAAGACCTCGCCCATCTTGTAGAGGTCGTCGGCGTTGCTGTCGGCGCGGCCCTGCGGGCGGAGCACCGGAGCGGTCGGCGCGGTCGCGGGCGGCTTGGGCAGGGTCTGCTGGGCCTGGAGGTTCTGCTGGTACGTCTTGCGCCGGGTGTCGTCGTAGAGAACCTCGTAGGCCTCTCGGATGGCTTCGAACACGGCGGTGATCTTCGGCGCCATGTGGGGCAGCGACGGCGGCAGACGGTCCGGATGGAAGATCTTGGCCAGGTTGAGGAAGGCGCTCTTCACCTGGTCGCGCGAGGCGTCCTGCGAAACGCCGAGCACGTAGAAGTGGTCTCGCTTGGCCTGGACGTCCGCGAAGCGCTGCTCGAGCTGCTGGGCCAGGCGGGCCTCGTCGGGCCTGGGAGGCTCGGAGGCAGCGGGAGCCGAGGCGGCGGCGGGTTCGCTCGTGGGCGAGGGCGTGGCGCCCGGTGCGGACGGCGGGCGCCCACCGAGGACCCCCATGTTCTCCATGGCGCGGCGCAAGAGACGCTGCCGCCGGAGCTTCGCTGCCTCGTCGGGGTTGGAGGGATCTGCCGCCAAGTCGTCCTCGTCAAAGTCCCAGTCGTCCAGGTCTCCGGACGGCTCGTCCCAGTCAGTCTGGCCAGTTGGCCATGAGTTGTCACCGGGGAAGGCCCCCGATGAATCGGGTGCTACCGGTTCGATGGTCGCCTCGACAATGGCCTCGACAGGAGGCTCGTCGAAATCGACGTTCGCCTGATTGACATCCGAGCGGACGAGCGACTCCAGGTGCGTATCGACCTGGAGGAGCGCGGCCTCGAACGACGCCGTCAGGGTGTCGGCGCCCTCGTCCTTGTCGAAGGCGACGATGCGCCAGAGGTCCTCGTCCCCGGTCTTGGGTGCGGCCGGGCGCGGCGACGGCTCGGACGGTTGGGCGGCCCAGGTGGCGTCGTCCTCCTCGTCGGGGGTCGCCTCCAGCAGGATGTCCGCGTCGTCTTCGGCGACAGGCGTGAGGACTGGAGGTTCGCCCGCGGCGGGACGGGCCGCTGGAGCGGGCAGTGGCTCGGCGACGGCCCAAAGCTCGGGCTCGGGTTCGACTTCCAGCAGCGGGAGTTCCGACTCGGTGTCGGACGCAACGCCGAGGGAGAGGGCCTCGGTGTGCCACTGCTCGTCCTGGACAGGGACGCGGTCCTGCGTCCGCGTGGGCGGTGTCGACTGGGGCGGCTCGTCCGCGAGCCATGGCTCGAGCGGCTGGGACTTCGAGCGGCGCAGGGCCTCCGCCATGTCGTGGAGGAGCTCGGCCTGGGCCTTCTGCCGGGCGACACGCAGGGCCTCCGCGCTTTCGGGCAGAGCGGCCAGGTCCAGGTCGGATGCACCGGCGCTCTGGACGGAGTCCGCCCAGGAATCCGCATCGGAGGGCTGAGCGGGAAGCTCGGTGAGCAGGATGTCGCCCACATCGAACGTAAGGGCCTCGACGTCCTCGGCCGCGAGTTCGGGGATGGAGTCGAACTGCGTGGGCTCTTCGGTGGGACGGCCTTCGTCTGCCTGGCGGGTCTGCCCGGCGGCGCGAGCTTCCTTGCCGCGGCGAACGGCATCGGCGCGGCGGCGTTCGACCTCCAGGCGCAGTTCTTCGGCCTGGCGGGCTTCTTCGGCCTGACGGGCCTCTGCCTCGACGCGCGCGACCTCGGCGAGACGGGCCTCCTCCGCGGCCCAGATCTCCTCCGCGCGGCGGGCTTCTCGCGCAAGGCGGGCGGACTCCGCGAGACGGCGCTCCTCGATGAGGCGGGCTTCTTCGGCAAGGCGTTCCGCCTCGAGCCGAGCCTCTTCCGCGAGACGGGCCTCCTCGGCAAGCCGCTCTGCCTCTTCCGCCAGGCGTTCTGCCTCGAGCCGAGCGGCCTCCGCACGCTGCGCCTCTTCCGCGAGGCGGCGCTCCTCGATGAGGCGGGCGTCTTCGGCGAGACGGGCCTCCTCGGCGAGGCGGCGCGCCTCTTCAAGGCGCGCTTCTTCGGCGAGACGACGCTCTTCTTCGAGTCGCGCTTCTTCCGCTACGCGGGCCTCTTCCGCCAGACGACGCTCTTCTTCGAGCCGAGCCTCTTCCGCGAGCCGAGCCTCTTCCGCGAGCCGAGCCTCTTCCGCGAGCCGAGCCTCTTCCGCGAGCCGAGCCTCTTCCGCGAGCCGCGCCGCCTCAAGCAGAGCCGCTTCTGCCAGACGAGCTTCCTCCGCCAGACGCTCCGCCTCTAGCCGGGCCTCTTCCGCGAGCCGACGCTCCTCTTCAAGGCGCGCTTCCTCTGCCAGCCGAGCCTCTTCCGCGAGCCGACGCTCCTCTTCAAGGCGCGCTTCCTCTGCCAGCCGAGCCTCTTCCGCGAGCCGACGCTCCTCTTCAAGGCGCGCTTCCTCTGCCAGCCGAGCCTCTTCCGCCAGCCGCGCCTCTTCCGCCAGCCGGCGCTCCTCTTCGAGCCGCGCCTCTTCCGCCAGCCGAGCCGCTTCCGCGAGGCGAGCTTCTTCGGCAAGCCGCGCCTCTTCTTCGAGACGAGCCTCTTCCGCGAGACGAGCCTCTTCCGCGAGACGAGCCTCTTCCGCCAGCCGGCGCGCCTCTTCGAGCCGGGCCTCTTCCGCCAACCGGGCCTCTTCCGCGAGGTGAGCTTCTTCCGCGAGACGGGCCTCTTCCGCGAGGCGAGCTTCTTCGGCGAGACGGGCCTCTTCAGCTAGGCGCTCCGCCTCAAGCCGAGCCTCTTCGGCAAGACGCGCCTCCTCCGCGAGACGCCGTTCCTCTTCAGCAAGGCGCTCCGCCTCACGCCGCGCGACCTCTGCGAGACGGACTGCTTCCGCCAGACGGGCCTCTTCCGCGAGACGAGCCTCTTCAGCCAAGCGTGCTTCTTCAGCCAGGCGCGCTTCTTCCGCCATACGGCGCTCTTCTTCGAGTCGAGCCTCCTCAGCGAGACGAGCCTCTTCCTCCAGGCGGGCTTCTTCCGCCACACGGCGCTCTTCTTCGAGCCGGGCCTCCTCCGCCCGCCGCCACTCCTCTTCGAGCCGCGCCTCTTCCGCGAGACGAGCCTCTTCCGCGAGACGACGCTCTTCTTCGAGCCGCGCCTCTTCCGCGAGACGACGCTCTTCTTCGAGCCGCGCCTCTTCCGCCAACCGGGCCTCTTCCGCGAGGCGAGCTTCTTCCGCGAGACGGGCCTCTTCCGCGAGGCGAGCTTCTTCGGCGAGACGGACCTCTTCCGCAAGGCGAGCTTCTTCGGCGAGACGGGCCTCTTCAGCTAGGCGCTCCGCCTCAAGCCGAGCCTCTTCGGCAAGACGCGCCTCCTCCGCGAGACGACGCTCTTCTTCGAGCCGAGCCTCTTCCGCCAGCCGGCGCTCCTCTTCGAGCCGCGCCTCTTCCGCCAGCCGAGCCGCTTCCGCGAGGCGAGCTTCTTCGGCAAGCCGCGCCTCTTCTTCGAGCCGAGCCTCTTCCGCCAGCCGAGCCTCTTCCGCCAGCCGAGCCTCTTCCGCCAGCCGAGCCTCTTCCGCCAGCCGAGCCTCTTCCGCCAGCCGAGCCTCTTCAGCGAGACGAGCCTCTTCAGCGAGCCGCGCCTCTTCCGCGAGACGAGCCTCTTCCGCGAGACGAGCCTCTTCAGCGAGACGAGCCTCTTCAGCGAGACGAGCCTCTTCCGCCAGCCGGCGCGCCTCTTCGGCGAGACGGGCCTCTTCGGCTAGGCGCTCCGCCTCAAGCCGAGCCTCTTCGGCAAGACGCGCCTCCTCCTCGAGACGCCGTTCCTCTTCAGCAAGACGCTCCGCCTCAAGCCGAGCCTCTTCAGCGAGACGAGCCTCTTCAGCGAGCCGAGCGACCTCAGCGAGACGAGCCTCTTCAGCGAGACGAGCCTCTTCAGCGAGCCGAGCCTCTTCCTCCAGGCGGGCTTCTTCCGCCACACGGCGCTCTTCTTCGAGTCGAGCCTCCTCAGCGAGCCGAGCCTCCTCCGCCCGCCGCCGCTCCTCTTCGAGCCGAGCCTCCTCCGCTCGCTGCCGAGCCTCTTCCTCCTCCCGTCGAACCCGCTCACGCGCCTCCCAGTCCTCCACAGAGAGCGCCTGCACCCAGCCCTCGCGCTCCAGCACGAGCAGCAGCGCTTTCTGCGCGGGCGTCAGCGACTCCGGCTCACGGAACTCCGCCAACGTCTCCAGGAACGTGCGCTCCGAAGCATCCGCGAGCCACGGCCCGCAGGCCTCGACATCCTCGCACCGGAACACCCGCGCCGCCGCGCCACCATGAATCGGCCCCTCCAGCGCCGCGCGCACCACCCGCACGCCCGCGATGGGCTGAAACCCCTCCGCCTCCACCGTCCCCGGTTCGAACGCGGCCTGCTCCGCCAGCACGCTCAACCGCCGGACGTGCGCCAGCACCTGCTGCTCCGCCACCACCTCCGGCACCAGGTTGAACGCCTCCAGCGTCTCCTCGTCCGGAGCCCCTGCCCCACCCCGCGCCCACAGCGTGTCCAGCGCCTCCGCGTCCAGCAGCCCGGACTGGAGCAGCGCCTGCGCCGGGCTCTGGAACCCGAAGCCCAACTGCGTCCCCACGAGGTTCCCCTCGCGCAGCCACAGCCGGGACTCGCGCCCTCCCGCGGAAAGCGTGAGCCTCCCGGTGGCTCGGGACTTGTGGGCGGAATAGAGCGCTTCGGCGGCCTGCGACGGGGTCATGCGTCGCCGCAGTGTAGTCCCTCTACACGGCCCCTCAACTTGCCGGGGGCGCTTGCCTGCCCGCTCCGGTGAAACGGACCTGTCGCAGGGCCTCATAGGTCCCGATTCCCACCGACGTGGACAGGTTCAGGCTCCGGCGGTCCTCCAGCATGGGAATGGTGACGGCCGTCCCCGTGCCCCCCTCCATCACCTCCGGCGCCAGCCCGGACACCTCCGAGCCGAACACCAGGTGGTCCCCCTCCTCGAACCGGGCCTCATACAGGGATGTTTCAGCCCGGGCGGAGAAGAGCCAGCGCCGGGCGTCCGGGTAGTCCGCCACATAGTCCGCGTAGGTTGGATACAGGCGGAGAAATACCTTGTCCCAGTAGTCCAGCCCCGCCCGCTTGAGCTGCCGGTCGTCAATGGAGAAGCCCAGGGGCTCCACCAGGATGAGCCGGCAGCCCGTCACGGCGCACAGGCGGGCGACGTTGCCGGTGTTGGGGGGAATCTGGGGAGAAACGAGGACCAGGTGGAGAGGACGCGCCAGGGGCTCGAGCATGGGGTAGAAGGCGCTACATGCGCTGGAAGGTGAACAACGAGACGCGGCAACGGCTGCTGGCGGACCGGGCCGACAAGGCCACCTCGTTCCTCCAACGGTTCAAGGGACTCATGGGGCGCCGCTCGCTGGAGGTGGGCCAGGGGCTCCATATCGTCCCCTGTAACTCCATCCACACTTTCTTCATGCGCATCCCCATTGACGTGCTGTTCCTGGACGCCCAGGGCCGCATCGTCAAGCAGATGCCCGCGTTGCCGCCCTGGCGTGCGACATCCGTGTATTTCCAGTCCCGCTCGGTCCTGGAGCTTCCCGCGGGGGTCCTGGCGGCCAGCGGCACCCAGGAAGGCGATGTGCTGAGCTTCGAGCCGGTTCCTTGAGGCCCTGCCCGAAGTGCCCCTGCCTGTCAGGCCGGGATGCACGAGTTTTGACCGATTTCCGAGCGCTTTGTTAACCTCCGGCGCCACGTTTTCTCGCCCCTTTAGAAGAGTTCTCGCGCATGCGCATCGAGGTAGCTGGCAGCACCCACGTTGGGATGAAGCGGAATCACAACGAGGACAACTTCCTGATGCTCCCGGAAGAGTTTCTCTTCTGCGTGGCGGATGGCATGGGCGGCCACTCGTCTGGAGAAATCGCCAGCCGCATCGCGGTGGACGAGCTCGGCGAGTTCTACAAGCTCACGTCCAAGGACCAGGACTGCACCTGGCCCTTCAAGATGGACAAGACGCGCAACTATGACGAGAACCGGCTCGCCACCGGCATCAAGCTCGCCAACGCGCGCATCTTCGAGAAGGCCAGCTCCGAGTCCAAGTACAAGGGCATGGGCACCACCATCGTCACGGTGCACTTCGGGCAGACCGCCGTCTACGTGGGCCACGTCGGCGACAGCCGCGTGTACTACTTCCGCGGCGGCGCCCTGAAGCAGGTGACGGAGGACCACTCCCTCCTCAACGACTACCTCAAGGCGAAGAAGCTCTCGCCGGAGGAGATTGAGAACTTCCCCCACAAGAACGTCATCGTCCGCGCGCTGGGCATGAAGGAGAACGTCCAGGTGGATGTCTCCCGCGTGGAGCCGCAGGAGGATGATGTCTTCCTGCTCTGCTCGGACGGCCTGAGCGGCATGGTGACGGACGCGCAGATGCAGGAAATCCTGCAGCGCACGCCGGAGCTGGAGAAGGCCTGCTCGCAGCTCATCGACATGGCCAACGCCGCAGGTGGCAACGACAACGTCACCTGCGTGCTGGCCCGCTACCACGCCGCCTGAGCGGCGGCGCTCAGCGCCCCTTCAGCGGCGCGGCAATCCGGTGCGCGCCCCAGGCGAGCACCTCGGAGAGCGTCTCCCCGGAGGACACCTCGGTGTCCTCGAAGACGGTGGCTCGCGAGAGCCGCGCCCCCGAAGCCACCTTCGCGCCCGGCTCCAGCGACACGCCCGGCCCCACGGCGGCTCCGGCGGCGACCGCGCTGCCCCGCCCCAGGTACACCGGGCCCTCCGCCGTGCCGTCCAGGCGAGCCTCCGCGTGCGCCCAGGTGCCACTCGCGCCGCGCGGGGTCCCCGCCAGCGGTGAGTCCGCGCCCAGCCACTCCAGCCGCACGCGGCCGGCGAGCACGTCCTGCACGGTGGCGAGGTAGCGCGACGGCGTGCCCAGGTCGGACCAGTACCCGTCCAGCCGCACGCCCCGCACCGTCTGCCCCGCCTCCATGGCGCGGACATAGACGCCGCGGTTGATGTCCTCCTCACCTCGCGGAGACATGAAGTCGAAGACGCGCGGCGACATCACGTGCACGCCGGTGAAGTGCCACGGCGACAAGCCTTCACCGCCAGGGCCGTGGCCGGCGATGCGGCGCACGCGCCCTTCCGCATCCAGCTCCACCGCGGCGTACGTCTCCCCCGCTGGCATGGGCTGCAGCACCAGGGTGGCCAGCGCGCCGGACGCCTGGTGCACGGCCACCACCGGCCGCAGGTCCACCGGGTAGAGGATGTCGCCGTTGAAGACGATGAAGTCGCCGTCCGACAGGAAGTCCCGCAGGCCGCGGATGCCGCCGCCGGTGCCCTGGATGACGGGCTCGTTCACCACGTGCAGCGGCAGCCCCGCGCGAGCGCACTCGGCGCGGGCCACCGCCTCCATGGTGTCTGGCAGGTGGTGGGTGTTGATGCCCACCGCCGTCACGCCCGCGGCCTTCAGCACCGCCAGGTGGTAGCGCAGCAGCGGCTGTCCCAGGAATGGCATCGCCGGCTTGGGCCAGCGTTCGGTGAGCGGGCGCAGGCGCGTGCCCAGGCCCGCGCAGAGGACCATGGCCTTCATCTCAGGCCGCCAGCTCCGGGACGTACTTCGCCACCAGGTCCTGCAGCTTGCGCAGCTCCGGCCGCCGCGCGAAGCCGTCACGCACGTAGCGCAGCGACGCGGGGATGGACACCAGGAAGCCCGGGTTGCCCTTCACCCGGTTGATGAACTCGAAGCGGCCCGCGTCCTTCAGCTTTCGCTGGATGGTGAGCAGGTCGAAGAAGGCCTTGAAGGACGCCGCGTCGATGCGCTCGCCGCTCACCTCCTGGAAGGTGGCGATGTAGCGGTCCAGCATCGCGTCCACGAAGTCGCGGTCCAGCTCCACGTAGCTGTCACGCAAGAGCGCCACCAGGTCGTACTGGCGCGGGCCCTGGAGCGCGTCCTGGAAGTCGATGACGACCAGCTCGCCCTCCTTCATCATGATGTTGCGGCTCTGGTAGTCGCGGTGCGTGAAGCCACGCGGCGCGGCGGCCAGCTGCCGGGCGATGTCGCGGAAGGTGGCGTCCAGTTCGGCGCGCTCGGCGTCCGTGGGCTTCTTGCCACTCCACGCCTCCAGGCCCCACTCGCGGAAGTGGTGCAGCTCCCAGTCGTAGAGGTCCTCGTCGAAGGCGCGGGTGAAGGCCAGGCAGTCCGGGTCCTCCGCCTTCTCCGCCGCCGCGCGCAGGCGCGCCAGCAGGTCCACGGCGCGGGTGTAGAGCGCCTCGTGGTGCTTGCCGCCCTCCAGCGCGGACTCGAAGGTGATGTCACTCAAATCTTCAATCACCATCATCCCCGCCGGCTCGTCGTAGCGGAGGATGCGCGGCACCCGCACGCCCAGCTTCTCCAGGTAGCGGTGCACGTTGATGAAGGGCAGCTCCTTGGGGGGCTCGCCCTTGGTGGCCTCGTCGCTCTTCTTCGTCGAGTCGGGCGGCATCACCATCACCACCCAGCTCTCGGGCGGCGCGCCAACGCGGTAGTACGAGCGGCTGCTCGCCTCGCCCTTCAGCTTCGTGATGGGGGCGTTGGGAACGGGACGGCCCATGGCCTGTCCCACCTGGTCGCGCAGGGCGGCCTCGAGTTCCATATCGACGGGGTTCTCCGGAGGGGGTTGACGCAAGTTGCGCGCGAGTATCGGAGGCGCGTCCATCCGGGTCAAAGGCCTGTCCGGGCGGATGGCCGGATGCCCCCCGGGCTGTCGCCAACCCGACGGGCGGCCATCCTCCCCCCTCGTCCGGGTGCGTCGGAACTCCCTGCCCGCCGGGGCGGGTTCAACACGCTCCAGGGTCGCAAGAGGCCACACGCTGTCGACCGGGCCAGTGCGGCGGCATATAAGACGCGCCGCGAACCCTCATTAACTTATGGAAGCCGCGATGGACATCCACGAGAACATCCTCACCGCCATTGGCAACACGCCGCTGGTCAAGCTCAACAAGCTCGTCGGGCCGAACGACGCGACCGTGCTGGTCAAGTGCGAGTTCATGAACCCGGGCGCGTCCATCAAGGACCGCATGGCGCTCTACATCCTCGAGAAGGCCGAGCGGGAGGGGAAGCTCAAGCCCGGCGGCACCATCGTCGAGAACACGTCCGGCAACACCGGCATGGGCGTGGCGCTGGCCGCGGCGGTCAAGGGCTACAAGTGCATCTTCACCATGCCGGACAAGATGTCCCTGGAGAAGATCAACCGCCTCAAGGCGCTGGGCGCGCAGGTGGTGGTGACGCCGACGAACGTGCCGGCCGAGGACCCGCGCAGCTACTACGAGACGGCCAAGCGCCTGCACCGCGAGACGCCGGGCGCGTTCATGCTCAACCAGTACCACAACCCCGACAACATCGAGGCGCACTACAACACCACCGGTCCTGAGATCTACGAGCAGACCGAGGGCAAGTTCGACTACTTCGTCGCGGGCCTGGGCACCGGCGGCACCATGAGCGGCGCCGGCAAGTTCCTGAAGGAGAAGATTCCCGGCCTCAAGAACGTGGGCGTGGACCCGGAGGGCTCCGTCTACGAGGGCTACTTCAAGACGGGCAAGCTGACCGAGCCGCACGTCTACAAGGTGGAGGGCATCGGCGAGGACATGCTGTGCGGCGCCATGGACTTCACCCACCTGGACGACGTGCGCCAGGTCGATGACCGTCAGTGCTTCATCGCCGCGCGCCGCCTGGCGCGTGAGGAAGGCATCTTCGCCGGCGGCTCCTCGGGCGCGGCGATTCACGTCGCGGTGCAGTTGGCCAAGGAAGTGGGCAAGGGCAAGACGATTGTCGTCGTGCTGCCGGACTCGGGAAGCAGCTACATCAGCAAGTTCCACTCCGACGAGTGGATGCGCGACAACGGCTTCCTGGAGGAGAAGGGCGCCGGCACCATCCGCGACATCCTGGGCGACAAGCGCAAGGACGTGAAGACGGCGCGCCGCGGTGACAAGGTCGACCAGGTGGTCGAGACGATGCGCGGCCACGGCATCAGCCAGATGCCGGTGGTGGGCGACGACGGCCGCACGGTGGGCATGGTGCACGAGTACGACCTGCTCAACGCGCTGGTTGCCGGCAAGGCGAAGTTCTCCGACACCATCGACGGCATCATCGCGCCGCTGCAGGGCGCGCTGTCGCTCGACACCAGCATCGCCCGCCTGCGCGAGGTCTTCGCTCAGGACAACGTGGCGGTGGTGAAGGACGGCGAGAAGGTGGTCGGCATCGTCACCAAGATCGACCTCATCGACTACCTGCACCGCACGGCGGCGTAGTCCCCGGCGCGCTCGCGCCAGGGAAGCACCGAGGGCCTCCACGTTTCCCCAGCGGAAACGGGAGGCCCTTCGTGTTCATGGACGCCGGCCGAAGAGCACGTTCGCCAGCTCCGTCATCACCACCTCGTCCTTCTGGTTGCGCACCTCCATGCGGAGCTTGATGGCGCCCCGGTCCGGCTTGCTGCGCGACGGCGTGGAGGAGACGACCTCCACGCGCACGTGCAACGTGTCCCCCGGACGCACGGGCTTGAGCCAGCGCAGCTCATCCAAGCCGGGCGAGCCCAGGCTGGACGTCTGCCCCAGGAAGCTGTTCACCAACAGGCGGTGACACAGCGAGGCGGTGTGCCAACCGCTGGCCACCAGCCCGCCGAAGATGCTGTCGCGGGCGGCTTCGTCGCTCAGGTGGAAGGGCTGCGGGTCGAATTGCGTCGCGAAGGCGATGATTTCCTCGCGCGACACCACGTGGGGGCCGTGTTCGCTCACGTCCCCGGGCTGGAAGTCCTCGAAGTAGCGCATGGGCGCTACTTCAACGCGACGTGTCCTTGGATTCCAGTTCCTCTGGGTGGAACACGCGCGAAGCGACGCGGTCCAACACTTCGGAGTTCCACTTGATGCTGACCTTCATCAGCCGGCGCATCTCCTTGGCGAAGGTGCGCTCGGACGGCATGCGGGTGTACGTCCGGGCCAGGTAGAGGCCCCGGTTCTCCCGCTCGTAGTCCACGGTGCCGCCACCGGCATCCGTGCCCTCCCGCTCCTCCGCCTGGAAGCCCTCGATGACGCCGGGCTTGGGCGGCTCACGGAAGCGGTACACCAAGGCGCTGCACTTCAGCGCCTGGGTGTCCTCCAACCACTCGAAGTACAGCGACGCGCCCCCCGCGGAGAGCCCGCCGAAGCCCTGGGGATTGATGCCCGGGCTGGGCGGCGTGCCCTCTTCATGGAGGAAGCCCTGGACCAGCCGCTGGGCAGACTCCCGCGTCAGCGGCGTATCCGCCGGAGCTGCGGGGCCCAGGCCCGAAATCCAGGACCTGAGCAGGCCAGCGAGGCCACTGCGGGGAGCGGTAGCCATGGGTTACTTGTTGAAGTTGCCTTCGCGGGCCTGGTCGAACGGCACGCGGTTCTTGAGGTAGACGTCCTCGAAGCTGTGGCCGTCGAACGGGTTCAGGTGGAACTCGTTGAACTGGTGGACCTTGGAGCCCTTGCCACCGTCCGCGACGGGGTTCCACTTGTCCGGGATGGGGCCCAGGCCGAACATGCTGGGGACCGGGTCGCCACGGTTCACGTAGTGCACGTAGTTCGGGCCGTCCGGGTACGTGGCGGCGGCGCCGCCGAACGTCTCCACGTTGATCTTCCCCATCAGCGCCCTGGCGTCCTGCTTGGACATCCCATCTTCGATGCGCAGCCGGTTGTACACGTCGTTCAGCGCGCGGCTGGAGACGAGGCCACCCTGGCTGTGCGCCATCAGGTGCACGTCACGGCCGGCCTTGAGCTCGGTGTAGAGCGCGTCTGCCAGGGTGTCCACGGCGGGGTTGGTACCCTTGTCCAGCTTGTCCTTCACGCACTGGGCCAGGTCCGCGCCCATGCCCTCGGTGGCGTTGTGGATGCCGACGACGCGCGAGCCCGTCGCGTTGGCGATGGCCTGCAGGCTCTCCGACTGGGTCTCCTTCGTCGTCAGGATGCCGTTGACGTAGAGGATGGTCGACTGCGGGTTCGGGTTGTTGGCCGGCGTCACGCCCGGGATGTCCGCCAGCGGGGTGCCCGGCGGGAACGTCGCGCCGTCCGCGCCCAGCAGCTTGCCGTCGTGCACGCGGTCCGGCTGGTTGCCGCCGCCGAAGAACTCCTGCACGCCCCGCGCGGCGCCGCCGACGACGTTGCCCACGCCCCGGGCGGTGCCGGAGACGGCGTTCTCGAAGCCGTCCACGAACTGGCCGACCTTGCGGCCGCCGGCAGCCGCGGCGTCCTTCACGTTGTCGACGGCGTTACCCACGGCGTCTTGCGTACGGTCAATGGCCTTCTCGGCACCGGTACGGACCGTGTTGATGAGTTTCCGGCCGCGCTCGATGGGGTTCATGGGGGCTCCAGGCGATTTGGAAGGAGTGGACTGCTGGTGAGGGAATTATCGTCCCTGGGTCCTGGAAGTTGCGGTGCCCCTCACTTTGCCGCGCCGCGGCAGAGGATCAGCGTCCGAAGACGCGGTCCGCCACCCGGTTCAGGACGGTGCTGCTCCACTCGATGCTGGCCTTCATCAACCGCTTCATGTCGTCGTTGAAGATGGGGATCTGCGGCGCCGTGGTGTAGGTGCGGCTGAGGAACAGGGACTTGTTCTCCGGCTCGAAGTCCACGGTGCCGCCGCCGGTGTCGGTGCCCTTCTTCTGCTCGTCCTGGAAGCCCTCCAGGATGCCCGGCTTGGGGGTGTCCCGGAACCGGTGGATGAGGGCGCTGCACTCCAGCGCCTGCTCCTTGTCGTGCCACTCGAAGTAGAGCTGCGCATCGCCCAGGGCGACGCCGCCGAAGCCCTGCGGGTTGATGCCGACGCTGTTGGGGCTGCCGTTGGCGGCGAGGAACGCCTGCGCCAGCATCTGCGCTTCTTCTCGGGTCATGGGGGTCGGTCTCCAGGGGCGGGCACTGCCTGAGCGGGCAGCCTAGCAAATCAGCACGCCGCCTCCACATGACAAGGGCCTCCGCGCGCTTCCGGGAAGGCGAGCGCGGGGAGGCCCTGGAGACCGAAGGGGCGCGAGGCCCTGACGGCTACTTCGCGGCGTCGAGCGCCTGGGACAGGTCATCCACCAGGTCCCGCGCGTCCTCGATGCCCACGGACAGGCGGATGAAGCCGTCGGTGATGCCCAACTGCTCGCGCGTCTCCTTGGGGATGGAGGCGTGGGTCATGATGGCCGGGTGCTCGATGAGGGACTCGACGCCGCCGAGCGACTCGGCGCAGGCGAACACCTTCACCGTCTTGAGGAAGGTGCGGGCCGCCTCCAGGCCCCCCTGGATGTCGAAGGTCACCATGCCGCCGAAGCCGGACATCTGCTGCTTCGCCAGCGCGTGCTGCGGGTGCGACTCCAGGCCCGGGTAGGTGACCTTCTTCACCTTCGGGTGGGACGCCAGGAACTGCGCCACCTTCATCGCGTTGGAGGCGTGGCGGTCCATGCGCACGTGCAGCGTCTTCACGCCGCGCAGCACCATGAAGCTGTCGAAGGCGCCGGACACGCCGCCCACCGCGTTCTGGAGGAAGTACATCTTCTCCGCCACGTCCTCGCGGCTGGTGCAGACGAAGCCGCCCACCACGTCGCTGTGGCCGTTGATGTACTTGGTGGTGGAGTGCGCCACCACGTCGAAGCCGAGGTCCAGCGGGCGCTGGAAGTACGGCGTCATGAACGTGTTGTCGGCGACGGAGAGGATGTTCCGCTTCTTGGCGACCTCGGCGATGCGCGCCAGGTCGATGAGCTTGAGCATCGGGTTGGTGGGGGACTCCACCCACACCATCTTCGTCTTCGGCGTAATCGCCGCCTCGAAGTTCTCCGGCTTGGACAGGTCCACGAAGGAGAAGTGCAGCCCGGCCCGCCGGAACACCTTGTCGAAGAGGCGGAAGGTGCCGCCGTACACATCGTCCGAGACGACCACGTGGTCGCCCGAATCCAGCATGTGCATCAGCATGTCCGTGCCCGCCAGGCCGGAGGCGAAGGCCGCGCCGTACTTCGCCCCCTCGAGCGCGGCCAGACAGTCCTGGAGCGCCTTGCGGGTGGGGTTCTGCGTCCGGCTGTACTCGTAGCCCTTGTGCTCTCCGGGGCCGTCCTGGACGTAGGTGGACGTCAGGTAGACGGGCGTCATGATGGCGCCGGTGGTGGGGTCCGGCTCCTGACCGGCGTGAATGGCAAGCGTGTCGAAGCGCATGCCGGGGGAACTAACACAGTCCCTCCCTGCCCGCAGCAGGACCCGCCTATTCGAACTTCCCGTGACGCCCTGCCCCTTGAGCAAAACGCGTGGCGCCGGCAATGGACTCCGACTCCAGGACCTTGACACCGCGGGCGAACTCCTGACGCAGTGCCTCTTCGGTGCCCAGCCCCGCCTGGGCGTAGGCGGAGCGCCGGTCCGCGTTCATGCACGCCTGCGGGAAGGCGGCCACTTCGCGCGCCAGGGCCTCCGCGGCCTCGCGCGCCTGCCCCCGGGGCACCACGCGGTTGACCAGCCCCATGGCCAGCGCCTCCTGGGCGGAGACAGGCCGGCCCGTGAGGATGAGGTCCAGCGCGCGCGAAAGGCCAATGAGCCGGGGCAGCCGCACCGTCCCCCCGTCGATGAGGGGCACGCCCCAGCGGCGGCAGAAGACGCCCAGGACGGCGTCCTCCTCGGCCACGCGCAAGTCGCACCACAGCGCCAGCTCCAAGCCGCCGGCCACGGCATGGCCACTTATAGATGCGATGACGGGCTTGGACAGCGCCATGCGCGAGGGGCCCATGGGGCCATCCCCGTCCAGCTCCAGGCGGGGCAACCGGCCCTCGGAGACGGCCTTCAGGTCCGCCCCGGCGCAGAAGGTGCCCCCTTCTCCATGGAGCACGCCCACCCGCGCGTCCGGGTCCGCGTCGAAGGCGCGGAAGGCCTCCGCCAGCGACTGAGCGGTGGCGCCATCCACGGCGTTGCGCACCTCCGGGCGGTCCAGGATGACGGTGGTGACGAGGCCGTTCTTCTCGACGCGCACGCTCATGGCGGCGGAGTCTTCTTCCCTCGCGTCCGGACCGCAATCCCGCCGCGGTGCGTCCTTACATCGGCGCGTGCGCGCCCGCCCCTTCCGACAGGCCGTGGATGATGCGCGCCACCTGGCGCAAGTCGTCCACGAAGGCCTTGAGCGCAGCCTCCTTCGCCCGAGGGTCCGGCGCGCGGAGGATGGAGGACGGGTGCACCGTGGCCACCACCACCCGCGCCCATTCCGACGCCATCGGCTGCCCACGAGACTGCGTCACCCGGAACACCTTGCCCAGCAGCGCCTGCGCCGCGGTGGCCCCCAGGCAGACGAGGACGTCCGGGCGGAACACGCGAATCTCCGCCTCCAGCCACGGCAGGCAGGCGCGAATCTCCGTCGTGGTCGGCTTCGCGTGGATGCGCCGGGGCCCCTGGCCGGTCCACTTGAAGTGCTTCACCGTATTGGTGACGTACACCTGCGCGCGGTCGATGCCGGCGGCCTCCAGCGCCTCGTCCAGGAGCCGGCCGGAGGGCCCCACGAAGGGCCTGCCGGCCCGGTCCTCCTGGTCCCCGGGCTGCTCGCCCACCAGCATCACCCGGGGGCCCGGGCGCGGCTGCCCCTCGGGCTCGCCGAAGACGGTCTGGGTGCCCGTGCGCCACAGCGGGCAGGCCTGACACCCCGCGGCCGCCTTTCGGAGCTTGTCGTACGTCGGAGACTCAGGGATGAGGGGGGCCGCGGTGGTCTGGACGGAAGGACGCTTGGGCATGGCTGACACACAAGGTACGCATGGCTCTCACGACGCAACCGGCCCCGAGGGCATGTTCGCCAACCGCCTGCGCAAGGGGGACAAGCGCTTCCGCAAGTGGGCCCGGACACAGGGCCTGACGGCCTTCCGCGTCTACGACAGGGACATCCCCGAGTACCCCTTCGCCATCGACGTCTATGGCGACTGCGTCCACGTCGTGGAGTACCCCCGTCGGCGCGCCATCGCCTCTGGCGCGGCGGAGACGCAGCGGGAGGAGGTCCTGGCCGCGGTGACGCAGGTGCTGGCCGTCCCGCCCGAGCGCATCTTCGTGAAGACGCACACGCCCCAGCCCTGGGGCCGCTCGCAGTACGGCCGGGTGGGCCAGGACAGCGGGCGCATCGTGGTGGAGGAGCAGGGCCTGAAGTTCTGGGTGAACCTGGGCGACTACCTGGACACCGGCCTCTTCATGGACCACCGCAACACCCGCGCGCGCGTGCGGGAGGAGGCCCGGGGCAAGCGCTTCCTCAACCTCTTCGCGTACACCGGGGCCTTCACCGTCTACGCCGCCGCTGGAGGCGCCGCGAGCACGATGACGGTGGACCTCTCCAACACCTACCTGGACTGGGCCGAGGACAACCTGGACCTCAACGGCCTGGCCGACGCGCGGCACACGCTGGTGCGCGCGGATGCCAAGGCCTGGGTGGAGGCCCAGGCCGACGCGCCAGAGCGGTACGACCTGGTGGTGTGCGACCCGCCGTCCTTCTCCACGTCGAAGAAGATGTCGGGCAGCTTCAACGTGCAGCGCGACCACCCGCGCCTGCTGGCCGCCATCCGGGCGCTGCTCGCCCCCGGTGGCGTCCTCTACTTCTCCAACAACTTCCTGGGGTTCCAGTTGGAACCGAAGGCCACGCGGGGGATGGAGGTGGAGGAGCTCACCCCTCGCTCCATCCCCGAGGACTTCCAGCGCAAGGAGATCCACCGCTGCTGGCGCATGGTGGCGCCCTGACGCTGGCGTCCGTCCCGACTACAGCCAGCAGACGTTGTCGATGCAGCGCTCGCCGGCGGGGCACTCGCAGGTGGCCTGACAGCTGTTGCCGCTGCCCGTGTTGACGGGCTTGCAGACGCCGTCCGTGCAGACCTGACCGGACGGGCACTCGCAGTCGGCGCGGCACACCGGGGTGGACGTCCCGGCATCCTGAACCGGAGGAGGCGACGGCACCTTGCACTGGCCGTTGGAGCAGACCTGGCCCGACGGGCAGTCGCAGTTGGCCTCGCAGGCCGTGCCCGTGCCCGCATCCGGCGGCGGAGGCGGCGGGGCCGGCGGGCGGCAGTAACCGTTGGTGCAGACCTCACCCGAGGGGCAGTCGCAGTTGGCCACGCACGTCTGGCCCGGGTCCGGCTGCGGCGGCTTGCACTGGCCATTGAAGCAGACCTGGCCGGCGGGGCACTCGCAGTTGGCGCGGCACTGGCCCCCATCCGGAATGGGCATGCAGTACCCAATCTGGCAGCTGTAGTCGTCCGGGCACTGGGTGGTGGAGTCGCAAGCCGCGCGGCACTGGCCATCCACGCAGTCCTTCCCGCCGGAGCAGTCCGCCGCGGTGGAGCAGGTGTTGGGGTCCACCGGGCGCGGACGGCACAGGCCGCTCACGCAGGTGTCCTTCGCGTCGCACCAGGAATCGTCATAGCAGCCGCGGATGCACTGGCTGTTGATGCAGTAGTTCCCCGCACCGCAATCCATGTTCACCCGGCACTGCAGAGGAGAACCCCCGTCCACGCCCGCATCCGGGCGCGTCCCACCGTCGGAGCCAGCATCTGGACGCGTCCCACCGTCCGTCCCCGAATCCGGGCGCGTCCCGCCATCAGCCCCCGCGTCCGGGCGCGTCCCGCCGTTCCCGACGCAGTAGTGGTCGTCGCAGCGCTGGCCCGAACCGCAGTCGGAGTCACGCGAGCAGAACTGCGAGCAGACGCTGTTGATGCAGATCTGGGACCCGGGGCAGTCCAGGGAGGAGGAACACCCGCCCGAGCCAGGTGGAACGGTCCGACAGACGCCGCTGCGGCAGCTCTCACCCGGACTGCAATCTTTGTCGGAGGAGCAGTAGCAGATGTCGTCATCGTCGTCGTACCAGTCATCCTCTCCATGGACGATGCAGCCCGGGAGGACGGCGAGGACGGCGAGCAACGGCAGCCACATGAGGCTACGTATGGGGGTGTTCCGCATGAGAGGGGACTCCGAGAACTCAGGGGTGCCGGTCCGGCCACCGGGGGTGCTTTCCGGTTTCAGCAGCGATGGACTCCGTAGCGCGGACGGATGATCAAAAAATTTATTTGATCGGCTTTCGTCTTTCCGGAGACCCATGGCCACGGAGGTATGTAGTGGCCTGGACCTTTCAGTCGGTCACCGGGCCGGGCTCGCATCGCGCCGGACCCCGACCACCCCTCGAGGGAGAACCCCTGGTGTTCCTGCGTGGAGCCCGCTCATTCGCGCACGTCACCCGCCTCCCCGAGGAGCGAAGGGGACGCGACGCGTCCGGCGTTCCCGCCCAGGACGAGGTGCGGCTCCAGGCGCTGGTCCGGCGCATCCAGGAGGGCGACCTGACGGCATTCGAACAGCTCTATGCGCTCACACAGGCGGATGCCTCGCGCACCTTGTGGCACCTGGTCGGCAACCGCGTGGACGTGGAGGACCTGCTCCAGGAGGCCTATCTCCGGCTGCTCACAGCCGTGAAGAGCTACCGGGGCGAGTCCCGGTTCCGGACCTTCTTCTATCGCGTGTGCTCCAATGTGGCCCTGTCCCACCTGCGCTGGAAGCGGCGCCGGCCGGAGGACTCCGTCTGGGAGCTGCCGGAAACGGCGGCGGAAGGAGACGACCCCGAGCGGGTGGCCTCGCGGCGTCAGGCGGCCCGGCTGGTGGAGCTGGCGCTGGAACGGCTGAAGCCCAAGAAGCGCATCGTCTTCGTGTACTACGAGCTGTGTGGAATGAGCCCGGACGAGATTGCCGACGCCGTGGGCAGCTCCCCCAACACCGTCCGCAGCCGCCTCCACCATGCGCGGCTGGAGTTCAACGAAGCCATGCAGCGACTGCTCGGCGCCGACCGGCCCGGAGGTTTCCATGGCGCGACATGAGCACCTCTCCCTGTGGGCCCTGGCCGCGGGCGAGTTGCACGCAGATGCGAGCAGACGGGTGGAGGCGCACGTCGCCACCTGCTCCGAATGTGCCCAGGCGCTGGAGCAGGTCCGGCAGTCCCGCGCCGTCCTCCACGAGGGCCGCGGCACCCTGCCCGCGCCGCGCACGGACGTCATGGGCGAAGGACTTCGCGCGGAAGCAGCTCGGCGCCTGGTGCGCAGCGCGCCCAGGGCCCGCTGGCCGTGGGCCGTGGCGCTCGCGGGCGTCTGCGCGGCGATGCTGGCGTTCTGGATGGTCCGCGCGCCCCGGGCGACCGACGCGGGCGGAGCGCACGTGGCTCGGGGGAATGCACCCTCTGCTCCTGCGTCGGGTGCCTCCGTTCCGTCGAATGGAGGTGACGCGGCTCCCACGGCGCCCCCGCCTCCGGAGACGGCCGCTCACGCCGCGGCCGGCAGCGAGCCGTCTGTCCCCTCGAATGCAGCGGAGAAGCTCGACGCCACCACGGAGACAGAACGGGTCGCCGTCGCGGGTGCCATCCTGCGCGAGGCGGGAGGCACGGAGCGCGCGCTCAAGCCCGGCATGCGGCTGCGTTCAGGCGTGGCGGTGCGGACGCCCGCGCGCTCCAGTGCGTTGCTTCGGCTCCCGGATGAGAGCCGCGTTCGGCTGTCGGCGGGCTCGGAGGTGGAGCTGTCCCGCGCGGAGTCGCGCGATGTGCACCTCACCGTGAACAAGGGACGGCTGTCCGTCGAGGCCTCGCACACGGCGCGCCAAGGATTCATGGTGGAGGTGGCGGGTCTGCGCGTCTCCGTGGTGGGCACCGTCTTCACGGTGGAGCGCACGAAGGAAGGCGCCGCCGTGGCCGTCGCGGAAGGACAGGTCCGCGTCGAGGCGGAAGGTCAGCCGCCGCGGCTGGTGGGCCCTGGCGAGCGGGTGGAACTGCACGCGGCGAAGCACACGCTGAGCCCGCGGAAGATGTCGAAGCCGGACCTGCGGGCCATCGCGGAGCTCCGGGCTCCGGTGGACGAAGTCCCCGTGAGCCCGCCCCGCC
>NZ_JABFNS010000093.1 GCF_013116825.1 Myxococcus xanthus
TGCGCGGCCTGAAGCGCGAGGACATGGAGCGCGGCCAGGTGCTGGCCAAGCCGGGCAGCATCACCCCGCACACCAAGTTCAAGGCGCAGATCTACGTGCTGTCGAAGGAAGAGGGTGGTCGTCACACCCCGTTCTTCAAGGGCTACCGCCCGCAGTTCTACTTCCGCACCACGGACGTGACGGGCTCGGTGAAGCTGCCGGAGAACGTCGAAATGGTGATGCCGGGCGACAACATCGCCATCGAGGTGGAGCTCATCACCCCCGTGGCCATGGAGAAGGAGCTGCGCTTCGCTGTTCGCGAGGGTGGCCGCACGGTGGGTGCCGGTGTCGTGGCGGAAATCATCGAGTAGCGCAAACCCCCAGTGGCTCCCTGCGTTCCCAATTCCGGGAAATTTCAGGGAGCCGTTGGGAATCATGTTGCACACCCTGGGGCGGGATGGTACACACCGCGCCCCTTCGTTCTGAAGAAACGGCTCTGTGAAATCCAGGGGACGTCGGTCGTAACGCCCTCCCGCGGCAGAGGCAGAGTCCGTTCAAAGAGGTTTTTGCGAATGGCGACACAGAAGATCCGCATCCGGCTGAAGGCGTACGACTCGAAGCTCCTGGACCAGAGCGCGGGTGAGATCGTCGAGACGGCCAAGCGCACAGGCGCGAAGGTGGCCGGTCCGATCCCCCTTCCCACGCGCATCAACAAGTTCACGGTGCTGCGGTCTCCGCACGTGGACAAGAAGAGCCGTGAGCAGTTCGAGATCCGCACGCACAAGCGCCTGCTCGATATCCTCGAGCCCACGCAGCAGACGCTGGATGCGCTGATGAAGCTGGATCTGTCGGCTGGCGTTGACGTCGAGATCAAGTCCTAGGAAGCGGGTGGGCGTTCGAGTGGTTTCACTCCGACCCCCGCGAGGAAAGTGCCATGGCGAAGTTTGACGTTGTCGACCTGGATTTGAAGAAGGTGTCGGAGATTGAGCTCTCCGACGATGTCTTCGGCACCGAGCCGAACGCCCACCTGTTCTACGAGGTGGCGAAGATGCAGCAGATCAACCGGCGCCGCGGCACGGTCGGGGTGAAGAACACCTCGCTGGTCAGCGGCGGCGGCAAGAAGCCCTGGAAGCAGAAGGGCACCGGCCGCGCTCGTCAGGGCTCCATCCGCGCTTCCCACTGGGTGGGCGGCGGTAAGGCGATGGCTCCCAAGGCGCGCGACTACTTCTACCGCCCGCCCCGCAAGGTGCGCCGCGGCGCCCTGAAGTCCGCGCTGTCCCTGCGGGCCCAGGAGAAGACGCTCATCATCTTGGACGGCTTCTCCCTGGATGCTCCGAAGAGCAAGCAGGCCTTCGAGGTCCTCACCAAGCGTCTGAAGCTCCAGAACGCCCTGGTGATTGACGACAAGGGCAACACCAACCTGCACCGCAGCGTGCGCAACCTGGCGAAGTTCGACGTGCTGCCGCCCGAGGGCCTGAACCTCGAGGCCGTTCTCCGGCACTCGCACCTCGTCCTCACGTCCGCGGCCGCGAAGACCCTCGAGGGGGCGCTGTCATGAATCTGAACGACGTCATCAAGGGCCCGCTCATCACCGAGAAGCTGGACAAGGCCCGCGAGAAGTTCCGCCAGTACTCGTTCATCGTCGACCGCAAGGCGACGAAGCACGACGTCGCCCGCGCGGTGGAGACGCTCTTCAAGGTCACCGTCGAGGGCGTGAACACCAACATCGTCCGCGGCAAGATCAAGCGGGTGGGTCGTAGCATCGGCAAGCGGCCCAACTTCAAGAAGGCGGTTGTGACGCTGAAGCAGGGCGACTCGATCGAACTCTTCGAGGGAGGGGCGGCCTGACGCCACGGCGTCGAGCCAGCCTGAGGAACACACCATGGGCATCAAGAAGTACAAGCCGACTAGCGCCGCCCGCCGTCTGATGACGGTGTCCGACTTCGCGGACATCACCAAGGACTCGCCCGAGAAGAGCCTCACCGAGCCGCTCAAGCGCTCTGGTGGTCGCAACGTCCACGGGCACATCACCCGCCGGCACCAGGGTGGCGGCCACAAGCGCCGTTACCGCGTCATCGACTTCAAGCGCCGGGACAAGGATGGCGTCCCCGCGAAGGTCGTGGCCGTCGAGTACGACCCCAACCGCACCGCCAACATCGCCCTGCTGCACTACGCGGACGGCGAGAAGCGCTACATCCTCGCTCCGGTCGGTCTGAGCGTGGGTGACACGGTGTTCGCCGGCGAAGGCGCGGACATCCGGCCTGGCAACAGCCTGCCGCTGCAGAACATCCCGGTGGGTACGGTCATCCACAACGTGGAGCTGAAGCCGGGCCGTGGCGCCCAGGTCATCCGCTCCGCCGGCACGTCCGGACAGCTGATGGCGAAGGAGGACCGCTACGCGCAGGTGCGTATGCCCTCCGGCACCGTCCGCAAGGTCCTCATCGAGTGCCGCGCCACCGTGGGCCAGGTCGGCAACATCGAGCACGAAATCATCCGTATCGGCAAGGCGGGTAAGAGCCGCTGGCTGGGCATTCGTCCCACCGTCCGCGGTCTGGCGATGAACCCGGTCGACCACCCGCACGGCGGTGGTGAAGGCAAGTCCGGTCAGGGTAACCCGCACCCTGTGTCCCCCTGGGGCAAGAAGACCAAGGGTCTCACCACGCGCACTAACAAGCGCACTGACAAGTTCATCGTGTCCGGCCGCCGCCAGGGCGCGCGCAGCCAGTAAGAGGATTCCATGGCTCGTTCGATCAAGAAGGGTCCGTTCGTCGACGACTTCCTCGTGAAGAAGATCGAGGACATGATCAAGACGAACAAGAAGGCCGTCGTAAAGACGTGGTCCCGCCGCTCCACGATTCTTCCGGAGTTCGTGGGTCACACCTTCGCGGTGCACAACGGGAAGAAGTTCATCCCGGTGTTCGTCACGGAGAACATGGTTGGCCACAAGCTCGGCGAGTTCGCCCCGACGCGTACGTTCGGCGGTCACTCGGCGGAGAAGAAGGTCGCCAAGGCCCCGGGCAAGTAGCCTGGCGCATTGCCTGAGAGCCTGAGGAGAAGACCATGGAGTCGACTGCACATCTGCGTTTCCTGCGCATGAGCCCCCGCAAGATTTCCACCGTTGCGGAGCTCATCCGGGGCAAGCCTGTTGAGGCGGCCCTCAACATCCTGAAGTTCACCAAGCGCGCCGCGGCCAAGCCGGTGGAGAAGCTCATCAAGAGCGCCGTGGCCAACGCGACTGACAAGTCCAAGGGCCAGGTCGACGTGGACACGCTCTACGTGAAGACCATCTCCGTGGACCAGGGTCCCACCCAGCGCCGGTTCATGCCGCGCGCCATGGGCCGGGCCACCCCCATCAAGAAGAAGACGGCCCACGTCCACGTGGTGCTCGCCGAGGCGAAGAAGTAGGACCCGTCGGGCCCTGCCCGGACGCTTCAAGGAGAATCACGTTGGGACAGAAAGTTCATCCGATCGGGTTCCGGCTTGGTGTCATCAAGACCTGGGACTCCAAGTGGTTCGAGCACAAGAACTACGCGCAGTGGCTCCACGAGGACATCCGCATCCGCGAGTTCGTGAAGAAGTCGCTGAACCACGCGGGCGTGTCGAAGGTGGAGATTGAGCGCGCGGCCAACAAGGTCAAGGTCAACGTCCACACTGCGCGGCCGGGCATCGTCATCGGCAAGCGCGGCGCGGGCATTGAGACGGTGAAGAAGGACCTCCAGCAGTTCACGAAGAACGAGGTCTTCCTCAACATCGTCGAGGTCCGCAAGGCGGAGACTGACGCGCAGCTGGTGGCGGAGAACATCGCCACGCAGCTCGAGCGCCGCATCGCGTTCCGCCGCGCCATGAAGAAGGCCCTGCAGACGGCGATGAAGTTCGGCGCCAAGGGCATCCGCGTGGCCTGCTCGGGCCGCCTCGGTGGCGCGGAGATGGCGCGCTACGAGTGGTACCGCGAGGGTCGCGTGCCCCTGCACACCCTGCGCGCGGACATTGACTACGGTTTCGCCGAGGCGAAGACGACCTACGGCAAGATCGGCTGCAAGGTCTGGGTCTGCAAGGGCGAGGTCCTCCCGGGCAAGGGTGGCCAGGCCCCCATGCCCTCCAACCGGTAATCAGCCCACCCGCGCCGGGCGCTCCCAAAAGGGGCGCCCGGGGCAGGGCGGCGAAGGACAGCGACGATGCTTCAGCCTGCTCGTACGAAGTACCGCAAGATGCACAAGGGCCGCATGCCTGGCAGTGCCCACCGGGGTAGCGACATGACCTACGGTGAGTACGGCCTGATGAGCCTCCAGCCGGGGTGGATCACCTCCCGGCAGATCGAGGCGGCCCGTATCGCGATGACGCGCCACGTGAAGCGTGGCGGCAAGATCTGGATCCGTATCTTCCCGGACAAGCCCATCACCAAGAAGCCCGCTGAGACCCGTATGGGTACTGGTAAGGGTGGCGTGGAGTACTACGTCGCGGTGGTGAAGCCCGGCCGCATCCTCTACGAGATGGAGGGTATGACGCCGGAAGTGGCCACCGGGGCGCTGAAGCTGGCGCAGGCGAAGTTGCCGGTGCTCACGAAGATCGTGAAGCGGGCGGACCTGAGCCTCTAAGGCACCGAGCGGCGGGAGCTGGTCCCCAGGACAGCTTCCGCTCGCATGGAGAGTGAAATGGCGACTGCGAAGGAATTGAAGGAACTGTCGGCGGACGACCTGAAGCAGCGCGCGGCGGAGCTGCGCGAGACGCTGTTCCAGGACCAGCTGAAGCGGCGGACCGGTTCGCTGGACAACCCGGCCGAGCGCACCCAGCACCGACGGGACCTGGCGCGGGTTCTGACCGTGCTGACCCAGAAGACGAAGGCTTAAGGGCTGAACACCCACGACTCCAAGCGCGCTCAGCTGATAGAGGAGCGCGTGCGGCCATCCGGGCGCCAGTGCCCGGGTGCATGAGAGACAGTGAGAGAGAAGATGGCTGAAGCGACCGAGACGCAGGCTTCCGAGACTTCCACCCGTGGCCGTCCCAAGACGCGCGTGGGGATTGTCACCTCCAACAAGATGCAGAAGACGGTGGTCGTCACCGTCCAGCGCCGGGCTCCGCACCCGAAGTACGGGAAGATCATGAGCCTGCGCGAGAAGTACAAGGCGCACGTGGAGGACCACGACTACCCCAAGAAGATCACCATCAACGAGGGTGATCGGGTCCGGATCGCCGAGACCAAGCCCGCTTCAAAGGACAAGCGTTGGCGCGTGGTCGAGGTGCTGGAGAAGAGCAAGAACGTCTAGCACGCATGCCCCTTCCGCGCGGCCGTGAGGCGGCGCGGGATGGTCACCGGCGACAGGAGATTCCCAGATGATTCAGATGACGAGCGTGCTCGACGTGGCGGACAACTCGGGCGCGAAGAAGGTGTTCTGCATCAAGGTGCTCGGTGGTTCGAAGCGCAAGTATGCGTCCATCGGCGACGTGATTGTCGTCTCGGTGCGCGAGGCGCTTCCGAACTCGAAGGTGAAGAAGGGTGACGTGGCCAAGGCCGTCATCGTTCGCACCAAGCGCGAGGTGGGTCGTCCGGACGGTAGCTACATCAAGTTCGACGGCAACTCCGCGGTCCTCATCAACAAGGACATGGAGCCCATTGGTACGCGTATCTTCGGGCCGGTGGCCCGTGAGCTCCGCGCCCGCAAGTTCATGAAGATCATCTCGCTGGCGCCCGAAGTCCTCTGAGAGGACGGCAGGCCGGACGGCGAGCAGCCAGAGAGAGGAAGCCATGCAGAAGCTGAAGGTTGGAGACACGATCCAGGTCATGGCCGGGGCCGAAGCCTCCGAGAAGAACCCGGCGACCAAGCGCGGCAAGGTACTGAAGATCGATCGCGAGGCTGAGCGCGTGACGGTCGAGGGCCTGCGCTTGGTCAAGCGTCACATGAAGAAGACGCCTCAGAGCCCGGAAGGCGGCATCGTCGAGAAGCCGGGCACGATCGCGCTGGCGAACGTGCAGGTGGTTTGCGCCAAGTGCGACAAGCCGACCCGGGTGGGCATCCGTACTGAGGGTGAAGAGGGCAAGAAGAAGCGGTTCTGCAAGAACTGCGACGCCCTGATTGACTAGGTGTCCGCGTTGGTGCATGTATGCGCGCCCTTTGCCCACCCTCGTGGTGGCGAAGGGCGGGCGTGCAGGCATGGAGGGCCCGTGGAGCAACAGGGGCCCTCGCGGTGTTTCCAGGTTCCATACGAAGGACTGATCGGGCGTGCTGGGTCCACGACGGCGCCCCGAAGCAGAGGACAGGACGATGGCTGACGAGAAGAAGGCCGAGCAGAAGGAAAAGAAGGCGAAGCGGGGCAAGAAGGAAGAGGCCAAGAAGGTTGGCTTCGCCGCCAATATCGAGGAAGGCCTGGAGTCCAAGCCGGCCCGTCTGAAGGTGCGTTTCTTCAAGGAAGGTGTTCCGTCCCTCCTGAAGGAGCTGAGCCTGAAGAACCCGATGCAGGTTCCCCGGCTGGAGAAGATCGTCGTCAACATGGGTCTGGGCGAGGCGCTCGCCAACAACAAGATCCTGGAGTCGGCGGTGGAGCAGCTCGCGGCGATCACCGGCCAGAAGCCGATCGTCACGCGCGCCCGCAAGTCCATCGCGAACTTCAAGCTGCGCCAGGGGCAGGCCATCGGTGCCGCCGTCACGCTGCGCGGCGACCGTATGTACGAGTTCATGGACCGCCTCATCACCGTGGCGCTGCCGCGCGTGCGTGACTTCAAGGGCGTGTCCCCCAAGGCGTTCGACGGGAAGGGCAACTACACGCTCGGCGTGCGCGAGCAGATCATCTTCCCTGAGATCAACTACGACCAGATCGAGAAGGTGAAGGGGCTCAACATCAGCTTCGTCACCACTGCTGCCAACGACGAGCAGGGGCTGGCGCTGATGCGTCACTTCGGCATGCCGTTCCGTCAGTAATCCCTCGAGTCAAGGACCCGACGAAACATGGCCAAGCTCTCCAAGATCGCCCAGGCAAAGCGCAAGCCGAAGTTCTCGGTGCGCCAGTACAACCGCTGCCCGCTGTGTGGCCGGCCGCGCGCGTTCCTGCGCAAGTTCAAGATGTGCCGTATCTGCCTCCGCAACCGCGCCCTCCGCGGCGAGGTCACCGGCGTTACCAAGTCGTCCTGGTAGCCGGCAGGGCAGGGTGCCTGGCGGACCTCATCGGTCGGCCAGGCACATTGAAGTAGGAAGTTCGTAGTGGCGGTCAGCGCGAACCCCCGGGATGGGCCCGGCAGGCGCGGTGGCTGCGAACGCGGGGCGCCCGATTCGGGGCCTCGCTTGGGAAGGTACTCCATGCCGGTCAATGATCCCGTCGGCGACATGCTGACCCGCCTGCGCAATGCTTCGCGCGCGCGTCACGACAAGGTCGTCATCCCCCACTCGAAGCTCAAGCTCGAGATCATCAAGGTCCTCAAGGATGAGGGCTACATCGGCGAGTTCGTGGTGCACGAGCAGACCGTGCAGAACAAGCGCACGGTGTTCCCGGAGATCTCCGTGCAGTTGAAGTACGGTCCGGACCGTGCGCCTGCCATCACGGGGATCCGTCGCGTGTCGAAGCCGGGCCTGCGTCGCTACGCCGCCGCGCGTGAGATTCCGCAGGTGCTGGGTGGCCTGGGTATCTCCATCCTGTCCACCTCCCGCGGCATCATGGTGGATTCCGAGGCCCGCAAGCAGAAGGTCGGCGGCGAGCTGCTCTGCACCGTCTACTAGCCAGCCGCCAGGGTGCGGCGCCCCGTGAGGGAGCGCGCCCCAGGCACACAGGACCGAGGCAACCATGAGTCGGATTGGAAAACTGGCGATCAAGCTCGGCGACAAGACGAAGGCCGTCATCGCCGGCGAGCAGGTGAACTTCGAGGGCCCCAAGGGCAAGCTGTCGGTGAAGCTGCCTGGCAAGGTCAAGGTCGAGATCAAGGACGGCCAGATGACCGTGCAGCGCGAGGATGACTCGCGCGAGGCGCGCAGCCTGCACGGCCTGACCCGGACCATCCTCGCGAACGCCGCGAAGGGTGTGAGCACGGGCTTCGAGAAGAAGCTGGACATTCGTGGCGTTGGCTTCCGCGCCGAGGTGAAGGGCAAGGCCATTCACTTCGCGCTGGGGTTCTCGCACCCGGTGGTGTTCAACCTGCCCGAGGGCGTGACGGCGGAAGTCGACAAGGCGCCGCGCAACGAGGACAGCTTGCCCACCATGGGCCTGACGCTCCGTTCTTCGGACAAGGAAGCGCTGGGCGCGACGGCGGTGAACATCCGCTCGCTGCGTCCCCCCGAGCCCTACAAGGGCAAGGGCATCAAGTACGCCGAGGAGCGCATCCGCCGCAAGGAGGGCAAGACCGGTACGACCTAGTCGTCCTGTCTTTCCTAAGTGTTCCAAACTCCACCGGGTCCTCGGGACCTGGTGGCATCATCCGGAGGCGGAAGGCCGCATCGCCTCCGGACGGAAAAGGAAGCAGCCATGCCTACGAAGATTGAAGCCCGTCTCAAGAGGAAGAACCGCATCCGCAAGAAGCTGTCGGGTACGACAGAGCGGCCGCGGCTCACCGTGTACAAGAGCCTCAAGCACATCTACGCGCAGGTGGTGGACGACACCACGGGCAAGACGCTGGCGTTTGCCTCGTCGCTCTCCAAGGACCTGAAGGGTCAGGACGAGGGCGACAAGAAGGCGGATGCGAAGCGTGTTGGTGCTCTGATTGCGCAGAAGTGCAAGGCTGCCAACGTCGAAGCGGTGGTGTTCGACCGCAACGGCTTCCCTTATCACGGGCGCATCGCCGCCGTGGCCGACGCCGCGCGCGAGGCCGGGCTGAAGTTCTAAGAATTCGAAAGGAATCCCCCAAGTGGCAACTCCGATCAATCCGAACGATCTGGACCTCACCGACCGCGTGGTGAATATCAACCGCGTGGCCAAGGTCGTGAAGGGCGGCCGCCGTTTCTCGTTCGCCGCCCTGGTGGTGGTGGGGGACGGCGCCGGACACGTGGGCGTCGGCCTGGGTAAGGCCAACGAAGTCCCCGAGGCCATCCGCAAGGGTGGTGAGAACGCGAAGAAGAACCTGTTCCGCGTCCCGCTCGTGGGTCACACCATTCCGCATGAGGTGCTCGGGCACTTCGGCGCTGGCTGGGTGCTGTTGAAGCCAGCCACCCAGGGTACGGGCGTCATCGCCGGCGGCGCGGTTCGCGCGGTGCTGGAGGCGGCGGGCATCCGGAACATCCTGACCAAGAGCCAGGGGTCGCGGAATCCGCACAACGTGCTGAAGGCCACTGTCGCTGGTCTGAAGCTGCTGCGCAGCGCGGAGCAGGTTTCGCGTCTCCGTGGCAAGGACGTCGAGCCGGCGAAGCTCGCCGGGGAGCAGAGGGGCTAGCCCATGGCGCTCAAGGTGAAGCTGGTGAAGAGCTTTGCGGGTGCGTCCAGCGACATGCTGGACACCATCCGTGGGCTGGGCCTGAAGAAGTTCGGTGACGAGCGGCTCCTCAAGGACACGCCTGCGGTTCGCGGGATGGCGTTCAAGGTGAAGCACCTGGTCACCCTGGAAACCGTTTCCGGCGACGCGCCGGCGCCCAAGCGCCGCAAGCCCGCCAAGATTGCCCTGCGGGAGCGGGCGATCGCGTATCAGGCCAAGCAGAACAAGGCCTGAGTCACGAGAGGATCGAGACGATGAGCACTCTGAACAAACTGCAGCGTCCGGCGCGCTCGTGGCACCGCAAGAAGCGCGTAGGCCGCGGCCAGGGTAGTGGTCTTGGCAAGACGGCCGGCCGTGGTGGCAAGGGCCAGAAGGCCCGCACCGGCAACATGCGGTTCGAAGGCTTCGAGGGTGGCCAGAGCCCCCTGCAGCGGCGCTTGCCGAAGTTTGGCTTCACGCCGCCGAACCGGACCGTCTACGCGGTCGTCAACCTGTCGGACCTCGAGCACCACTTCGATGCCGGCGCCACGGCGGACGTGGAGACGTTGCGCAAGGTCGGCCTGGTGAAGGGCCGCTACCACGGCGTGAAGCTGCTGGCTCGGGGCGAGTTGACCAAGAAGGTCACCGTGGTCGTGCACAAGGCGTCCGAGGCGGCGAAGGCGGCCATCCAGAAGGCGGGCGGCGCAGTGGAAGAGATTCCGCTGGTGGCCCACAAGCCGGAGTCCGCGGCCAAGGCGCACGCTGGCAAGGGCGTCAAGGCTCCCCGGCAGCCCAAGGCCTGAGCGTGCCTGGCGCGCATCACTTGCTGGTGGTGCGCGCAGTTTCGCTTGTGTAGGCTTCTGCGCCCCTTTCCCACTCGTGGAACAGGGGCGTTTTGTCGTCCTGGCAGAACCCTCTCGAAGAGGATGGCTACCCCGTGGCTCTGAACGCCTTCGCCAACGTCTTCCGTATCGCAGAGCTGCGCAGTCGGCTCGCGTATACGCTCGCGCTGCTCGCCGTCTATCGCATCGGCATCTTCATCAACACGCCAGGCGTGGACCGTTCGGCGATGAACGCGTTCATGGACGCCCAGAAGCAGTCGGGCGGCCTCGTCTCGCTGTTCAACCTCTTCTCCGGCGGCGCGCTGGAGCAGATGTCCATCTTCGGGTTGGGCATCATGCCGTACGTCAGCGCCTCCATCATCATGCAGCTGCTCGCCGTGGTCGTACCCAGCCTGGAGCGGCTGCAGAAGGAGGGCGCCGGCGGCCGGCAGAAGATCAACCAGTACACCCGCTACGGCACGATCGCGCTCTCCATCGTGCAGGGCATCGGCATCTCGCGGTGGCTGGCGTCACTGGGCCGCTCCGACGGTGGCCAGAGCGGCTTCAACCAGGTGGTCGTCCCCGACGACAGCGTCTGGTTCACCTTCATGACGGTGGTCAGCCTCACGGCCGGCACGGCCTTCATCATGTGGCTGGGTGAGCGCATCACCGAGCGCGGCATCGGCAACGGCATCTCGCTCATCATCTTCGCCGGTATCGTGGCGGGTCTGCTCCCGGGCGCGAAGCAGCTGCTGGACCTGACGCGTCAGGACGTCATCTCGATGGCCGAGGTGCTGGCGCTGGTCGTCTTCATGCTGATCATCATCGCCGCGGTCGTCTACGTGGAGCGAGGCATGCGACGCATCCCCATCCAGTACGCCAAGCGGATGGCGGGACGGCGGATGTTCGCCGGCCAGGCGACCTACTTCCCGATGAAGGTGAACACCTCGGGCGTGATTCCTCCCATCTTCGCGGGCGCGGTGCTGTCCTTCCCGGCCACCCTGGGAACCTGGTTCCCGTTCCTTCAGGGATTCCAGCGCGCCATCGAAGGCAACCTGTGGATCTACAACGGGTTGTTTGTCCTGATGGTCATCTTCTTCGCCTACTTCTATACGGCGCTGACGTTCCGGCCGGACGATGTGGCGGACAACATCAAGAAGCAGGGTGGCTACATCCCGGGCATCCGTCCGGGCCGTCAGACGGCGGAGTTCATCGAGCGCGTGCTCAACCGGCTCACGTTCGGTGGTGCCATCTACCTGTCAGTCGTCTGCGTGATTCCGTCGGTCATCAGCGGCTTGCTGGGGGTGCGGTTCACCTTCGGCGGCACGGCGCTGCTGATCGTCGTGGGCGTGGCGCTGGATACGGTGCAGCAGATCGAAGGCCACCTCATCAGCCGTAACTACGAGGGCTTTGCCGGTCCTCGCGGCCCGCGCATCCGGGGCCGGGTGCGCGTGGCGGCCTGAGCATCCGCGCGGGTGTTCCGGGCGCCTCTCCCCGTCGCGGGGAGGGGCGCCTCGTCGTTCCCAGGCTAGATGTAGTTCAAAGATATTCGCTGGTGCACACGGAGCGCGCTCGGGGGTTTGAGTCCTACGACTTCCGTGCCTTCCTTCGGAGCTGAGAGGACACATGAACCTGATCCTGTTGGGGCCGCCGAACGCGGGGAAGGGGACGCAGGCGAAGCGACTGTTCGCCGACTTCCAGATCCCCCAGATCTCCACCGGGGACATCCTCCGCAAGGCAGTCGCGGAGGGCACGGAACTGGGGAGGGTGGCCGGCCCCCTGATGGCGGCCGGGCAGTACGTCCCGGACGACGTGGTGATTGGCATCGTCGAGGAGCGCCTCAAGGAGGCGGACGTGGCCAAGGGCTTCGTCCTGGACGGCTTCCCGCGCACGCCGGGCCAGGCGGACGCGCTGGACAAGATGCTGGGTCGCCTGGGCAAGCAGCTGAGCGCCGTCATCTCGCTCGAGGTGCCGCACGCGAAGCTGGTGGAGCGCGGCTCTGGACGGCGGGTCTGCCCGGCGGATGGCAGCGTCTACCACGTCTACCAGAGCCCGCCGAAGCGGGCGGGGTACTGTGACAAGTGCAATACCGGGCTTGTCCAGCGCCCGGATGATATGCCCGAGGTCATCGAGAAGCGCCTTGAGAAGTACGACTCGGAGACGGCGCCGCTGAAGGCCTTCTATGAGAAGAAGGGCCTGCTCAAGAGCGTGGACGGCGTGGGCACGCCCGAGGGCATCTACGAGGAAATCAAGGCCGCTGCGGGCAAAGCCTGATCCATCTGGCGGGTGGGGTGGTAGCCTGGCTGGTACCTCCTCGCTGGCTTGCCGCTTCAACGACGGAGCTTGCTTCCCTTCGAGGGGGGGAACTCCGGCTCAATGGATCTGGACTCCCGTGCGGGACGGGCGCATTTTCACCCCGCGGGAGCGCACGCGCTCCCGGTGTGGTCCTTGACGTGGGTCTCACAGATTGAGTTGATTTTGCCCCGACAGCGGGTGAAGTGGCCCGGTGTTATGTCGGGTTAGTAGGAAACCAAGTTTTGCAGTCGCGCGACGCTTGCCACTTGCGGACCAAAGTGCTATCCCGCCGCGCTTCCAAGAGGTTCGTGGTCCGGGGAAGAGAGTCTGACGCTTGCCGAAGGATGATTCCATCGAAGTCGAGGGGACCGTGATGGAGCCCCTCCCGAACGCGATGTTCCGCGTGGTGCTGGACAACGGCCACAAGGTGCTCGCGCACATCTCGGGCAAGATGAGGATGCACTTCATCCGCATCCTCCCGGGTGACAAGGTGAAGGTCGAACTGTCTCCGTACGACCTGACGCGCGGGCGGATCACGTACCGGGCGAAGTAGTAGGGTGTACCCGCCTGGGAATGGCGGGCCGCCCGTTGGGCTTTTCTTTAGCTGAGGAAGGAAGTTCGCTCCAATGAAGGTTCGGGCGTCCGTCAAGAAGATCTGCGACAAGTGCAAGGTTGTTCGCCGTAAGGGAATCGTGCGCATCATCTGCGCCTCCAACCCCCGGCACAAGCAGCGCCAGGGCTAGCGGCCAAGCGGCCGTTGGCTTCAGACCAACTCCACATAAGAAAGAAGACCGAAGATGGCTCGTATCGCCGGCATCGATCTGCCGCCCAACAAGCGTGCGGTGATCTCGCTCCAGTACATCTACGGGATCGGCAACAAGTCCGCGCAAGACATCATTGCTGCGGCGGGCATCGATCCCACGACCCGGACCAAGGACCTCACCGAGGAGCAGGCCCGCAAGATCCGCGAGATCATCGAGGCCAGCTACAAGGTGGAGGGTGACCTCCGGCGCGAAGTCACCATGAACATCAAGCGGCTGATGGACCTGGGGTGCTACCGGGGCCTTCGTCACCGCAAGGGCCTGCCGGTTCGTGGCCAGCGGACCCACACCAACGCGCGTACCCGCAAGGGTCCGAAGCGGGGCATCGTCCGGGCGAAGCCGGCAGCTCCGGCCCGGTAAACGCAGCGCTGGCCCGTAAGGTGCCGGCGTCGATCACCTCCTCCCAGGAGCAGCAACTCACATGGCTGACGAGATCAATACTTCGGCTGCGGCGTCCACGGGCGCCGAGGGCGAGGCCCCTGCCGCGAAGAAGTCGAAGCGCAAGGGCAAGAAGAGCATCCTCAACGGCGTGGTCCACATCCAGTCCACGTTCAACAACACCATCATCACGATCACGGACGTGTCCGGGAACGTGATCTCCTGGTCGTCCGCCGGGGCGCGTGGCTTCAAGGGAAGCCGCAAGTCCACCCCGTTCGCGGCGCAGGTGGCCGCTGGCGACGCCGCGGCGAAGGCGATGGAGCACGGCCTGAAGAACGTGTCCGTGTTCGTGAAGGGCCCGGGCGCGGGCCGCGAGTCGGCGCTGCGCGCGCTGGCGGCCGCCGGTCTGAAGATCAACCTCATCCGCGACGTGACGCCCATCCCGCACAACGGATGCCGTCAGCCCAAGCGTCGCCGCGTCTAACCCCTTCGTCAGGGCTGCCCTTGCACCCTGGTGTGGGGGCGGCTCCAGATCACCTCTAAGGACCTCTCAATGGCTCGTTACACTGCCAGCGCCTGCCGTATCTGCCGGCGCGAAAACCTGAAGATGTACCTCAAGGGCGACCGTTGCTACACGGACAAGTGCGCCATTGAGCGCCGCCCCTATCCCCCGGGTCAGCACGGCCAGGGCCGCGTGAAGTTCTCCGGCTACGGCGTGCAGCTGCGCGAGAAGCAGAAGGTCAAGCGCATGTACGGCCTGCTGGAGAACCAGTTCCGCGGCTACTACCACCGCGCGTCCGCCGCCAAGGGCAAGACGGGTGAGAACCTCCTGCAGCAGCTGGAGCTCCGTCTGGACAACGTGGTGTTCCGCATGGGCTTCGCGGACACGCGCAACGAGGCGCGCCAGCTGGTGCGTCACGGTCACTTCCAGGTGAACGGCCGCAAGGTGAACATCCCCTCGTTCGCCGTGAAGCCGGGCACCGCGGTGGAGGTGGTGGAGAAGAGCCGCAAGGTGCTCCGCATCTCCGAGGCGCTGGAGACGGTGGACCGCCGTGGCGTTCCGCAGTGGATCTCCCTGGACAAGAAGGCGTTCAAGGGCACGGTCACCACGGTTCCGAACCGTGAGGACCTGACGATGCCCATCTCCGAGCAGCTCATCGTCGAGCTCTACTCGAAGTAAGCACGCTGGATGTCGCAGTGGACGCCCTGGCCGACGAGGCCGGGGCGTCTTGCTTTCAAGCAGTCTCAGTCCCCGCGTGCGCATCCTCCCGCCAGGCCGGTGGGTAAGTCGGTGGTGTGGCACGAACCGAGGAGCGGTACACCATGGCTGATACGTTCGTTGCGAAGAACTGGCGTGACCTGATCAAGCCCCGTCGCATGGAGGTGGATCAGGACAGCGCGACCCCCACCTACGGCAAGTTCGTCGCGGAGCCGCTCGAGCGCGGTTTCGGTACGACGCTGGGCAACTCGCTCCGCCGGGTGCTGCTGTCGTCGCTGCAGGGCGCCGCCATCACCTCCGTCAAGATTGAAGGCGTGGACCACGAGTTCACGACCATCCCCGAGGTGTCCGAGGACGTCACGGACGTCGTGCTGAACCTGAAGGAAGTCCTCCTTCGGATGCACACGAACGAGACGAAGACGCTCCGCATCGAGGCGGAGGGCCCCAAGGAGGTCAAGGCCGGTGACATCATCACCGACCCGGACACCGAGATCCTCAACCCGGGCCACCACATCTGCACCATCTCCGAGGGTGGCAAGCTCCGCATGGAGCTGACCTGCCGCCGCGGCCGGGGTTACACGCCGGCCAACGTGAACAAGGTCGCCGGTTCGCCCATTGGCACCATCCCCATCGACTCGCTGTTCTCGCCCATCCGCAAGGTGAACTACCAGGTCACCAACGCGCGCGTCGGTCAGGTCACGGACTTCGACAAGCTTTCGCTCGAGGTCTGGACGGACGGCTCCGTGTCCCCGCAGGACGCGGTGGCGTACGCGGCGAAGATCATCAAGGAGCAGCTCACCGTCTTCGTGAACTTCGACGAGACGGAGGAGCCCGTCGTCGCCGAGGCGCCGAAGGAAGAGGCGAAGCTGAACGAGAACCTGTTCCGCTCGGTGGATGAGCTCGAGCTGTCGGTCCGCTCGGCGAACTGCCTGCAGCAGGCGAACATCAAGTCCATTGGCGACCTCGTGCAGCGCACCGAGGCCGAGATGCTCAAGACAAAGAACTTCGGCCGCAAGTCTCTGAAGGAGATCAAGGAGATCCTCGCGGAGATGGGCTTGTCGCTGGGCATGAAGCTGGAGAACTGGCCGCCGAAGCAGGCGCCGGCTCCCGCGCAGCCGAAGGCGTAGTAGGGTTCACGCAGGGCCTCCCCACGCGGCCGCGGGTACGGCGGTCAGCGGCGCGAGGGGAGGGGGCTGGGACGTCTTCCGGTCCGAATGACAGCGGTGGGCCTCGTGCCGGGTCCACCCATCCCACCCGGTACCTGATACGGCCGGAGTGGTGGAGTCCTCACCAGGACTCCGGAGCACGACGATGCGCCATAAGGTCGGACAGAGGAAGCTTCACCGCAGCACGAGCCACCGGCTCGCGATGCTCAACAACATGGCGACCTCGCTGCTGGAGCACCAGGCCATCCGCACCACGCTTCCCAAGGCCAAGGAGGCCCGGAAGATCGCGGAGCGGATCATCACCCTGGGCAAGCGTGGCGGCCTCGCCAACGTTCGCTTGGCGGCCCGTACGGTCAAGGACCGCGACGTGCTGCAGAAGGTGTTCGGCGAGTACAAGGACCGGTACGCCAGCCGTCCCGGTGGCTACACCCGCATCGTTCGGCTCGGCTTCCGCCGGGGCGACGCCGCGGAGATGGCCCTCCTGGAGCTCGTGGACCGGCCGGAGAAGGCCGCTCCCGTCGACACCGAGGCGGCAGCGCCTGCGGAAGAGACGAAGGCGGAGTAGTCCAGCACGGACTGCATACCTGGCCCCTTCGTGAGAAGGGGCTGGGAGCAACGCGAGGGCGCGCTTCCGAGAGGAAGGGCGCCCTTCGTGTTTCCACGGCGGACTACCGCTGCGGCTTGTGAATGCGCTCCCAGGCGGCGTTGAGGTCCTCTGTGAGGTCCGCGCTGTCGTCCCGGCTGCGCATCTGGATGGATTGGAAGCGGAGGTCCGCGGGCGCGGCGCCGCTGGAGCCCATCAGTTGCTTGGGGGTGATGGTGATGAACTCACCCGGGGCCACCGTCAGCACCGCCGCCTGGTATTGTCCGTTGACGGTGAGGGTGACGTCGTACCAGGGCTCCTTGCTCTCGTTCCAGATGGTGACTGAGGGCCGGTCCAACCTGTCACTGAGCACCAGGCGCGCGTCCATGTCCCCCTTGCGCACCGTGCTGCCCGGGCACGCAATGGCGAGGCTCGTCACCGTCATCACCAGCCAGCCGGCGATGATGGACGCCTTGTATTTGAAGAAGCGGTCGCTCCGTCGGAAGTCCGCGACCAGCTCCTTGAGGATGGAGAGGCCGTTGAGGAGGTGGTTCGACGCATCTCCCGCCAGGCGTTTCCCCAGCGGGCCGTCTGGCTTCTCCTTCAGGAGCGGCTCGGCGCGCGCGGCGGACATCACCCGCAGGTTGGACTGGCTGGGGGCGCGCGGCATGCCGGGGTTCGTCGGCGTGCGCGGCTGAGAGCCAGACGGAGACGCCGCCCGAGGAGGCTGCGTTCCAGGCTGGGGGGGCTTGCGACCGTCGCTCATCGGACAACGAGTGTAGAGGGCTGGGCCCGTGGATGGCTACTGTGCCTTGAGTTGCTGAAGCGCGCGTGACGCCACCGCGTTTTCAGGCTGGGTCTCCAGCACCTTCATCAGCCAACGCTCGGCCTCGCTGGCCGCGGTCTTCCGCGCCTCGGGGCGCGGGGCCTTCATCGCCTGCTCGGTGTAGAGCAACCCCAAACGCAGGCTGAACTCCATGTTCTCCGGGTCCTTTTCGACCACGCGGCGCAGCTCGCGCTCGGCGGCGGCGAAGTCGCCCTCCAATTGGTACACGAGGGCCAGTTTGCCTCGCATCGCCACGGCATCCGGTGCCAGGGCGGTGGCCACGGTGAAGGACTCGCGGGCGGCCGTGAGGTCCCTGCGCTCCAGGTGGATGTCACCCAGGTGGAACCACGCGGTCTCCAGCAGCGGATGGAGCGCCACGGCTTTCTCGAAGGAGACGCGGGCCGCGTCGGGGCGCTGGCGCGCCAGGTAGAGCTCGCCCAGATAGAAGTGGTTCTTGCCGTCCCGGGGGGCGCGTTCGATGGCCTGCTTGAACTCATCCACCGCACGTCCCGCGTCATCCAGGCGTTGGTAGGCCAGGCCCAGCAGGGCGTGCACCACCGCGACGTCCGGGTAGTCGAGCAGGATCTCCTCGAAGGCGAGGATGGCGTGCTGGGGCGCATCCAGGTCCTTCAGGTAGCGCATGCCTTCTTCCAGCTTGGCCTCGGCGGCCTTGGGGAAGCCGGAGAACGGATCCGCGATCTGCTCCATCAGTGCCCGTGCGGTGGTGACCTCGGCCGGCGTGGGCTGGCCCCGCACCACAGCGCTCAGGGCTTCCACGGCCCCGGGCGCGTCTCCCGTGCGGTGCAGCGCCTTGGCCAACGGCAGCCGCCAGGCGGTGCGGGCTGGCTCCAACGCCGTGGCGCGTCGCAGGGGCCCGAGCGCCTCCGTGTACTGTTCAGACTCCAACTGCGCGAGCCCCAGCCGGTAGTGGAACTCCGCGGTGTCCGGTGCCAGGGTCGCGGCGCGCTCGAAGGCGGCGACGCTGGGCGCCCCCGCGTCGCGAGCGCGTGAGAAGAGAGCGAGGCCCAGCATGTACTGGTCGACCGCGCGCTCACCCGTCGTGATTCGCTTCTGGAGCTCCGCGATCCACGCGTCCGTCTGCCCCGCCTTCACGTGGGCCTCGGTGAGCGAGCGCGCCACGTCCAGGTCGTCCGGCGTCTGCCGGTGCAGGTCCGTCAGCAGTCCCAGGGCCTTCGTGGGCTGATGCTCGTCCAGGTAGGCCCGCGCCTGGGAGAGCGGATCGGTGGGGCGCGCCTTGGCGGAGTTGGAGGAGGTGGTGCTGCAACCAGCCAGGAGGCCCACGCCGAGTACCGCGGCGCGCATCCAGGGACGGGAACGGAGGTGGCGAATGGTCATCTCGGAGAGGCGTCTCAGGTGGAGGAGAGGGCTCGGGCGCGCGCATCGCTGACGCCCTCGGCGCCCGCGGCGGCCACGGCGTCATCCACGTCGCCGCCCTTGCCCCCGAGGGACAGGCTGTCCGCGATGATGACGGCGCGGACGGCTCGGGCCAGTCCTTCGCGGTCGTTCTCGGCGAACGTGGTCGTGTCGATGGGCTTGCCAATCTTCACGCGGATGGGACCGGGGGTGATGTTCCACGTGGACTTGGGCATCAGGTCGCCGGAGCCCTCGATGGTGACGGGGCAGACGGGGACGCGGGCCTTCAGCGCCAGGGCGAAGGGGCCCTTCTTGAAGGGCAGGACGCGGCCGTCCGTCGAGCGGGTGCCTTCCGGATACAGGAAGATGCTGGTGCCGCCGCGAATCTTGGCCGCTGCCGCGTTGAGCGAGGCGATGGCCTTGGAGCGGTTGGACCGGTTGATGAAGACGTGGCCCGCGAGCGCCAGGTACCAGCCGATGAGGGGCACCCACTTGAGCTGCGTCTTGGCGACGTAGCGGAAAGGGACGGGGACGGCCAGGAAGTGCGCCGGGATGTCGATGGTGGACTGGTGGTTGGCCACATAGATGGTGGGCCGATTCGGGTCCACGTTCTCCTGGCCGATGACTTCCAGCTTCGCGCCCCCTGCCCACAGCAGCACAGGCGACCAGAGCTCGCGCGCCACCCAGATGGAGCGCGATGGGTTGAGCGTGAGCAGCATCGCCAAGATGGCGATGGGGAAACAGAAGAGCGTCCAGACGCCCGCCACGAAAATGCAAAAGAGCTTGCGCATCCCTCAGCCCGCCTCCTGGGGGCCGATGTTCAGGGCCGGAAGGTGCCCGGGCCCGCGGGCTTGCCCGCCGAAGCTCCCTGGCCAGACGCTCAGGCGGCGACTCCCACGAGGGAGGACGGCGGCACCTGTCACGCGTTGAACGGGACGACGGGGGGGCATGCACTTCTTCTACCACGTCCTACCTACACGTTGTTTCTGGTGCGCGTCGCTCGGCGGGGTTACAAGCAGGGGTGGTGTGGCCAGGAAAAAGTTCATCGCCATCGCGGGCAACATCGGCGCCGGAAAGACGGAGCTGACGTCCTTCCTCTGCCGGAAGTACGGGTTGACGCCCTCCTTCGAACCCAACGACCAGAATCCCTATCTGGCGGACTTCTACAAGGACATGAAGACGTGGGCGTTCCGCTCACAGCTCTTCTTCTTGACGCACAAGTTTCGCCTGCACCGGGAGCTGGAGCGTACCTCCGGGACGGTGCTTCAGGACCGCACCCTCTATGAGGACGCGGAGATTTTCGCCAAGAACCTCCACCGGCAGCGGCTCATCGACAAGCGGGACTGGAAGACGTACTGCGAGCTGTACGAGACGATTTCGGAGTCGTTGCGGCCCCCCGACCTGATGATCTACCTCCGCTGCCCAGTGCAGACGATTCGTGAGCGCATCCGCATCCGTGGCCGGGCCATGGAGCGGGACATCCCCACCCGCTACCTGCAGCGCCTCAATGCCCTCTATGAGGAGTGGTTCGAGGGCTACCGCCTGTCGCCGGTGCTCGTGCTTCCCACGGACAAGCTCGACTATTTGACCAACCTGGTGGACCGCGTGGACCTCTTCCGGCAGATCGAGAAGCACCTGTGATGGAGGTCTATCTTCTGGCGACGGAGCAGGAGGGCCCGGCTCCTCTGGATGCGCTGCGCGCGTCCTTCGCGAACGATGAGGTGGAGTTCACCCCGGACGCGGACGGCGAGGGTTTCACGCTGCGGGCGGACGGCTCCGAGGTGCTGGTGCGCCTGACGCGGGGCTCCGAGGGACTGCCGCGCTTCCGCAAGGAGGTGTTCAGCGGCAGCCCGGAGGCCTTCGAGCGGCTGGGGCGCGCCAAGGCCTACTACCACTTGTCCGTGGAGCCGGGCGGGGCGCAGCCCACGCTGCCTGTCTTCGAGGCCCTGTGGGCCGTGCGCACGCTGCTGGAGCACGTGCAGGGCGTGCTGGTGGACCTCACCGCCTTCAAGCTCCACGAGCCTGACGACGTGGCGGAAATCACGGAGCTGGACTTCGACATCCGCGACCACGTCCACCTCCATGCCGTGGAGGCGACGGAGGGGGACACGCCCCTGTGGGTGCACTCGCACGGGATGGAGAAGTTCGGGGCCCGGGACCTGGAGATCTTCCACCTGGCCGAGAAGGACCTGCTGGCCGCGGAGAGCTTCCTTCATGAGCTGTGCACCGACCTGGCCTTTGGACAGGGGCCCGCGCTGCGCACCCAGGTGGGCACCAGCGAGGGGCAGGTCTTCACGCTCGTACCCTCGGAAGAGGCCCGCACCAACCTGCTGGGCGTCCCCCTGGACACCTTCGAGGGCCATGAGGGGCTCTTCCTCACCGTGGTGTCCCCGCTGGGCCGGCACAACACGTCCCAGCTCCTGGCGCCCTACCGTGAGCGCTTCGAGAAGGAGCCGGAGGAGCAGACCCAGGCCATGCGGCGGGAGGCCCAACTGGTGCTCCCGTCATTCCTGGCGCGCTTCCAGCGCAAGGGCCTGATGGAGCCGCTCACCTTCCTGGTGCGTGCTCCTTTCGACACCCATCCCGAAGGGGACACCGTCACGGAGAACCTGTGGCTGGAGGTCATGGGCCGGGACGAGGGCTCCGTGGTGGGCAAGCTCGTTGATGGCGCGGTGCATACAACCGAGTGGCGCAAGGGGGCCCACGTAGAGGTCGCGGAGACCCAGGTCAACGCGCTGGCCATCAGCCGGGAAGGCCGGGCGTTGGACGAGCGGGAACTCCGTGAACTCCTGAACGCCGAACGGCCGATGTAGCAAGCGGCGCCGGGGGCCTTGCCCAGCCATCGCGGGGCGCTAGGCTCCGCGCCCCATGCCCGCCCTCCTGCTGCTCACCGGTCCTTCCGCGGGGCGTCGTCACGACGTGCTCGCGGAGGCGACGATTGGCCGCAGTCCATCGTGTGAAATCCCGCTGGATGACCATCAGGTCTCCCGCAAGCACGCGCTGATCTCCGTGCTCGACGGGCAGGCGCGCATCCGCGACTTGCGCTCGCGCAACGGGACGTTCGTCAACGGCGAGCGCCTCGTGGATGAGGTGGTGCTCAAGCCCGGTGACCAGGTGCGCGTGGGCGTGACGACGGCCCTCTTCGAGCCGCCCCCGGTGACCCTGGTGGCTGACGGGCCAGAGAAGATGGGGCAGGTGCCCATCGAGGAAGTGCTGCCTCACGTGGGCGCGGCGGCGGCGATGTACTCGGCGGGCATTGCCCTGCTGGGCGCGACGAGTGGCGCCCTGGTGCTGCGCCGCCTGGCGGATGAGGTCGCGCACGCACTCAATGCCGACCGCGCGGCCGCGCTGCTGGGCAGCAGTGATGGCTTGCTCACCGCGGCGGTGGCGGGCGCGGAGGCGCTGACGATGCCGCGCGCGCTGGCGCAGGCCGCCCTGGAGCGCAAGGAGCTGGTCCAGACGGATGACGTCCTCTGCGCGCCCCTGGTGGCCTCAGGTGGCATGCCCTTCGGCGTGCTCTACGTGACGCGGGCGGAGCCGAAGTTCAGTGAGGGCGAGGGCCAGTTGCTCGCGGCGCTGGGACGGCTGGGGGGCGAGGCCTACACCACGGTGCGCTCCCGCGTGGATGCGGAGCCGCCCGTGGCCGCGCTCTCCGGGACGTCCCGGCCGCTGCGGGCCTTGCTGGAGCTGGCGCGCCGGGTGGCCGCCAGCGCCGCGCCGGTGGTGATTCATGGCGAGCCGGGCGTGGGCAAGGCGCTGCTGGCTCGCTTCGTCCATGCGCGTTCGCCTCGGGCCCTGGGGCCTTTCATCGTGGTGGACTGCCGGGAGCCCGCTGATGCCGTGGAGGAGGCGCTGTTCGGCAGGGCGAGCGCGCCCGGGCAGCCGCCCGTCGTATCCGCGCTGCTGCGCGCGGATGGGGGCTCGCTGGTGCTGCTCCACGTGGAGTCGCTCGCGCGGCCTGCTTCGGAGCGGCTGGCGAGGGCCCTGGCGCGCCGTTCAGCGCCCGCGCGGCAAGGCGGCGAGGAGCCCGTGGACGTGCGGGTGTTGGCCACCGCGCCCGCGTCGGTGTCGTTGCTGGCGGCGCGCGGCGACGTGGAGGCCTCGTTGGCTCGGGCGCTGTCGGGCTTCGAATTGGACGCCCCGCCCATTCGCGAGCGGCGCGCGGACGTGCTGCCGCTGCTGGAGCAGTTCGCGGCGCGCGCGGCCCGCCGGATTCGGAAGGAGCCACCGACGCTGAGTCCCGAGGCCCGGCGGCTGCTGACGGAGTACGGGTGGCCGCAGAACCTGCGGGAGCTGGAGCTGGTGGGGGAGCGGCTGGGCCTGCTGTACGCGGCGAGCCGAGTGGGCGCGCTGCAACTGCCCCCGGAGTTCCAGGAGGGCGGCGATGAGGGCGCGAAGACGTTGCAGGGACGCGTGGCCCGGTTGGAGCGCGATGCCATCGCCGAGGCCTTGCGCGAGGCGTCGGGAAAGAAGGTCCGCGCCGCGGCGTTGCTCGGCATCAGCCGGCCCACGCTGGACAAGAAGATTGAGGAGTACGGGCTCGCGGTGGAGCGGGGGCGCCGGGAGTGAGTCAGGCCCCGGTGCCTACGGCTTCCGCCGGCTGAGCAGCACGCCGGAGAGGACGAGCCCCGCGCCGAGCACCTGCATCCAGGTGGGCCGCTCTCCGCGCACGGCCCATGCCGTGAGGGCGGCCACCACGGGGATGCCCGTGTTGTAGAGCCCCGCGCGGCTGCTGCCCACCTTCTGCACGGTGCGGCCCCAGATGAAGTACGCGAGCACCAGCGGCACCAGCGCCGAGTACACGACGCCCGCCCAGGCGCCGGCGCGGATGTTCTCGGTCTCCAGTCGCAGCAGCTCGGGCACGCCCGCGAGCACCACGCCCGGTGCGCCCGTGAGCATGCTGATGGCGGTGATGCGCAGCGCGGACACCTCAGGGCCCACGGTGCGGATGCCCACCGTGTAGATGGCCCAGCAGAGGCTCGCGCAGACGATGAGCCCGTCGCCGAGCAAGGACGCGCCATGTTCGGACGCGCCGCGTCCCCCCAGCACCAGCAGCATCCCCACCACGCCCAACGCCAGTGCCGCGACGAGCGGGCGGGTGAGTCGATCCACGCCGAACAGGGCGCCCAGTATGGCCACCAGCACCGGCGTCACCGCTGTCAGCATCCCGCTGTTTGCCACCGAGGTGTTCGCCAGGCCGAGGATGAAGCACACCTGGTACACGGTGTTGCCCACCAGCCCGAGCCCCAGCAGCTTGAGGAACACCGGGCGCGGAAGCGGCTTCCAGCCCTCGACGCCGAGGAGCAGCGCGCCCATGGCCAACGCCGCGATGGTGAAGCGCAGCGACATGAAGGCCAGGGGAGGGAGCGTCTCCATCGCCTCCTTCACCACCGTGTAGTTGGTGCCCCAGGCAATCACGACGCCGACGATGGCCAGGTCGGACGCGGAGATGCCGCGTGAGGGGGCGGGCACAACGGCGGTGGCGGGCGTGGACACGGCGGCAGGGGAATAGGCCCGAGGGGCCGCGCGCGCAAGCCGACGTTTGGAGCCGGGCATGCTAAACGCCTGGGCATGGACCTACGCTTTTCGGAAGAGGTGCGCCGCGCGCTCGAGGCCGGCCAACCGCTGGTGGCCCTGGAGACGAGCGTCGTGGCCCAGGGCCTTCCGTATCCGGACAACCTGGCCGCGGCCCGAGCGTGCGAGGAGGCCATCCGCCGCGCTGGCGCCGTTCCCGCCGCCACCGCCATCATCGACGGGCAGCTGTGCGTCGGGCTGGAGGAGCCGGAGATGCGCCGGCTGGCGGAGGGCAAGGAGCGCCTGCTCAAGGTGGCGTCCCGGGACCTGGCCGTCGCCATGGCCACGCGCGCCACGGGAGGCACCACCGTGAGCGCCACGTGTGAGATGGCCGCCGCCGCGGGCATTCGTGTCTTCTCCACCGGTGGCATTGGCGGTGTGCACCGCGGGGCGTCGGAGCACTTCGACATCTCCCAGGACATCGCCGCGCTGGCGCGCTTCCCCGTCGCCGTGGTGTGCGCGGGCGCCAAGTCCGTGTTGGACCTGCCCAAGACGATGGAGCTGCTCGAGACGGCCGGCGTGCCCGTCATCGGCGTGGGGACGGATGAGCTGCCGTCGTTCTACAGCCGGGGTTCTGGCATCCCCCTGGAGCACCGCGCGGATGACGTGGACACGGCCGCCCGCATCGCCCGCGCCCGCTTCGAGTCGCTGAAGCAGGGTGGGGTGCTCTACACCGTGCCTCCGCCCGAGGAGACGTCCCTGCCTCGCAACGAGGTGGAGTTGCACATCGCCGCGACGCTCGCCGACGCGGACCGGCAGGGCGTCCGCGGCAAGGGCGTGACGCCCTTCCTCCTGTCGGAGATGGCGAAGCGCACCGGGGGCAAGACGCTCAAGGCCAACCTGGCGCTGCTCACCAACAACGCGCGCTTCGCCGGTCAGCTCGCCGTGGCGTACGCACGCGCGAGCTGAGTCCCCGGACGCGGGCCGCCGCTACCGTTGGAACCAGCGCACCAGCGCTTCCAACTCGCGGCGGTCCACTTCGTCGAAGGCGTTCTTGTGCTCGGAGTCGATGTCGAGCACGGCCAGCAGCTCCCGGTTGCGGCCGAACACCGGGACGACGATTTCCGATGCCGAGCGCCCGTCACAGGTGATGTGGCCCGGGAACGCGTGGACGTCCGCCACCACCACCGACTCGCCCTTCGCCGCGGAGGTGCCGCACACGCCCTTGCCGAACGGGATTTCCAGGCACCCGAGCGTGCCTTGGTAAGGGCCCACCCTCAGCAGCCGGCCCGGCGTGACGACGCGGTAGAATCCCGTCCACAGGTGCCCGAAGGCGTGGTGCAGCAGGCAGCTCATGGTGGCCATGCCGGTGATGTCGTCGTCGATGCCCTCGAGCACCGCGCGCACATGCTGCTTCAGCTCGGCGTAGGCTTCAGCCTTGGGCATGCCGCGCAGATCCAGGGTGACTTCCGCCATGATGGGACCTCGCAAGGCGACCTCCCGCGAGCATCAGGCTCCGGTAGGCAGCATCCCATCCATAGCGTGATTCGCTTTCCACCGCACAGGAGCCGACATGGATTCGCTCATCCTCGATTCGAATACCTGGCTGCTCGTTCTCACGGGCGCGGGAGTCTCCGCTGAAAGCGGAGTCCCCACCTTCCGCGGGATGAGCGGACTGTGGGAGGACCAACCCGTGGAGGCCGTGGCGTCGCCCGAGGGCTTCCGGAAGGACCCGGCGCTGGTGTGGCGCTTCTACTCGGAGCGCCGCAAGGCCGCCGCCGCTGTCCACCCCAACCCGGGCCACGAGGCGCTCGTCGCCTGGGAACGCCACCTGGGGGACCGCTTCCTCCTCGCCACCCAGAACGTCGACGGCCTGCACACGCGCGCCGGAAGTCAGCGGGTGGTGGAGATGCACGGCAACCTCTTCAAGACGCGCTGCACCCGCTGCGAGCGGCCCTCGTTCGAGGACGCCACCGTGTACCCCGCGGGGGCGGTGCCCGCGTGCGACGCGTGTGGGAAGCAGCTGCGGCCCCACATCGTCTGGTTCGGTGAATACCTGGACCCGGCGGACATCCAGCGCATCGAGGACTTCTCGCTGCGGGCCGCCACCTCGGGTGGACGCTTCGTCTTTCTGGCGGCGGGGACCTCTGGCGCCGTGTACCCGGCCGCTGGAATCGTGGACCAGGTGCGCAAGGCGGGCGGGAAGACGTGGCTCGTCAACCTGGACCCGGCGGAGAACTCCAACCGCTTCGAGCACCGCGTCGTGGGCAAGAGCGGGGAAGTCCTCCCGACCCTCGCGAAGCTCGCCTGACGCGGGGGGAAGGACAGGGGGCACCGCGGTGCTTCCGCGTGCCCCCGTAGGGACTACTCGAAGACGGAGATGTCAGGCCCGGACGGGCTCGCCGGCTTCGGCGAGGGGCGCGGTGAACGCCCGGGGGCCGCGGCTCGCACGGGCTCCAGCACCACGTTCGCCGTCTGCGTATCCCCAGCCACCCGGCGCAGGTTGAGCGTGAGCTCCTTGTCCTGGTGCCCCGGCATGCGGAAGCTGAAGGAGTGCACCTTGTCGCGGCGGAGCTGGAGCTTCGTGGGCGTGGTGCCCACCATCTCCTCGCCTTCGTAGATGGATGCGCCGGACGGCGTCGAATCGAGGCTCACCGTGAGGACGGGCGACTCCTCGGGCGTTCCCGTCATGCCGGTCGCGGTCTGCGTCGTGGCCGTTGGGGCGTCGCGGGGGACGTTCACCACCACCGGCGTCGCGGGGGCGCTGCCGCCCGGGTTGCCCAGGACCACGGCCGCGCCAATGCCCAGAAGGACGAGCGGCACGGCGACCAGGGCCACCTTCTTGCCGGTGGACATGCCCTCCGGCTCGGGAGGCGGGGGCGGAGGAGGCGGCGCGGACCGGGACGTCTGCGAGCGGACGCGGCTGGGAGAGGACGATGAGCCGCTCGCGCCGCCCTGGGGCCTGGCGACGACGACGTTGGACGGCGTGGAGCCCCGGCCCAGGGTCGGCGCGGCGCCCACCCGCGAGGAGCGGATGCCGCTCTGGCTCCCCTGACGGCTGGAACGGCTGCGGCTGTTGCTGCCGCGCTCGCTGGCGCTGGGGACGCCGCCGCTCGGCATGGCGTCGAGCTCCTCGGAGGTGAGGTCCGCCACGGTGTCCAGCATCGCGTCGATGAACTCCTGCGCGTTCTGGTACCGGTCCTCCTTCTCCGGGGCGAGCGCCTTCTTGAAGAAGGCATCCAGCGCGGCCGGCACGGGGGCGCCCTGGCGCTTGGTGTTGACGGCGGGCACCGCCTGGGTGAGCGACGCCGTCAGCGCCTTGCGCACCGTGTTCGCGCCGAAGGGCGAGCTGCCGGTGAGGCAGAAGTAGAGCACGCCGGCCATGGAGTAGAGGTCGGAGCGCTGGTCCACGGACTCGCCGCCGGCCTGCTCGGGCGGCATGTACTGGGGCGTGCCCAGCACCTGTCCGGTCGAGGTGAGCTGCTCCTCCTCCTCGGACTCCATGGCCTTCACCAGCCCGAAGTCCAGCACCTTGACGAAGTCCTGGCCGCTGAGCTGCTGCACCATGATGTTGTGCGGCTTCAGGTCGCGGTGGACACAACCCTCCGCGTGCGCGTGCGCCAGGCCCTGCGACGCCTGCTCCACGAGGCTCAAGGCCCGTCGCAGGGACATGGGGCCCTGGCGCTTCACCGTCTCCTTCAGGCTTTCGCCTTCCAGGAGCTCCATCACGTAGTAGCAAGTGCCGTCCGGCGACCGGCCGAAGTCGAAGATGGTGATGACGTTGGGGTGCCGCAGTCGGCTGGCGAGCTCCGCCTCCCGGCGAAAGCGCTCGAAGAACTGGGGGGCGGCGGCCAGCGACGGGTTGAGCGTCTTCACCGCCACCGGGCGCTGCACGGACGTCTGGGTGGCACGGAACACCATGCCCATGCCGCCCTGGCCCAGGACGCTTTCGATTTTATAACGGCCGTCGAGCACCTGGCCGAGGAGCTGGAGGCCCTGGCCTGAACAGAGGTGGTCGACGCCGTCGGTGCTTCCGCAATGGGGACAGGGGGCAGCCATGTGGGGTCGGAGTATAGACAGGCCCCGGCCCAACCCGGAAAGCCCCTGTAGGGCCCCCGAGCGAACGGGCGGGCACATCCGACATTCCCGAGGGGCTCGCGGGCTGTTACATCCCCGGCGCCATGAGCCTCGTCATCGCCCAGGACCTCTGTCTCTCCTACGGAAAGAAGGTCCTCTTCGATCAGGACAGTTTCACACTGGGTCCCAGGGACCGGGTGGGCCTCGTAGGGGCCAACGGGACGGGCAAGAGCTCGCTGATGAAAATCCTGGCGGGCGTGGCCCAGCCCGACTCGGGGACGGTGCAGTACAGCCGCAAGGCCCGAGCGGGCTATCTGCCGCAGGAGATCGCTGGGCTGCCGGATGGCACCGTGGTGGAGGCGGTGATGAGCACCGTGCCCGGCCGCGATGCCATGGAGGCGCGCCTCAAGGAGACGGAGGCGGCGCTCGCCGCCGCCACGGACGAGGAGGACCAGTTGGAGCTGTCCCAGTCCCTGGCGGACCTGCACGCGGAGCTGGACGACTTCGAGAACCGCTACGGCCGCCACCACGCCGAGCGCATCCTCAAGGGCCTGGGTTTCCGCGACACGGACCTGGCCAAGCCCACCTCCGCGCTGTCCGGCGGCTGGCGGATGCGCGCGGCCCTGGCGGGGCTGCTGCTCCAGGACCCCGACCTGCTCCTGTTGGACGAGCCCACCAACCACCTGGACGTGCCCACGCTCACGTGGTTCGACGACTTCATGCGCCGCTCCAACAAGGCGCTGGTGCTCATCTCCCACGACAAGGACTTCCTCAACCGGCAGATCAACCGGGTGGTGTCCCTGGAAGTGGAGGGCGTGCGCGAGTACGCCGGGAACTACGACGAGTACAAGCGGCTGCGAGCCGAGGAGAAGGAGCTGTTGAGGGCCCGCGCCGAGAAGGTGGAGTCGCGCCGCGCGGAGCTGCAGGGGTTCATCGACCGCTTCGGCGCCAAGGCCACCAAGGCGCGTCAGGCCCAGAGCCGCGCCAAGATGTTGGAGAAGCTGGAGAAGGTGCAGGTCCTGGAGGAGCGGACGTCGATGAAGTTCCGCTTCCCCGAGGTCGAGCGGAGCGGGCGCGACGTGGTGACGCTGGAGGGCATCACCAAACGGTACGGCGCGCAGACCATCTACGACGGCCTCACCGGGCGCGTGGAGCGCGGGCAGCGCATCGCCGTGGTGGGCGCGAATGGCGCGGGCAAGACGACGCTCCTGAAGATGGTCGCTGGCGAGCTGGCGCCGGACACCGGGACGGTGACGCTGGGGCACAACGTGGTGGTGGGTTATTACGCGCAGCACCACGCGGACAAGCTGAACCGGCAGAACACCATCATCGAAGAGGTGCGCCCGCTGGCCGCGGACAAGCCGGAGAGCTACGTGCGCGGCGTGCTGGGCGCGTTCCTCTTCAGCGGCGACGATGTGGAGAAGCCCATTGGCGTGCTGAGTGGCGGTGAGCGCGCGCGGGTGGCGCTGGCCAAGCTGTTGCTGGTGCCGTCCAACTTCCTGCTGATGGACGAGCCCACCAACCACCTGGACCTGGACTCGGCCGAGATGCTGATTGAAGCGCTGAAGGGCTACGGCGGCACGTTGCTGTTCGTCAGCCACAGCCGGAGCTTCATCAACGGCCTGGCGTCGCACGTGTGGGAGGTCGCGGACGGGAAGCTCACGCCGCACCCGGGCAACCTGGACGACTACCTGTACCACCAGCAGAAGCTCCAGCAGGCGGCGGCGGAGGCCTCGGCCATGGCGGCGGGCCAGGCGCGGGGCGAGAAGGTGGCCTCCGGGCCGATGACGGAGAAGGACCGCAAGCGGCTGGAGGCGGAGGCGCGCCAGCGCCGCAGCGTGGTGGAGGGGCCCCTCAAGAAGGAGATCGCGAAGCTGGAGGCGCGCATCGCCGAGGTGGAGGCCGGACAGAAGGAGCGCGAGGCGCAGCTCGCGGACCCGGCCCTCTACAACGACTTCGCGCGCGCCAAGCCGCTGATGGACACGCACCGCGCGAGCAAGGAGGAGCTGGAAGACCTCTATGCCCGCTGGGAGGCCGCGCAGGAGAAGCTGGCCGAGGCGTCCGCGTCACTGGGATGAGGGCCGCGCGGCGCTCGCCCGGCTCATCGGGTGAGCATCCGGTGGAGCAGCCACATCAAGCCCTCGGAGGCGTACCCGGCCAGATTGAGGGTCTGGCCTCCACGCCGGGTGGGGACGAACATCGGGAGGTCATGGCTGCTGAACGTTTCCCTGTAGGGGGTGGCGCCATGGGGCGCGCAACTCCCGCAGTAGAGGCGCTCCTCCGCGACGAAGCCGTGCTCCAGCCGCAGCTTGCGCCGGCACGCGGTGCAGCAGGGGGGCCCTTCGAGCCGCACCGTGGCGCGGGCATCCAGCGGCTCATCGCGGTACGCCTCCACGGCGCCTTGCAGTTGCTGGAGCTCGCCCGCGTCCAGGGCCACGCCCGCGCAGCCCGAGCACACCTCCATGGGGACCCCGAACACCTCCACCACGGGAAGGGGCGCGCGGCCACAGCGCGGACAGGTGGGGGCGCGGGTGCCGCAGTGTGTGCACTCCGGGACGAACTGGAGCTCGCCCTGACAGCCCTTGCAGCATCCTGGGCGGTTCTTCGCGCGTCGCAGGAGCGCATCCGACACGGAGCCTCCCATGACCTTCGTGAGCGCTTCGCCCTCGAACCACACCGCGCCACAGTCGCCACACGTCTCCAGGGGAAGCTCACCGCCGGGCGTGAGCTGCATCGAGCTCGGGCAGAAGGGGCATGCGCTCATGCGGATGACCTATAGGCGCTCGCCCCCGGGGGCGAAAGCAGCAATGTCCGGAAGGCGCGCTCCCCAGGTGTCCCGCCCGGTGTCGCTACGCGCGGAGCCGCTTGCGGCGCTCCCGCTTGGCGCGGGTGTCCCCATGCGATGGCTTGCCCGCGTCGCGCAGTTCATCGGACACGGGCAATGACTGCGATGGCCGCTTCCCGGCAGGCAGGCCGTCCACGGAGACGGCCTCCGCGGGGGGCTGCTCGGAGGGGAGGGCGGGGAGGCGGATGACGAACGTGGTGCCTTCGCCCATCTTGCTCTGCACGGAGATGCTGCCGCCGTGGTTCTTCACGATGCGCTGGCAGATGGCCAGCCCCAGGCCGGTGCCTTTCTGCTTCGTCGTGTAGAACGGCACGAAGATGTGCGGGTGCTGGTCCGAAGGAATGCCGGGCCCGTTGTCGGACACCTGCACCTCCACGAACTCGGTGCCGGCGCTGCGCAGCTCGCCGAAGCGCTCCGGCTTCTCCGTGCGCACGCTGATGCGGCCCTCGCGCGTCTCGAGCGCCTGCACCGCGTTCTGCACCAGGTTGATGAGCACCTGCTTGAGCTGCTCCGCGTCGCCGTCCACGCGCGGCAGCATCAAGTCCAGCTCCACGGCCAGGTGGAGGTTGGGCGGAACATCGTTCTGGATGAGCCGCATGGTGCGCGTGACCACCTCGTTGAGGTCGGTGGTGCCGAAGCTCTGCTTCAGCGGGCGCGCGTAGTCGAGGAACGCCGTCACCACGCCGTTGAGCCGGTTGACCTCCTCGACGATGACTTCGAGGAACTCCGCGTCTTCGCCCTGGTAGTGCGCCGGGTCCAGGCACTGCGCCGCGCCCTTGATGGCGCCCAGCGGATTGCGAATCTCATGCGCGAGACCCGCCGCCATCTCACCCAGCGCGGCCAGGCGGTCCCGCTCGCGAATCTTCTCGTAGAGCTTGGAGTTCTCCAGCACCGTCGCCAGCCGCTCCGCCACCTCCAGGATGATGGCGATTTCGTCGGACGCGAAGGCCTCTGGCACCCGTTCGTCCCACAGGTTGAGGAACCCGATGACGCGGTCATTGCCCATCAGCGGCACGGCGATGCCGGCCTTCACCTGCACCAGCGCCGTGCGCGTGTCGTTGAGCCGCTTGAGCTCGTCCCGGTAGCGCTTGCCCTCCACCGCCTGCAGCCGCATGGTGGCCATGCGGCGCTCCACGTTCTCCCGCAGCACCGCCTTCTGCCCGCTGGCCGCCGCGAAGAGCAGGCCGCGCGCCACCGCCGTGTCCAGGAAGGCCACTGGCAGCGGGCCGCGCGAATCCAGCAGCCGGTATCCGGGCCGGTCCTCCGCCAGCAGGTACACGGAGGCGTGCGTCACGCGGCCCGTCTCGTGGAGCGTGTCCAGCACCAGCCGGGCCAGCTCGGAAATCTCGATGACATTCGCCATGCGCGCGCGCAGCGAGCCCAGCGAATCCAGGAGGGCGAAGCGCTCGCGGAAGAAGATGCGCACCACCATCTCCTCCACCTTCACCTTCAGCGGCTCCAGGAGGATGAGGATGACGAACGCGGCCACCACCGTGTTGAAGAGGAAGAGGCCGGTGTTCTCCTTCCCCCACGCCGTCAGCACCGTGAAGACGGCGGCCAGGATGCTGGCCAGCACCGTCTGCGAGGCGATCTTGCCCAGCAGTTCGTGCAGGTCCATGAGCCGCAGCCGCAGCAGCGTGTGGGCCAGGAAGAACAGGTACAGCGTGGAGAAGACCGACCCCAGCGTGGGGAAGGGGATGCCGAAGCTGACCAGGAAATCCAGCGCGGAGAAGAGGATGGCCGCGCCCGCGCCAATGGCCAGGTACGCCAGCCGGAACTTCTCGATGCGAGACTCGGTGGTGCGGACCCGGTGGAGCAGCAATGAACCGTAGGTCAGCAACGTGCCCAGCACCCACACGCCCATGCCCACCCGGGCCCAGAGCTTGTCGGCCAGGGGGGTGACAGCCACGGTCAGCCCCAGGACGGCGGACAGCAGGGCGAGCCGGCGGCCCACCAGGTTCGTCCCCTTGCTGACGCCCAGGAACTCCAGGAAGAAGGCAACGGCCGCGCCCGGGACCAGGGAGCCCACCAGGATGGTGGCGCCCACGAAGATGCGGGATGTCCACGGGTAGGCGCCGGCCGGGAAGACGCTGTGAAAGAAGAGCGAAAGGTAGTAGCCGGCCACCGTCAGCGCGAAGACGGAGTACAGCGTCAGTACCCTGGGTCTGCCGGGCCGCAGCAACATGGACACGCCCAGGGCGAGCCCGATGATGGATGCCAGCAGCGCGCTCTGTGTCCGGATGTCCATGAGGAGGCGGACAGTCTAACCTGTGTCAGCCTCCGGAAATTTTCCATGACCTGCCGGTTGTCCTGGGGCGAGCCCGCGCGCATCTCCCTGGGACCCAGCCCCCGCGTATGAAGCCCTTCCTTTCCAAGCTCGCCGTCGCCGCCTCCGCGCTCCTGATGACCGCGCAGGCACCCGCCCCGCAGGCGGTTTCGTCCACCCCGGCCGAGCCCGAGGCGTCCGAAGCGCCGGCCCAGCACCCCAGCAACGCGCCTCCAGAGGCGCAGCTGTCGCCCCCTCCCGACTCGGAGAAGGCGCCGCTGCCGGTGGGCTACGTGGAGGTGCTCAACCCCGCCTTCCCCAATGCCGCGCCGCCGACTCCGGTGGTGCACCGGGGCCGCCGCTACGCGCTGGAGGACCTGGCGCCCTACTTCGGCGAGGGCAAGAAGAAGGAGGCCCGCGACGCGTTCGACCGTGGACAGTACACGCGCGTCCGCGAGCTGCTGAAGGACGAGGGCGACAGCCCGCCGGTGCGCTACCTGCGCGCACTGGCCGCCGTCCGCGCCGGAGATGACGCGTCCGCCGCCAGGGAATTCGCCGCGCTGGCCCCGGACTATCCCGCGCTGAAGGACCGCTGCCTGACGCATGGCGGCGTGGCGCTGGAGAGCCTGCGCCGCTTCGATGAGGCCGCGGTGCTGCTGGAGCAGGTGCCACCCGAGTCCAAGCTGTACGTGGACGCGCGGCTGGCCCTGTCGCGCGTGCTGCGCAAGAAGAAGGACGCGGCGGGCGCCATGGCCGCGCTGGAGCCGCTCACGTCGCGCGCGGCGCCCAGTTGGGGCCGCAACGTGGGCGCCGAGGCGCTGATGGCCATCGCCGACATCGCCGCGGAGAAGAAGGACAAGGCCGCCGAGCGCGCCGCGCTGTGGCGCCTGTGGGCCGCGCACCCGCTGTCCGCCTTGTCGAAGCAGGCCGAGAAGCGCCTCAAGGGGCAGACGCCGCCCGTCGAGGCGAGGGTGGGGCGTGGTGAGGCGCTGGTGGAGCTGCACCGGAACAAGGCCGGCCTGGAGCAGTTGGAGCCGCTGCTGCCGAAGCTGGCGCTTCCGGAGCCGTTGGCCTGCCGCGCGCACTTCGCCTTCGGCAAGGGCATGCGCAAGGAGCGCCAGCACACGCGCGCCATCCAGGTGCTGACGCCCGTGGCGGAGAAGTGCCAGGACCGCGACCTGCTGGCGCGCGTGCTGTACGTGCTCGGCTCGTCGCGCTCCATCGTCGACCAGGCGCGGGGCACGGAGACCTACGAGCGGCTGGCGCGCGAGTTCCCGGACCACTCGTTCGCGGATGACGGCCTCTTCTACGCGGCCGACCTCTACCTGAAGACGGGCCGTCCGAAGGAGGCCATGGCCCGGCTGGACACGTTGGCCCGGCTGTACCCGCAGGGGGACTTCCTGGGCGAGGCGCTCTTCAAGGCGTTCTGGATTGCCCGCACCACGGGCGTGGAGGACTCCGGCCTGTCGTTCCTGGACCGCATCGAGGCGCAGTTCGCCAAGGCGGACGAGAGCTACGACGTGGAGCGCGCGCGCTACTGGCGGGCGCGGACGATGCAAGAGAAGGGCAACATCCAGGGCGCGGCGGAGCTGTTCGAGAAGCTCTCCGTGGACCACCCGGCGACCTACTACGGGCTGATGGCGCGCTCGCAGCTGGCGAAGGTGGACCCGCCGCGGCTGGAGAAGGTGTCCGCCGAAATCTTCGCCGTGCCCGAGGCCGCCAGCCCCTGGCCGCTGTTCGCCGGCCCCATGGGCGAGGACCCGCACTTCCGCGCGGGCGTGGAGCTGTACCGCTTGGGCTTCAAGGAGGCCGTGTCGTCCGAGCTGCTGGCCGTCAACCGGACCAATCTGCCGGCGGAGTCCGTGCGCCTGCTGGTGCTGGTGCTGCACGAGGCCGGGGACGAGCGCTCCGCCCACGCGGTGGCGCGGCTGGCGCTGCGGAAGGACTTGAGCGGACGCATCACCCCGGAGACGCGCGTGGTGTGGGAGGTGGCCTATCCCAACGCCTTCCGCGACAGCATCGAGAAGCACACGGCGGACGCGGGCGTGGAGCCGGACCTGCTCCAGGCGTTGATGCGGGAGGAGAGTGCGCTGGACCCCAAGGCGCTCTCGTGGGCGGGAGCGATGGGCCTCACCCAGTTGATGCCGTCCACCGCGAAGGGCGTGGCGCGTGAGCTGAAGCTCAAGCGCTTCAGCGTGGAGCAGTTGCTCCAGCCCGACCTCAACATCCGCATGGGGGCCCACTACCTGGGCGGCTTGCTCAAGCGCTTCGACGGGCACACGCCCTATGCGGTGGGCAGCTACAACGCCGGCCCCGGCGCGGTGAATCGTTGGAGGTCCGACAGGCCGGACCTGGCGCTGGACGCATGGGTGGAGGAAATCCCCATCTCCGAGACGCGCGGCTACATCAAGCGCGTGCTGCGCTCCTTCAACACGTACCAATTGCTGTACGGACGGGCGCCCACGCTGCCGGTGCTCAAGAGCGCCGCGAAGTAGGTGCGCTGCCGCCATCCGGGCGCCTGCTGGGTGGTGGCGGTGGAGAATTCGTGCGGAATGGGGCGCGGATGCCGCGGGTTATGTCCACGCCCGGAAAAAGGGTGCCTGCGTGTGGGGGACCCCCTATGCAACTGGCCGGAAACGTGACACATGGCCAAGGCCGCACCCTCACACGGCGTGGCAACCAGCTCAATTCATGAAGCTGGTAGAGAAAGACGAAGAGAAGCGTAATGGCGACTGGTACCGTGAAGTGGTTCAACGACGCGAAGGGCTTTGGGTTCATCATGCAGGACGGCGGGGGCGAGGATCTCTTCTGCCACCACACTGCGATTCAGACCCAGGGCTTCCGCACGCTGCAGGAAGGCCAGAAGGTCGAGTTCGACGTGGCCCGTGGCCCCAAGGGCCTGCAGGCTCAGAACGTTCGCCCGGTCTGAGTACCTACTGAGCGCTCATAGCGCTTGGTCCGAAGGCTCAGTCTCCCCGAGGGAGGCTGGGCCTTTTCCTTTTTGTCACCCCGATGTTCCAGGGCTCGCCTGGAACTTGCCTGGCGGCTCCCCTAGACTCGGGCCGTGGGCGCCCCGTCGAACAGTGGAGACGGTGGGAAGAATGCGCTCTTGCGCGCGCTCCCCTCCGTCGAGCAGCTCCTGCGGCGCCCGTCGCTGGAACCCCTGTTGAGCGGAGTCCCCAGGGCCCGTGCCGTGGCCGCGCTCCGGCTGGCGGTCGACCGGGCCCGGGGCCGGCTGGTGGCCTCGGGGGGGCCGGGCTTCGAGGACGCGGACGTCCAGCACGCCCTGGACACGCTGGGCACCCCGGGGCTGCGGCCCGTGCTCAACGCCACCGGGGTGGTGCTGCACACCAACCTGGGACGCGCCCCCCTGGCGGCCTCGGCCGTGGCGCGCGTGGCGGAGGTGGCCCGGGGGTACTCCAACCTCGAGTACGACCTGGATGAGGGAGAGCGGGGCAGTCGCTACGCGCCGTTGGTGGGGCTGCTGCGTTCGCTGACGGGCGCGGAGGACGCGGTCGTCGTCAACAACTGCGCGGGCGCGGTGCTGCTGGTGCTGGCGGCGTTGGCGTCCGGCCGCGAGTGCGTGGTGTCGCGCGGTGAGCTGGTGGAGATTGGCGGCGGCTTCCGAGTCCCGGAGGTGATGCGGCAGTCGGGCGCGAAGCTGGTGGAGGTGGGCACCACCAACCGGACGCGGCTGTCGGATTACTCGGCGGCGCTGGGCCCGGAGTCGGCGCTGCTGGTGAAGGTGCACCGCTCCAACTTCGCGTTGGTGGGCTTCACGGAAGAGGTGGAGGTCGCGGAGCTTTCGGCGTTGGGCCGCGCGCGCGGCGTGCCGGTGTTCCAGGACCTGGGCGCGGGCGCGCTGGTGCCGCTGAAGGGCGAGGGCTTGAGCCGGGAGCTCACGGTGGCCCAGGCCGTGGCGGCGGGCGCGGACGTGGTCGCCTTTTCGGGAGACAAGCTGTTGGGAGGACCCCAGGCGGGAGTCGTGGTGGGCCGGTCCGTGCTGCTGGCACGCATCAAGGCCCACCCGCTCATGCGGGCCCTGCGGGTGGACAAGCTGACGGTCGCCGCGCTCGAAGCCACCCTGACGCTGTACCGGGACGGCCGGGCGGATGAGGTTCCGGTGCATCGCCTGCTTGCCCAGCCGCCGGAAGCCCTGCGCGCCCGGGCGGTGCGGCTGCAGGGGCTGCTGGCGGGGCGGGGTGTGCGTGCGCGGGTGGCCAGCGTGGAGGGACAGGTGTGT
>NZ_JABFNS010000094.1 GCF_013116825.1 Myxococcus xanthus
CCCCTCATGCGCCTGTTGCTTGGTGCCGCGCGGTGCCCGCCTCGCCCTTGTCCGTGCGCGCCGACAACGCGTCCACCAGCAACACGTCCTTCACCCGCAGGCTCGCCAGGTCCTGGCCGGAAATCTCGGCCGAGCCAATCTCCGCGCGCAGCCAGCTGCGCACCGCCGACAGGCGGCTCGCGAAGGCCTCCAGGTCCGCCTTCCCCCGGGCCCGCCGCTGCGTGCTCTCCACCGCCGGCTCGGCCGCGTCCAGCACCGCCGCGGGCACCACCAGCCGCACCATGCCGCTGTGCGGTCCCAGCGTCGCCTGCAGGTGGACCGCCAGCATGGGGCCATCATCCCCCAGCCGCGCGGAGACCTCGTCCACGCCCCGCGCCACGCCGTCCAACCGGGGGCGCGGCACCGCCGCCTGCAGCCCCGGCACCAGCAGCTTGAGCCCCTCGAGGACGACGTAGGCCATCACGCCCTCCTCGATGTCCGTCAGCGGCCTCAGGCCCACCGTCTCACCGGCGCCGCCCAGCAGCAGGTCCACCGCCACGTGCGCCAGCGCGAGCTCCACCTCCAGCACCGCCCGGCCCTGGAGCGCCCCGGGCGCGAGCACCGCCAGGAAGGTGGGGTCGCCCAGGAAGCGCCGCAGCTCCGCCATGGGCCGCACCTGGACGGACTCCACCGTCAGGCGCACCTCCGCGTCGAACAGCTCCGTGAGCCGAGCCGCCACGGCCGCCGTCGTGCCGTCCGCGGGCGTCAGCCACCGCAAGCGCTCCGCGAGCAGCCCCTGCGCACGAGAGACCTTCTCCAGGTTCCGGAAAGCGAAGGGCCGCCAGCCCCGCTCCTGGCTGGCGGGTGGCTCCTGGGATGCAGGGGGCTCCTGCGGCGGCTCCTGGCGCGAAGGCCGGAGCTGGCGCAGGTCCACCAGCATCGTGCGCTCGTGGACGCCCGAACCTTCGTCCTCGGATTCGAGACTCATGCCTTCGCCTCGAAGCGGACGTCTTCAAGCCGGAGCCCACGGCCACTGAGCGCGGACCGCAGTCCCTCGCTGGCGCCTTCGAGCTGCTTGAGCACCTCGCGGTTGCTGCCGCTGAAGGTGGCCGAAATCTTCCCGTTCCGGGCGCTGACCTTGATGGACAGACCGCTGAGCACGTCGCCCCGCAGGTCGATCTGGAACTCAGCGTTGCCCGCGGCGTTGGTGCCCACGCGGACGCGGTCGACAATCTTCTGCGCAATCTCGGTGGCCAGGGCCCGCAGGCGCTCCGAGCCCGCGGTGTCCTTGGGCTTGGCCACGGGCACCGGCGCCATCAACGCGGGGTTGAAGCGGAAGCCGGGGGCGATGGACTCCGCCCCGCCGTCCTTCTTGTCCTTGCCACCGCCACTGCCCTTACCGCCGCCCGCGTCGGCATCCGCCCGGATGGCGGCGCCCCGCTCGGAGCTGACCTGCCCCAGGGAGGACTCCGCCTTGCCCAGGTCCTTCTCGCGGCTCTCGGAGGTCCGCTTCTCGTCGGTGCGCCGGGCGTCCCGGGCGTCCGACGCGCGCGAGCCGCCCCGCGCCTCCGCGGCCTGGCCCTGCGCCTGGGCTTGAGGCTGGGCCAGCTCCTTCATGGCGGGCTGCTGCTCCTGCTGCACCCGCTCACCAAACGTCTTGCCCTGCTGAGTGGCCCGCGCGAGCACGGCGCGCGCCAGACCGCCCTGTTGCGGCTGGGGCTCCGCGGGCGCCGGGCCCGGCGACGGAGGCGGCTGCTGGGCCTGCTGCATCAGCCGCTGGAAGGCGGAAGCCCCCTCCTGGCGCTTCTTGGCCTGCCCCTCGGCGAGCTTCTTCTCCTGGAGGAGGCGCTCGGCCAGGCGCGCTGCTTCGCGATCGTCGTCAACTCGGCTCATGACGTCATTCCAGGGGGATGGGGAGGGCGCAGGTTACTTGCGCTGGCGCGCCAGGAACAAGGCGTTGCCAATCTCCTCCTGGTTCAGTTCCTCACGCTGCTGTCGCTCGTACTTCACCTGCTTCTGCCAGTTCTCTCGGTGCTTCTCGATGGCCTTCAGCTCCTTCGCCGCCTCGGCCATCTCCCGCCGGCGCTGCTCCACCAGCCGTTCTGCCACCTTGACGGCCTCCCGCTGACGCTCCACCTCCAGCGCCACCTGCGCCTCTTCGTCCTTCAGGCGCTCCTCGAAGCGGTTCATCATGTTCATGCCGTTGATGCCGGCACCCTTGAACATGACCTCCTTCAGGTAGGCGGCCACCTTCGCCTTGCGCTCGCGCTTGCGCTGCTCCAGGTCGTCGATGAGACGCTGGAGCTCCGCCTTCTCCTTCTCCAGCGCCTTGATGGCGGAGGAGAAGGCCTGCTCCGCCTCTTCCTTGGCCCGGGCGCGCATGTCCTGCAGGGCCTGCAACCGGTACGGGGGCATGTTGGCCCCATCCTAACCCGGAATCCCAGCAGCGCACCCCTGGCCAGCGCCTTACTCGTCGAACAGGGCGATCAGCTGCTCCACCGTCTCCTCGAACCCGGAGTTGGAGTGGGTGTCCTGCTTGAGGAAGTCGATGATGGCGTCGTACTTGTCGATGGCCTGATCCGTGCGGGGATCCGTCCCGTACTGGTAGGCCCCCAGGAGGATGAGGTCGCGCTGCTTCTCATACGTGGAGAGCAGCTCTCGGAGCCGTCCCGCCGCCTTCTTGTGGTCCTTGGAGACGATGCCGCTCATCACACGGCTGAGGCTGGCGAGCACGTCCATCGCGGGCCACTGGTTGCGCTCACCCAGGGCACGGTTGAGGATGAAGTGGCCGTCGAGAATACCGCGGACCTCGTCGGCGATGGGCTCTTCCATGTCACCGCCGGCCACGAGGCAGGTGTAGATGGCGGTGCACTTGCCCTTCTCCGAGTTGCCCGTGCGCTCCAGGATGCGAGGCAGCATGGAGAACACGCTCGGCGGGTAACCCTGACGGGCCGGGGGCTCCCCCACGGCGAGGCCAATCTCACGCTGGGCACGCGCCAGACGCGTCACCGTATCCAGCATGAAGAGCACGTTGCCGCCGCGCTCGCGGAAGTACTCGGCGATGGCGGTGGCGACATAGGCCGCGCGCAGACGCACGAGGCTGGGCTGGTCGGAGGTGGCGCACACCAGCACGGAGCGCTTCATGCCCTCCTCGCCCATGGCGTCTTCGATGAACTCACGGACTTCGCGGCCACGCTCGCCGATGAGCGCCACCACACAGAGGTCCGCCTTGGTGTTCCGGGCAATCTGCCCCATCAGCGTGGACTTGCCGACGCCGGAGCCGGCGAAGAGGCCCACGCGCTGGCCCTCCCCCACCGTGAGCAGCCCGTCGATGCAGCGCACGCCCAGGGGCAGTGGCCGCTCGATGCGCTGACGGGTGAAGGGGTCCGGGCAGTCGCGGTCCACGGACCAGTCGATGAGGCCCTCCTCCGGCAACGGGTGGCCGTCCATGGGCTCGCCGATTCCGTTGAGCACGCGGCCCAGCAGCGCCTCTCCACACTTGATGCTCAGCGGCTTGCCGGTGGGGATGACCTCGCTGTCCGGACCGATGCCGTGCAGCTCGCCCAGGGGCATGAGCATCACCTCATCCCCCTGGAAGCCCACCACCTCCGCCTTCACCGCGCCGCGGTTGCGGCTCTTGATGAGCACCAGCTCGCCCACGCGGACGTTGGGCACGCTGGCCTTGATGATGAGGCCCGTCAGCTCCGTGACGCGGCCGCGCACGCGCACGACCTGCGCTTCCTTGATGAGGTCGAAGTACCGCGAGAGGTCAATGGCCATGGGCGAGTCCCTTGACGCTCCGGCTCAAGCCGGCCCTTCCTTGCGCGCGGTGTCCGGCAACAGGACGTTCTGGAGCATCTCCAACTGCGTGGGAAGCTGTGCGTCCACCGTGCCGAACTCCGTCTGGACGATGCAGCCCACGGGGGCCACCTCGGGGTCCTCCTTGATGGCCAGGTCCACCGCGCGGCCGATGAGCTCCATCAGGACCGGCTTCTTCGCGCGGAGCACGGCGGCCGTCTTCGGGTGGACCCGCAGAATCATGGAGCGGGCGCTGCGCAGGTTCTCGATGGCCGCGGCGCACAGCTCCACCATCAGCTCCGGGTCCTTCTCCAGGCTCCGGCCGATGATCTTCTCCGCCACCTTGAGCGACAGCGCGATGACGTCCTGCTCGTGGCCGGTCAGCACCTCCCCCGCCTGCATCTTCGCGCGAAGGATGATTTCGGTGGCCTGCGCCAGGCCTTCCTGGCGGCCCTGCTCACGCGTCTTGGCGAGGAGCTCCTCGCGCTCGCGCTGCGCCTCCGCGAGGATGCGCTCCTTCTCGCGCTGCGCCTCCTCTAGGATGGCCGACGCGCCCTGCCGGGCCTCGAAGACCTCGGCGTTCATCACCCCCGCGCGGGGAGGCCGCAGCACGGGACGCTCGGGCGCGTGCGCCGGCTCCGCCGTCCCATCACCTCGAATCACCTTGCCGATCGCCATGGGCCGCTCCTTGCGAGCCGGATGCTAGCGCGTTCCGCCCTTGGTTCCACGTCCCCCTGCACCCGGAGGCACAGGACGGTCGGTACCCGACGGAGAGCGGGGACGACGCTGGACGGCCGTGCCCTCCCCCCGGGGCTTGGGCATGGGCGCCAGGGACGGCGAGGTGATGGCCCGCCCCACCAGCACCCGGGGGGGACGCTCCGGCTCCTGCTCCGCCTCGGGGGGCCTGGCCCGGCCGCCGCTCCCCTGGGCACCGGACGCGCGCGAGCGGAACACCCGGGAGACCTCCGAGTCCTCCCGCTCCGGCTCTGCGGCCCCGAACTTCATCCGAGCGGCCCGGGGAGGCTCCTCCGCCGGACGCTGCGGCCCCCGGGACGCGACGCGGGAGCGATCATCCGCTGGGCGCGCCTGGACGCGCGAGCCCTCCGCCACACGGGAGCGCTCGTCAGGAACGTTGGCATGGACGCGGGAGCCCTCCGCCACACGGGAGCGCTCGTCAGGAACGTTGGCATGGACGCGCGAGCCCTCGGCCACGCGTGAGCGTTCGTCCTGAGCGCCAGCTTGAACCCGCGAGCGCTCGCCCTGGCCTCCCGCCTGAACTCGCGAGCCCTCGGCCACCCGGGAACGCTCCTCCGGCGGACGCGAATGCACCCGGGAACCCTCGGCGACCCGCGCGCGGTCCCGCTCCGACAGCGTGTCGGGGTCCTGCGGGCGAGGCCGTGCGCCGCGCTGCCCCAGCCGAGAAGGCGGCGGACCGATGCGCGCGCCCTCTGGATCCGCGCGAGGCGGGCGCGTATCGGGCCCCTCCCCCTCACGGCGAGCCCCCGCGCCGCCCGCGTTCGCGGGCTCACGCCGGGCCGGCATCCGGTGCACCGCGGAGCCATCCTGTCGCTTCGCGGGCGTGGCCACTCGGGAGGGCTCACGCGAGGACAACACACCGGCGTTTCGCGCCGCCCGCTCCGCCATGAAGTCCCGCCGGGCCGGTGCTCCCGCGCCCTGGCGAGCCGCCCCCGGGGCCGCCCCCCGCACCGGCGGTCGTGACGGCACATCCCGGCCAGCAGGTGCCGCCTTGGCAGGTGCGGCCCCAGCAGGTGCGGCCTTGGCAGGTGCCCCCCCAGCAGGTGCTGCCCCACCGGGCGCCGCCGCCTTGCCCGCGGGTGGCGCCGCCGCGGCAGCCGCCTTCCGGGCTCCCGGAGGCGGAGGAAGAACGGCGGACTGACGCGGGGGCGGCGGTGTCGCCAGGCGGACCGGCCGCTCGATGAGGCCACGCGTGGCCAGCCGCTCCAGGTCCATCACGATGTCGGTCCGGCCGCCATCGCCTCGCGCGGTGGGGCGCACGCGCTCCTCGCGCACCCACTTCGCCAGCAGGCTCCCGAACTCACCGCGGTACTTCTCCAGCATGCGCGCGGCGAACTCCGGAGACTGCGCCACGCATGCGCGCGCCAGCCGCTGAGCCCCCGCGCTGCGCAGCGCCACGGCGGGCCGCGTCAGGCCCTCGTGCGGCTCCAACTGCGCCCGGGAATCCTCCTCCGGCAGCTTGCGCGGAGCGTTGGCTGCCACGGCCTTGGTGGCCAGCAGCTTCAAGTCCGGCGGCAGTTGCTCCAGCAAGGCCTCGCGCTCCGCGTCCGGAAGGCCCGCCAGCGCCGGCCCCAGCACCCGCGCGCCCAACCGGTCGCACATGGTGAGCAGCTCCCGCTGCTGAAGCTGGAGCACGTCCGCGAACTTGAAGCCCGCGGCCTGCTGCCCAGCGAGCTCGCGCGCGAGCAGCTCCTCCAGCTTCCACCGGACGATGTCCAGGACCTGCGGGCGGACTTCACGGGTCAGCTTCACGCGCGAGGGCGGCAGATGCGCGCGCACCGCCTCCGCCAGCGTGCCCGGCAGCGCGCGCAGCACCACTTCCACCAACGCGCCCCGCTCACGTTGTAGCAGCGCGGCCAGCCGCTCCGGTTCGGCGCTCCAGAGCTGACCCCGGCGGTCCTTCACCAGCCGCTTGATTTCCTGCACCAGCGCGGGGATGCGCTTCTCGCGCGGAACCTGAAGCAGCTCCTGCGCGCGATGACGCAGAAGCGCCCCCTCCTCTTCGGGAAGGTGCTCCAAGGCGCCGAGGCTCTCCTGGCCGCAGAACGTCACGGCCGTCAGGAGCAGCATGCTCTGGCGCTTGTTGAGCGAGGTGAAGAACGAGTCCAAACGTCACCTCGCGGGCCCCACGGACGCCCGCTGGGAGAAGGAGGGAAGCCCCACCGTGAGGGGCGGTGACGTCAAGCCTCGGGAGGACGACCGCGGGCACGCGCTCCGGCGCGCGCAGCGGGGGCGCTGCTGGAGCCGCCGCGCATGAAGGTCCACATCGTCAGGCCCAGCATCGCCAGCACCAGCACGAAGGCGCCCGCGAACATCACCTTGAACTGGCTGGCGCTGGCCGCCGTCATGCGCAGCCCCAGCACGTCCTGCAGGCGGCTCTCCGCGTCCGTCTCCGCCGACGGCGGCAGGGCCTGCGTCATCAGCACCGTCACCGCGCTGGCCTTCAGCTCCGGCACCGCGGTGGCCGCGAACTGCTGCACCACGGCAGTGTCGATGGGCGGCTTGCCCCCCTCGCCCGGGCGGTACTTGATGAACACCGACGCGGACGGCATCGGCTTGTTCTCCGGCTGCGTGAGGTCGTTGTTCTCCGGAATCATCACGATGGCGCGCGCTTCCAGCACGCCGTCGATCTGATTCAGCGCATTGGAGACCTCGCCGCCCATCGCCTTGAGGAGCATGGCGCGCTCCTCCGTCGCGGTGGGCACCATGCTGCCCTTGGCGAAATGGGCCAGGCCCTTCTCCACCGGCCGCGGCAGCGAATTGAGCTTGAGCAGCTCCGCCGCCTGCGCGGCATCCGCCTTGGGCACGGTGATCATGAACCGCACCTCGTTGCCGCCTTCTTCCTTTTCCTTCTTGGCGTTGATGCCGTTCTTGCTGAGCAGGACGTAGATTTCGTTGGCGTCCGCTTCGCTCAGCGCGTGCTGGAGTTCAATGTGGCAGCCCGTCAGGAAGAGAAGGGCGAGAAGCGAGGCGGCAAACGCGTGCGGTCGGCGAATCATGGGCGGGTCGGAGCTTACTAGGCCCCCGGAAAACGCGGAAGGGCGCCCCCTCCCGCTCGTAGAGGGAGGGACCGCCCTTCTTGAGGCCGCGCCGCCGGGAAACCGGGGTTGGGCCTACACCTGGGTCTTGACGACGTCCTTCAGGCCGGTGGTCGCCTTCTCCACCACCTTGCTCGTCAGGTCCAGCTGCTGCGTGTACTGGTACATGGAGGCCTGGAGCGACAGCAGCTCCGCGTTGGAGAACGCCTTGCCGCTGGAGGCCTGCTTGATGATGTGCTCCAGGTTGACCTGACCCTTCTCCAGGTCGCCGACAATCTGCGTCATCATGTCGCCCGCCTTGGACGACTTGGACGCCTCGGCCTTGGCCGTCACCGGCTCCGCCGCCTTGGTCGTCACCGACTCCTGGGCGCCGTGCACCTTGTTGAGGGCGGCCTTCTCCGTCTTGTTGACGGACTCCACCTGACGCACGGCATCCGTGCGCTGGGTGGCCTGCGCCGCCTGGGCCTTGTTCACCTGCTGGGCGGCGTCCACCTGACCGGCGCCCTGCGCCTTGTCAGCGAGAACTCCGTCGAACTTCGACGCGCCCTGCTTGTTCGTCTGCTGAGCGCCCTGATCCTGCAGCTTCTGCTGCGCGACCTGCGCCGCGGAGACTCCGGCCATCGGACCCGCCATGTGAGACCCTCCTTGCATCCATCGGAGAAGGAGGGAGCTCCTCCTCCTCGTTCAAGAGTTCCTTGAGCCGGTCGATTGCCCGCGCATGCAGCCGCGAAGCCCAGCTCTTCGACTGCCCTATCTCCGCTCCCGCTTCCTCCAGCGTCCTGCCCTGGAAGTAGTACCCCATCAGGAGCTTCCGCTCCTTCTCCGGGAGCTTCTCGATCGCCGCCCGCACCCGCGTCTTCAGCTGCTCCTGCTCCATCCGGATGTCGACGGGGAGCGACTCGTCGGTGTAACCCGCCGTGTCCGCGCCTTCGATGCTGGTGGCGAAGACCATCGCCAGCCCCGTCACCGCATCCGAGATGTCATTCACATCATCGTCGAATGAGCTGCCGCGGTTGCCTGCTCCGGCCTCACGATCCGAAAGATTTCCCAGATACGCCGCCGCCCGCTCTCCCACATAGGCGTTGCGGGCATCGGACCCGCGCAGCACACCCATCTTCCGAAGCCCGTCGAAGATGGCGCCCTTGATGCGGTAGTGCGCGAAGGTGAGGAAGTTGGCCCCGACCTTCGGGTCGAACCGCTCGGCGGCCTCCAGAAGGCCTATCTGGCCGTAGGCCAGCAGCTCATCCAGCTCCAGCTGGGCGTTGAACTGCTTGCGCACGGTCGCCGCCAGCGACCGGACGTAGGGGCCGTACTTCTCAAGGATGACCTGCCTGTCGTCGCCCAGAGCCAAGCGCCGCTCACTCGGCCTTAGACCACAGCCGCTCGAGGACCTGATTCAGCCGCGGATCATCCTGGAGCGCGTCTGCAATCTTGGTGGTGAGGGAGGAAGACTTCATGCGGAGCTTCTCCTTCAGGACTTCGGCGACCAGGGCCTGCGTCGCCTCTTCCTTGCTCTTGAAGCCCCCGTTCTTCAGCTTCCGGGCAATGGCCACCGCCTGGGAGGCCACCGGATCCGCGGCCTGGGGGCCCTGGACATTGCTGGAGCCTACCAGACCCGAGGGCCCGACAAGAGACTCCGTCCGGTCCACCCGGCCACCAAAGCTGGCGCCACCCGCCGGCGCCGCGCCGGCAGGGCCCTTCGCACCACCCGCGCGGCCCTTCCCACCGCCTCGTCCGACACCGCCGACAGCCATCGCCGTGACCTCCGTCCTACGTCTTCGCCGGAGGCAGGACTCCCGCCTCCTTGGCCTGGATGAGGGACTGCGCCAGGCGGGCACCGTCCCCGTCCGGATCCAGGTCCATGGCGGCCTTCAGCTCCTTGAGCGCCTCGGGCACCTTCCCCATGAACAACAGCGCTTCACCCGCATGCGCCCGCGGGAGCCCGGACTGCGGGGCCAGGCGCTGCGCGACGCGGTAGGCCTGCAGGGCCTTGTCATGACGGCCCTGCGAGAACTCCACGGCGCCCAGCGCCAGCTGGGGCACCTCGCTCCGGGGCATCAGCGCGGCCGCCCCGGAGAAGATCTCCTTCGCCTTGTCGAAGTGGCCCATGTCGAGCCACAGGTAACCGGCCTCCAGCAGGACTCTGGCCTGCTGGCGTCCGAGCGGGACGAGGCTGTTTGAAATCTCCGAGGTGTCCGCCATTGACGCTCCCTAGGGCGACAACGCCCGCAGTTAGCGGACGTTGCTGATGGAGTTCTTGATCGTATCGTTCCGCGACTTCATCACGTTCGAGATCGCGGTGAAAGTCTGCGATTCCTGCTGAATGGCGGCCTGCAGGTTGAGGAGCTTGGAGTTCTCCTCGGCCATCTTGTTCAGCGAGAAGTTGCCGTTGACGGTGTCCGTGGTGCTGCCGGTGCCCTGCGCACCCAGACCCAGCGGCGAGCCGGAGCCAGCCACCGCGCCACCCAGACCGCCCGCGACGACACCGCCACCGGCCGGCGCCACCGCGCCGCCCAGGTTGCCCGCCACCGCGGTGTTCATCACGCCCGCGTACGGCGCGCCCATGCCCGAGCCGCCCGTCGAGGAGAACGTGTGCATCGAGGAGACGGCGGCGGAGACGATCTGCCCTCCGGGGACCATGCCCGCCATCGCGCCCACACCCGTGCCCACGGCGCTGGCGGCGCTGTTGAGACCATTGTGAAGCCGCGCGCCGAAACCGGTGTCCGGCGTCTGCCGCGCCGTCGTGACGTTGGTCGAGAGACGAACGTTCGGGCCCATCATGTTGTCGATCTTCGCCATTGCTTCCTCCAGGCGCTGCTTTCAGCGGAAAGGTCAGAGATCATCGATGCTCAGGATGCTCTCACTTGCATTATCGGCGGGGGGGCTCGCCGGTTGCCTAACCCCGGAAAAAAAGAGTCTCCCGGGGAAAAACCACCGTCATTTCCGGCCCTTGCCACCCTTCGATTCGGCGATCAGCCGCTCGCGGGTCTCCACCAGCATCTCCAGCAGCTCCTCCGCGCGGCCAATGGCGGCCTGGGCCTTCTTGCCCTGCTCCACCTTGGGGCCCTTGAGTTCGGTGAGGCCCGTCTTCACCCCATCGAAGAAGCCACGGACCTCTTCCACGGAGGCCGCCTCGAGCAGGGACTCGATGGCGGGAAACGAGGGCGCGGGAAGGTCCTGCGCGGTCTGGGAGGGCTTGGCGGTCGGGGGCATTGCGGAGACGGTCTCCTGTCGGGCCACCGGCCGGGCTGGCCAGTGGGCGCTGGGCCCCCGACGGTAAGGGAAAAGCCCCGCTTCCTACAAGGCGCTCCCCTCTTCCCCGGACGCGCGCGGCCCCCCGACCCACCGGCCGGAGAGCGAACGGCCATTCCAGCAGGGGGGTGAGCAAGCCCTGTCCGGTTCCACGAGCGCACCTAGGTTCTCTCCAACGGGGGACGTCGCCGCCCCCGCCCACTCACAACAATCACAGGAGAATCCCCATGAAGAAGCTCGTTGGCGTCTTCGCCACCATCGCCATGCTCGGAGCCGGTACCGCCCTGGCCAACAACGACGAGAACAAGCCGAAGGACTCCTCGGCGGCCCAGGGTGGCTCGGGCCAGGTGGGGCAGACCGAAATCCAGCAGGACACCACCACCATCGAACGCGAGACGAGCACCAGACCCACTGAGCCGGGTCAGGGCGGCTCCGGCACCATGGGCCATCAGGCCAACATGGGCCAGAAGGAGCTCAGCGGCCGCGTGGTGAAGGCGGAGAGCGACAAGATCTTCGTCGACATGCATGGCGCGGTGGTCCCCCTGGAGGTCGACCGCAGCACCCGATTCAGCGACCCGACCCTGAAGAAGGCCAAGGACCTGCGCCCCGGCCAGGAGATTCGCGCCAGCTACGAGGTGAAGGAGACCAAGAACGTCGCCAAGAGCATCTCCCTCTCGGGAACGGGCGGCGCGGGTGACTCGACGCTGACGCCGGACTCGTCCATCAACCAGGACAGCCACATGGGCGGCTCCGGCGTGGACAAGCACGAGGGCACCGGTGGCGCGGGGGACGACAGCACCCTGAACCCGGACACGGGCTCCAATACCTCGCCCGACACGTACTGATGACACACCCTTGGGCATGTCAGACCTGCACCCCATGAAGGGGATTTCGGGGCCCGCAGCCGCGCGTCGGCTGTGGGCCCCGCGCCATGAGAGGTGCGCATGGAGGATTCGCCCCACCCTCCACTCCATACAGTTCATTCAGTATTGACTGAACGAAACCCCGCCGCCTAAAAGCTTGCCCGTCACCCCGGCTGCCGTGCGCTCCACAGCGCGACGCCCAGCCGAGAAGGCGTGGAGACAGGCATGGTGGAACTGGAGGCCGCCGAACGGCGCTTCATCGAATCGGTGGGGCTGTACTTCGAGCGGCGGGGTGGCACGCGCATCGGCGGGCGCATCTACGCGCTGTTGATGCTCGCGGGCAAACCCCTGTCGAACAAGCGCATCGCCATGCTGCTCAACGTGAGCGCGGCGTCGGTGTCCACCAACCTGCGGGCCTGCACGGACATGGGCCTGGTGGAACCCGCCAGCGTTCCGGGGGACCGGCAGCACTACTACGTCATTCATTCACAGGGCTGGGAAAGCAAGCTGCGCGTCGCCGAGGAGTCCCTGAGCGCCTTCGCACGACTCTGCTCCGAGGCCCTCGCGGTTCCGCGTCTCGCTGGAAATCGTAACTTGCGAGAGGCGTCTGCTTTCTGTGATTTCTACAAGGCTGAGCTCGCAGGCATCGCCGAGCGGTGGCGCGCAGCGAATGCCCCCCGTCCGCCACGCCCCGCCAAGACTTCGAAAGGACGTAACGCATGAATCCCACCGCATCGCAGTCCTCCATCGTCTCCATCACGAATGTGACCAAGGACTACACCCTGGGGAAGGTGGTGGTCCCGGCGCTCCGGGGCGTGGACCTGGAGGTCCATGCCGGTGAGTTCATCTCCATCGCCGGGCCCTCCGGCAGCGGCAAGACGACGCTGCTCAACCTCATCGGGTGCGTGGACACCGCCACCGGAGGCGTGGTCCGGGTGGCCGGGCAGGACACCAAGCAGCTCACGGAGCGCCAGCTCACGAACCTGCGCCTCAACACCATTGGCTTCATCTTCCAGAGCTTCAACCTGGTGCAGGTGCTCAGCGTCTTCCAGAACGTGGAGTTCCCCCTGCTGCTCCAGCGCAAGCTGGACAAGGCCCAGCGCCGGGAGCGGGTGATGCAGCTCCTGGAGCAGGTGGGACTGGCCAACCACGCCAAGCACCGGCCCAACGAGCTGTCCGGCGGCCAGCGCCAGCGCGTGGCCGTGGCGCGCGCGCTCGTCACGCGGCCCCAGTTGGTGCTCGCGGACGAGCCCACGGCCAACCTGGACTCGGTGACGGGCCAGAACATCATCGACCTGATGAAGGAGCTCAACCAGAAGGAGGGCACCACCTTCATCTTCTCCACCCACGACGCGAAGGTGATGAGCCACGCCAACGCGGTGGTACGGCTGGCGGACGGCAAGTTCCTGGACCGCATCAGCGCCGCCGAGGCCAGCCGCGCCATGGCCGCTGGAGACCACTGACCATGGGACAACTCCGTTTGCTGCTGCAGGTGGCCTTCCGCAACCTGTTCTCCAGCAAGATCAACCTGCTCATCGGCGGCATCATCTTCTTCGGCACCCTGCTCGTGGTGGTGGGCGGAGCGCTGATGGACAGCATGGACAGCGCGATGAGCCGCAGCATCATCGGCAGCGTCGCGGGCCACATCCAGGTCTACTCGGACGAATCCAAGGACCCGCTGGCCCTCTACGGCAGCATGAGCGGCGAGCCGGACCTGGCCGCGCTGGACGACTTCAGCCAGCTCCGGCCCTTCCTGGAGAAGCACCCCAACGTGAAGACGGTGGTGCCCCTGGGCACCAGCGGCGCCATCGTCACCTCCGGCAACACCGTGGACATGACGCTGTCGAACCTGCGCGCGCTCTACAAGAAGCGCGACGAAGCCGGTGAGACGCCCGAGCTGAGGGAGAGCATCGACAGCGTCAAGGGGCACGTGCGGCAGATGGTCGAGCTGATGGCCGACCAGACGGCCAGGAGTGAGCAGGAGCTGGGCGGCGCCCAGAAGGAGCCCGCGGAGGTGGAAGCGCTCGCCCGGGCGCGCACGGACGCGTTCTGGGACACCTTCGAGGAGGCCCCTTACAGCGCGCTGGAGCTGTTGGAGAACCGCATCGCCCCGCAGATTCCGGACGGGGACATGCTGGAGCTGCGCTACGCCGGCACGGACCTGGACGCGTTCCAGCGCACCTTCGACCGCATGGAGATCGTGGACGGACAGCCGGTGCCCACCGGGCAGCGCGGCATGCTGCTATCCAAGTTCTTCTACGAAGAGTTCCTCAAGATGAAGTCGGCGCTCCGGCTGGACCACATCAAGCAGGAGCGGGACCTCAACCAGAAGACCATCGCCACCGACCCGGACCTTCAGCGGTGGGTGAAGGAGAACCAGACGCAGACGCGGGAGATCATCTTCCAGTTGGACCCCGTCAAGACGCGGAAGATGGTGGAGCGGCTGCAGAAGCTGCTGGGCAGCCAGGAGCCCGCGCTGGACAAGCTGCTGACGCAGTTCTTCACCACCGACGACGCCAACTTCGACACCCGCTACGCCCAGTTCTACTCGGAGCTGGCGCCGCTGCTGGAGCTCTACCGGCTGCGCATGGGGGACGTGCTCACCATCACCGCCTTCACGCGCACCGGCTACATGCAGAGCGTCAACGTGAAGGTCTACGGCACCTACCAGTTCAAGGGCCTGGAGAAGTCCGCCATGGCCGGCGCGCTGAGCCTGATGGACCTGATGTCGTTCCGGGACTTGTACGGGTACCTCACCGCGGACAAGAAGGCGGAGCTGGCGGAAATCCAGAAGCAGAGCGGCCTGGAAACCCTCAGCCGGGACGAGGCCGAGGAGGCCCTCTTCGGAGAGGCCAGCGACAATGAGTTGGTGGCCGAGGCCACGTCCAGCGACGTGGACGACCAGGCCGCCTTCACCGGAGACCAGGGGGCGCTCACGCGCGAGAACCTGCTCCAGCGCGTCTACACCCAGCAGGAAATCGAGCAAGGCGTGGCCCTGAGCGCGGCGGTGATGCTCAAAGACCCGGAGCTGCTGGAACAGACGATGGTGGAGCTGCGGCAGGCGGCGAAGGATGCGGGCCTGAAGCTGCGCGTGGTGTCCTGGCAGGAGGCGGCGGGCATCATCGGGCAGTTCGTGTTGCTCGGGAAGCTGGTGCTCTACTTCGCCGTCTTCATCATCTTCGTGGTGGCGCTGGTCATCATCAACAACGCCATGATGATGGCCACCATGCAGCGCGTGCGCGAGGTGGGAACGATGCGGGCCATTGGCGCGCAGCGCTCCTTCATCCTGGGCATGGTGCTGGTGGAGACGCTGGTGCTGGGGCTCGTGTTCGGCTCGGCCGGCTCACTGGTGGGCAGCGGCATCATGGCCCTGCTCAACAGCGCCGGCATCCCCGCGGGCAACGAAGCGCTCTACTTCTTCTTCTCCGGCCCCCGGCTGTTCCCCACGCTGAGCGCCAGCAACCTGGTGGCGGCGTTCGTGATCGTCCTGGGCGTCTCCGCCATCTCCACCCTCTATCCCGCGTTCCTCGCGACCCGGGTCTCGCCCCTCCAGGCGATGCAGACGGACGAGTGAGAACATGCTCCAGCTCTTCCTCATCGCATTCCGCAACCTCGGCACCCACCGCAGGCGCACCCTGCTGCTGGGCGGCGCCATCGCCAGCGTCACCGCGCTGCTCGTCATCCTCATGGGCCTGTCCACGGGCATGAAGGAGTCGATGCTCCGCTCGGCCACCACGCTGTCCACCGGCCACGTCAACGTGGCCGGCTTCTACAAGGTGACGGCGGGCCAGGCGGCGCCGGTCGTCACGGGCTATCCGGCCATCCTGGAGCAGATCCGCAAGGACGTGCCGGAGCTGGACTTCGCCGTCCAGCGCGGCCGGGGCTGGCTCAAGGTCGTCAGTGAGACGTCCTCCATTCAGGTGGGCGTGGGCGGCATCGACATCCAGTCCGAGCCGGGCCTCCGTCAGGTCCTGCAGATTCGCGCGGGCGCGCTGGATGGCCTGGCCGAGCCCGGCACGGTGCTGCTCTTCGAGAAGCAGGCGAAGAAGCTCAACGTCCAGGTGGGCGAGTCCGTGACGCTGGCCGCCCAGACGCTGCGAGGCGCCAGCAACACGGTGGACGCGCGCGTGGTGGCCATCGCGGCCGACATGGGCATGCTGAGCGACTTCGGCATCTTCGTGCCGTCGGAGACGCTGCGCTCGCTGTACCAGTTCAAGAGCGACACCGCGGGCGCCCTGCTGCTCTACCTGAAGGACATCCAGCACGTGCCGGTGGTGCAGGCGCGGCTGCGCCAGACGCTGACGGACGCGGGCCACACGGTGATGGACCACGACCCGCGCGCGTTCTTCATGAAGTTCGAGACGGTCAACCGCGAGGCCTGGACGGGCCAGCGGCTGGACATCACGAACTGGGAGGATGAAATCTCCTTCATCACCTGGACGCTCACCGCGCTCAACAGCCTCACCGGCGTGCTCATCTTCGTGCTGATGGTCATCATCGGCGTGGGCATCATGAACACGCTGTGGATCGCCATCCGGGAGCGCACCCGGGAGATTGGCACCCTGCGCGCCATTGGCATGCAGCGCACGCGCGTGCTGCTGATGTTCGTCTTCGAGGCGCTCCTGCTGGGCCTGCTGGGCACGCTGGCGGGCGCCAGCGCCGGGCTGGTGCTGTGCCTGGCCGTCAACGCCATGGCCGTGCACGTCCCGGAGGTGGTCGCGGTCTTCATCATGTCGGACACGTTGAATCTGGCCGTTCACCCCTCGTCCATCGTGGGTGCCATGGCCTTCATCACCGCGTGCACCACCGCCATCTCGCTCATTCCCTCCTTCCTCGCCGCGCGGCTCAAGCCGGTGACGGCGATGCACCACATCGGGTGACCCTATGAGCCTCAAGAACATGCTGTCCGCCGCGGCGATGGCCGTGGCGCTGCTGTCCGCCCCGGCCGCCCTGGCCCTGGAGCAGGCCGAGCAGGTGAAGCTCCTGGCCACCATCGACGACCGCCAGCGAAACGGCGGCGACTACAAGGCGATGGTGTACCTGGAGCAGAAGGAGAAGGGGAAGGCGGACCTCGTCTACGAGCTGGTCGTCTACCGCCGCGACGAGGACGACAAGCTGATGATGCTGTTCACCAAGCCCAAGACGGAGGCGGGCAAGGGCTATCTGCGTCTGGACAAGAACCTCTGGAACTACGACCCCAACGTGGGCCGCTGGGAGCGCCGCACCGAGCGCGAGCGCATCGCCGGTACCGACAGCCGCCGCGCGGACTTCGACGAGTCGCGGCTGGCCGAGGAGTATGACCCGTCCTACGAGGGCGAGGCGAAGCTGGGCAAGTACACGGCCCACCTGATGACGCTGAAGGTCAAGCCCGGCGTGGACGTGGCCTACCCCGTCCTCAAGGTCTGGGTGGACAAGGTCTCCGGCAACATCCTCAAGCAGGAGGAATACGCCCTGTCCGGTCGGAAGATGCGCACGGCGCTCTACCCCCGCTGGAAGAAGATGTTCAGCGAGTCCAAGAAGGACGACGTCTGGATTCCGGAGGAGATGCGCATCTACGACGAAATCGAGAAGGGGAACTCCACCACCATCCTCGTCAAGACAGTGGACCTGCGTCCGCTGGAAGCCAACCTCTTCACCAAGGCGTGGCTCGAGAGCAAGAGCCGATGACCGCGCGCACGCTCACCCTGGCCGCGGCGCTGTCCGCGGCCCTCACCGGTACGCCCACGTGGGCCCAGTCCGAGGAGCGCCCCGACGAGGACGCGCTCTTCGGAGGCGGGCAGGAGGAGGCGCCCACGGAGGCACCCGCGGGCGAGGACTCAGGCCGGCCGGAGGAGGATGCGCTCTTCGGCGGTGACGGCTCGGAGCCGGCGGCGGACGTGGCCCCTGGCACCACCGGTGGCGCCACGGAGCGGCAGCCGCCGCTGACCGCGCCTGTCGAGGACCGGGACGCGGACGTGTTGAACGGGCCTGCGACCCGGAGCGCCTTCGACACCGAGGACGTGGTGGACGATCCGCTGAAGATTGGCGGTCAGTTCTACCTGCGCGGCTTCATGGCGGGCAGCGAGAACACCTCGCTCCGCCAGACGTCCTTCTCCGCCCCCACGCTGGTGGACGGCTACCTCGACGCGCGCCCGTCCGACCGGATCCGTGGCTTCGTCGTGGGACGCCTGAACTACGACCCCGCCATCCCGCCCCGGACCACGCCGGACGCCCCGGCGAACCCGCGCGTGCTGCTGGACCAGGCGTGGCTGCGCTTCGACCTGGAGCGCACGGTGTTCTTCACCGTGGGCAAGCAGCACGTGAAGTGGGGCACCGGGCAGATCTGGAACCCCACGGACTTCCTGTCGCCCCAGCGGCGGGACCCGCTGGCCTTCGTGGACCTGCGCACGGGCGTGTCCATGTTGAAGGTGCACGTGCCCTGGGAGTCCAAGGGATGGAACGTGTACGGCATCCTCGTCATGGATGACCTGGGCACGGACGTGGGCGCCATCACCGACCCGAGTGGAAGTCCCACGTCGCAGGCCGGCGGCAGCGACCCGGTCAACCGGCTGGGCCGCCTGGGCGGCGCGCTGCGCGCGGAAGTCCTGCTGGGGCCCGCGGAGCTGGGCGCCAGCGCCGTGGCGCAGAATGGACGCAAGCCCCGCTTCGGGCTCGACGTGTCCTCACCGCTGGGGCCGCTGGACGTCTACGCCGAGGTTGCGCTGAAGGAAGGCACGGACCGGCCGCTGTACCGCATTCCGGAAGGGACGACGCTCGAGGACATCGCGCAGAACGGCGTCCAGGTGGAGGCGTACATTCCCTCGGGGCTCACGCCGCAGATGACGGCGGGCGCGACCTACAGCTTCCCCTATGGGGAGAACGACCTGGCCGTGCTGGGCGTGGAGTACTTCTTCAACTCCACGGGCTACACCGGCTCGTTCGGGTATCCGTACCTGCTGCTGAAGGACGCCTTCAACCCGCTCTACCTGGGACGGCATTACGGCGCCGCGTACCTCTTCCTGGACCGGCCTGGGCCCCTGGAGCGGACGTCCTTCAACCTGTTCACGCTGGGCAACCTGTCGGACCGCTCGTTCACCACGCGGCTCAACGTGATGCACCGGGCGCTCACGTATCTCACGGTGGAGGCGTACGGCTCGGTGAACTACGGACGGCGCGGCGGTGAGTTCCGGCTCGCCATTGATGTGCCGGAGGGGCTCGTCGTGGACGGGCAGCCGATTCCGGCCTTCTCCATACCCGCGCCGACGTTCCAACTGGGAGCGGGGCTCCGCATCAGCCTCTGAGCCCGTCGACTCGTGCTGAGGTGCCCGAGGGCCGTGCTCCCCTGCTTCCGGGAGCGCGGCCCTGGGTGTTTTCAGGGCGCGAGCAGGGAGTTTCGGGGATGCCCGCCCCGCGAGCGGCCCGTCGGGCGCCGTACAGGCAGTTCGGGTGTCCGAGGGCGGACGGATGGACAGATTTCCGCCATGCCCCTTTGGATTGCCATCGCCGCAGGGTTGGGCCTCGGCCAGTTGCCGGACGCGCCGGTCATGATTCCTCCCGAGGACCCTTCCATCCGGGACCCGGCCGCGGCGGCGCTCCAGGACGCGAACCAGCAGGCGGCGGAAGAGATTGAAGGACGGAGGCCCCCGGCGGGCTACGTCTATGAGGCGCCGGAGGACGCGCCACCACGCGACTTCGTGCTGACGCCCGTCCTTCCCGACGGCGCGCCACCGCCGACGCCGGGGCAGGTCGCCGGCGAGGAGGCCGCACAGCGCTACGAGCCACTCCCCTCGCCCCTGGAGGCGCTGCAACAGGAGCAGGCCGCGATGGGTGGGAGCGGACAGCAGCCGGGTGATGACGGCACCTCGACGGGCCAGGACACCACGGGTGGCACGACGAGCGGTGCGGGGGGGGCGGATGTGACGGGGCAGAGCGAGCGTGGAGCCGGCACGACCAGCGCGGTCCCCTCCCCTGCCCCCGCGACGCCGGCCTTCATTGGCCGCTCCGAGCCCATTGGCCGCTCGGAGCCCATCGGCCGCTCGGAACCCATCGGCCGCTCCGAGCCCATTGGCACACCGCCCACCGCAGCGCCCGTGAACAACCCGACGGGCACTGGCGGCGCGGGAACGCCGAACACGACGCAGCCGGCGCCCGCGCAGGAGCTGGAACAACTGCGTGAGCGGATGAAGCAGCTCGAAACCCAGCTCAACGAGCGCGACGCCGACCTCACCGTGCGAAACCAGGCCGTCCAGCTCCAGGTGGACACCTACGGCGACCGCGCGGTCGACGTGGAGCAGGCGCGACAGGACCGGCTGACCCAGATTCAAACCGCCAGTCAGTGGATGCTCGCGGCGGACACTGCGCTGGAACAGGGTGAGCTGGACGTCGTCAATGCGCTCGACATCGCCGACAACGCCTTCGTCGACTTGCGTGACAGCGCGGAGGAGGACGGCCAGGGCACTGTCGTCGTCCACGCGGAGCGCGTGCGTGCGCTGCTCAATCTCGCCCGGAACTTCGTCAACAACCGCGACGGCTACAATGCCCGGCTCGCCCTCCAGGAGGCAGGCGTCCAGCTGAGCATCCTCCGCGCCGCCAACCTCGAGCGGCAGGCCACCGGCAACGTCCTGCTCAATCCGTGAACGACGGCGTCGCCCCCACAGGGGGGCTCTGCGGACGGGCGATGAGGTAGCCCTGCACGAAGTCCACCCCGTGCGCGCGGACCCAGCGCAACTCCTCGTGCGTCTCGATGCCCTCCGCCACCGTGCGGATGCCCAGCGTCCGCGCAATCTCCAGGAGCTTCCCCACGATGGAGCCCTTGTACGGGTCCAGGTGGACGTCACGCACCAGCTCCATGTCCAGCTTGATGATGTCGGGACGCAGCCGGTGGATGAGGTTCAGCGACGAGAAGCCCGCGCCCAGGTCGTCCAGCGCCACCTGGAAACCCGACTTGCGGTAGAAGTCCACGATGCCGCGCAGATGCTCCGCGTCCGCCGTCTGGTCCGTCTCGATGATTTCGAACACCACCCGCTCCGGCGAAATGCCCGCCGCGTGGATGGCCTCCACCGTGGAGCGGAGACAGAACGTGGCGTCGTAGATGGCCGTGGGCGTGAAGTTGATGAAGAGGTGCGTGTCCAGCCCGTGCTTCACCGCCTGCCGGATGGCCGTGGTACGCGCCGCCAGGTCCAGCTGGAACAGCAGGTCCGCCTCGCGCGCCGTCTGCATCATCCGTCCGGGCAGCACCAGCGTGCCGTCCGGCTCCAGGCCTCGCATCAACGCCTCGTGCGCGAAGATGCAGCGGGTGTCCCGCGCATGGACGATGGGCTGGAAGTGCGTGGTGAGCCGCTCCTCGGAGAGCAAATCCACCAGCCACCCCGCGCGCGTCCGCGTGACGAGCTGCTGGAGTGAAGCCACCCGGGGATAGTCACCCAGCCCGGGCTCCGCCGCCCCCGGCATGAACAGCGCCCGGGTGGCCCGCGCCTCCTCCTGCGTGAGCGCGGCCACCAGGTCCGATGCCAGAGACGACAGCGCCGCCTCCGGCACCCACACCTCGACGCACTGGGCTTCGGCGCGCACCTGGACCTCGTGCCGCGCCTCCCGGAGGTAGGACAGCAGCCGGCCCTGGCTGTGTCCCACCGGGCTCCACAGGAACAGACGCCCGGCGCCCTCCGCGATGGGAGGAAGCGTCTGGCACCTGCCGCAGGACCGCGTCGGGGTGTCGCTCATCCAGACAGCCTACTCCGTCGTCTCGCGGAAGATGAGCAGGCCTCGCGAGGAATCCGTCGCGTACACGAATCCGTCGCCCGGCACGTGCACCTTGCTAAGGCCTTCGAGGAACACGACGCCGTGGCCCGCATCCGTCTCCCGCCAGGTGTTGTAGTACCCCACCTGCTGGGGCGAGCCGGGGACGGACACGTCCACGATGCGCAGGCCATCCTGACCATAGGCCAGGTAGACCTTCGTCCCGGAGAACGCCACCGAGCGGATGGACACCTCCGGGCGCGTCCGGAACTCACCCGTCCGGGCCACCGTGGCCGGCGCGCTCACGTCCAGGACGCTCAGGTGCGCGCCCCAGTCCTCGCCCGCGTCGAACGCGTAGGGGCGGTCTCCCACCATGCCGACCGCCGTGGCGCGCGACGTGCCGTTGGCGAAGCGGCCCAACAGCTTCGGGCTCGCCGGGGTGGTGACGTCCGAGACGGTCATTCCGAAGGACCAGTTGCTCACGTAGAGCCGGCCGCCCATCGCCGCGACGTGCAGGGGCACCTCCCCCGCCACGGGCTCCGCGCCCTCGACGAAGTACCGCCTGAGCTGCTTCGGCTCCGCGGGCGTGGCGACGTCGTAGACGTACACCTCCGCGTTGGGCGCGGGCGACGCCGCGTACAGGACGTTTCCGTCCAGCGCGAGGGAGTTCACCTCCACCACGGACTCGGGCACGGAGCGCAGGCGGACAGGTATCGCCGGGTTGGTGATGTCGAACACGGCGATGCCGCTGCGGCGGCTGGCCACATAGAGCGTGCTCCCGTTCACCAGCGCGTCCGTGTAGTAGTCGTTGGACGGCTCGTACTGGCGGACCTGGCGCGGCTGCGAGGGGTCGCTCAGGTCGAAGGTGATGAGGCCCTTGGCCCCCGCCGTCACGTAGGCGTGGCCATGGGCCACCGCGACATTCGTGGCCGTGGCCTCGGTCAGCTTCACCTCGCTGACCAGCTCCACGCCGGAGGCCTCCGCTTCACCCGCGCGGCGGCCCAGCCGGATGGCCTCGAAGGTGCCCTTCATGTCCGCGGTGCCATTGGCGCAACGCCGGAAGATGCCCGACATCTGCCCGGGCCCGGACGAGGAACACCCGGCGACGGCGAAGCGCATCGTCACGTTGTTGGAGCCCTGGAACTCGCTGGCCAGGAAGAACGACTCCGGGGTGCTCTGCCGCTCCGTGGCCGCGAGGCCCATCAGCATCTGGGTGTTGCTGCCCCCTCCCGACAACCGCATGGCGGCCGCGGCTCCGGTACCGTCGTTGAGGTTGATGTTGAGGTTCCAGATGCCCTCGGGCTGTACGGCGGAGAGGCTTGAAAGCTGGCAGGCCGACAAATCGATGGCCTCGACCTGACACTCCGCCTTGGGAACGGACGGATTGTCATTGCCGCAAGCGGTGGCGAGCGCCAGGGTGCTGGTGAGTGCGAGGAGGCGTTTCATGCCCCCATGCATATCATCCGGCGCCAGCACCCGACGAAACCGCGCGCTCCCCCGGCCTCCGAGGGGGCGATGCCCACTGCCCATCAAGTAAACGGAAAGAAATCGCCGGGGCGCTTGTATACCTGGGCCGCTGGGAGGCAGCCTCCCTAGCAGGTGTCGTCTCGCCGGTACCCCACCCACAGAGGTGCCTTCAGTGAACCCCCGTCCCCTCGCCGCAGCCCTGCTCGTCGTGCTCTTCCCGGGGCTCGCGCTTGCCCAGTTCTACGTCGTGCCCCGAAGACCCGGGAAAACGGCGGTGAACAGCTACGAATTCGAGTGGCGACACACGGACATCCTCGTCGGCCCGGGGGCCACCGGTCTGGCGAAGCCTCCCGAGCGGACGGCGCACGAACAACCCCCTGAAAGTCCGGGCGGCGCCAACCCGGGCGCGCCCACCCCCTCGCCGGCGCAGGGCGACACGAAGGCGCCTCCCTCCGGTCCACCCTCGGAGACGACAGGAGGTTCGTCCGAGCCCCAGTCCCAGACGGGGCTGCCCGACAGCACGCCGGTGGCGCTCGGGGGAGCGACCGACGCGGGCGTGCCCCCTTGGACGACGGGTGAAGATGGGGGTGTCCCGGAGAGTGGCCTGGCGGCCGTCGACGGGGGAGCGGAGGACGGCGGTGCCCTGGCCACGGCCGATGCGGGGACGGCGGACGGTGGTGCCCTGGCCACGGCCGATGCGGGGACGGCGGACGGCGGCGCGCTCGCGGCCGGAGGGACCGACGGCGGCGAGCAGGACGCGGGCGCCACCTACCTGATGGCCAGCGACGCCGATGACGACGGCGGGACGGTGCTGGGCGGCGGCCAGTCGGTGTTCGCGGGCGCGGACGGCGGCTTCAACTACACCTACGCGAAGTCGCTGGGGGACAAGTCGGGCGGGGTGCGCTTCTACTTCTATGAGCGTGAGCGCATGGTGGCCGAGCGCGCCGCGCCGCTCATCGAGGAGGCCTACCGGTACCTGGTGGACCAGTTCAAGTACGTCCCCACCAAGACGTTCCCGTACATCCTCTACAGCAGCTACCAGGAGTTCCTGCAGACCAACCTCTTCGCCGTGTCCGAGGGCACGCTCGGTCTCACCAGCACCGGCGAGGACCTGAAGCTGACGCTGCCGTACCTGGGCGACCACCGCCTCTTCGAGGAGGTCAGCACCCACGAACTGGCGCACCAGTTCACCATCCAGAAGGTCCGCACCGTGGCCGAGCAGGCCAAGATGTTCGGAGATCCGCTGCAGGCCATTCCGCTGTGGTTCATCGAAGGTCTCGCCGAGTTCTACGCCAAGCGCGGCATGGACCCGGAAGCGGAGATGCTGGTGCGGGACCTGCTGGTGAACCCGGACCTCTTCAAGGGCTACGCCTTCCTCGACTTCTTCTCCCCCGGGCCCTACGGCTACCTGTGGATCTACAAGGTGGGCCAGGTCCGCGTGTCCTTCCTCGAAGAGGAGTATGGCGCCGGCTTCATCCAGCGCGTGCTGGAGGAGTCGCCGCGGCTGTCGGGTGGCTCGCGCGATTCACCGTCGCTCAAGTTCGAGGAGCTGCTGGAGCGGCTCACCGGCGACAACCCCAAGCGCATCTCCGCGCGGTTCGAGAACTGGCTCAAGCGCCGGGCCTTCAAGACGTACCTGGCGTCCGAGCAGTCCGCGCCAGCGCTGGACCTGCTCGACAAGGCGCCCGGCTACACCACCGCCATGGCGTCTTCTCCGTCGGGCAACGTGCTGGGGCTGCGCACCATCGTCCCGGAGACGGGTGAGAGCCGGCTGTACATCATGGATCCGCGCGTGCCGGACAAGACGGTGAAGGTCGCGGGTGACGGCGTGCCGGGGGTGGAGTCGTTGCACCCCATCTCCGGACGCAGCTTCGCGCTGACGAACGACAAGCTGGCCTTCATCGCCGAAATCACCGGGCGCGACGTCATCTACGTGCAGGACTACACGCACAAGTCGGAGCGGCGCGGTGCGGACGTGCTGGTGCGCCGCAACGCCATCCGGACCGGCATCGACCGGGAGGTGGGCCTGGTGGTCGACCTGAGCCTGGGCGGACGCACCGCGTACCGCATCGACCGGCACGGGCTGCTCGCCGCGTACTCGCCGGCCTTCTCGCCCGACGGCCGGTGGGTGGCCTTCATCGGCATCAACGACGCGGGTCTGCGGGACATCTACGCCATCGACCTGCAGGCGGGCCCGGACGCTCCGCCGGTGCAGCTCACCGACGACGTGTTCTCCGAGCGCGAGGTGACGTGGGGTCCCTCGGGCATCGTCTTCACGTCGGACGCGACGTCCCACCGCCAGTTCAACCTCTTCCGCGTGCGGCCGGACGCGCCCCGGCAGGTGGAGCGCCTCACCAGCGAGGAGCGGGACCACACGGCCCCGGTGGCCCTGGCGGACGGACGCCTCTTCTTCACCGCCTTCAACAACAGCAGCTCCGATTTGCACGAGCTGACGAAGGATGGCCGCATCGTGCGGCGCACGGACCTGACGACGGGCGTCTTCGAGCCCGGCCCCGGCCCGGACGGCAGCCTGTGGATGCTGTTCCACGTCTCCGGTGAGCGCCGGCCCGCGGTGCTGCGCCCGCCGCGCATGCTGTCGCTGGACGTCCCCACCGAACCGCCACCGGAGCCGCCCAACCCGCTGGCGGTGCGGCCCCTCACGGACGCGCAGAACTACGAGCCCTTCACCCGGCAGAACCTGGAGTTCGGTCCCTTCTTCGGCTTCGCGGGCGCGGGCGGCGGCGGCTTCGTGGGCCAGCTGTTCGCGGCGGCCAGTGACCGCATGAAGGACCACCAGTTCCTGCTCACCCTGGCGGTGTACGGCAGCTTCGACCTGACGGACGGCTACCTGCTCTACGTCAACGACAAGTCACGCACGACGTGGGGGGGCGGCATCTTCCAGTCCCTGCGCTTCCGCGTGGACCGCACCTTCGAAGGTGAAGAGGGCGCGCAGAATGCCTTCTTCACGTCGGGTGAGCGCTTCTTCGGCGCGCTCGGCAGCGTGCGCTACCCGCTGAGCACCTTCCTGTTCGTGCAGGGCGACCTGGCCATTGGTGGCACCCGGTACTTCCTGGACGACTACACGGAGTTCGAGCTGTTCTTCCCCGAGCGCAACGCGGCCAACCGGGAGCTGCTGACGGCCTGGAACGCGCGCAACCGCGCCATCCGCTTCCAGACGGAGCTGAGCGGGCAGATTGGCTACGACAGCCTGAAGTACCACTACGCCACCGGCCCGCTGTCGGGCAGCGCGGCCATGCTGGAGACGACGGTGGGCGTGCAGCCCTTCGACAACCAGGCCTATGGCAACGTGCGCGTGGACGCGGAGCGCTACTTCCCCATCTACGGCCGCGCCAACATCTTCATCCGCGGCGGCCTGGGCACCACGCTGGGAGGCCGGTACGCGCGCTCCTACTTCCTGTCTTCGTTCGACACGCTGCGCGGCGTGAACTTCGGCGACATCCAGTGGCTGCTCGGCCGGCACTACGTCTACTCCACGCTGGAGGCGCAGCTGCCGCTCAACGACATCATCCGGGTGGCCTTCCTCAGCGACCTGGAGGCGATTGCCGCCATCGACGCGGGCGGCGTCGGCGAGGGCCGGGACGACTTGTGGAACCACCGCGTGGTGAACGGCGTCGTCGGTTTCAACCTCGCGCTGGGCCCCCTGCTGCTGCGCCTGCACTTCGCCCGGCCGTTCGACGTGGGCGCCGCTGCCGGCCGGCCGGACCCGGGCTGGGTGACGAACTTCTCGCTGGGCATCGCCGGCCTCAACGGCTTCTTCGACCAGGCGAACACCGGGAAGAGCGTCGGCCCATCGCCGACGTCCATGTCCCCGGCCCTGATGCCCTCCCTGGGAGGCGGCTACACCGCGCCGCGCCGCTGAGGCGGCGTCAGGACTGCGCGGCGACGAGGGCGGCGTTGGCGCGGGCCATGGGCCCGCCCTCCATGGGGATGCGCTCGAAGTCGCCGCGCAGCGCCTTGATGGCGAACTTCTCCAGGTCGATTTCCCGGCGGGTGCGCACGCCAAGCACGCGCAGCAGCTCGGACAGGGGGCTAAAGCCGGACACGCTGTGCTGGAGCAGCATGCCCCCCGCCACCGCGGTGAGCCCCCGCCAGCGTGCGCCGTCCCGCCGGCCCAGCAGCAGGCCCAGCAGCCCCAGGGCCGACGTGCCCACGGCGAGGGCGCGGTTGATGTCCCACTCGCGCTCCAGACGGGCGAGGTAGCGCGTCATCTCCGCGCGGTCCCCCTTCTCCGCCATGTACCGGACGCAGCGCTCCACGTGCTCGTCGATGCGCCGGTTCACCACCAGCGGCGTGTGGACACGGACGGTGTCTGACGACGTCTGGTTCCACGATTCCATATGCGGCCCTCTCTCCCTGACGCGGCGCGCCCCCTCTTCTCTTGAAGCTAGGACCGCCGCCGCCCCCCGTGCACAGCCCACGCGGGGAAAGGGGCCCCGTTCCGCCTGTCCGCCTGCCCCGCCAGGGGCCCCTTCGCGACCCATTCCCTCCAGGGTGGGACAAGCAACCAGGCTGGGTAATTCGTTTCCCTTGCACGCGACAGCGGGTGCCTGCGTGCCCATTCAAGCGTTTGCTCTCCACCAAAAAGGGGCCCTGAAGGCGGGCACAACCGTTGCTTTGCGCCGGAGTTGATGACTCCTTCTCGATTGATGCTGTGCCTGCCGCTGCTGAGCCTGTGGGCCTGTGATGGCCCCCAGGCGGAGCGGCCACCGCTCCTCCAGGACCCTCCGGGCGTGGAGAATCCGCAAACGCCCCCTGGCGAGGAGGATCCGCCGCCGACGCAGCCGCCACCGGTGGACCCGCCTCCCATCGACCCGCCGCCGGTGGACCCACCTCCGGAGCCGCCACCGCCCGTACCGGAGACGGAGCGCCCCTTCGTGATGCCGCCCGTGCAGACGTCGGTGCCGCAGTACGAGCTCATCATCCCCGAAGAGACGATGCGGATGTTCGAGGCGGACCCTTGGACGCCGGAGCAGGACGGCCTCTTCAAGGCGAACGGGACGACGTACCGCGTGCGGGTGCGCCTGCGGGGCGCCTCCGCGCGCTTCTTCCCGAAGAAGAGCTGGAACGTGAGCTTCGAGGACGGCGTGCGCTTCGAGGGGCGGACGTCACTCAACCTCGTGGCCGAGTACGCGGATGCGACGCTGCTGGCGGAGAAGATTGCCTTCGACCTGCTGGAGGCCATGCGCGTCCCCGCGTCGAAGGGCACGCTGGTGCGGCTCAACGTCAACGGCGTGTACCAGGGCGTGTTCCTGGAAATCGAGCAGGTGAACAAGGCCTTCCTGCGAGCGCACGCCTACGCCGACACGGATGGAACCATCTACCGGTGTGGCTGGAAGGACTGCGAATTCAAGATGGTGAAGGTGCCGTACCAGGGGGACTGGGCGAAGAAGACGAACGAGTCCCAGCCGGACGACAAGCTCTGGGAGATGGTGGGCGCCATCAACCACACGCCCGAGCCCCAGTTCGTCAGCGAAATGGAGAAGCGCTTCGAGCTGGAGCACTACCTGCGCGCCATGGTGATGGACGCGCTGATGTCCAACAACTACGTGGAGGACTCGGAGAGCTACTTCATCTACGACCGCGCGGTGGCGAAGTGGTCCTACGTCCCGTGGGACCTCAACAACGTGGACTCGCGCTGGTGGTACCCCATCAGCGTGGAGGACATGAGCCAGAGCAGCAGCAACATGCGCCACCCGCTGTTCAGCTTCACCCTCACCGACGCCTGGGTGGCGAAGATGTACGAGCAGCGCAAGCGGGAGACGGCCTCGTACCCCGGCTACCTGCCGGTGTTCTCCAACCTGGCCACCCGCGTGGTGATGAACCCCGTGCTGCGCGAGCGCCTGGAGGCTCGGCTGGACAAGGCGATGGACGAGCTCTTCACCAGCGAGGTGATGGACGCGCACATCGACAAGCTGCACGCGCTCATCGACCCGCACATGCGTGACGACCCCTTCATGGACTACAGCCGCTTCACCGCGGGCCGCGCCTACCTCAAGCGCTACGTGCGCGAGCGCCGCGACTTCATCTTCCAGGAGCTGGAGCGGCTCGCGCGGCAGCAACCCACGCTGGTGCTGGAGGCCGTCCACCCGCGGGAAGGATGGGTGGAGGTGGGCAACCGCAGCTCGGCGCCCCTTTCCCTGGCGGGCATGGTGCTGACGACGCAGCTGCGCATCAGCCTGGCGCAGAGCCCCGGCCACCTGCACACGCAGGTGCGTGCCCCCATCGGCGCGGTGCTGCCGGCGCTGACGGTGGCCCCGGGGCAGCGCGTCCGCCTCAACGCCGCGCAGTTGGGCATCCAGATGCCCGCTAGCGGCGAGATTGGCCTCTTCGACGGGCGCTCCGTGGTGGGCGTGAAGGACCTGCTCTTCTACGGCGACCTGGGCGCGGGCAAGCGCTACGAGCGCGGCGCGCGGGGCTGGGAAGTGCGCTGAGCGCGGCGGCGAGCCGCACCTGGGCACGGCGCCCTGTCCTCGGGGGCGCCGCGCTGCGTTTCAGGGCCGCATGCGGACCTCCAGCGTCCGCTTCGCGCTCAGTCCCAGGTCATCGGTGACGAGAATCTCGTGGGAGCCCACGGACGGCGTCCACCACACGCGCTCATCGGCGCGCGCCGTCCCCAGCAGCGCCCCGTCCACGAACCACGTCAGCGCCCGCTCGTGTGAGGCCTCCGCCTCCAGCGGCACCTCCTGTTGCGAGGCCGGGACACCGGGAATCAGCACGGCCACGTGTCCCGGCGCGGGGGAGACGATGGACGGGGCCGCGCGCGCGCCCCCGGGCTCACAGCCAGGCGCGGCGGCGGGCGGCTCCGGCAGGCGCCGGTGCTGCTCCTCCAGCCAGCGGCGGATGGTGGCCGGCCACGTCACATACACCCGCGTCTCCGTCTTCCGCCCCGTCCGGCACATGGGCCCCACCGACAGCCCCGTGGCCACGTCCACCTCCACGTGCTGGTGGTACGGGCAGCGCGCGGTGGGCACCGCCGAGCGCCGCGCGTAGACGTGCTTGCGCTGCACGCAGGCGTCCGTCGGCAGGTGGCCCGAATAGGCGCAGACCTCCACCACGGCCAGGTCACCCGGTGGATTCACGCTTTCGTCCGGCAGGTTGAGGCCGCGCGGGCCCACGCCCTCCAGGATGTCGAACAGCACCGGCCCCGCCGCGTCAGCGCCCACCAGGTGCACGCTGGGCGTGTGATTGAAGTTCCCCAGCCAGACGACAGCCGTGTGCCGGGGCCCCGAGCCCGCCGCCCACGCGTCGCGGTGGCCGAAGCTGGTCCCTGTCTTCCAGTGCACGCGCGCCGGCATGCCCGTCAGCCGACGGCGTGCCGGGAAGTCCGGCCGGTCCCTCAGCGACAGCGCCTGGCGCGTCAGCCAGGCCGCGCCAGGGGACAGCACCTCCACCGGCGCGGCCGCCTTCTCGTCCAGCAGAAGCCGCAGCGGCGGCGCGCGCCCATCCCCCGCCAGCGCGACGTAGACGCCCGCGAGCTCCAGCGGCGTCAGCTCGATGCCGCCCACCGCCGCGGACAGGCCGTAGTACCCGGGCTCCTGCACCAGGCTCGTGACTCCCGCCGCTTGCAGGGCGCCCAGGAAGCGCTCCACCCCCACGCGCTCCAAGAGCCGCACGAAGGGCATGTTGAGCGACTGGGACAGGGCGTACTCCAGGCGCACCAACCCCTGGAAGCGGCCGTCGAAGTTGCGCGGCGCATAGCCGCCGTAGGCCGTGGGCACGTCCGCCACCAGATGCTCCGGCCCCACCATTCCCAGGTCGATGCCCATGGCATACAGCAGGGGCTTGAGCGCCGAGCCCGGCGAGCGCCGCGTGGCGAAGCCGATAATCTGCCCGCCGTGCTTCTGGTCGAAGAAGTCGAAGTTGCCCACCAGCGCGAGCACCTCCGCCTGCTGCCGGTCCACCACCACCGCCGTCCCGTTGTAGATGCCTCGCGGCGCCAGCCCCACCGCCGCGTCCCGCATCAACCGCTCCACCATCCGCTGCGTGCCGGCATCCAGCGTGGTGTGCAGCCGGGCATGCTCCGGCCGCTGCGTGCGCAGCCACACCGCCACGTGTGGCGCCTCACGGGGAAAGGGCTTCAGGTCCGTGGGCACGGGCGTGTCGCGCACCTCGCGCAGCACCGTCTCCGCCGACACGCGGGCCGCCTCGGGACCTCGGGGCAGCGCCTCCACGTCCAGCAGCCTTCGCGCCACGCCGTCCCGCGCCGACTTCAACCGGGCCGTGTTCTGCGCCGTGGGGAAGCGCCGGTTCGGGTTCTGCGGCACCGCCAGCAGCGTGGCAATCTCCGCGGGGCTCAGGTTCGCCGCCGTGTGGCCGAAGTACGTCAGCGCGGCCGCCTCCACGCCTTCGACGTTGCGCCCGTACGGGACGAACTGGAGATAGGCCGCGAGCACCTCCTGCTTGGACAGCCGCACCTCCAACTGCATCGCCCGGAAGGACTCGATGACTTTCGACGTGAAGGTGCGGGGCCGCGGCTCCAACACGCGGACCAACTGCATCGTCAACGTCGAGGCGCCGGACACCCGCCGCCCCGCGGACAGGTTGCGTGTCGCCGCGCGCAGCACCGCCAGCGGGTCCACGCCCGGGTGGTGGAAGAAGCGCTTGTCCTCCAGGGCCAGCAGGGCCTGGACATAGTCCGGGTCCACGCGCTCCAGTTGCGTGGGGATGCGCCAGCGCTCGTCCGGGGCCAGGAAGACGTGGGCCGGCGTGCCGTCCCGGTACTCCATCACCACCGACGCGGGCGCGAAGAGACGGGCCGGCAGCGGCACGCGCCAGGCGGCCACCCACGCGGCCACCGTGAGGCCTAGCAACCCCAGGCCGACGGGCAAGAGCTTCCGGGTGATTCGACGGGCACGGCTCATGAGACGGTGAATCCCAGGCGTATACTACGCGCAATGAATGCCTTTGAAGTCGACGCCATCCTGACGTCCATTCTCGACGACCGGCGGCTGACACCCACCGAGCGGCAGGCGTTGCAGGCCGTCCTGGTGGAGCGGCGGGCGGGCGAGGCCCTGCTCACCCTCTTCCGCTCCCGGGCCTTCGCCCTGGCTCGAGCGTCGATGAAGGACACGCGCTCCCGGGAGGTCATCTCCTGGCTGGAGGAGACGGTGCACGCGCTGCACGCGCCCCAGCCCGAGCCGACCTCGCGCATGGAGGCGCACTTCTCTCCGGGCGAGGGGCCGCTCAACGCCATCGTCCAGCAAATCCAGTCGGCACGCGGCTCCATCGACGTCTGCGTCTTCACCGTGACGGATGACCGCATCACCCGCGCGCTGCTGGACGCCCACGGGCGCGGGGTGCGGGTGCGAATCGTGAGTGACGATGACAAGGCCATGGACCCGGGCTCCGACATGGAGCGGCTGGGGGACGCCGGCATCCCCATCCGCCTGGACAGGACGTCCGCGCACATGCACCACAAGTTCGCCGTGTTCGACCGGCTGCGGCTGGTGACGGGCAGCTACAACTGGACGCGCTCGGCCGCCGAGTACAACCACGAGAACGTCCTGGTCTCCGACGACGCGCGGCTGGTGCAGCCCTTCAACCGCGCGTTCGACGCGCTGTGGGAGACGCTCGACTAGGAGCGTCTCCCCGCGCCGCGCGCTACAGCAGGTTGTCCTTCCACGGCCCGGACACCTGAATCGTCCGGCCCGGCTCACGCGCCCACAGGCGCGGGTCATACATGGCCTCTGCCTCCGCGGACGGCAGGGTGAAGGCACCCGCCGTCACCGCGCGCACCGCGTAGACGACCTTCTTCGACTCGCGAGGCCCCAGGCTGCCGAAGACCTCCATCCGGTCATCGCGGATGTTCACGTAGTCCGCGGACCACAGCGACGCCGGGTCCACCCAGTCGGTGGAGCCACCCCGGCCCAGGCGCGCGTTCTCGATTTCCCAGCCCGCCGGGAGCCGGTCCACCAGGGCGATGTTCTGCACGCGCTCACCCGTCGTGTTGCGAATCTCCAGCTCCACGTAGACGAGGTCCGCCAACGCCACCGGGGCCTGCCCCATGGCCAGCACCGTGCCGTCCAGCTTGCGCCAGGTGCGCGTGAGCGCCAGGCCCTCGCCGCCCGTGCGGGGCTTGCTGTCCGAGCGCACGCCCTCGCTGCTCAGCACGAGGTACAGCCGGCCCTCGTCCTTGGACGTCACCTCCAGCTGAAGGCCCTGCCGCTCGCTGGCGCGGGCCAGGGCCCACGTCCGGTCCGACGAACGCACCGTCTTGTCCTGCACCGGCGTCATGACCTTCCCGTCCGCCTTGAGCACCGGCGCGGAGAACTGGGTGGACGTCCCTTGCAGCCGCTTGCCCAGGCCGGTGATGCCCCACACCAACTCCTGCGTCGTGTACCAGCCGCTGGAGTGCGCCTGGAGCGATTCGGCCACCATGCGCGCCAGCGGCTCACCCGCCGCGTCCTTGCCGAACAAGTCCTGGAAGGTGCTCAGCATGAAGCCGCGACGGCGCCGGTCGGAGTAGAAGGACCAGTCGTTCTTCCGCTCCTCGGTGACGGGCGACAGGTCGGGGTTGCGCAGCTCCTTCTCGTAGCGCCGGTCGCCCGCCAGCCACAGCGAGGCCTTGAGCATGTAGTCACGCTCCTGCTCCTCGCCCGTGAGCGCCTTCTGCTTCGCCCGCTCCGCCAGCGCGTCCACCATCTTCTGCACACGCGCCTTGCGGCCCTTGCCGGCCACGGAGAGGACGTAGTGCATGTAGGCCTCCGCGCTGTCCGTGTACATGTCGTCGCGGCCCTGGCGGCTCTCGAACTTGTTCAGCTCGGTGGACATCCACGTGAGCGCGTCGTTCAGCCGGTCCTGCGGCACGGGGTACTTCAGCTTCTGCGCGTCCAGCAGCATGTGCGTGGCGTACGCCGAGCCCCAGCCCACCGGCTCCGTGGCGCCCGGCCAGTAGCCGAAGCCGCCCGACGGCGTCTGCATGGCCAGGATGCGGTTGATGCCCGACAGCACCATGTCGCCCACGGTCCCGCCCTGGGTCAGCGTGGGGTCCACGTCGTTCACCAGCTCGGACACGTACAGCAGCGGACGGGTGGCGGACGTCGTCTGCTCCACGCAGCCGTAGGGGTAGCGCGCCAGGTACGCGAGGTGCTGCAACGAGCGCGCGTACGGATTGGCCGTCACCCACAGCGTGGAGCGCTCCGTCGTGGGCACCCAGCCCTGGAGGTACTGCGAGACGTCCGTCGTCCCCTGCGCCAGTTCAATCTGCTGCACCAGGCGCTCGCGCGGGCCCGCCGGAGACAGCGGCACGTCCAGCGACTCACTCGAGGTGTAGCCGCCGCCCTCCACCGTCACCGACAGCCGCGCCGCGCCCACCGCCTGCACCGCGCGGGCCTGGAAGACGAAGGTGTGGGACTTGCCGTCCGCCACCCGCGCCGTGCCCTCGCTCTTGCCCAGCAGCTGAAGCGGCGAAGTGGCCGCCGCGGGCATCACCAGCCCTGGCACCGGCAGTGACTCCGCGTTGAGCGTCACCTTCACGTCCTGCGCCTTGCCGGACAGGTTGGTGACGAAGACGGGCACCTGGATTTCGTCGTGCTGCGTGAGGAAGCGAGGCAACGTCGTCTGGAGCACCAGCGGGTCGCGCACCAGCACCTGCGCGCTGGCGCGGCCAATGCGCTGCGGGCCCGCCGTCACCGCCATCACCCGCACCGCGCCGCGGTACTGGGGCAGCTTGAAGGGCACGCGCAGCTTGCCGTTCGCCGGCACCGGCAGCAGGCCGCTCCACAGCGCCACCGGCTTGACGGGCTGCACGCGGCCATCCGCGCCGCCCTCGTTGTCACCACCCGTGGAGCGGGACGCGCCGCCCGGCGGCACCAGCAGCGTCCAGCCCAGCGTCTCGTAGGTCTCCACGCCCAGCGCCCGCCGGGAGAAGAGCTGCTTCTGCGGGTCCGGGCTCTGGAAGCGCGTGAGGGAGAGGATGCCCTCGTCCACCACCGCGATGGTGGCGAAGGTGGGTCCTTCCTGCGGGCCCAGCTCCAGGTCCACCGTGAGGGTGTCGTTGGAGCGAACCTCCTTGGGCACGTTCATCGTCACCGACTGCGTGTACTCCACCGGCTCCAGCGTGACGCCGCCCACGCCGAAGGCGCGGTCGGGCATGAAGGCCTCGGCGGACTCCAGGTGCGGGTCCTTCACCAGGAAGGCGCTCACGTACACGTTGGGCGCGAAGGCGGACGGCGTGAAGTTCCACGTCACCTCGCCGGGCTCCACCGCCACCCAATGGGAGGCGAGCACGCGGTCCGTCTCCGCGGTGAAGAGCATGCGCCCCTTGTAGGGCGACTTCACCTTCACGGTGATGGCCTGCCCCACGCGCCCCTTCGCCGGCAGCGCCAGCTCCAACGAGGTGGGCTTGAGCGGGCGCGGCGTCTGGTCCACGCGCGAGCCTTCCCCCCACCAGTAGTAGCGGCCCTCCCCTTCCAGCTCCAGGTCCGTCTGGGCCCCACCCGAGCGCACGCGCACGATGTAGCCCGCGGAGTCCGCGCCCGGCGTCACGTCCAGCGAGAAGCGGCCATCCTTCACCGCCACCGTGGAGCGGCCCTCACGCACCGGGCGCAGGTAGCGCTGGTAACGCTCGTAGCCTTCGTTCTCGTCGTAGAAGGAGCCGTACTCCTCCTCCAGCCGCAGGAACTCCACGTCCACCGTCCTGGGCGTCTTGTCCGAGGCGGCCAGCAGCTTGCCGTCCCAGTCCACCACCACGCCCTTCACCGTGAAGGGCTTGCCGGCCTTCACCTTGCCCGTGCTGCCCTGGAGGCCCACGTAGTACGCCTCCGGATGCACCGGCACCGTCACGCTGCCCAGGGTGGAGCGGCCGCTGCCCGACTCGAAGACGCTGGCCAGCGCGCTCAGCGCCCCGGCGCCCCGCAGGGCCCCCATGGCGCCCTGGGCCGGGCAACGCAGGACGGCCTGTCCCTTCGCGTCCAGCGTGCCCTGCACCTGGCCCAGCGTGACGGGGCGGGGCTCGCTGCCCTCCTGGCGCCACAGCCCATAGGCGTACTGGGCGTTCTCCTTCGGCTTGAAGGCGGACGGGATCAGCCGGCACGTCAGCTCCACAGGGCTGCCCTCCGCCGAGCCGCCGAAGAGGTACGCGGCCTCCACGGCCACCGGGACTTCGTCACCCTGGAGATAGCCGGCCTGCTCCGTGCGCGCCTCCACCTTCATGCGCTCCGGGACGAACTCCTCCACGCTGACGGAGTAGATTGCCACTTCGCGGTCCGCCACGTTCAGCACCACGCGGTAGCTGCCCGTGTCCTGGAATGAGTCGAAGGGCAGGTCCAGCGTCACCAGGCCCGCCTCGTTCGTCTTCAGCGACACCTTCTTCAGCTCGCGCTCACGCGGGTCCACCACCACCAACTCCACGGGCATGCCCGCCGGCGGCGCCTTGTCATCCTGGCCCCGCAGCACCGCGGCGATGTGGGCCGTGTCGCCCGGGCGGTACACGCCCCGGTCCGACCACACCGACGCGCGGTAGGCCTTCGCCGAACGGTAGGGCTCGCCATGCACGTCCGCGTTGGCGATCTCCGTCTTCAGCTCGCTGTACTTGAGGTACGTCAGCTCCTCGCCGTCACGGGCGATGAGCGCGAAGGGCGCGCTGTCGTCGATGCCGGGCGCGGGCACCTGGAGCCGGCAGCCATCCGCCGCCACCGTGGTGCAGCGGGCCACCGACTCGCCGCTCTTCTTCACCAGGGAGACCTCCACGCCCGACAGCGGCTCGGTGCTCTCGATGCCCAGCGCCCACACCCAGACCTCACCGGCGCCGGTGGAGCCCGGCGCGGCCTCACCGCGCTTGGCCACCAGGCTCAGGTTGGTGAGGAGGATGCGGCTGGCCGCCACGTGGTGGTTCTGCTTCGCGGTGATTTCCACCAGGCCCTTCGTGTTCGCCGGCACCAGGCTGGCCACGTCCACGTAGGTGGTCGCCAGCGTGTCCGGCTGCGACTTGAGCGCCAGCGTCCGCTTCGCCACCACGTTGGAGGTGCGCTCGTCCGCGCGCTCGCGGTAGTCGTCGCTCATCCAGAAGACGAGGTTCTCCGGCGGCACGTTGCGGACGGTGAGCTCCACCGAGTCCAGGTTGAGGTGCTGCAACGGCAGGTTGCGCCACGCGCTGCGCGGCAGGTAGCGGCCGGTGGTCGCGAAGGACAGCTGCGGCGAGCGCGCGGGGACGGCGAAGGCCTCCTCGTAGGTGGCCAGCAGCGTGCCGCCGCCCACCGAGGACGTGCCCGCGTCGATGCGCAGCGCGTAGGAGCCGCGCTTGAAGTCACCGAAGATGCGGAAGCCGCGGCGGGACGGCGCGACGGAGACCTTGACGGCGGGCGTCAGGTGGATGGCCTCCGCGGCGACGCCGTCATCCAACGTGCAGCCCTTGTTGCGGTGGTCCCAGTAGTACGGGTCATACCCTTCCGTCTCGCGCGGGGAGGGCGGTGCGGCGCCGTCCACGTCCCGGCAGCTCACCTCGATGTAGAAACCCGTGGTGCCCTGCTCCACCGAGGCGCGGGTGATGTCCATTCGCTTGCCGGCGCGGAGCTCGAACGCGCTGCGCGCGGCGGGGGCCGTCGCCTTCGCCTGCGACGCGGCGGGCAGTCCCGCCTGGAGGCTGAAGTCGACCGTGCGGCCCTGCTTGAGCAGCCCGCTGGTCAGCTGCGCGCTGACGACGTTGCGCGTGGCGGGAAGCGTGCGCCACTTCACGTCACCCACGCCCTGCCCACC
>NZ_JABFNS010000095.1 GCF_013116825.1 Myxococcus xanthus
GTTCCAGGTGTCGGGCGTGGCGAACGTGGCGGGCGGGGAGATTTTCGGTCTCCAGACGGCATTCGGCGGCAACCTCGCCTTCGGTGGCGGGACGGGCGGGCAGGTGTCCGCCGTCTTCAACATGGCCGAGCGGGACTTCACGGGCTTCCAGGTGAGCACCACGGCGAACCGCGCGGCGGCGCGCCTCCGTGGAGTGCAGGCGGCCGTGGGCATCAACCTGGCGGAGCGGCTCGCGGGCGCGCAGGTGGGCCTCATCAACATCTCCGGGGACGTCGCGGGCGCGCAGGTGGGCCTCATCAACGTGGCGGCCGAGGTGCGCGGCGTGCAGCTGGGGTTCATCAACATCGCGGATGACGTGTCGGTGCCCATCGGCTTCTTGAGCATCGTGCGCAAGGGGCGCTTCGTGCTGGAGCTCTCCGCCGACGACGTCATGCCCCTGTCGGTGGGCATCAAGTATGGGAGCCGGACCGTCTATGTGCTGGCCACCACGGGCGTGGGGATTGGCAAGGACTCGCTGCGGACCTTCCTCAACATGGGCCTGGGCGTGCACGTCCCGCTGGATGCGGCGGACCGCTACTCGCTGGACGTGGACCTGTCGTACGGGAGCTGGCAGCCGAACTTCTATGGCTCGGGGCCCAAGAACACGCTGTTCCGGATGCGCGCCACGCTGGGGTGGGAGCTCAAGCGGCGCTTCGCGCTCTTTGGTGGTGTGTCCCTCAACGCGTACGACCCGTCGTCGCAGGACGAGTACCGCGACGTGAGCTGGCTGCCGCAGTGGAAGCTGGGCCGCGGCCCCGGCGGCGTCCGGATGTGGCCCGGCCTGCTGCTGGGCGTGCGCATCTGAGGCGCATCCTCCAGGTTCAGCAGTAGCTCAGCGCAGCCACGCCAACACCGCCTGAGGCGCGTCCACGTGGACGAAGTGCCCGGCTTCCGGCAGCGTCTCCACCGGGCAACCCGCGGCCACCAGGCGCTCCACGTCCGCGTCACTCACATACTTCGAGCGGCCACCCCGAAGGCACCGCATCGGCGGCCCGTCCTTGCGCTCCACCGCCGTCCACAGGTCCGTGTCATTCACGCGCGAGTGCAGGCCCGCCAGTGCCTGCCGGTCGAAGCGCCAGCGCACGCCGCTCTCCACCGTCACCAGGTTCATCAGCAGCCAGTCCGCCAGCGACTCCGACAAGCCGCGGCCCGTGAGCTCCGCGCGCATCGCCCGGCGGTTCTCCGCCTGGGCCGGTGCCTGGAGCAGGATGCCCAGCACCTTGCCGCTCTCCGACAAGTCTCCCGGGACGGGCCCCGGGGCGATGTCCAGCAGCGACACGCTCCGGACGGACTCCGGCACATTGAGGCTCGCCGCGAGCGTCACCCGTCCCCCGAGTGAATGCCCCACCCAGTCGAACGGACCCTGGAACCCCTGCGCACGCGCCGTGTCCACCACGTCCCGGGCCATGCTGTAGAGGTCCGAGTTCGCCGGCAGGGCAGGGGACGTCCCATGCCCGGTGAGGTCCGGCAGGAGGATGCGCCGGCTCGGGTCCGCCGCGCTCCACGCCGTCGCCAGTGAGCGCAGATTGCGCCCCGTGCCCAGGAAGCCGTGCAGCATCACCGTGGGCACATCGCCCTCACCCACCAGGAAACTCTCGAGGACCATGCGATTCGTGCCTTTCTCGCCGCCCCGTTCGCCTTGACGCGGGGTGGGCCGTGCCGCTTCATACCTTGAACGCCCCGCCTGACGAGGTCTTCCGCGTGCCTACCGTTTCCTTGCTCCTCTTCGTGCTCGCCTCTACGCCCGCGAACACGGCCCCCGCCGACCCGAAGGCAGCCATCACCGCCGTCCTGGATGATTGGCACCAGGCCGCCGCCGTCGCGGACGAGGCGCGCTACTTCGGCCACTTCACCGACGACGCGGTGTACCTGGGCACCGATGCCACCGAGCGTTGGACCCGTGATGAATTCCGCGCCTGGGCGAAGCCGTACTTCTCCAAGGGCAAGGCCTGGAACTTCAAGGCGACGTCACGCCACATCTTCCTCTCGAAGGATGGCGCGGTGGCCTGGTTCGACGAGGCGTTGGATACGCCCAACCTGGGCCCCAGCCGCGGCAGCGGCGTGCTGGTGAAGGACGCCGGCACCTGGAAGATTGCCCAGTACAACCTCTCCATCCCCATCCCCAACGACGTGCTGCCGGAGGTGAAGCGGCGCATCGAGCGGCACCTGGCCCGGAGCCAGAAGACGCCCGGGAAGCCCTCCACCTGGAAGGTGCCGCCGGCGAAGGTGCCCTCGCCGGAGACGCCGCCCATCAAGGAGCGGGCGCCCGCCCAGGCGAACTAGCCTCCTCACAACCCGAAGGGATACGTGTCGGGCGCGTCCTCCTCCCCGCGCCCGGCATCCGAGTCCAACGGGCGCAATGCCCGCGTCTCGTCGTAGTGCAGCACCGCGTCGAACTGCGCGGGCAGGTTCGCGTGGAAGTAGTGGCTCCACCGCTCGGTGCGCGGCGCGTACACCACGCCGATGGCGCGCTCCAGACGGCGCTCGTGCAGGCCGCCCGCCGCTTCGCCCAGCTCGGCCATGCGCAGCAGGAACGCGGGCATGCCCACGTCGTGGAACAGGCGCTCGTAGCTGCCGGACATGGCGGGCTGGATGCGGCGTCGCAGGCCGGGCTCGTCCCATTCGTGCGCGGCGATGACCACGCCCGTGTACGTGGTGAAGCCCACGTTGTAGGTCGCCGCGCCGTGCCGCTCGCGCAGGAGCTGGCCCACGTTGAGCTCCCCCTGGTCACCCATCTGCGTGGCGCGGGCATCACCCAGGTGGGAGTTGTGCGCCCAGATGACGAGCCGGGCCGGTGGACCGCTGCGTGACAGGTGCGCCGCGAGCGCGTCCACCGTGTCCGCCATGTGCGTGTCACGCAGGTTCCAGCCTTCGTGCCGGCCCGCATATACGGCGCGGTAGTACGCCTCCGCGTTGGCGACGAGCCGGGCGTTCTGCTCGGCGTGGAAGCGGGCGTCCGCGTCCTCGGGCCCTCGAGTCCTCCGCCGCTGCAACTCCACGAACTGGGCCCAGACCTGCTCCTCGCATGAGTCCGCCTGGCCCAACGTGGTGGACTGGCCATAGACGTGAGGCTCGGGGCCGAAGGGGTCGAAGCAGGAGTAGCGCTCGCGGGCCCGCTGCGCGGCATCCGGGTCCACCGTGTCCAGCCAGGCCACCACTTCCCGCATGGAGTCGTGAAGGCTGTACAGGTCCATGCCGTAGAAGCCCGCACGCTGCTTCGGTGGCACCGTGGCGTTGTGGGCACGCATCCAGGTGACCAGCTCCTCCATCTCCCGGTTGCGCCACATCCACCGCGGGAATCGCTGGAAGTTGCCCAGGGCGCCACCGGCCGTCGTGTCCTGACCGTTACCCCGCACGAACGCGTCGACACGGAGGGCGGCCGGCCAGTCGGCCTCCACCACCAGCGCGCGGAAGCCCTGTTCGGCGATGAGGCGGCGGGTGAGGGTGGCGCGTGCCTGATAGAACTCGTGTGTCCCGTGTGTGGCCTCGCCCAGCAGGACGAACCGCGCATCACCGATGCTCTCGATGAGCGGGTCCAGGTCCGAAGCGCGGCCCGACACGGGGAGCGCGGCGGCTCGGATGCCCTCCAGCAGGGCGGCCGACACCTCCGGGGCGTCCTCCTTCATTGAACCCATGCCTCACAAGGTGGGGCGGACCTGGGGGAGTGCCCATCGTGCCTTTTCCTCAGCCCGGGCGGCGGACGGGGAGGCACCCCCTCTGTTGCATTCACGCGGCCGCATGCCAGCGCCCCATCGGGCCCCAGCCCCAGGCAGGCATCGCAGTCCGGGGCTGGACCTCACCGAAGGGGATGGCTCGGGTGCCGGTGTCCATGGCCGGCGCGTCGTCCGCCCAGCTCGTGGCGGCGAAGGCGGGTCGCGACGACTCCGACAAGGCGCCCATCAAGGCGGAGACGGGTGACACCCCATCGAAGCGAGCGAGCCGCGCCGCGTCTCCAATCCGTTCCGCGTGAATACCTCGGGGCTCCGTCGGAGCTGCGTTGCGCGAGTGAATCGCTCCATGCACAAGGCGCGCGGCGACCCGTTCCGGGCCGCCGTTCTCCGGAGGGGAAATGTCCCGCACGTGGAGCATGGTATCGGCCGTGTGGCTCGCGGCTTGTAACGCACAGGTTTCCGACGCGGATGAATCGCAGGACGCGGCGCCACCACACGAGACGGTGAGCCGTCAGGAGTCATGGGACGGTGAGCTGGAGGTCGTGGTGGTGGATCCGCCCGCGCCCGCCGCGTCGTGGGAAGAGTACTTCGTGAAGCAGGGGAACCGGCACCGCCAGGTGCGCTTCGAACACGGCGCGCCGCCGGGACTGCGTAGCGGGCTCCAGGTGAAGGTGCGTGGACGCGAACAGGGCGGCCAGCTCATCGCCCAGGGCGTGGACGTGGACACCCATGCCGCGTCCTCGCTGAGCACGGTGAGCGCGTGTGGCGTCAGCGGCGTGCAGCGCAGCCTGGTCATCATGACGGAGTTCCCCGGCATGGCGCGGCCCGGCCTCACTCCGCAGGCGGTCCACGACGTGTTCTTCTCCACGACGCGCCGTTCCCTGGCGGATTACTGGAGCGAGGTGTCCGAGGGCCGCACCACCACCACGGGCGACGTGGTGGCTTGGTACACGCTGGACCGCGCCTATTCGTGCAGTGAAGGCGCGGCCATGCGTGAGGCCGCGGTGCGGGCGGCGGACGCGGACGTGGACTTCACGCGGTACGACCGTATCTTCATTGTCCACCCACGACCGCAGGCGGGCTGTTCCTACGCAGGTCAGGCCACGGTGTCGTGTGGGCAGGTGCAGACGGCGGACGGTACCGTGACGGCCTCCACGTCGTGGCTCGTGGCGGAGTCCATGATGGTCCACGACAGTGCCGTGGAGTTGGTGACGCACGAGGCGGGGCACAACCTCACGTTGGGCCACGCGAGCTCGCGCGACTTCGGCGCGGAGGCCCTGGGCCTGCCGGGGGCGACGGGGGGCATCGACGAGTACGGGGATGTCTTCTCGACGATGGGACGGTGGAACCTGGGCCACTACGCGGCGCCGCAGAAGGCACGCATCGGCTGGCTGGATGCGTCCTCGGTGGCCGAAGTGGACGGCGTGGACGGCACCTTCACCCTCGCGCCCGTGGTCGCGTCGGGCGGGCTGAAGGCGCTCAAGGTGCGGCGGCGGCCTGGGAGCGATGACTGGCTGTGGTTGGAGTACCGCCAGCCCGTGGGGGGCTATGAGGCGACGCTGGCGCCACAGGTGTTCGGCGGAGCGCTCGTGCACTACGCGGATGCGGCGACGCAGAGTGGCTCGCACCTGCTCGACTTCACGCCGCAGACGGCGTCGTGGACCGACCCGGCCTTGCTTCCGGGCACGACGTGGGACGACCCCTACAGCACCCTCTCCGTGACTGTGAACGCGGCGACGTCCGCGGGACTCGTCGTGAGCATCGCGCACCGTCAATCCGCATGCGTCCGCGCACCCCACGAGGTGCAGGTGACGTCCTTCTCCCCCACGTCCTGGCCCGGAGGCCGGCCGGAGTTCGAGGTCGTTCTCGTCAACCACGACTCGCCTACGTGTTCGCCGTCCGCCTTCCAGCTCTCCGCCCTCCTTCCGCAAGGGTGGGGCTCCGACCGGCTGCCCGCGCAAGTCACTGTCGCCGCGTCCGCCTCGTCGTCGCTGGGCCTCCAGGCGTATGCGCCCTACAGCGCGGCGCCCGGCACGTACGCCGTGGGCATGGCCGTCACACGAGATGGCCACACGGTGCAAGGCACGGCGGACATCGACATCGTCGAGCGATGTCTCACCGCGCCGCCCACGGTGACGGTGTCCCCTCAGACTGTGACGGCGGCTCCGGGCACGGACGTCACGTGGACGGTGGCCGTGACGAACAACGACGCCGGTGGCTGTGATTGGGTCTGGTACGACTTCTATTCAAGCCTGCCCTCGGGTTGGGACACCGCCTTCTCCGACTGGGGTGTGAATCTGCCCCCAGGTGGTGCCTTCACCTTCACGATGACCAAGTCCATTCCGCTGAGCGCACGTGGCGCCCACGCGGTGGACCTGGACATCTTCAAGGACGAGTACGGCCTCCTGTGGCGCGGCACCTTCACGGTGGAGGTGGTCGAGCCGCTGACACGCGCACGCTGAACGTGAATGCGGTCCGCTCGCGGCGGGCAGGTGCCGCCGCGAGTGTTCCGTCGTGACTTCAGGATGCCCTAGCGCCCAGCGTGCTGCCGCCACGCGCCGAGGATGTGCCCGGCCGCTGCGTCCACGCCCCTGTCGGGGCCGGAGCGCGACGCCAGGGGGCCCCGGCTACATGGCCAGGACGATTGTCGTGAAAATATAGGTCAATTGACCTAATAAAAGCTCCAGGCGGCGTGGATGGCCCACGCCGGGCGGGTGGAGCGCGTCATGGTGGTTGAGGACAGTGTCGTTCTGGTGGGGGGCTACGGCGTGGTGGGGACGTGGCTCGCGCAGTTGCTGCGGGAGCGGCATCCGGACCTTCCGCTGGTCATCGCTGGCCGTCGTCGCGAGCCCGCGGAGGCGTTGGCCCGAAGGCTGGGGAACGCGGAAGCCGCGGTGCTGGATGTGACGGCGCCCGACCCGCTGGCGTGCCTGTCCGGACGGCCCAGGGCCGTGGTGTCGCTGGTCAATGACCCGGACGATGCGGTGCTGCGCTCGGCGGTCCGGGAAGGCGTGGCGGTGCTCGACATCACCCGCTGGACGTCGCGTGTGAAGTCGGCGGTGCTGCGGCTGTCGGGGACGCCCCCACGGGCACCCGTCCTGCTCAGCTCCGCGTGGATGGCGGGACTGGTGCCCCGGCTCGTCGCGGGCGCGTCGGAGCGGGTGGGGGGCGCCGAGCGCGTCGACGTGGGCATCCGCTTCGCCCTGGCGGACCAGGCGGGTCCGGATTCGGTGGAGTACATGGACCGGCTGGGGATGGCCTTCGACATCACGGAGGGAGGGAAGGAGCGGCAGGTGTTGCCGCTGACGGACGGCCGCCGGGTGATGTTCCCGGATGGGCGGCCCACGCGTGTCTTCCGGCTCGACACGCCCGAGCAGGCCACGCTGCCGCTGGTGCTGGGCGCGCGCACGGTGTCGACGCGGCTGGGGTTCGATTCGGGCACCGTCACCTGGACGCTCGCGGCGCTCCAGCAGGTGGGGCTGCTCCGGCTGCTCCAGCATCCCCGCCTGACATCCGTGCGGCGCGCGCTGATGGCCAGCAGCGGCACGGGCGGTGAGGCGGCGTGGGTGGCGGACGTGGAAGGCCCTCGCGGGGCGCTGCGCATCGAAGTGGTGGACCCGAAGGGACAGGCCCACCTCACGGCCGTGGGCGCGGTGCTGGGGACGGAGCGATTGCTGGGGTGGGATGGCGCGCCGCCTCCCGCCGCGGGCGTGTGGTTCCCGGAGCACGACGCGCGCGCGGAGCAGGCCCTGGACGCCCTGCGCGGGTGCGGCGTCCAGGTCCGGTTCGAGGAACAACCGCGCCGGGAGGCGGCCTGATGCCACGCGCCACGCGGGGGAAGCTGCCGTCGTCGAAGCCTCGCGAGGGGACCGCGGTCCACGCCAAGGGGACCGAGCGCGTGGCGTCCATCCTCGATGCGGCCACCGACACCCTGGTGGAGGAGGGCCATTCGGGGCTCACGCTGCGCCGGGTGGCTCAGCGGGCGGGGCTCAGCGTGGGCAACCTTCAGTACTACTTCCCCGCGAAGCAGGACGTGGTGCGGGCGCTGCTCGCGCGCTACCTGGAAGCCGCCAGCCAACGGGTGCATGCGCGGGTGGAGGAAGGCGGCCGTGCGCCGGTGGAGCGGCTTCGTCGCGCGGTGGAGGCCCTGCTGGAGGACCAGGAGTCACCGCGCCATTGTCAGCTCTTCGCGGAGCTGTGGGCGCTCGCCGCACGGGATGAGATGGTCGCGGACGCGCTCGCCGTCTTCTACGCGGGCTTCCGGGCGGGCGTCGTGGCGCTGCTGCGTGAACTGGCGCCCGGGCTCAGCCCGTCACGCCTGGAGCGTCGCGCGGCGCTGGTGGTCGCATTCCTGGAGGGGCTGTCGCTCTTCAGAGGCGGCGGTGCGCTCCGAAGGGCCTCGGTGCCTGGGTTGGAGCAGGAGCTGCGGGCCGTGTTGGAGGAGGCCCTGGCGGGCGTCCCCGCCGCCGGGAAGCTATGAGTCGGCCGGGCCGCCCTCGTCATCCACGACGAGCACCGACTTGAGTTTGTCCATGGCCAGCGGCGGTACGTCCGTGAAGGCCAAGCCGACTTCAAAGCGCGCCACCGCGTCCTTGGGAAGCTTGCGCGTCCAGGCCACGCGCGCTTTGCACTCCAGCGAGGTGCCGTCGCGCAGGAACAGGTCCAGCTCCAACTCCGAGTCCTGGGTGTACTGCTCGTCGGAGTAGATGCGGATGCCCCCCAGGCTGGCGTCCAGCACCTGCTGCTTGTCCACGCGCCTCAGTCGCGCGGGCCGGGCATAGAGCGGCGCCTCGAGCCGAGGAAAGCGACGACGATCCGTGGGGGATTCATTCACGCTGGCGCTGTTCATGTTCCAGCCTTCTCCGGGGGGAAGTCCGGCCGGGCTCCCGGGCGACGGTGACGAAGCATAGGGGATATGATGGGTGGGTACGAAATCTCAGGACCCAGCCAGCCCGCAGTGCGCACACCCGAAAGGTGTCTCGTTCGACCCGTGCCCGGGGCTTCATGAAGCCGCATGAAAGGCGCTCCTTGGCTGCCTGGGGTGTAACGGGGCTCGCCACAGGAGCCGGCCCATGTGACGCCGCGCGCTACGTTGCGTGCTCGCGAGCGGGGTGGCCGGTGGGTGCGCGCCGAGCGCCGGCGCCGCCCGCCACGTGCTGGCGCGCTGGGTGCAAACGCGGCTCCCGGGTCTTCACCGGAGACCCGGTATTCATCATCCCCCACCCCAATGAGAGGTTCTTCATCCATGAGCATCAAGCTGACGGGCCGCCTGATGGCGGCAGCGCTCCTGAGTCTGACGGCCGCGGGTTGCCAGGGCGAGGAGTCGCAGCCTGCCGAGGCTGACGCGCTTTCGGCCCAGGAAGCGCCTGTGAAGCAGCAGTGCGTTGAGACCTTCGCTGGCATCACGAACTGCGCCACGGGCAACGCGAAGCTCGAGCGCACGGAGGCGGGCCTCAACGTCACCGGCCTGGAGAAGGCCGTCAACGACGGCGTCTCCAGCAACTTCGCCGCCGCGACGCAGTGGGAGCAGAAGGCCGTCTTCCAGGAGCTCGCCAAGGCCGGACAGGGCTTCGCCCTGGCGGCGCGTGATGGCGACCAGGTGGTCAGCACCCTCCAGGTCGGCATTGGCCGTGAGCCGGGCCAGGTGACGTTCCAGCCGCAGTTCACCGGCACGCCGGGCGGTTCGACCTACAGCGTGTACGTGTACAACGGCGGTCAGTTCCAGGGCCGGCACATCAACCGCGGCCTCTGGTTCCCGATGGACGCGTCCTGGTACGACATCCACATCCGCTTCACGCCCATCCACATCGGCTTCCGCAACCACATGACCTTCGGGTTCAATGACCCCATCCCCACGGGGGCCTGCGTGTGGTCCTTCCGCAGCGCGACGCCGGGAGCCTTCACGTTCGACTTCGACGGCCGCGAGGTCAGCGGTGACCACGTCGAGTTCGTCGAGGAGCTGGGCGATGGCCACTACCCGTACACCAGCTTCTCGGCCATCGACCTGACGGCCGCCGCGAGCGCGCTGACCATCCACAGCGAGTCCATCAGCCGCGGCAAGTAGTCCGCGGTCCGAAGCAGCCACGCCGGGCGGGAGCCTCTCCCGCCCGGCGTGTCGCCAGCACGTCCTCGAAGGCGAGGAGGCGGCGGAAGCCGGAGGAGCGGGCGCGCCGGGCGTTCCCGCTCCTGGGGCTTCCAGGCGTCAGTCCGGTCGCGGGATGGGTTTACGGATGGGGGGCGCTGCTGGTGCGGCGCCCGGAGCTGGCCCTGCGCTTCGGGGCGTTGTTTCAGGGCCCTTGGGGATGACAGCGCGGCGGCGCTCAGCGCCTCAGAGTGGGCCGTTGGGCGTGAGGAGCACCTTGCCAGCGCGCCCACCTTCCATGGCGCGCGTCAGGGCCTCCTGGATGGACTCCAGGGGGAAGGTTCCCTCCACCGGAACGTGGAGCGTGCCCTCCGCCACCTGCTTCGCGAGCCGGGTGAAGAGGGCGCCCTGCTCCTCGCGCGGCGTCTTCTTCATCCACGTCACCAGCCAGAAGCCGCGCAGGGTGATGTCCTTGAAGATGGTGGCGGCGGCTGACAACCGAGGGCCCTTTCCGCTCATCACGCCATAGTTCACCACCACGCCGCCGCGCGCGAGCGCGTCACCCAGGCGCTGGGTGGACTCACCGCCGACGGCGTCGATGGCCAGCCGGACCTTGGCGCCGCCCGTCACCTCGCGCACGCGCTCCGGCAGTTCATCCGAGTCCAGCAGCACGGCGTCCGCGCCCAGCGCGGTGAGCTCCGGCGCCAGTTCTTCACGCCGCACCACGTTCAGCGTCTTGATGCCAGCCTGCTTCGCCAGGGTGATGATGGTGCGGCCCACCGCCGAGTTGGCGGCGTTCTGTATCACCCACTCGCCGGGCTGAAGCGCGACGAAGACCCGCAGCAGCAGGTCCGCGGTCGGAGGATTGATGAACAGCATGGCGGCCTGCCGCAGGTCGGTTCCCGGCGGCACCCGCAGGAGCGAGTCCGCGGGAGCGACCAGTTGGGTGCACCAGGTGCCCGCGCCGAGCGGAAGGAATACGACGTCACCCACCTTCACGGCGCTGGAGTCCTGGACCTCGACGACGCGGCCGACGCCTTCGTTGCCGGGCACCGCGGGGAGCTTCGGGAGCTGTCCGTACTGGCCGCTGAGCGTGAGGATGTCGGAGGGATTGATGGGCGTGGCCAGCACTTCAATCCGGGCTTCGCCCGGCTTCAGCGCCACGTCCGGCTGCTCCACGACCTCCACCACCTTCAGTGGCTGCCCGAAGGCTGAGAACCGCACTGCTTTCATGGGACGCTCCATGTTTCGTGTGGGAGTGTGGGGCGCACCCTAGCGGCCTTCGAGGGGGGCGCCGAGCATCCAAGCATCGCCGTACCCCACCGTCTTGCCTCCCGGGGGGCGGGGCGCCTGTCCAGCGCTGGACGGGCCCCTGCGTGGGCGGGGACAGGCGGACAGACTGGGCTCGCCAGTCGCGTCCACGCTGCCCACTTTCCGTTGCGGGCAACGGGACGGCGAGGAGGTCGATGGTGAGCAACGCGCACGGGGAGTTGTCCCTGGCCCCGCCAGCAGGCGCTGTGGATGCAGCGGCGCCGCAGCGGGTCCTGAAGCGGTGGATGGTGGTGGGGCTTCGGCCCGTCTTCGCGCTGGCGGGTTTGGGCACACTGGCGTTGCTGGTCCACAAGGCCGGGCCCCGCGAACTGGGCGCCGTGTTGTCCGGCGCGGCGCCCTGGCTGCCGTGGGTGGTGCTGCTGGAGCTGGGGCGGCAGTGCATGGACGGGCTGGCGACGCGGCGTGCCTATGGCCCGGGAGCGGCGCGCGTGCCCTGGCGCGTCCTGGCCCGCGCGCAGCTCATCGGTACCGCGGTGTCCAGCATGGCCCCGGCGGGCCGCGCCGCGGCGGAGGCCACCAAGGCGGCCCTGCTGAGTCCCTACATGGGCGGGGGAACCGCCACCGCGGCGGCGGCGACCTCGCAGGCGGCGTCCCTGGCGGCGGGAGGCTTCATCTCGTTCCCCTGCGCCCTGGCGTCCTATCTGCTGACGGGCATGTCCCTCTTCACCATGCTCATGCTGGCGCATGGCGTGTTGCTGGTGCTGCTGTCGGTGGGCGTGCGCGCGTGCATGCGCGCGAAGCGGCCCGGTGCGTGGCTGGTGTGCCGCTTCAGCCGCTGGGCGCTCCATGCGGAGCAGTTCAAGGCCTCGGCGCGGTGTGGCTCGTTGCTGCCGTGGTCGCCCATGCTGGCGTTCCTGTTCAGCCGGCTGTTCCAGGTGGCGCAGTACGGCGTGCTGACCTACGCGGTGGGCATCGACACCTCACTGGTGCAGGCGTTCTTCGCCCAGGGGCTCTATCTGTGTGCGTTGGCGGTGGGCTCGCTGGTGCCGGGGCAGGTGGGCGTGAGTGACGGCGCGTTCGCGCTGGCGGCGGGCGTGCTGGACACCACGGCCGCGCGCGCCATGTCGGTGGCGCTGCTGGGGCACCTGGTTCAGCTGTTGTTCGTGCTGGTGGGGGCGCTCATTCCGCTGGTGTGGCGGATCCGGGCGCCGCTGCCCGTAGCACCCGCACCGGCGTGCCGCTGAAGGCGGCGTTGCCGCAGAGCGCGTCCACGGCCTGCGCGTCCGTGAGGTCGTTGTGGCTGGCGCCCGCGTGGGCGGTGGCCACGGCGAGCCGGGTGCCCTGGCGGCCATGGCCGTAGCCGTGGGGCAGGCTCACCACGCCGGGCATCACCTCGTCCGTCACGTGGATGGGCACCGTCACGGTGCCCACGCGCGAGGTGACGGTGGCCTCCATGCCGTCGGCGAGCGCCCGCCGGGCCGCGTCCTCCGGATGCATCATCAACGTGCAGCGCGGCCTGCCCTTCAGCAGGCCCGGTACGTTGTGCATCCAGGAGTTGTTGTCGCGCAGGTGCCGCCGGCCGATGAGCAGCAGCTCGCCGCCGTGCTGCTCGGGGACGGTGTCCTGGGGGAAGGCTGCTTGCAGGCGTCGCACGTCCGCCACCAGCAACTCCGGCGCCAGGTGGATGCGGCGGTTCTTCGTCTGGAGACGCCGGGGCAGGCAGGACTGGAGCGGCCCCAGGTCGATGCCGTGGGGCGACTGGCGCAGCTTCTCCAGGGTGAGGCCCCGCTTCGCCGGGTGGAAGCGCGCGCCGTAAGGCCCCAGCCGCAGGCCCAGGTCCAGCACCCGCTCCGGACCCAGACGGGACAGGGCCTGGTATTTGAGCGTGGCGCGCACGGAGGGGCGGCCCTTGCGCAGCGTCAGCAGCCGGTGCTGGAGGGCGAGCAGAATCTGCCAGTCCTGGCGGCTGCCCGGCCCGGGCTCGAAGAGGGCGGGCGAGTACTTCGCGGTGTTGCGCACCGCCAGCGCGTGGAAGGCGATGTCGTAGTGGCTGCGCTCCAGCGGTGACACCGGTGGGAGGATGAGGTGCGCGTGGCGCGTCGTCTCGTTGAGGTACGGGTCGATGCTCACCATGAAGTCCAGGCCCGCGAGCGCCTGTTCCATCCGAGCGCCATCTGGCGTGGACAGCGCGGGGTTGCCCGCGACGGTGAGCAGCGCGCGGACGCGGCCCGGGCCCGGCGTGAGCATCTCCTCCGCCATCGCCGCGGTGGGCAGCTCCCCCGCGAACTCGGGGAGCCCGCGCACGCGGCTCTTCCAGCGGCCGAAGCCGCCGCGGCCCACCGCCAGGGCCCGGGGGCCTCCGACGACGTCGAACGCGGGCAGGGTGAACATGGCGCCGCCGCGCCGGTCCAGGTTGCCGCTCACCACGTTGAGCACGGTGATGAGCCATTGGCAGAGCGCGCCGAAGGCCTGGGTGGACACCCCCATGCGGCCGTAACACACGGCGGCGCGTGCGGAGAGGAAGTCCCGGGCGATGCGGCGCAGGGTGTGCGCGGGCACGCCCGTGTGCGGTGAGACCTTCTCCGGAGGAAAGTCCCGGGCCAGCGCGCACACGGTCTCCAGGCCGTCGGTGAAGGCATCCAGCGGCCCCAGGCGTGGCGCGTGCTCCACCACCGCCACGTGCAGCAGGGCGAGCAGCGCGAGCGCATCGGTGCCCGGCCGGATGAAGACGTGCGTGTCGGCGATGGCCGCCGTCTCCGTGCGGCGCGGGTCCATGACCACGACGCGGCCGCCGCGCTGCTGGATGGCGCGCAGGCGGGCGCGCACGTCGGGCGCCGTCATCAAGCTGCCATTGGACGCCAGGGGATTGGCGCCCAGCACGAGCATGTAGCCGGTGTGGTCGATGTCGGGAATCGGCACCATCAGCTGGTGGCCGAACATGAGGTAGGCGGTGAACTGGTGCGGCAGTTGGTCCACGGACGTCGCGGAGAAGCGGTTGCGCGAGCGCAGCGTGCGCACCAGCTCTGGGGCGAACAGCATGTTGCCCAGGTTGTGGACGTTCGGGTTGCCCAGGTACGAGCCCACCGCGTCACGGCCGTGCTCCCGCTGGATGGCATGCAGGCGGCGCGCGGTCTCATCCAGCGCGTCGTCCCAGGAGACGGGCTCCCACCCGCTGGCGGTGCGGCGCATGGGGCCGCGCAGCCGGTCCGGGTCCTGGTGCAGGTCCTCCAGCGCCAGGGCCTTGGGACAGACGTGGCCCCGGCTGAAGGGGTCCTCCGCGTCACCCCGGATGGAGGTGATGCGTCCGGCGTCCAGCTCGATGCGCAGGCCACACATGGCCTCGCAGAGGTTGCAGGTGCGGAAGTGGACCTGAAGACCCGGGGCGGCGCTCATTCGCGGAACTGTAGCGCGTGGCGGAGGGCCGTCCGCCCGGCGGCGCGGGTCGCGCTTCCATCCGTCTGGGTTCAGACGAAGGGCTTCCTGGCGGACTGCACGATTTCAGCGGCACACGTGCGAGAGGCCCGTGAAAGGATGCCGTCCCAGGAGGGCAGCACATGCACCGCGTGTATCCGTTCGTCGTCTCCCTGGGGCTCTCGCTCGCGTCGCTCGCCGCCCATGCCACGGCGCCGGCTGCGACCGCGGCCGAGCTGAAGGCGCCGACCATCCAGTTCAAGCAGGTGAACGCCCGCGTGGGGTACCAGGAGGAATTGGACAACGCCGTGGACATGCGGCTGGCGCTCGACCTGCGCGCTTCGGACATGGACAAGCCGATGTCGGTGGCGATGTCGGTGACCTCGTCCAGCCGCCACACGGTGACGGTGCTGGCCGCGAAGGGGAAGGTCCTCTCCAAGGTGAAGATGGCGTTCGGCGACGTGGGCGAGGTGGCCGAGCAGCAGGGCAAGGTCGAGCGCAAGGCGAGCCCCATCAGCCGGAAGACGTACCTGGCGGAGTGGAAGAAGGACCGCGTGGTCATCACGAACGCGGCGGGCAAGCCGGTGCCCAAGGAGGAAGCAGACGAGGTGACGAAGCACCTGCCGGAGCTCGGCAAGCCCGACCGGATGGAGGCCGCCTTTCCGAAGAATCCGCTGGCGGTGGGCGCCACCCTGGATGGCTTCTCCGATACGCTCGCGAAGCAAATCGTGGACGAGCAGGGCGATAACACCCGTGTCACCCAGGCGCGCGCCCGGTTGGTCGAAGTGCGTCAGGACCCGCGCGGCGCCGTGGGCATCTTCGACGTGGCCATGACGGTGCTTCGCCAGGAAATCAATGCGCCGTTCCTGCTGACCATTCCGCTGCAAGGGCAGATGTCCGTCCTCGCGGAGGGCATCCAGTTGCTGGAGCTCACCTTGTCCGGGCCGGTGAAGGTGGAGCTGACCGATGACGCCGTCGAGCAGGGCTTCGAGGCGCGCGGCGAGGGCGCGATGCGGCTGCGGCTCACGGGTCGGAAGGCTGACGCCGCGCGTTAGGTTGATGGCCCGGCAGGTCGTCCGCTGTGCGCGAAGGCGCGGAGGCGTGACAGACGGCTGACAGAGTTTTGGGAGGCTGCGCGGTTAGAGGGTTCAGAATGTACCTGCACGCGCTCGGCCACTTCCATCCTCCCAACCTTCTGACCAACGCCTTCTTCGAGGAGCTGGGGCTGGAGACCAGCGATGCGTGGATTGTGGACCGCGTGGGCATCCACACGCGGCACACGGTGCTGCCGCTGGACTACCTGCGCGAGACGCGCAACCGCGACGTGCGCGCGGCGCAGGAGGCGGCGCTCTTCAGCAACGCGGAGACGGGACGCCGCGCGGCGCTGATGGCGCTGGAGCGCGCGGGGCTGAAGCCGTCCGACATCGGGCTGGTGGTGGCGGGCGGATGCAGTCCCGACGAGTGCATTCCCGCCGAGTCCAACCGGGTGGCGCAGTTGCTGAACATCGATGCGCCGGCGGTGGACCTGCAGAGCGCTTGCTCGTCCTTCTGCATGCAGCTGCACTTCCTGGCGGGCATGCGGCCGGAGCGGCTGCCGGACTACGTGCTGGTGGTCAACATGGACAACTCCACGCGCGTGGTGGACTACGCGGACCGCTCCAGCGCGGTGCTGTGGGGAGACGGCGCGTCCGCGGCCATCCTGTCGCCGCGCGTGCCGGGGCGCTGGCACCTCACGGAGACGCTGCTGGCCGGAGACCCCTCGGGCGCGGACAAGGTGCGCGTGCCGCGCATGGGGCACTTCACCCAGAACGGCGGAGAGGTGCAGAAGTTCGCCATCCGCCGCGCGGGGGAGACGTTCCAGGCCCTGCGCACGCGCTTCATGGACCGTCACCCGGACAAGGGCGCGGGGGCCGTCTCCTTCATCGGGCACCAGGCCAACCTGCGCATGCTGGAGGCCGTGCAGCGGCGGTGTGAGGTGCCGGACGCGCGGCACTTCTTCAATGTGCACACCCGGGGGAACACTGGCGCCGCGGGCGCGCCCGGCGTCCTGAGCGAGCACTGGGACGACCCCGCCGTGGGAGACGCGGTGGTGCTGAGCGTCGTGGGCAGCGGCCTGACGTGGGCCGGGGCCCTGCTGGAGCGCACCCCGGCGCGGTGAGCCGCCCGGCGGGCCCATGCGGTTGATTGCCCGACGTTGAGCCTCTCAGGACCTGTCGCCGTCCACTGCCGTACAGCGTTGCCCTTCCGGGCGTTGGCGGTGCCCGGGAGCGTGTGCAGCGTATGTCCTGTCGGATTCAGTGGGGTCTGGGGGCGGGGGTCGGGCGCATGCGTACTCAAGCGTGGGGTGGGAATCTGCGGGGGCTCGTGGCGGGCATGCTGCTCGTCGCGGGCGCCGCGCAGGCGGGACAGAAGCAGGTCGGCGGCGTGCACATGCCGGTGTCGCTGAACCTCAAGGGGCGCACCGTCGAACTCGCCCACATGGAGCTGCACAAGCAACTCTTCTTCAAGGTCTACGTCTGGAGCCTCTACATGGAGGACCGGCCACGCTCCACGCACGAGGCCATCAACTCCAACTCCGTGAAGCGGCTCCACTTCCACTTCCTGCGCAACATCTCCCGGGACCAGCTCGTGGGCAGCTTCCGGGACGGGTTGGAGCACAGCCCCGCCCTGCGTCGGGGGCCGCTGGCGAACCACCTGAGCATCATGCTCGCGTCGCTGAAGGACGTGCAGAAGGGCGAGGACCTCGTCATCACCTACACCCCGGGCGTCGGGCTCGAAGTCGGAGGAGACGCCTCCGGTGGCGTCTTCATCCCCGGCAAGCACTTCGCGGACGCACTCTTCTCCGTCTGGCTCGACTCTCATCCTATTTTTCCGCGCTGACTGACACACGGGGGCTGTCCGTCAGCCGCTCAATCATTTCAGCTCAAAATATGTACGAGGTTCTTCCTGACCCAGAGCACCACCAGCGATAGGCTGGCGCTTCATCCACAGGTGTCAGGAGGACACGTACATATGCGGAAACCGCTGGTTCTGGCTGCACTCGTCGCGCTCTCCACCACGGGCTGTGTTTCGCAGGGGAAGTTCGACGCCAAGGCGCTCGAGGCGGAGAACTTCGCCAAGGGCCTCAACGACGAGAAGGGCGCTCGCGAGGCGGCCGAAGCCAAGGTGAAGGCGCTGGAAGAGAAGGTCGCCGAGTTGGAGCAGGAGCGGGAGGCGCTGAACACCCGCCTGGGCACCGCTGAGTCCCGCCTCACCGCGGGCGCCGCGGAGCGCCGTGCGCTGGAGGAGAAGAACTCCCAGCTGGCCGCCCTCAACGACGAGCTGGCGCGCAACACGAAGAAGCTGGCCCAGGCGAAGGAGGAGCTGGAGAAGCGCAGCTCCGAGTACGAGAACCTGGCCCAGAGCCTCAAGCAGGAGATTTCCGACGGCAAGATTGAGCTGTCCGAGCTCAAGGGCAAGATGACCGTCCAGCTCAAGGACAAGATTCTCTTCGCCTCCGGCTCCGCCCGGGTCGGCAAGGAAGGCGAGGAGGCGCTGAAGAAGATCGCCGACGCGCTCAAGACGGTGCAGGGGAAGATCATCCGCGTGGAAGGCCACACGGACGACGTCCCGACTGGCGGCGGTCAGTTCCCGTCCAACTGGGAGCTGAGCCTGGCGCGCGCCATGGCGGTGGTCCGTTCACTCCAGAACGCTGGCGTGGACCCGACGTTCCTCTCCGCCGCGGGTTACGGGCAGTACCAGCCCATCGCGGCCAACGATTCGGCGGAGAATCGCAGTCTGAACCGCCGCATCGAAATCGTGCTCGCGCCGAAGTAGGCGCCGCACTAGGAGGGGCGCGGGAGTCCCGCGCCCCTCATGAAAATCCTTCTCGCCGTTCTCAGCCTCCTCGCCGCCACTGGCGCCGCCGCCCCGCAGGACGCGGGCGTCACGAATGCCGACGCCGGCGCGCCCCAGGGGGTGCTGACGAAGCCCCCCGCGCTGATGCGCCAGGTGGAGGCAATCTATCCACCGGAAGCCGCTGCCCAGCAGCTCGAGGGCACGGTGGTGATGTGGGTCGACATCTCGGAGACGGGCGCCGTCTCCAACGTCGAGGTGTCCCAGCCCGCCGGCCACGGCTTCGACGAGGCCGCCGTGGAGGCGGTCCGCCAGTTCCAGTTCGAGCCCGCCGAGGTGGACGGTGTCCCCGCGCCGGTGCGCATCGAATACGCCTACCAGTTCGTCTTCCGTCCACCGCCGCCGCCAGAGGGAGAGGACGCCGCCGCCGTGGAGCCCGAGGCTCCCGTGAACTTCAGCGGCCGGGCGCTGGAGCGGGGCACGCGGGACGCGCTCCTGGGCGCGGAGGTGGTGCTGCCCGCGCTGGAGCGCTCCACCGTCACCGACGAGGAGGGCCGCTTCTCCTTCCGCGGCATCCCGCTGGGCACGTACGAGGTGCTGGTGGTGCAGAGCGGCTACGAGCGCTTCCGCACCGAGGAGACCTTCACGGAAGGTCAGGAGACGCGCGCCACGTACTACGTGCGCAAGCGCATCTTCGGCGCGTTCGAGACGGTGGTGCGCAGCGAGCGCGAGCGCAAGGAGGTGACGCAGACCACGCTCCAACTGGCCGAGGTGCAGCGCGTCCCCGGCACCCAGGGCGACACGCTGAAGGTGGTGCAGAACCTGCCCGGCGTGGCGCGCCCCGCCTTCAACGGTGGCCAGCTCGTCATCCGCGGCACGGGCCCGCAGGAGTCCGGCGTCTTCCTCGACGGCCAGCGGATTCCGCTGCTCTACCACTTCGGCGGCCTCACCTCCGTCTACAACTCGGAGCTGCTGGAGGCGGTGGACTACCTGCCCGGCAACTTCTCCGCGTACTACGGAGACATCACCGGCGGCGTCATCAACGTGCGAAGCCGCGAGCCGCGCACGGACCGGCTCCACGCCACCGTGGGCGTCAGCCTCATCGAATCCAACGCGGTGGTGGAGGGGCCCATCACCGACACGCTGAGCTTCGCGGTGGCGGGACGGCGTTCGTACATCGACCTGGTGCTGGGCCTGGTGCCACAGGGCGACAACGGCCCCAGCCTCCAGGTGGCGCCGCGTTACTACGACGCGCAGCTCAAGCTGGTGTGGAAGCCGAAGTCGCGCCACACCTTCACGCTGCAGGGGCTCACCTCCAGAGACAGGCTGGGGCTCGTCTTCGACCGGCCGGCGGATGACGACCCCACCGTCACCGGTGGGCTGAACGTCACCACCGGCTTCAACCAGCTGCGCCTGCGGCACCAGTACCGCGCGGACGCGCTCACCCTGGACACGCACGGCCTGGTGGGCAACACGCTGGTCCAGTTCGGCATCGGCGACCGCGGCCTGCGCATCGCCTCCACGGACCTGAACCTGCGCTCCACCGTGGAGTACGCCTTCGGGGAGGCGCTCACGCTGGCGGGCGGCATCGACGTGGTGAGCAACTTCGCCCGGGTCACCGCGCGCATCCAGGGCCTCTCCCGCGAGGGCGAGCCGCCCACGCCCACCGTCACCGATGACGTGCTCACCGCGGACGGCGACTTCCTCCAGTACTTCCCCTCCACCTGGGTGGAGGCGCGCTGGCGCCCCGTGCCGCGCCTGCTGCTGGTGCCGGGCCTGCGCGCGGAGAGCTACGTCTTCACCGACCAGACTCAGGCCCGCCGCACCTTGAACCCGCGTCTGGCGGTCCGCTACGGCCTGACGGACACGCTGACGCTCAAGGGCGGCGCGGGCGTCTATCACGGCCCCCCTGTGCAGGACGAGCCGAGCGTGGCCTTCGGCAACCCGGACCTGCGCGCGAAGCGGTCGCTCCAGTACAGCGTGGGCGCGGAGTGGCAGGCGCGGCCGGAGTGGTTCGTGGGCGGCGAGGTCTTCTACAACGACCTGGACGGGCTCATCGTCCGCTCCAACGCCACGGTGGTGCGCAACGGCCAGCGGGTGCCCGAGCGGTTGAGCAACGGCGGCGTGGGGCGCATCTACGGCCTGGAGGTGTTGGTGCGCCGCGCGCTGACGGACCGGCTCTTCGGCTGGGTCTCCTACACGCTCAGCCGCAGCGAGCGCCAGGACGCGCCGGGCGTGGGCTGGCGCCTCTTCGACAATGACCAGACGCACGTGCTGACAGCGATTGCGTCCTACAAGCTGCCGGCGGGCTGGGAGGTGGGCGCGCGCATGCGCTTCGCTTCGGGCAATCCCACGACGCCGGTGGTGGGCTCGGTGCGCGATGACGGGTCGGACGTCTTCATCCCACTCTACGCGGCGGTGAACTCGCGCCGGCTGCCGTCCTTCAACCAGTTGGACATCCGCGTGGACAAGAACTTCGCCTTCGAGAAGTGGGCGCTCAACGTCTACCTGGACCTCACGAACGCCTACAACAACCCGGCGGTGGAAGGCATCGCCTACAACTACAACTACACCCAGAGCGCTTTCTTCGAAGGACTGCCCATCCTTCCCATCATCGGCGCTCGGGGGAGCTTCTGAGCATGCGTTCCATCCTCTCCGCGCTCGTGGCGCTGCTGCTCGCCGGCTGCGGGCCCGACTTCGAGCTTCAAAGCGAAATCCGGCGCGTGCGCGTGCTGGCCATCCAGGCGGAGCCCGCCGAGCTGGTGGTGGACCCGGACGCCTCCACGCTGCCCGGGCCCATGACGTTCAACGCGCTGGCGGTGACGCCGGACGCGCGCCCCGTCACCGTCCGCTACGCGCTGTGCCGCTTCACCGGCAATCCCTATGACGGGCGGTGCCCGGGGGACGACAGCGTGCCGTTGCCGGACGGCGAGCTGTCGCTTTCGGACCCGAACGTGCAGGCGGTGTTGCTGGAGGCGCTGGCCACTGGCAATCCGGGGGGCGGTGGAGCGCTGGACCCCGAGGACCCGGCGCTGCGCGAGGCGCTGGCCCGGGGCATCCCGCTCTTCATCGGTTACGAGGCTACGGACGGCAGCGGCACACCGGAAGGCACGGAGCGCGGCGTGCGCCGGGTGACGTTGCGGGCCACCACCACGCCCAACCAGAACCCGGTGGTGTCGGACGTCCTGTGGGACGGCGCGCCGCTCACCGGCCCGCTGCCCGTGTCGCGCGAGGTGACCTTCACGCCGGTGCTGGCCGAGGGCAGCGTCGAAATCGAAGAGGCGGACGAAGGCCCGCGCCCCGAGCAGGTCTTCTTCAGCTGGTTCGCCACGGGCGACGGCGAGGTGAAGGAGTTCCGCTCCCAGGAGCCCGTGGAAGGCCGGCCGGGTGACCCGACGTCGGCGTACGATACCCCCGCCACGCCCCAGCGCGTCACCTTCTGGGTGGTGGCGCGGGATGGGCGGGGCGGGGTGGGGTGGCTCAGCCGCACCGTGGACGTGGGCCCGTAGGGCCCGCCCCGGGCGTCCGGCTCAGACGGACAGGTGCGCCGCCGCGCGCCCGAGCCCTTCGGCCACGGAGGTGAAGGCATCCGCGGTGCGCACGCGCCCCTCGCCGAAGCGGCGCATGTAGAGCTGGCGCACCGCGGGAATCTGTGACGAGCCGCCGGTGAGGAACACCGCGTCGATGTCCTTCGCCTCCGCGTGCTTCTCCAGCAGGCCCGCGGTGCACGCGTCCAATTCGTCCAGCAGCGGCTGGCTGAAGGTGTCGAACTCCTCGCGGGTGATGGGCTCGTGGAGGGTGATGCGGGCCTCCTCGAAGTCCACCGTGGCCGTGTCTTCCTGGGACAGGCGCACCTTGGCCGCTTCAATGGCGCGGAACAGGCGGTAGCCCAGGTTGTCCATGACGAGGTCGTACAGGGCCTGGATTTCGGCCTTGCGGTCGCTCGTGTTGAGCATGGTCTCCAGCAGCTCCTGGGTCGACTTCTCCCGGATGAAGGACATCTCGTGCCAGGTGAGCAGCTTGGCCATGATGTGCTGGGGAATGGGCAGCCGCTTGTCGCTGAAACCGCGCACCTGGTAGGTGGAGCCGGCGCCGAAGCGGGGCAGCAGCTTGTGGCGCATGATTTCCGCGTCGAAGCGGTCACCACCGATGCGCACGCCCGTGGAGCCCACCACGTCCTGGCGGCGGTCCGGGTTGTCGCGGCGGCTGGGGCCCAGGCGCATCAGCGTGAGGTCGGTGGTGCCGGCGCCGAAGTCCGCCACCAGCACGAGCTCGTCGCGCGTGAGCTGCGCCTCATAGGCGAGCGCCGCGGCGATGGGCTCGATGAGGAACTGGACGTGCTGGAAGCCCGCGAGCTCCGCGGCGCGCAGCAGGCGCTGCTGGGCCAGGGCATCCGCCTCCGGGTCCGGCGTGAAGACGGCGGGCCGGCCGAGCACGACGGCTTCGGGCGCGCCCCCCATGGAGCTCGCGGCGGCGTCCCGCACGCGGCGCAGCAGCACGGCCACCAGCTCCTCGATGGTGTAGGTGCGCCCCTTCACCTGGGTGGCGCGGAAGGAGCTGGAGTGGAGGAAGGACTTCACGGACTGGATGAAGCGTCCGGTGTTGTCCTCCAGGTAACGCTGGATGGCGTCGGCGCCGGCGTAGATGTCCTGCTCGTCGTCCGGGAAGAAGAGGACGGAGCGGAAGAGACGGGCCTCCGAGGTATGGGGTTGCAGGGACAGCACCGTGCCGTCAGGCAGGGCCGCGGCGGTGTTGCTGGTTCCGAAATCGAGTCCGCACGCACGCATGGGGGGCGCCCCTTACCGTTAAACCCCATCCATGGGTAGCGCTTCGTGCACCCACCCGCGGGACGAGGGCGGCCAGGAGGGCAGTCTGGTCCGGGCCTCCTACCGGGGGGCGTGAATCGGCCGCGGTATCGTCGAGCAGACCGCACTCAGGCTTTGCCCAGTTGAGCGGGTGCGCGTGTCGTGCTCTAGGCATGCGCATCATGCGCACGGAGAACTGGCTCCCCCTCATCGGTCTGTTGCTCGTCATCCCCTTTCACAGCGGGGAAGCCCGGCCCGTTCGCGCGGAAGCGCAGCTCTGGTACACGGTGTCGGCGCAGGGGGGCATCGGGGAACACTTCCTCTATTACCTGGAAGCCCAGCCGCGCTTCGGCAAGGACGACGCCCGCGCCATCCTCCGCTCGGCGGGAGGCGTACGGCTGGCCCAGGACATGTCGCTGTGGCTGGGACAGGGCTGGATTCCATTGTGGCTCTGGGAGGGCGACCCGGCCTTGCGTCAGGGCGAAAGCCGGCTCTTCCAGCAGTTCCTCTACACGCCGAAGTTCGGCCAGGTCCGGGGCACGCTCCGCGCCCGCTTGGAGCAGCGCTTCCTGCCCGGCACGACGGAGGTCTCCCACCGGGCCCGCGTCATGCTGCGCGGTGCGCACCCGGTGGCCGCGGAGGGGCGCCTGTCGTTGATTGTCTGGGATGAGGTCTTCTACCACCTCAACTCGGTGGCGAATGGTCCCAGCGCCGGCTTCGACATGAACCGCGTGTTCGTTGGTGCGGGATGGAAGTACGGGGACCACTCCTCCGTGGAGGTGGGCTACCTCAACGTCTTCACGCGCAGGCCCCATGCGGAGACCGAGCAGCTCATCCATACGCTCTCCGTCGCCATGCCCTTCAATTTCATGTGACGGAATGCGCTGACACCCGAGGCCGAGCTTGGCCGCTACCTGTGTGGCGACGGCAGCTGTAGCGGCAACGAGACGCTGTCGAGCTGCCTGGATGTGTTTCGATGCGTCGGGAAAACCCGACACCCGCTCCGTGGCCATCAGGTCAACATGCGGCGTAAGCGCCTGGGAATCTCTTCGGTGCGCCACCGCTGGACCTCGCGGGCAATCTCCGCCGCGCGTTTCGTTCGCTCCTCCCGGACCAGGGGGAGCAGGGCCCGCGCGGACTTGCGCTCGCGCGGCGCCGACTCCGCGGCCAGCCGCTCGAACAGCTCCAGGCGCACGTCGGCGTCGTGCAGCTCGCCCAGGCCGTCCTGGAGCGGCACGAGCACCTCCAGCAGCGCGTCCAGGGTGCGGCGGAAGGCCGGCTGGAAGATCTCCAGCTCGTAGCGCAGCCGCTTCAGCTCCTTGCGCAGCTCGTGGGCGGACGCCGCGTCGGCCGCGTCCTCGTACGTGTCGATTCGCTTCTGCACGCGCTTGAGGCGCTGGCGCAGCGCGTCCCGGACGCGGCGGCCGGCGAAGCGGTGCCCGTCATCGAGCCCGTCCAGCTTGCGCAAGAGCCGCGGCACTGTCCTGTCCACCCAGCGCTCCAGCTCCGCGTGCAGGCGCGTCTCGTGCGTCTCCAGCTCGGACAGCCGCTTCTTGCGCAGGGTCTGGATGCCGGCGCGCACCTGGGGCTTCTTGCTCGCCTTCCGGGCCACGCGCTCCAGCCACGCGGACTGGACGTGCACGTCCCGAACGCCCCCCAGCGCGTCCTGGATGCGCTTCACGTCGCGCTCCAGCTTCTTCATGCCGCCCAGGGAGCGGAACACTTTGAGGGCGGCGCGAAGCCGCCGGGTGGCCACGCGCATGTCATGGACGGACTCGTCATCCACGGCGTCCTGGAAGCCGGCCTCCGGTTTGCGAACGTCCGCGAGCCGGCCCGCGAGGATGCGGCGCGCGGCGTCTCCCAGGCGGCTGTCGGGCCCGAGTCCTCGGATGGGCGTGGGTTGGGCCATCTATTCCTCCGTGCGTGCGTGTTGGCGGAGCAGCCGCTCGACACCCTCCGGCCCCTCCCAGCCCAGGATGCGCGCGTCCTTGTCCTCGAAGCGCACGGCGGCGAGGAAGAAGTGCTCCAACTCCTCTCGTTCGCGCTGTGGCAGTTGCTGATAGTCCGTCAGGTGTCCGGCGCGAGACGGGGTGTTGGGAACGGCGAGGATGCGGTCATTGCGCTCGCGTCCGCCGTCGCCGGTGTTCTGCTCCACCTGGAGCACGCCGAGCGCACGGCAGGGCAGCACCACGCCGGGAAAGCTCGCGTCGTCCCAGTACACCATCGCATCCAGCGGGTCTCCATCCGGCCCCTGGGTGGAGGGGATGAAGCCCCAGTCGAAGGGATAGCGCAGGCCCCTGGGAAGCGGCCGTGAGAGGCTGAAGGCCTTGAGCGCCGTGTCGTACTTGAGCTTCAGCGTGGAGCCTCGGGGAGACTCGACGATGACGTGAAAGGCGCCTTGTTTCCCTCGCAGGGGCAACCGGGTGAGGTCCGTCACCATAGACAGCAAAGGTTGCGCCTGCCGCGTGTTCCGGCAACCGTGGCCAGGCGGAATCTTCGCTTCTTCAACCTTGGCCCGTGGCGCGGCCTCAGGAGCTGCAGCTCACCGCCAGGTGCCGTCCCCAGGTGGGAGGCGCCGCCGCGTAGGGCTCCGCGTCGGGGTGCTCGGCGAACGGGTCCGACAGCACGCCGAGCAGCCGGTCCACGAGCGAGAAGTCCCCGGCCTCCGCGCGGGAGATGGCCTCCTGCGCCACCCAGTTGCGCAGCACGTACTTGGGGTTCGCCCGCGTCATGCGCGCGTGGCGCTCTGCGTCCACGCTGCCCTCGGCGGCCAGCCGCGCCCGGTAGCGCCCGGCCCAGGCATCGAAGCCCTCGGGAGCGGGGAACATGTCACGCACCGGACGTGTGTCCGCGCCATCCGCCGAGGCGAGGTCGCCCAGCGCGCGGAAGAAGCGGGTGTAGTCCACGTGGGCTTCGGCCATGCGGGCGAACAGGTCGCCCACCAGCTCGCGGTCCTCGTCGCGCGTCTCCCGCAGGCCCAGCTTCGCGCGCATCCGGTCCATGAAGTGCGCGTTGTAGGTGGGCTGGTAGGTGGCCAGCGCGGCGCGGGCCTCATCCTCCGAGATAAGGGTGAGCAGCGCTTCGCCCAGACACGCGAGGTTCCACAGGCCGATGCGCGGCTGCTGGTCGAAGGCGTAGCGGCCCCGGTCGTCGGAGTGATTACAGATGAAGCCCGGCTCGAAGTCGTCCAGGAAGCCGAAGGGCCCGTAGTCCAGCGTGAGGCCCAGGATGGACATGTTGTCCGTGTTCATCACCCCGTGCGCGAAGCCCACCGCCTGCCACTGCGCAATTAGCCGCGCCGTGCGCTCCACCACCTCCGTGTAGAAGCGCGCGTAGCGGCCTTCCTGGCCCGCGAGGTGGGGGAAGTGCTCGGTGATGACGTGGTCGGCCAGCGTGGCCACGTGCCCGGTCTGCTCGGCGTAGTGGAAGAACTCGAAGGTGCCGAAGCGCACGTGCGAGGGCGCCATGCGCACCAGCATGGCGCCCGTCTCCACCGCCTCGCGGTACACCGGGGCCTGGCTGCCGAGGATGCCCAGGCCCCGCGTGGTGGGGATGCCCAGGCCGTGCATGGCCTCGCCGCACAGGTATTCGCGGATGGTGGAGCGCAGCACCGCGCGTCCGTCACCCCCGCGCGAGAAGGGCGTGGGCCCGCCGCCCTTGAGGTGCAAGTCCCACTTCGCCCCGGCGGCGTCGCGGACCTCGCCCAGCAGCAGGGCGCGGCCGTCGCCCAGCCGGGGCACGTACACGCCGAACTGGTGCCCCGCGTACACCATGGCGAAGGGCTCCATCCCCGGCAGGGGCTTTGCGCCTCCCATCGCCGCGACGAACTCCGGCCGCTGCGCCTCCTCGGGCGTCAGGTCCAGGAGCTTCAAGGCGGCGGGGTTGACGCTCACCAGCTTCGCGTCTGGGAAGGGGCTGGGGTGGACGCGCGCGCCGAACCCAGCGGGCAGGCGGGCATAGGTGTTGTCGAAGCGGAGCTGTTCGAGCGTGGCCATGACCAGGGAGAACACATGGAAGCGCGGCGGCCATCCAGCCACCGCGCTTCCGGGAAGCAGCGTGGGACTACTTGAGCTGGGGGACCTTCATGCCGCGCTCCACGGCGGGCCGGCTGCCCACGCGGTGGAGCCACTGCACGACGTTGCTGCTCCCCCGGAACAGCTCGGGGAAGTACGCGCGGGTGCCGGCCACCCAGGGATACAGCGCGATGTCCGCGATGGAGTAGCGGCCCGCGACGTAATCCCCGGAGCCCAGCTTCCCGTCGAGCACGCCGACGAGCCGCCGGGACTCGGCGTGATAGCGCTCGATGCCGTAGGGGACCTTCTTGGGGGCGAAGCGGGCGAAGTGGTTGAGCTGGCCGAACATGGGGCCCACGCCGCCCATCTGGAACATCAGCCACTCCATCACTTCCGCCCGGCCGCGCGGGTTGGAGGGCAGCAAATGGCCCGTCTTCTCCGCCAGGTAGATGAGGATGGCGCCGGACTCGAAGACCTTGAGCGGACGGTGGTCCTGCGTCGCGTGGTCGACGATGGCCGGAATCTTGTTGTTGGGGTTGATGTCCAGGAACTCGGGCTTGAACTGCTCGCCCTTGGTGATGTCCACCACGTGCGTCTTGTACTGGAGGCCCAGCTCCTCCAGGGCGATGGATACCTTCTGCCCGTTGGGCGTCGCGAACGTGTAGAGGTCGATCATCCCTTGACTCCCGTGAGCTGCTCGCTCACCTGCCAGAGCCGCTCCGCGAGCGCGTCGTTCCGCGCGGCGGAGGACGGCTTCTTCGGACGGCATTTGTAGAAGTACTGCCCGGACACTGACTCCACTTCGGGCGAGGACGCCAGATACACGGACGTCCGCGCTCCCTTCTCCGCCGAAATCATGAACGCCGCGCCCAACTTGACGAGGTGGCGGAAGAAGCCCTGGGTGTTGTGACCGAAGCCCGTGCGCACCACGCCGGGGTGCAGGGCGTTGGTCGTCACCTGCGTCCCCTCCAGCCGCTTCGCCAGCGCGCGGGTGAACAGGATGTTGGCCAGCTTCGACGTGCCGTACACGCGGAAGCCGATGAAGCCGCGCTCGCTCTGCAGGTCATCGAAGTCGAGCTTGCCCGCGGCGTGGGCATCGGACGAGACATTGATGATGCGGGCCGGGCCGGTGGCCTTCATCACGTCCAGCAGCAGGTTCGTCAGGAGGAAGGGCGCGAAGTGGTTGGTGGCCATGGTGGCCTCCAGCCCGTCCTCCGTCACCTGCCGCCGGTCGATGATGAGCCCCGCGTTGTTGAGCAGCACGTCCAGGCGCGGGTAGCGGGAGCGGAAGGTCTGCGCCAGCTCCCGCACGGACTTCAGGGAGGCGAGGTCGGCGCGGAGCCAGTCCACCTGGGCGCTGGGGGCGGCCTCCTTCACGGCGGCCACGGCCGCCTCGGTGCGGCCCGCGTCCCGGCCCACCAGCACCACCGTGGCGCCCATGCGCGCGAGCGCCTTGGCGGCCTCCAGGCCGATGCCGCCGGTGGCCCCGGTGATGAGGCACACCTTCCCATCCATGCGCGTCTGTGAAGTCAAAAAGGCGTCCTCCGTCGCGAAAGGACGCCTTCTATATGCTGGAGTCCGCCCGCGCGCTTGCTCTTGAGCAGGCGCGCGGGGGCCTTCCGGTGGTCAACGCTCCGTTCAGGCGTTGGACGGGGGGCTGGAGGCGTCCTGGGGCCGGACGTCGCCCCCGCGGCGCGCCCCCGCGCGGGGCTCGCCGTGCAGGTGGCTCTCCAGGAACCACAGGTCCAGCTCGACCTCGCCCAGCGTCTGGGTGAGCAGGTCGGAGGTGACGGGGTCGTTCAGCTCGTCGGAGCGGTGGATGCCGGTGCGGATGCTGGCCCCGTAGCGGGCGAAGCGGTCCACCAGGGCCTTGAGGTGGTCGTCACCGTCCACGGCCTTCAGGTCGTATTCGGGCAGCTCGCTGTTCTTGGCCGCCAGCCGGATGGTGCCCTCGGCGTAGCCGCCCAGCGTGCCCGCGCGCTCGGCGAACGCGTCGGCCTGCTTGCGGACGTGCTTGGCCAGTTCGTCGAACAGCTCATGGCGGCTGTAGAAGTGCCGGCCGCGGATGTTCCAGTGCGCTTGCTTGATTTGCCAATGAAGGTCGATGGCGTCGGCCAGCAGGGTGTTGAGGGAATCGATGAGCTCCTCACGTGCGTCGGTGGGGAGGTTCACATGGCTTGGGAAGTTCATGGTGCGCGGCTCCTCCAGAAGGTCATTCCAAGGTGGGGATTCCTGCCGGGAATGCCAGCCCGTGTGTGGCGCCTGGGGGGCAGGCGGCCGGGCTCACGGTCGGTATGATGGGCGGACCATGCTTGCTCTCGACCTCGTGGAACGGCTGCGCCAGGTATCTCCCAGCGCGGCGAATGCGCTGCTGACGGTGGCGGTGAAGAACATCATCCCGCTGTCCTCGGTGATGGGCGTCCGGGTGGAGGACGCATCGGATGCCAGGGCCCAGGTGTCCGTGCCGCTGAAGCGGCGCACGCGCAACCACGTGGGCAGCGTGTACCTGGGCGTGCAGGTGACGGTGATGGAGTTGACCATGGGCGTGTGGCTCTTCCGCCGCTTTCCGCCGGGCCGTTACCTGGCGCTCGTGAACGAGTTGCAGGTGTCCTTCCACGCGAAGGCCAAGGGCGGCGTTCGCGCCATCTGCGAGCCGTCTCCCGAGGTGTTCAATACCCTGGACGCGGCGCTCCGGCAGAAGGGGGACAAGGCCCGCGAGTGGATTCCCGTTCGGCTGGAGGACTTCGAGGGCACGCACATCGCGGATGCCCGCTTCCTGGCGGTGCTGAAGAAGGCGTGAGGTGGCGCAGGGTTGCCCTCTTGTGCTGGGGCCAGGCGGCGGCACTGAAGTTCGGGACCGCCCGCGTCGAGGGGAGGTGAAGGCGAGTAGCTGGCAGGCAGGAGTCAGCTCCGGGCACTCGTCAAAAGGGGCTGCTTCACTGTGGTGACCCGTCGAGGCAAGCTGTCCGCCGTGTCGCGGCGCGCTCAACTGTTTTTCATGCTCCTGGTGTCGGGGCTCCTGCACGTCGCGCTCTTCGTGGCGCTGTCAGGCAGTGAGCCCAACGACCGCCAGCGCCGCGTGGCACCACGTGCCGTCGAGATGGAGGTTGTCTACCAGGACGTGACGCCTCCCCCTGAGCCGTCAACGCCGGAGCCCCGCCAGCCGCCTCCTGACGAAGCGCCCTCGCGGCTGCCTCCGAAGAAGGAGGACCCGCCTCGTCACGCGGAGCGGGCGCGCCCGACCGCGACGGAGGCCCCCGACATGTCCGAGCCGCCGGAGGCACCTCCGTCCGGCGCCGCTCCAGCGGGCCCCGGCGAGCCACCGCCAACCCTGGCGCAAGACGTCCCTCGCGACGTCCCTGAGCCCCAGCAACGTCCCAACCTGGAGCCCCAGGGCCTGCTGGGAGGCGGCGTGCTTCGCGGCGGCCCCCCTTCGACGGGACGGACGCTCCGCCCTGGCGAAGGCCCCGACCCGAAGGCGCTGGCGGCCCGGCAGGCCGAGGAGGCCCGGGTGCGCGTGGACGGCTGGGCCCAGGACGCCGCCGCCACGGCGCGCGCGTCGAGCGGCGCCACGCATCCCTACTTCGCGAAGTTGCGGGAAGGCTTCGCGAAGCAGTTGGTGAACCCGCCACCTCCAGACCTGAAGGTGTTGGGCTCACGAATGAAGCGCGAGCAGGTGGATGCCATTGCGCGCTTCGGAAAGACAGGCACTCCCATCGTCGCCGAGCCCCGGGACCACCGGCTGGAGCAGCGCAATCGCATGCAAGCGGCTGTCGAGGCCGGACGCGCGGCCAACATGTACATGGTGGATGTCACCACGCCGGTGCTCGCGCTCGCGGCCATCGTCGAGGTCTGGCAGGCGCGTGACGGGAAGCTGCTCGACCTCAAGGTGATTGAAGGCTCCGGCGACCCGAATTTCGACACCTGGGCCGTGTCCCAGCTCCGGGATGCGCTCGCCAGCGCGGAGGCGCCGAAGCCCGGAGGTGGCCTGGGCGTCCGTGATGACGGCATGCGCAGCCGATGGCGGCTGGAGGAATACCTTGGGAATCCGCGCGTGCAGATTCACCTGATTGGTGTCTACTGACCCCGCCGGATGTGGAGGTCTTCGCGGTCGTCACGACCCCGTGAAGACAGGGCGCTCGTCCTCCAGCAGGAAGTCGACGATGCTCTTCCACGTCGACTCGAACTGGGGCCTGCGGAAGCCGGAGCCGGAGATGAGCCAATCCACGTGCGGCGGTTGGTGCGCGGGCTGGTCGAAGTGGCCAATCGCATCCAGGTGGTCCGCGCGCACCGCGGCCAGCACCCGGCCATACACCTGCGAGCGCGTGGGGACGATGCCGTCACACGCCGTGGGCCCGGGCATCGCGCCATAGGCCTGCACCAGCGCCGCCGTCTGCGCGGGCGTGTGCAGCGGCAGCGCCGTGAGCGGCATCCGCTGCGTCTGCCCGTACGTCAGCGCGTAGATGGTGTGCGTGAGCTGCGCGTAGGGGTCCAGCCCCGCCGCCATGCGCGTGCGCAGCGATGGCGGCCGAGCCTGCGTCACCACCGAGCCGTACCGAACGCCGGGCCGGTCCAAGGTGCTGGCGTTGAACAGGTCGATGCCTTCGGGCGTGAGCTGCGGAATCAGCGAGGTGTCGTTGCCCACGTCGCTGAGGAACTTCGACACCGCGTCACGGCGCTCCGAGGAGAAGTCCCCCAGGAGCTGGTCATAGAGCTGGTCCAGCAGCGTGGGCTTCCACCCGAGCTGGTCATCCGCCCGCGCCAGCAGGTGTCCGAAGCGGAACACCACGCGCAGCGGCAGCCTGCCGAAGCGCAGCACGTAGACGGTGAAGAGCGACAGCAGCTTGAGGATGCGCTGCCCGAACAGGCCCATGAAGAACGTGGCCAGCGGCGTGCCCGCGTGCGGCGTGGACACGGACGTCACGGTGCGCACGCGCCTGGCGAAGGGCTCCAGGTCCACGCCCTCCGCCACCTGCGCGCCGGGGCTGACGAACAGGCGCGAGTCCAACCCGCCCGTCGAGTGGCCGATGAGGTGGATGGGGCCGTCGTCTCCAGAGGCCGTCTCCTGCACGGCCTTGAGCAGGTCCGCGGTGCGCGTGCGGATGGAGGCCGTGGGGTGGGAGAGGACGATGATGACCTCTGCCTCCACCTGCCTGCGGGCCAGCTCGTCCTTCAGATAGTCCAGGGCGTGGCCGAAGTAGATGAGCTCGCCCAGGTTGATGAAGCCGAAGAAACCGGGGACGAGGTAGACGCGATGCTTGCCTGGCATTGCCCGCACCATATCTGACGCGGCGCATGATACCCGTGGGGAATGCACCCTCCGCTCGGGGGTTGACGCGCGCCGGCCATCACGTTCAGAACCGGCAACCCCCACTCCCAGTCATGACAGAAGGACGCCCGCACGTGGATCGCAGACTGCTCGCACTCGGCCTGCTCCTGTCCCTCCCCGCCTCGGCGGACGAGGGAATGTGGACCTACGACGCCTTTCCCTCCGACACGGTGAACAAGGCCTACGGCTTCACGCCCACGCAGGCGTGGCTGGACCACGTCCGGCTCGGCTCGGTGCGACTGGCCGGCGGCTGCTCCGCCAGCTTCGTGTCGCCAGAGGGCCTGGTGATGACCAATCACCACTGCATCCGCGGCTGCATCGAGGACCTGTCCTCGCCGAAGAAGGACCTGCTGGCCAAGGGCTTCTACGCGTCGAGCGCCGCGCAGGAGCTGCGCTGCCCGAAGGTGGAGGCCAACCAGTTGGTGGAGATGACGGACGTCACCGAGCGGATGAACGCGGCGACGAAGGGCCTCACCGGCGCGGCCTTCAACACCGCGTTGAAGAAGGAGACGGCCGCGGTGGAGGCCGCCTGCGCCACGTCCGGAGACGTGCGCTGTGACGTGGTGACGCTCTTCAACGGCGGCAAGTATCACCTGTACAAGTACCGTCGCTTCCAGGACGTGCGGCTCGTCTTCGCGCCCGAGTTCTCCATGGCCGCCTTTGGCGGTGACCCGGACAACTTCAACTTCCCGCGCTTCGGCTTCGACGCGGCCTTCCTGCGCGTGTGGCAGGACAATGCGCCCGCGAAGAGCCCGCACTTCCTGCCGTGGGCGAAGCAGGGCGCGAAGGAGGGGGACCTCGTCTTCGTCTCCGGCCACCCGGGTGGCACCGAGCGCAAGGCGACCGTCGCCGAGCTGGAGTTCCAGCGCGACGTCAACCTGCCGTACACGTTGCTCCAGCTCGCCGAGCTGCGCGGCATGCTGCGCGAGTACGCCGGGGGTTCGGCGGAGCGCTACCGCACCACGCGCTCCATGCTCCGCGGCGTGGAGAACGGGCTGAAGGCGCTGCGCGGGCGGCACCAGTCGCTGGCGGACCCGGCGCTGCTGGCCGGCAAGCGTCAGGACGAGGCGGCGCTGCGCCAGAAGGTGGACGCCAACGCGCAGGTGAAGGCCGCCACCCACGGCGCGTGGGATGAAATCACCCAGGCGCTGGACGCGTACCGCCGCATGCTGCCCGACTACCGCATGAAGGAGGCCGGGGACGCCTATCCCTCCGAGCTCTTCCGCATGGCCCGGCACCTGGTGCGCGTGGCCGAGGAGAAGGAGCGGCCCAACGCGGAGCGGCTGCGCGAGTACACCCAGTCCCAGCTCCCCACGCTGGAGCAGCAGCTGCTGCGCGACGCGCCGGTGACGCCCGAGCTGGACCAGGCGCTGCTGACCTTCGGCCTCACCCGCGTGCGCGAGACGCTGGGCGCGGATGACCCCTTCGTCCAGTTGGTGCTCGGACGCGAGGCGCCCGCTGACCTGGCGCGCACCCTGGTGCGGGGCACGAAGCTGCGGGACGTGAAGGTGCACGCCGCGCTGCTCAAGGGCGGCAAGGCGGCGGTGGAGGCCTCCAAGGACCCGATGATTCTCTTCGCGCGCAAGGTGGACGCGGAGGCCCGCGCGGCGCGCAAGCGCTACGAGGATACCGTGGAGGCGGTGCTCAAGCGCAATGGCGAGCGCATCGCCAAGGCGCACCTCGCGGTGTACGGCACCTCCGGCTATCCGGACGCCACCTTCACCCTCCGCCTCAACCCCGGGCAGGTGAAGGGTTGGGATGAGAATGGCCGCCCCGTGGCCGCGCTCACCACCTTTGGCGGCGCGTATGAGCGGCACACCGGCAAGGACCCGTACAAGCTCCCGGACACCTGGCTGAAGGCGCGCGGCAAGGTGCCGCCCCAGACGCCGTTCGACGTGGCCACCACCAACGACATCATCGGCGGCAACTCCGGCTCGCCCCTGGTGGACCGCGACGGGCGCGTGGTGGGGCTCATCTTCGATGGGAACCTGCACTCGCTGGGCGGCCGCTATGCCTACGTCCCTGAGACGAACCGCGCGGTCGCCGTGCACGGAGAGGGCATCCTGGCGGGGCTGGAGCACGTCTATGGGGCCCGGCGCGTGGTAGACGAGCTGCGCACGGCCAGCGACGCCGCCGTCGTGCCCGCGAAGTAGTCGCGGTTCTCAAGACCTGAGAGGTCTTGTGGATTGGATTTGGGCTTTCTGAACGCCTTGGCCGCAGTGGCCAAGGCATGTCAGAGGGAGCAGGATAGAATCCGGTTCAAAGCTGAAAACCGGTTACTCATGGCTCCCTCCCAACCCAATGACATTCCCCTCGGCACGGTGCTGAGGGAGACCTATGAGATTGCAGGCGTCCTCGGCCGAGGCGGCATGGGGACCGTCTTCCTGGCCAACCACCTGCGGCTGCGCGGACGGCAGGTGGCCATCAAGGTGCTGCGCCACGACGCGGGCATGGGGGCCGAGGCCTTCGTGCGCTTCCGGCGCGAGGCGGAGATTGCCTCGAAGCTGGGGCACCCCAACATCGTCGAGGTGCTCGACTTCGACAGCCTCGAGGATGGCTCGCCCTACATGGTGATGGAGTGCCTGCGCGGCATGCCGCTGTCGCGCCGGCTGCGCAAGGGCCCGATGACGCTGGAGGAGGTGTTCTCCTGCGCGCGGCAGATGGGCTCGGCGCTCCAGGCCGCGCACCGCGCGGGCATCGTCCACCGCGACCTCAAGCCGGGCAACGTGTTCCTCGTGCCCACCGAGGTGGGCGGCGTGATGATGGAGCACGTGAAGTTGCTCGACTTCGGCATCTCGAAGGTCATCGACTCGCAGAGCGTGCACACGCAGGGCGGCATCCTCCTGGGCACGCCGCAGTACATGGCGCCCGAGCAGGCCACAGGGAAGAACGGCGAGGTGGACCCGCGCACGGACATCTTCGCGTTTGGGTGCCTCGTCTACGAGATGCTGGCGCGCCGGCTTCCGTTCCGGGACAACGGCAACCTTCCGGAGCTCATCTACCGCATCGTCTATGATCCGCCGGAGCCCCTGGAGGCGCTGGTGCCGGACCTGCCGGACCACGTCATCGCGGCGGTGGAGAAGTCGTTGGAGAAGCGCCCGGAGGACCGCTTCCCGGACGTGGCCAGCTTCATCTTCGCGCTGACGGGGCGCGCGCTCCAGACGATGGGCGAGGTGCCGATGCTCACGCCGCTGAGCACGCCGCGGCTCGCGGTGGGGCTGGCTCCGGAGTCGAAGCCGGAGACGGTGCCCGGCAGGCGCTCGGGACGCGGGACGGAGGACGAAGACGTCGACGTGAATCCTCCGGACGCGAACCCGCCCTTCCGGGAGTCGGAGACGGTCAGCCTGGCCGCGCCGGCGCCCGCGGCGGCCCCGTCCCACGACGCCGCGACCATCGCCGAGGCGATGCCCTTGCCGGAGATGGAGGCGCCCCCGCCTCGGCCCGTCGTGGCGCCCGCGGACGTCGTGCCCGCGCCCATCGCCCGTTCGCCCGTGGGGAGGCCGCCCTCCGCGGCGCCTCCAGGGCCGAGCGCCCGGAAGCCGACGCCTCGGGACGGGGCTGTGGCTGGGGCCCAGGTGCCAGGCGGAGGCGTGTCGGCGTCTCGGGGGCCCGAGCGGACGCATGGGGAACCCCCTCCAGAGAAACCCCTCGCGCCTGCTCCGTTGCCGCGCGGCGCTGACGCTCCACCCGTACGTCCGCCAGCAGGGGGCGCGCAGGCCGGTGCCGCGGCACCGAAGGTGGTCCCCGCGCCCATCGCGCGGGCGCCCGTGGCAGGGGGCCCCTCCGCGCCGGTCGCTGCCCGGAATGTCCCGCCCTCGCCAGGCGCGGGCGCGGTGGGGTCGACGGTGTTGCTGCGCTCGAAGGCGGGCGTGGCCCAGTCCGCCTCGCCAGGCGTGCTCGCCGCTCAGCCGAAGCGGAAGCTGACTCCGCTCACGGTGGTGATGATGGTGGCGCTCGTCGCCGCCGTGGCCTTCGCCGTGTGGCCACGGCCGGATCCACGCGTGGAGGCGTCCGGAAGGCACGCCGCGCCCGCTGCTGGCGCGGAGTAGCGTCCTCCTTACGTGGAGGCATCAGGCGCGATGACCGAGAGTGCCTCGCGCTCGAGGCCGTGCTCGGGCTGAATCCAGAACGTGCCTCGCCCCTCGGGCGACCAGCCGAGCCTCCTGGCCAGCAGGATGGCCTCGCGGGCGTCGCGTGACAGGACCGTGGGGCCGTGCCCTGTCAGGACGCGGACCGAACCCGACCTGTTGAGTTCGAGGCCCGACACGCCCGGACAGGACGCAACAGGGTGTTGGTGCGGCGCGTCAGAGAATACGTATCCTGATGCGGACTGACACGTTGGTTCACGTCATGTCCAACACCGTGCGTAGGGGGCGCAGTGGGGGCAAGGGG
>NZ_JABFNS010000096.1 GCF_013116825.1 Myxococcus xanthus
CCCTTGCCCCCTCCTCCGCCGCTGGGACGCACTGGGCCCTGGTCGGGAATCGCGAGTCCGTGGGGGATGGGCTCGAGGTCGAGCGCCCGGCGGATGAAATCGCGCAGCGATACGACCAGCCGCGCGGTGCCGACCTTGCGCCCGGCGACCATGTCCGCGGCAGCCTCCGCGGCGAGCCGCACCTGCTCCTCGGTGCCGAGCAGCATCACATCCGACAGCGCCGCCTCGACCGCGTCGCGCGTGCGCCGACGGCGTTCGAGCGCCGGATGGTCGAGCGACGACGCCAGCTCGAGGCCCTGGTCGGGCTCCTGTTCGAGTGGCTCGCCAGCCGCGAGCCGACGGCGCATGTCGCGCAGATGGGTCGGGTCCACGACGAGCTCACCAGTGAATGAGCCGCCGAGTGTCTTGTATGCGGAGATCAGCGTCTTCAGTCGCTCGTTGATCTGGCGGTTCTCGCGTTCGCGTCGGCGCTGCACGGTCTGCATCACCAGCAGGCGGATGCTGACGACGACCAGCGACACCAGCACGAGGCTGGCCAGCGTCGCCACGAGGCCACGCCAGGAAGTGAAGTCGAGAGCGCTCATCATTGGCGCGACGATAGCGCGTCCATCGCACGGTCGCCGCGACGCCCCCCCGTGTGCCGCTGCCCCGTCTTGCTGAGGAAGTACTGCCTCGGTGGAGTCCTTCCCCCAGCGGTACCCTGTGGCCGAGGTGGCGGCGGGCACTCACAAGCCGGACCCGGAGCGCTTCAGCCTCCAGGTGAAGCAGAGCCGCTTCGGGTTGTGGCTCAACGAGGAGGGCACCGTGCGCGGCCAGGTGGAGCTGGGCTTCGTGGACCTCGCCACAGCCACGCCCACCATGCAGGCCCTGCCGCGACTGTGCATCGCGCGGGCGGAAAAGCCGCGAGGGCGTGAGCGTGCTGGCCACCGGGCTCACCTTCGCGAGCGAGCACAGGGGGCCGCCGAGGGCGGTGAGCCGCTCGCCGCCCATGCCGACCTCTTCGCCGAGAGGCGCAATCCCCAAGCGCCGCGCTCCGGGTGAAGCAGGCGTTGTGCCGAGCCTGGCGCAGCCACAACCCATAACTCTCTGCCGCCCTCCTCAAGCAAGGCGGCCAGGGACGTCAGCGCGCCCGCGTTCTGGCGGAGGGCTTCTTCGCGGTGCTCTTCTTCCTGGCCGAAACGACCTTCGCCTTCGCGACTGCCGGCTTCCCTTCGCCGCGCGGTGCCTTCGCCTTTGCTGCCGCCTCCATCGCTTTTCGGGCTTCGGTCTTCTCGCCTTTCCGCAACGCGAGCGCCGCGGCGATCCACTCCGGTGCGTAGCTCGAAGTGCATCCCTTCGGAATCGGTCGCGGGTCCCAGCGACCGAGGCGCTCGCCGATGGCGATGGCCTCCGAGGTGTACGTAGGCTGGTGGAGGCCGATCCAGACCAGGCAGAAGTTGATGCCCTCCTTCACCCGGTACGGCGCATCCGGAAGCTCACGCTCGATGCGCTCGAGCGTCGCGCCTACATCGATTTCCTTCTCGAGGCCTCGCGCAATGCGCCCGGCAAGAAGCTTCCATCCGGCGCGGCGAGGGAGCTCCTTGCTGCCGTCCATCCACTTCTCCTGAAGCCTCGGGGCGACGGGCGCATGCACGAGCACGCGACCGACGAGTTCGTCGACCAGGTTCGGGTTCGAGAGTGGCTCGAGGAGCCCGCGTGCCTCCTTCTCAGTGAGCGCCGCGGGGTCGAGGAGCATGCACGCGAGGATGCGCGCATCGTGATTGCCGGTCCCCCACAGCTCCAGTCCGAGCCCGTGGTTCGTCCCCAACGTCGCTGCCACGCCGCGGATTTTGCCAAGCAGCACACCGAAGACATTGTCGACCACCCCGTCGCGCACGTAGCGCTGGCGCACCTTCTCGTCACCATGGCTCTCGAGCAGCTTCATCACCTGGGACAACGACATTGCTTTCGGCATGGGGAGCACCTCGACGGGCGGTGGATTGAGAGCGGCCGGAAGGGTGGCACCACAGGCGCTCTCGGTCGAGGGCCGCTTCCGCTCACTACCACCGCACAGCTTTGAAGTTGCCCCACTTGCGGACAGGTCGCTGACCGCAACCTGGTTAGAATGGCTTCGGTACGGCTAGAATCGCCGTCCATGAAAGCTTGGTTCTCCTGCACGGGTGCGGAGCTTCTAGCCCGCGCGCCGGAGGATACGCTCGGACGCCTCGCAGCAGCTCAGCAGGCGCGTGGCTACTCTGGCTCGATTCAGCAGGACTTCGCTTGGCAGCGGGCTCTCCCAGCGCTGAGCACAGCCATTGCTGAGGCCAGAGGCCAGGGCTGGACCCTCGCGTTGGAATACGAGTTGTTGCGCCTCGAGAAGCGCGTGGATGCAGTGGTGCTGACCGACCACGCCATCCTCGTTCTTGAATTCAAGACGGGCGAGCCGAGCCGCGCCACCTTGGCGGAGGCAGAGGACTACGCGCTCGACCTTCACGACTTCCACGCAGGCAGCCGCAACCATCCAATCTTGCCCGTGCTGATCGCAGGCGATAGCGGCTTCGTGCCGCCGGCCCAGTCGCCACTGCGCTGGAATGGCGTGTTACCGGCCTTAGCTTGCGGTCATAGCGGACTCGGTGCGCTGTTTCGCTGGGTGCAGTCCGTCGCACCGGTCGCGCTGGCGCCACTCGATGGCGCCGCTTGGCTCGCGGCGCCCTATCGGCCGGTGCCGACCATCATAGAGGCTGCGACGATGCTCTACGCCCGCAATGGAGTGGCCGAGATCGCTACGGCGCGCGCCGACACCGCCAACCTGACCCGTACCGCACACGCCATCGCGCGGAATGTCGCCGCCGCGCAGGAGGCTGGGGACAAGCGCGTGGTCTTTGTCACCGGTATTCCCGGGGCGGGTAAGACGCTCTGTGGTCTCAACGCAGTTTTCGCAAGCGCGGCCGGCGCGGACAGTGCATTCCTCACCGGCAATGTGCCCCTCGTCGCGGTCCTCCGAGCGGCGCTCGTCGCTGATGCGGTGGCCCGCGGCGAGTGCAGCCGCGCAGAGGCAGAGCAGCGTGTGAAGGGCAGGCTGCAGAACGTTCACCGCTTCCTCGAGGACAACGCCACGGATGCGCAGCGCCGCGCGCCGTCCGACCGACTGATCGTCTTCGACGAGGCGCAGCGAGCATGGGATGAGGCCAAGGCGCGCCTCGGCACGCGCAACAAGCCCTCGCGCCTCACCATGAGCGAGCCAGCGCACACGCTGGAGATCATGGGCCGGCACGAAGGCTGGGCCGTGATTGTTGCCCTTATCGGCAACGGACAGGAAATCAACACTGGCGAGGCTGGCCTTGCGGAGTGGGGCCGAGTTATCGCTGCCTCGGACGGCACCTGGCGCGCCATCGCAGCTCCTCGTGCGGTGCAGACACGGGACCCTGTGCAACGCCTGACAGAGGGCCAGCCCCGCTGGCTCGACTGTGACGAAGACCTCGATCTGACGGTTCCTGTCCGCAGTGTGCGCGATGCCGCTGGCGCTGCCTGGGTGGATGCGCTGCTGCGCGGCGCGGTGACAGAGGCACGCGAGATTGCGAATAGCGCCGGCGCGCTGCCCTTTCTGCTGGTACGCGATCTCGATACGGTGCGTACAACGCTACGGCGGCTCGCTCGCGGGCAGCGGCGCGCCGGGTTGGTTGCGGCGGCGGGGGCCAAACGGCTGCGCGCTGAGGGGCTCGGCGTGCAGGCCGAGGACGTGGCCGAGTGGTTTCTGCGGCGCTGGCCGGATGTCCGTGCCTCCGACGCACTTGAGAGTTTCGCCACGGAGTACGACTGCCAAGGGCTGGAACTGGACCTGGTCGGTCTCGCCTGGGGCGGTGACCTGGTGTGGCACGAGGACAGCTGGCGGCCCCGCCGCTTTGCTGGCAACCGTTGGCAAATGGTGCGCAACGATGAGGAGCGGCGCCACATCATCAACACCTACCGCGTGCTGCTAACCCGTGCCCGCTACGAGACAGTGATATGGGTGCCGCGTGGCAGTCCGCGCCACGATCCTTGGCACGACGCCACACGGGATGCGGCGGAGATGGATGCCCTTGCCGAACTGCTGCTGTCCTGCGGCATCCGACCGCTGGAGACTTAATCGCCCCGAAGCCATTGAGGCGAGAGTCTCGGCTCCACTCCAGCCCATGCATTGAGACCGCCTCTACCGGAGAAGAGGTAGGGAACGCATAGGTCAGACGGGAGAGAGCATCCAGGAGATGACGTCATCCAGCGGCCATCCGGATGCTGGAGGGGCCAAGGCAGGAGCCCAAAAACGAAACGGGCTGGAGACCTTGCGATCTCCAGCCCGCTTCATGACGTGGTCGGGGAGACAGGATTTGAACCTGCGACCCCTTGGTCCCGAACCAAGTGCTCTACCAGGCTGAGCCACTCCCCGATATGTCGCCTCGCCGGACGGTCCTTCTCGGGACCGGCGAAGTGCGGGCGGTAGTACCCGAGCCGCCCAGCCGAGTCAACGTCCTCGGATCACCTTTTCTTCCGCCCCTCCCCGCCCAGAGGGAGCGGGCAGCCGGGCGATGCCCGGGTGCCCCCCGACTCCGCTTCCCAAGACCAAGAATTTCCTGTACTCCCGGACAGTTTCCCCCCTGCTACACTCACGAGGCAGCCTGCATTGTTGCACCGCGATGCCATGACGCCGCCCCCCGTCGTCCTCATCTCCGATGACGAGCCCCTCATCGTCTCCGCCCTCGCCCGGGAGGGGAAGCGGTCCGGGCTGAACTGCATCTCGGACACCACGTCCGAGCGCGTCCTGGAGCTCGCCCGCGAGCACCGGCCGGCCGTCATCATCCTGGACATCAACCAGCACCAGGACGGGCGCGACTTGCTCGCCCAGCTCAAGCAGGACCCCAACACCCGCGACTGCAAGGTCATCATCCTCAGCGCCGTCGAGGACCAGTTCACCCGCCACGTCTGCTTCGAGCTCGGCGCCGACGACTACGAGGTGAAGCCCTTCGACCCCACCTTCATGACCCGCGTCGCCCGGCTCGCCTCCTCCGTGGCGCGCCCTCGCACCTGAAGTCCGCCGCGCCTCACGAGCGCAGCGAGCGGATGGCCTCCGCGTAGTCCTTCGCGCCGAAGACGTAGCTGCCCGCCACCAGCACCGTGGCCCCGGCCTCCACCACCCGCTTCGCCGTGGTGGCGTTGATGCCGCCGTCCACCTCGATGTCCACGTCCTTCAGCCCACGCGCATCCAACATCCCGCGCAGCCGGCGCACCTTCTCCACCGTGGACTCGATGAAGCCCTGCCCACCGAAGCCCGGGTTCACGCTCATCAGCAGCACCATGTCCACGTCGCCCAGCACCTCCTCGATGGCCGACAGCGGCGTGCCCGGGTTCAACACCACCGCCGGCTTCGCCCCCGCATTGCGAATCTGCTGAAGCGTCCGGTGCAGGTGCGGACTGGCCTCCACGTGCACCGTCAGCACGTCCGCCCCCGCCTTCACGAAGGCCTCCACGTAGCGCTCCGGCTCCACAATCATCAGGTGCACGTCCAACGGCTTCGTCGCCACCCGCTTGATGGCCTCCACCACCACGGGTCCAATCGTGATGTTCGGCACAAAGCGGCCATCCATGACATCCACGTGAATCCAATCCGCGCCCGCGGCTTCGATGGCGCGGACCTCTTCGGCCAAGCGGCCGAAGTCACAGGACAAAAGCGAAGGAGAGATGCGAACGGGGCGGCGGCTCATGCCGCGCTTCATAACCGCAACCCGCGCGCTGGATAAGGCCGAACGCAACGCGGCGACGTCCACCAGACAGCCAGGGACCTGCCAGGTGGGCCCCCCGAGGCAGTGTGCTGTCTACCCGTGCTAGAACTTTGTAGCCCTTCGCGGCCGCTGGCCGCTTCTCACGGAGCCGCCTGGTGCTCGCCCAACCCGCCCCACAGCCCGAGCTGAACCGCCGCCTGGCGAAGCTCACGTCCATCCTGGATGTCGCGAAGGCGATGAGCGCGGAGCGCGACCTCGACCTGCTCCTGCCGCTCATCCTCTTCGAGGCCACCAAGGTGGTGGAGGCGGACCGCTGCTCGCTCTTCATCCTGGACCGCGAGCGCAACGAGCTGTGGAGCAAGGTGGCCCAGGGCTCCAAGAGCGAAATCCGCCTCCCGGTGGGCAGCGGCGTCGCCGGACAGGTGGCCCAGACGGGCGCCGTCATCAACATCCCGGACGCCTACGCCGACGCTCGCTTCAACCGCTCGTTCGACGTCTCCAGCGGCTACCAGACGAAGACCATCCTCTGCGTCCCCATGCGCGACGCCGGCGGCGAGGTGACGGGCGTCATCCAGGCCCTCAACAAGCTGGACGGCGCCAGCTTCAACGCCGAGGACGAGGAGCTGCTGCTCGCCCTGGGCGCCCAGGCCGCGGGCGCCATCGAGAACGCCCTCCTCCACGAGGACATCAACCGCCTCTTCGAGGGCTTCGTCTCCGCCTCCGTCGTCGCCATCGAATCCAGAGACCCGAGCACCGCCGGTCACTCCGGCCGCGTGGCCGACCTCACCGTGGCCATGGCCCAGGCGCTCGAGCACCTGTCCACCGGCCCCTACGCCCACACGCGCTTCTCCGCCGGGGAGATTCAGGAGCTGCGCTACGCCTCGCTGCTGCACGACTTCGGCAAGGTGGGCGTGCGCGAGCCCGTGCTGGTGAAGGCGGAGAAGCTCTACCCCCATGAGCTCGAGGGCCTGCGCGCCCGCTTCCAGCTGGCCCGGAAGGACTTGCAGCTCCAGAGCTACCGTCGCCGCCTGGAGGCGGTGAAGCTTCGCGGCCAGGCGAACCTGGCGGAGATCGAGGCGGAGGAAGAGGAGCGGCTCGCCCGCGAGTCGTGGCAGCTGGACGAGGTGCTGGAGTTCATCCTCTCCTGCAACCGCCCCACCGTGCTCGCGCAGGGCAACTTCGAGCGGCTCCACGAGCTGGGCGCGCTGCGCTTCCTGGATGCCCACGACCAGGCCCAGCCGCTGCTGCTGCCGGGGGAAATCCAGTCGCTCTCCATCGCCCGCGGCACGCTCTCTCCCGAGGAGCGCCGCGAAATCGAGAGCCACGTCGAGCACACCTACCGCTTCCTGTCCCAGATTCCGTGGACGCGCACGCTGCGCCGGGTGCCGGAGATTGCCTACGCCCACCACGAGAAGCTGGATGGCACCGGCTACCCCCGCGCGGAGAAGGACATCCCCGTCCAGTCACGGATGATGTCCATCTGCGACATCTACGACGCGCTCACCGCCAGCGACCGGCCCTACAAGAAGGCCGTGCCGCACACGCTCGCGCTCGACATCCTCCGGCGCGAGTCCGACGCCGGGCAGTTGGACCCGGCGCTCTATACCGTCTTCATCGAAGCCGACATCCCCCGGAAGGTCCTCCAGGGAATCAAGTAGCCGCTCAGCCCTGGATGGTGTGCAGGCGCAGGCTGTTGATCTTCCCCGGCTGCCCCACCGGCGCGCCGAACACGATGACGATGCGGTCGCCCTTGCGGCCCAGGCCTCGCGCCAGGAGCTCTTCCTCCACGCGCTTCACCATGGCCTCCGTATCCTGGGTGGGCTCCAGTACGCGCGGCACCACGCCCCACAGCAGCGACAGCCGGCGGCGCACTTCCTGGTTGGGGCTGAAGGCGACAATCGGCACCGTGGGCCGGTAGTGCGACAGCAGGCGCGCCGTCACACCCGACAGCGTGAAGGCCGCGATGAGCGAGGCGTTGCTCGCCTTGGCCGCCTCGCACGCCACGCGCGCGATGACGTCCGGGAAGTGGTTGGGCAGCCCCACCGGCGTCTCCAGCACGCGCATCAGCGACTGCGTCGTGCGCGCGGAGGACTCGGCCGCCAGGATGATGCGCTCCATCATCTGCACGGACTCGATGGGGAACTTGCCGCTGGCCGTCTCGCCCGACAGCATCACCGCGTCCGCGCCGTCGAACACGGCGTTGGCCACGTCGCTGGCCTCGGCGCGCGTGGGGCGCGGGTTGTCAATCATGGAGTTCAGCATCTGCGTGGCCACGATGACGGGCAGGCCGCGCAGGTTGGAGCGCCGGATGATGTCCTTCTGGACGGCCGGCACCTCCTCGGGGGGAATCTCCACGCCCAGGTCGCCGCGCGCCACCATCACGCCGTCCGTCTTGTCCAGGATGGCGTCCAGCCGGGCAATCGCCTCCGGCTTCTCCAGCTTGGCGATGATGGGCACCGTGCGGCCCACCTCGGCCATGGCCTGGCGCGCGGTGTCCAGGTCGGACGGCTGGCGCACGAAGGACAGCGCGATGTAGTCCACGCCGGCCTTGATGCCGAACACCAGGTCCTCGCGGTCCTTCGGCGTCAGCGCCTCCGCGCGCACCGCCACGCCGGGCAGGTTGATGCCCTTGTTGTTCTTCAGCGTGCCGCCGTGGATGACCTGCGTGCGGATGAGCTTCTGCTTGTCCGTCTCCAGGACCTTCAGCTCCAGCAGGCCGTCATCCAGGAGGATGCGGTCACCCGGATTCACGTCCGCGGCCAGGAACGGGTACGTCGTGGACACGATTTCGTCCGTGCCTGGAACCGTTTCGTCCGTGGTGATGTGGAAGGTGCCGCCTTCCTTCAGCTCGGTGCTGCCCTTCACGAAACGGCCGGTGCGAATCTTCGGGCCTTGCAGGTCGCCGAGGATGCCCACCGCCTTGCGAACCTTCAGCGACGCGGCGCGCAGCTTCGCGATGTTCTCCGCGTGCTGCTCGTGGCTGCCGTGGGAGAAGTTCAGGCGAGCCACGTCCATGCCGTTCTCCAGGAGCGCTTCGAGCATCTCCTGACTCTGGCTGGCGGGACCGAGGGTGCAGACAATCTTCGCTCTTCGCATAGAGCTCGTGAGGATGGGTTTCCCTCACGGCAGCGTCAAGCACGCTGCATGGGCCGCTTCGCTCGGTAAAACGGTAAATGAGCCAGCGAACGACGCGGCGCTCAACCGCGCAACAGCACGCCCAGGTTCTCCCGCTCCCAACGCAGTGCGGCGGCGTAATGCGGGAATGTTCTCTCGCGTTCGCGGAAGGCGCGCGGGTGATGCACGCGGCGGCCACCCCGGCCCGTGCTCGGGAAGAGCTGGTGGAGCATCTCGTGGAAGATGATGAACTCCACGAAGAAGGAAGGCACCTCGGGGGTGTCCAGCGCCGGGTGGATGCGAATCTCACGCGTCTGGTGGTCGTAGACGCCCAGGCGGATGGACTTGCGACGACGGCGCGGAGGCATGCGCCCCCAGCCAATCCGGGCCTGGATGAGGCCCTGGAAAAAATCGCGGTTGGTGGCGTCGTAAAGCGCCTGGAGGTCGAAACAGCGCCCGCGCGGGTTGAGGTCCGCGTCGGATTCGCGGCGCATCTGGCGGATGCGCGGCTGCTGACCGCGGATGTACTCGTCCAGGATGGCGCCCGCGGTGCGGTGTCCCCGGCCCGCGTAGTCCGCCACCGCGCGCACCACCGGCTCCGGCGCGTCCAGGAACATGTGGTGCAGCCGCAGCGCCAGCACCGCGGAGCCCCGGCGGAAGGACACCATGGTGGAGCGGTTGTCCGTCACCGACAGGCGCACCGGCATGCCCAGCTCGGCGCTCAGCCGCCAGGCCAACGACTCAGCCCGGGACCACAGCTCCTCCCGCGTGGGCGGACGCGTGACGAGGCGGAGTGCCTCGTCGGGCAGGAGGTTGCGCTGCGGCATGGGCACGGGCGGTGCGACGGGCCGCGGCGTGGGCGCCACGGGCGCGGCAGGTCCCCCCTCGGTCCGGGGTGCGGCCGAGCCCTCCGCCGCGCGGCTGGCGGCAGAGAGACCTCGAGGGAAGAGCGACGTCTGGCGAAATTGCTCGGGGGACACGCGGCTGCGCATCGTACCCCGCACTTCCGGGGACTCAAGGGCGGCGGTCCCCTGCCCGCCTCCTCACCGTCAGCCCGTCAACCGCGCTCGCACGCAGCGTCCACTAACAGGAGGGAAAGGCGGGCGAGCGTACGACGCGCCCTCACGGTGCGGGCGGCTCCGCGTGCCGGGACTTGAGGAGCCGCTCCAGGCGCTCGGGCTCCATGCGCACCACGAAGGTCTTCTCGCGCGTGAAGGTCACCTGCCCCGGCGCGCCGCCCTTCACCTTGCGCACGAACTTCGCGGGCACGTAGCTCACCTCACCGCGCGGCTCGCCCTTGGCCCCGGAGTGGTGCAGCGCCAGGTGCGCCGCGTCCAGCAACACCTCCTGCGCCACCTCCTGCCCCTTCTCCAGCGGCAGCACCACGTGGCTGCCCGGCACGCCGCGCGCGTGGAGCCACAGATGCCAGGGCCTGGCCACCTTGAAGGTGAGCGCGTCGTTGTCCTCCGAGCCACGCCCCACCCAGATGCGCGCCCCGCCATGGCCCACGTACTCCTTGAAGGGCCGTCCCTCTCGCGCGCCCTCGCCCCCACTGGGGAGCTGAAGCACCTCCGCCTGCGACAGCAGCGCGGCGTCCTCCATCCGCTCAATCTGCGCGAGCGCCTGCTGCGCGTGCGCCACCTCGCGCGCCAGCTCCGCCTCGCGGTGACGCGCCTGCTCCACGCCCCGCAGCAGCCGCCGGTACTGGTGGAAGTGCCAGTCCGCCTCCTCCTTCGGGGTGCGCTTCGGGTCCAGCGTCACCCGGACCTCCTTCGCGCCCTCCTCTGTATAGGCGGTGAGCACCGCCTCGGTGGCGCCCCGCTTGAGGCGGTAGAGGTTCTGCGCCAGCAGCTCGCCCACCTCGAGGTGCTTCTCCGCGTCCGGGCCGCGGGCCGCCTCGGCGCGCACCTTGTCCAACGTGCGGGAGGCGCGCTTGAGGCGCGCGCGGTACGGCTGCGCCAACCGGCGGCGGATGGTCTCCGAGCGGCTGGCCTTGTCGCGCGCTCCGAGCAGGCGCTCCGCGGCCTGGGAATACGGCAGCGCATCCGAGTCCTGGGGAGCGAGCCGCGAGGGTTGGCCCCGGGCCTTCTCGCGGGCCTCAAGCGGCGGCGGCTCCGGCGGCGTCCACGCCGCGCCCGGATGCAGGCCCCGGCGCTGCGCGAAGCCCTCACCGGAGAGCATCAGCACGCGGCCGGTGTCGCTGAGCAGCAGCAGACCACCGGGCGCGCCCACCTCCAGGAGGAGGCGCCGGCGCACGTCCTCGCGCTCGAAGTCGAAGGCCACCACGCGCTCGGCTTCCATGAAGCGGGCGCCCTGGAGCTTGAAGCCTGTCAGCTCCTGACGCAGCCACCGCTGGAAGGGTGCGGGCTCGCCCGGCGTGGGGAAGCGATCATCCGCCACGGACACCCGGGCCAGGTCACCTTCCGCGCACAGGCACAACAGGATGGATTTGCCCGGGACGCGAAGCTCCACGTAGGCGAGCCTGGGAAGGGGACACCAGGCCTTCTGCGCCACCGCGCCCGTGAGGCGCTCCGCCAGCTCCGCCACCACCTGCTCCAGCTCCACGGGACGCAGCGACATGGGGCACTCCGGGTCCTGAAAATGAAAACGGCCCGGCGGGTTTCGCCGAGCCGTTCACCGGACGTCAACTACCGTCCGCTCATGACGACGGGACTGCTCAGGACTCCGGCGTAACCGGGGCCGCCACCGTCTTGGCCTTGGTGGTGCGCTTGCGAGCCGGGGCCTTCTTGGCCGCCTTGCGGGTGGTCTTCTTGGCGGCCGCCTTCTTGGTCGCGGTCTTGCCAGCCGTCTTGCGAGCGGTCGTCTTCTTCGCCGACTTCGCCGCCTTCGTGGCCTTCGCGGTCTTGGCAGCCTTCTTGGTCGCGGACTTCGCAGCGGTCTTCTTCTTAGCGGCCATCAGAATCCTCCAGTTCAGTGGTTGGCCCCAGGTCAACCGAGGCCCTGCACTCTTCTTGATGGGAGTGAGTGCTTGAAGTGAATGGTACGGGCGACATGCCAGTGTGTCAACGCATGGTGATGTATTGCATCGCGTGCGAGGCCGATTTTTCGGCATCGAGCGCGTCCGGAGGTACCGAACGCCACCTCGCGGACACTGGCGAGCGCATCCGAGGTGTCGCGCGCGAGGCCGAGTTTCCGGCTCCGGACACGTTTCGGCCACTTTCGAGCACGACGTTGGCGGATGCCGCGGCGCATGCGCGTGAGCGACGCGGCGCTTTTCGTCGTGGGGTGCGGCGTCTACGGTTCGCCACCACATGAGCGCCACCGAGCAGACCTTCCCCGCGGACTTCACCTTCGGCGTCGCGACCGCCGCGTACCAGGTGGAGGGCGGCATCGAGAACGACTGGGCCGAGTGGGAACGCGCCGGGAAGCTGAAGGAGCCGGACGCTCGCTGCGGCCCCGCGGTGGACCACTGGAACCGTTACGAGGAGGACTACGCCCTGGCCCGAGCGGTGGGCGCCACCGCGTTCCGCATCTCCCTGGAGTGGGCGCGCATCGAGCCGGAGCGCGGGCGCTTCGACGAGGCGGCGCTGGAGTCCTACCGGGAGCGGCTCCTGAAGATGAAGGCCCACGGCCTGCGGCCGGTGGTGACGCTCCACCACTTCACGCACCCCACCTGGTTCCATCGGGAGACGCCATGGCACCAGCCGGCCAGCGTGGACGTCTTCCGCCGGTACGCGAAGCGGTGCGCGGCGCTGCTGGAGGGGATGGACGCGCTGGTCATCTCCTTCAACGAGCCCATGGTGCTGCTGTTGGGGGGCTATCTGCAGGGCGCCATTCCTCCGGGCATGGCGGACGGCCCCACCACCATGCGGGCCATGGAGAACCTGGTGCGCTCGCACGTGGCCGCCCGGGAGGAGCTGTTGTCCCGGCTGGGCCGCGTGGAGCTGGGCATTTCCCAGAACATGCTCGCCTTCGCGCCGGACCGCTGGTGGCACCCGCTGGACCGCGCGCTGGTGAGGCTCGGGGCCCAGGCCTACAACCATGCGTTCCACGAGGCGCTGGCCACCGGCAAGCTGCGCGTCACCATGCCGGGCGTGGCCTCCACGCGCGTGGACATCCCCGGCGCGCGGGACTCCGTGGAGTTCATCGGGGTGAACTACTACACCCGCGCGCACCTGCGCTTCGTGCCGCGCCCGCCCTTCATCGAGTTCAAGTACCGGGACATCCACGGCCGGGGCCTCACCGACATCGGCTGGGAGGACTGGCCGGAGGGCTTCCTCCAGACGCTGCGCGACGTGAAGCGCTACGGGAAGCCGGTGTGGATTACGGAGAACGGCATCGACGACCGCGCCGGCACCCGCCGGCCCCACTACCTCCATTCCCACCTGGCCCAGGTGCTGGCCGCGCGCGCGCAGGGCGTGGACGTGCGCGGCTACCTCTATTGGAGTCTGCTCGACAACTTCGAGTGGCTGGAGGGCTGGGGCCCGCGCTTCGGCCTCTACCACGTCGACTTCGACACGCTCCGCCGCAGCCCCACGCCCGCGTGTGACTACTTCCGCGCCGTGGCCACCGGACGGAAGCTGGTACCGCCAGACGCGGTCCGCCCCTCAGGCGCTTGAGCGGCGCGCCGCCCACGAAGGGCATGCGCTCCCTCCTTATATATAGAGAAGCGTCGCGCCCTCAGCCCAGGGCCGCCCGGTAGTCCACGTCCTGCTCCTCGCCGGGCCCGGCGAGGTCCACCTGGGCCGCGGTGAAGAAGCGGCGCACGCAGTCCTCCACCGCTGACGGCAGGTCCAGGCCGTTCACCTCCGCACGGAAGGCCGCGGCGCCGTACAGGCCGTGGGCGTACCACGCCAACTGCTTGCGGAAGGAGCGCACGGCGCCCAGCGGGTCCCCCATGAAGTCCAGGTGCGCCCGGAAGTGCTCCAGCACCAGCTCACAGCGCTCGCGCGGCGTGGCGGGCAGGCCCCCGAGCAGCTCGCGGAAGATCCACGGGTTGCCCAGCGCCGCGCGGCCAATCATCACGAAGTCACAGCCGGTGGTCTCCAGCATGCGCGCCGCGTCCGCGGGCGTCTTCACGTCCCCGTTGCCGATGATGGGCAGCTCCGGGAAGTGGCGCTTGAGGTCGGCGATGACGCTCCAGTCCGCCTGCCCCGAATAGCCCTGCTCGCGCGTGCGGGGGTGGATGGCCAGCCCCGCGCAGCCCGCCTCCTGGAGCGCGCCAGCCACCTGTAGATAGTTCAGGCTGCGAGCGTCCCAGCCCGAGCGAATCTTGCAGGTGACGGGCAGGCCGGTGGCCTCGCGGATGCGCCGGACGATGTCCGCCGCGCGGGGCACGTCACAGAGCAGGCCGCTGCCCGCCCCGTTCTTCACCACCTTCTTCACCGGGCAGCCCATGTTGATGTCGATGATTTGCGCGCCCGCCTCGCGCCCCACCACCGCGGCCCGGGCCATGGCGTCCGGCTCGCCGCCGTAGATTTGGAGCGAGTAGGGCCGCTCCACCTCGGCGTCGTAGCGCAGGTACTTCAACGTCCGCTGGTTGGCGCGCATCAGCCCCTGCGAGCTGACGAGCTCGGTGGGACAGAGCGCCGCGCCCAGACGGAAGGCGAGCACACGGAAGGGCATCTCGCTCACCCCGGCCATGGGGGCCAGGATGTACGGATTCGGCAGGGTGTAAGGACCAAGCTGCGGCATGAAGGGCGGGGAACCTAGCGGATTTGCCAGGGACATGGCGGGGACGGTGAGCAAGTGCCTGCGCCCGGAGGTCCTAACGGTTAAGGTCCGTCCCCATGTTCCGCTTTCGTCTCGGGAGCATTCCCGTCGAAGTCCACCCCAGCCACCTGCTGGTGTCCGGCATGCTGGCCTGGAGCTCCGTCCCCGCGGCCCAGAACGGCTGGCCGTTCCGCCAGGTGGATGGAGCCCCGCCCCTGGGCCACGCCAGCGCGATGGTGGTCTACATCCTGTCGTGGATGCTCATCGTCTTCGTGTCCGTGCTCATCCATGAGATGGGCCACGCGCTGGCCAGCCGCCTGTTCGGCTACCGGCCAAGCATCGCGCTCGTCTGGATGGGTGGCCACACGCTCCCCACGGACGCGCCCGGCCCCCTTCCGTGGAAGCGGGACTTGCTCATCACCGCGGCCGGCCCCTTCTTCGGGCTGATGCTGGGGGTGACGAGCGGGGTGGGCTACCTCCTGTTCGAGGGCCGCTCGCCCGCGCTCGACTTCTTCCTGCTCACCTTCATGATCGCCAACTTCTTCTGGGCGTTCCTGAACATGCTGCCCGTGCTCCCGCTGGATGGGGGGCGCATCACCACCACCCTGGCCACGCGGGTGTTCGGTCCGCGGCGCGGCTTCGTGCTGGCGCAGGGGCTGGCGCTGCTGGTGTGCGTGGGGGCCGTGGTGTACGGCCTGCGGTCGGGTTGGCTCCTGCTCACCCTCATCTTCGCCATGTACGGCATGCAGTCCTTCCGCGTGGTGGCGGAGGCGCTGCGCAACGGACAGGCGCAGAGCGTCCCCCTGGAAGGGCCGCTGGCGGAGAAGCTGCGCGAGGGCCGGGCCGCGCTCGACGCGGGCCGCATGGACGAGGCGCGGCGGCTGGGCGCGTCCGTGCTGGAGGCCAACGAGGGGCTGACGCCGCGAGTGGCCAGCCATGCCCACCACCTGATGGGCTGGATTGCCCTGAAGGAGGGCCAGGGCCGCCAGGCGCTGGACCACTTCTCGCAGGTGCAGGGCCTGCCCGTGGAGCCGCACGCGGTGGCGGCGTCCTTCTCCCTGGTGGGCGATGACGCCCGCGCGGTGGAGTGGTGGAAGCAGGCCTGGCAGTCCTCGTCGGACCGGACCGTGATGCACGAGTACGCCGGCACGCTCATCCGCATGGGCCGCGAGTCAGAGGCCCTGAAGCTCCCGGGCCTGGACCCGGAGGCGGCGTTCTCCTGCGCGGAGCGGGTGCTCTTCATCCGGGGCGCGTACTCGGAAGCCGCGGCCGTGGGCGAGGCGGCGCTGCAACACGCGCCCAGCGCCACGCTGGCCTATGACGCGGCCTGCGCCCATGCCCGCGCGCGCAACGTGCCTGACGCGATGCGCCTGCTGCGCCGCGCCACGGAGCTGGGCTTCACCGATGGGGCCTATGCCGCCTCGGACGAGGACCTGGCGCCGCTCCATGGCTACCCCGCATTCGAGGAGTGGCTGACGGAGCTGCGGCAATCCGCCGCCTCCTGACAGAGGGATGACAGGCGGGGGTGTTGATGCGGGGTGAGGCTGAGCACGTTCCAGCTCGGCCCACCCAGCGCACGAGGCTCCCTTGCAGACACCGTCCCCAGCCCTGCCCGCGGCGGATGAGCGCCTCAACTGGCTCTCCTCCATCCCCTTCTTCGCGGTCCACCTGATGTGCCTGTTCGTCTTCGCCGTCGGCGCGAAGCCGGTGGACGTGGCCGTGTGCGTCGGCCTCTACGTCGTGCGCATGTGGGGCATCACCGCGGGCTTCCACCGGTACTTCTCCCACCGGGCCTTCAAGACGGGGCGCGTCTTCCAGTTCATCCTCGCCTTCGTGGGCAGCATGTCCGCGCAGAAGGGGGTGCTGTGGTGGGCGGCGCACCACCGCCACCACCACCGCTATTCGGACCAGGCGGAGGACATCCACTCGCCCCTGCAGAAGGGCTTCTGGTGGAGCCACGCGGGGTGGATTCTCTCCGACAAGTACAACGACACCCGCCTGGAGGGCATCAAGGACTTCGCCCGCTTCCCGGAGCTGGTGTGGCTCAACCGCCTCCACCTGGTACCGCCCGTCCTGCTGGCCGTGGCGCTCTACTTCATCGGCGGCTTCTCCATGCTGGTGTGGGGCTTCTTCGTCAGCACCACCCTGCTGTGGCACGGCACCTTCACCATCAACTCGCTCAGCCACATCTTCGGCAAGCGCCGCTACAAGACGACGGACACCAGCCGGAACAACTGGCTGCTGGCGCTCGTCACCCTGGGCGAGGGGTGGCACAACAACCACCACTTCCATCAGAACACCGCCAACCAGGGCTGGTTCTGGTGGGAGGTGGACCTCAGCTACTACTCGCTGAAGGTGCTCTCCTGGTTCAAGGTGGTGGAGGGGCTGCGGCTTCCCTCCGAGGCCACGAAGTTCGCGTTCCAGAAGTACACCGACGAGGAGCGCGCGGCGCTGGCGGCGCCCACCCGCTTCTGGGGTGCTTCGGGCGCGCGGGCCCAGTTCGTGGCCACGAAGGCCGCGGGGGATGCGGCCCGGGCCGCCAGTGATGCCGCGAAGGCCGCGAGCGACAAGGTGCGAGAGGCCCTGACGACCGCCGCGGACCACCTGCCCACCTCCGCGCCGCCATCCTCCGCGATGCTCAAGCGGCGGTAGTCGTTCGACGCTGAAGCGAAACCGTGACGCGCCTGTCATGGGCGCGACCCGACGGCTGGCCGCCTGCACACGTCTACGTCACGAACCTTGAGTGGCGCCTGACCCACTGTTAGTGGGACCTGCAATGAATGCAGGGGATGTACCCGCATCAAGCGCGGCGGCCCAGCGCGCCATCTGGGCTCGACTGCGCGCGGCCATGGGCCGCTTCGTCCACGCCGCCCTGAGAGCGTCCAACCGCCTGCGGCTGCCCGGCCCCTCCGTCCTACCGGTAGCAGGCGCGGTGGTCGGCCTGTACAGCGGGCTGGCGGCCGGCATCTTCTCCAACCTCATCGGGCTGGTGAGTGGGCTCACCTTCGGGGCGGCCTCGCTGAAGCACACGCTTCGCCAGGACCAGTTCCAATCGCTCATGGAGGCGTTCGCCGCGGCCCGCTGGCATCCGGAGTACGCCTTCATCGGCGTGCCCCTGGCATCCGGCGCGCTGCTGCTGGCGCGCATCATCGAGCCTGGCGGGCCCCGTGACGAGGTGAAGCGCCGGCTGCGCCTGCTGGCCCTGCTGGCCCTGGGCGGGCTGTCGCTCTACTACCCGCTGGTGGCGCTGTCCGCGCTCAACAGCGTGTTCGGACACAGCCACAACCTGCCCGAGGCGCTGCCCCACCTGCCCTGGTGGCTGATGCTGCTGGCGCCCACGCTGGGCGGCGTGGTGGTGGGCCGGCTGCTTCGGGACAAGCCCGAGACGCATGGCCACGGCGTCCCCGAGGTGGTGCGGGCGGTGAAGAGTGGCGCCAACGCCCTGCCGGCGGACCGGGGCCTGCTGAAGCTGGTGGCGTCCGCCATCACCATTGGCAGCGGCGGCTCGGCGGGCCGCGAGGGGCCCATCGTCTACGGCGGCGCGGCGTTCGCTTCCACAGTGGGCCGGGTGCTGGGCTTCAGCCGCAAGGAGCTGTCCATCCTCCTGGCGTGCGGCGCGGGCGCGGGCATCTCCGCGTCCTTCAACGCCCCCATCGCCGGCGCCGTGTTCGCGATGGAAATCATCCTTCGCGAGTTCGAGCTGCGCGTCTTCTCCCCCATCATCCTGGCCAGCGTGGCCGGCACCCTGGTGAGCCAGGGCGTCCTGGGGGAGTCCGCCATGCTCCGGCACGTCCCCTACGAACTGGTCAGCGGCGGCGAGGTGCTGGCCTACGCGGGCCTGGGCATCGCCTGTGGGCTGCTCGCCTTCACCTTCGTGCAGTTGCTGCACGGCATGGAGCACTACTTCCATGGCCATGGGAAGGACCGGCTGTCCCTGTGGCTGGGCAGCAAACCGCTGCCGCTGCGCGCGGGACTGGGCGGTCTGTGCGTCGGCATCCTGGCCTTCGCCAGCCCCACCGTCTGGGGCAGCGGGCACGACTACATCAACCTGGCCGCGCTGGGACGGCTGCCCTTCCTGTTCCTCATCACCGCGTGTCTGCTGAAGCTGGTGGCCACGGCCATCACCATCGGCTCGGGGGGCTCGGGCGGGACGTTCTTCCCGGCGGCGCTCATTGGCGCCATGGCGGGCGGCGCCTTCGGCACCCTGGTGCACTACTTCTTCCCGGAGAGCACCGGCCCCAGTGGCGCGTATGCCCTGGTGGGCATGGGCGGCGCGGTGGCGGCGCTCACCCGTGGCCCGCTCACGGGAATGATGATGCTGTACGAGCTGAGCGGGAACCACGACATCATCCTGCCGCTGATGGTGACGTGCACCATCGCCTCGGCGCTCTGTCACTACCTCACCGAGCGGAAGACGCCGAAGGTCCAGAGCGACACGGACCTGCTGGAGGCCACCCCCGTCCGCTCGCTGATGACCCACCTGACACCCGTGCCCGCGGGCACGCCGCTGCGGGCGCTGACGGACCTGCTGCTCACCTCGGAGGCGGGCACCCTGCCCGTCCTGGACACCGTGGGCCGCATCTACGGCACCGTGCAGGTGGAGCAACTGCGCGAAGTGTGGCGCGATGAATCCGTGTACCCGCTGCTGGTGGCCAGTGATTTGGCGCGCAAGCTGCCCGCGCTCTCCCCCGACGCGAACCTGTCCCATGCCCTCCACGTCATGGACCACGAGGACGTGGATGCCCTGCCCGTCAGCACCCCGGCGGGCAGCCCCACCTGCGGGCTGCTCACCCGCGCCGCGGTGCGCAGGTTCCTCTTCGCGCAGCATGCCCAGGCCCACGCGTCGGGCAACTACCCGGTCAGCCCCACCGAGGCGAGCTGACGCCCCACCCGCTCAGTGCGTGGGGGTGCCCGCTGGAGACAGCACCCCCTGCGTGCCCACGAGGCTGGCGTAGGCGGAGAGGTAGCGGCTGGCCATCCGCCGGGGCGTGTACGTCAGCGCCCACGCCCGCGCGCGCAAGGCCAGCCGGGTGCGCAGCCCGGTGTCCTCGCGCAGCCGCTCCAGCGTCTCCACCAGGGCATCCACGTCATCCGGGGGCACGAAGCACGCGGCTCCATCTCCCCACACCTCGCGCAGCGCCGGAATGTCGCCCAGCACCAGCGCGCAGCCGGACAGGGCCGCCTCCAGCGCGGTCAGGCCAAAGGGCGCGTAGCGGGCCGGCAGCACAAAGATGGATGCGCGCGACATCCACTCCGCCAGGACATGCGGCTCCAGGTGCCCCATCCACTGGAGGTGGCGCGGCTCCGCCTTCCGCTCGGAGGGATGGCGCGCGTCTCCCGCGAGCCGCACCGGCCACCCCAGGCGGGGCGCGGCGGCGTCCAGCACGGCGACATTCTTCGCGGCGTCCCACGGGCTGCCCACGCCAAGGATGAAGGGCTCCCGCTCCGAGCGAGGCGGCACCCGGTCCGCGCGCCGCCCATGGGGGATGACCTCCGCGGCGGGCAGCGGGCCATAGTGCATCTGGAGGGACTCGAGCAGGTCCCGGCTCGGCGTCACCACCCGGCCCGCGGCGCCGAGGCCCGCGGTGACGGCCTCGCGATAGCGCGCATGGCACGCGGGCGCGTCCTCGCCCTTCACCGCCCGCCACCACGACAGGCGGCATGCGTGCCCCACCACCAGGGGCCGGTGCAGCCACGGCAGCGCCCCGTGCACGTAGCCGTTGAGGTGCACCACGTCCGGACGCACGCGGCGCTCCAGCGCGAGCAGCCAGTCGCCCGCCGCGCGCACGTCGTCCCACGGGTCCTCCATCCACTCCAACCGGAAGCGCCCTTCCTCCACCGTGAGATTGGGAATGCCCCGCGCCTCCGCCCACTGCGCGTTGGTGAGCGGCGCCCCCATGGTCGCCAGCGTCACCTCCACCCCGTGCGGCGCTAGCGCCCGGGTCAGCTCCAGCGCGTAGGTCCAGACGTCGCCCACCGCGTCGGCCGTCATCAGCACCCGCCGCACCATCCGGTTCGACGTGACGTCATTGCCGGGCGCATGCCTGCCCTCGTGGGGTGGGGCATGGGTCTCCTGGCCTTCCATTCCACTCGCCATGCGCATCCGCTGACTGTTCATGGTCCCCCCGCAGAGCCCCGGATTCGTGGAGGGCAACGTAGGCCGAGCGCCCCCATGGGAGGATTGCCCCACCGCGCCCCTTCCCTGCATGACACCCGATGGATGGCGAGACGAAGACCCGCCCAGGCCACTCCTCGTCCGTCCGCGACGGCCCGGCAGATACCCTTCGCCCCCCCCTGGCCGACAGGCTCCCGAAGGGTCATGCTGGGAACACGAGAGGCCCTCCATGGAGATTCTCCGAGCGACTCCGTCCGAGCACACGCTGCTTCGCAACCTCTACCCGCTCTACCTCCATGACCTGAGCGAGTTCGGCGTCGACTACGCCCTGGACGAGCAGGGGCGCTGGCGGCCGGACTTCCTGCCCACGTGGTTGATTCCCGCCCCCGAGGTCCACCCCCTGCTGCTGCGCTGGGAGGGCCGCGTCGTGGGCTTCGCCTTCGTGGGACAGTCCCCCTTCCCCTACATGACGCCTGGACGCGACTTCCGGATGAGCGAGTTCTTCATCCTGCGAAACGAGCGGCGCATCGGCCTGGGACGGCTCGCGGCCAGGGCCGTGTTCGACCGCTTCCCAGGCATCTGGGAGCTGTCCCAACTGCCACGCAACCGCCCCGCCATCGCCTTCTGGCGCAGGGTCATCCACGAGTACACGGGGGGCGCCTTCGAGGACACCTTCATCGATGGTTCCCCCGCGCAGGTCTTCGACAGCCGGCAGCGCGTGGCGCCCGCGCAGGGACGGTAGCCACGTGCCTCGCGCGGCTACTTCGTGCCCGAATCCGGCGTCTTCGCGTCCGCGCCGGCCGGCTTGCGCAGCGGGCACGCGACAATCGCCCCGTGCGGGTTGATGGCGTCGTTGCCGGACTCGACCTTGAGAATCTTCAGGCCCTCCCCCACGACGAACGTGTACCGCTTCGGCACCGACAGCAGCGGCATCTTCACGTCATAGGCGGAGACAATCTTCCCTTCAGGGTCGGGGATGAACGGGAACGGCGCCTTCAGCTCGGCCTTGAAGCGCGTGAGCGTCTCCGCGTCATCCATGCTGATGGCCAACACCTGCCCCTGCGCCTTCTCCACGTCCGCGTAACGGTCCCTGTACGCCTTGAGCTCGCGGGTGCAGCCGCCCGTGAAGGCCTTGGGGAAGAAGGCCAGGATGACGGGGCCCTTCTTCACCATCTCCGACAACGTGTAGACGTTCCCCTCGGAGTCCTTCGCCGTGAAGTCCGGCGCCGTCTCTCCGGCCTGGGGAATGGCACCGCTGAAGAATCCCGCAACGAGCAATGGCACGAGCATGGGCGGGACTAGACAGGACATCCCGCCCCCGGACAAGGCAGAGGCGGGCTACTTCTTCGCCGCCTCCGCCATCCGCGCCCACACCGCCGACGCGGCCTCGCGCGCCTGCTCCGCCACCACGGAGGGGCTCACCGACAGCGGCCGGCGCGCCCACATGCGCCACACGCCATCCACCATCACCGCCTCCACGTGCCGGCTGCCCAGGCCGAACACCACGTGCCAGGCCAGGTTCTCCGCCGTCAGCGGCGTGGCCGGCAGGTAGTCCAGGATGAGCAGGTCCGCGAGCGAGCCCTCGCGCATGGGCCCCACCGATGCGTCGAAAATCTGCGACGCCATGCGGTGCCCGTTGGCCAGGTAGCGCAGCACATCGATGGGCTGCCCCGCCTCACGTGAGCGCAGGTACGCCGCCTGCGCCTCCGCGAACAGGTCCGCCGACACGCCATCCGCGCCCAGCGTGGCCCGGGCCCCGAACTTCAGCGCCGGCGCGTACCCCACCTCCAGCCCCTGGTTGGCGCGCGGCGTGTGCACCAGCCACGCACCGGTGGCAATCACCTGCGCCAGGTCCGCCCAGTCCAGGTGGCCCACGTGCGCCAGCTGGCTCTTGGGCGACAGCAGGCCCGCCTCCAGCAACCGTGACACCGGCGAGGCACCGTAGTTCTCGTTGGACAGGCGCTCGTCGAGCGGGTCCTCCGCGAGCGGCAGGTGCAGGCCGCCATCGCCCAGCGCCTTCAGCGCCTCCGCCAGACCTGACAGCGCATCCGGCCCGATGGTGAAGCTCGGCGCCGCGCCCACCTGCCCCCGGAAGCGCCCCTTCGCCTTCTTCGCGAAGCTGACCGTCTCGTCCAGCCCCTCCTCGCGGCCGAGCGCGCCCTGGCGATCCGACACCGCGTAGGCGAGCACGCCGCGCACGCCCACCTCATGGAGCCCGCGCGCCAGCCGCACCAGCGAACCCGAAATCGCCTTGGGCGAGGAGTGCAAATCGCACACGGTGGTGGTGCCGCACTGAAGCGCCTCCAGCCCTCCGGCACAGCCCGCCACCTGCACGGCGTCCAGGTCGAGCGCGTTCTCGTACGGCCAGGCCACCTGCTCGAGGATTTCCTGGTAGGTCTCCAGCGGCGGGCGCGGCATGCCACGGCCCAGCACCGCGTACAGGCGGTGGTGCGCGCTCACCAGCCCCGGGAAGACGAGCTTGCCCGACAGCGCCACGACTTCGTCATCCGGTCCCGGCGTCAGGTCCGGCCCACGGGCGACGATTCGCTCTCCTTCGATGCGCAGGTCCACGCGCTCGACCAGCGCCGGCTCCAGTTCGACGACGTAACCACCCTTGAGGACTGTGCCCAACCATCCCTCCGGCCGCAGCGCGTGCGTGTGTCTGGGCCACCTCCCGCCAGGCCCACGAGACAGGACGGACGTTAACATTCCCGCTCCCTCGCGCGAGCGGGGAGGTAGATGACCCCCACCCGCCGTAATGGCCACAACACTGTGCGCGGGCGCGCGCCTACACGTAGACTGCGCGCACTTTGGAGCCGGAGCAGAACCCCTATCAGGTGGGTCGCTACCGACTGTCCGCGCGAATCGCGACAGGCGGCATGGCGGAGGTGTACCTGGGCCGCCGCATCGAGGACGACGGCAGCCGTGGGCCCTCGGTCGCGGTGAAGCGGTTGATGCCGCACCTCGCCTCGGACCGGCGCGTGGTGCAGATGTTCCTCAACGAGGCTCGCATCACCGCGCAGGTGCGACACCCCAACGTCGTCACCATCATCGAGCTGGGCATGGAGGGCACCGAGCCCTTCATCGCCATGGAGCTGCTGGAGGGACGTTCGTTCGCCGAGCTGCGTCAGGAGGCCGCCGAGCACGGACACCGCGTGCCGCTGGGCATCACCCTGCGCGTGCTGGTGGAGGCCTGCCGGGGCCTGGACGCGGCGCACCGCGCCGTGGATGAAGCGGGCCGGCCGCTGCGCATCGTCCACCGCGACTTCACGCCCGACAACATCCACGTGGGTGTGAATGGCGCGGTGAAGGTCATCGACTTCGGCATCGCCAAGGCGGACGCGCTGGGCTCGGGCACGGAGCCCGGCACCCTCAAGGGCAAGTTCTTCTACATGTCGCCGGAGATGATTGCCGGCAAGCCGGTGGACCACCGCGCCGACCTGTTCGCCGCGGGCGTCATGCTCTACGAGCAGCTCTGTGGCCGCCGGCCCTTCACCGGGCTGTCCGCCGACGAGGTGCTGGGCCGCATCGCGGAGGGACGCCCCAAGCCGCCCACCGCCTTCGACCCGTCCGTGCCCACCGCGCTGGAGCTGGTGTGCCTCACCGCGCTGGCCCGCGAGCCGGCCGCGCGCTTCGACAGCCTGGAAGACTTCATCGCCGCCATCGAAGCGATTGGTGGCGCAGCGGAGATGGCCACGCCCGAGCAGTTGGCCGCCTACGTGGATTCGCTCTTCCCTCCGGACCGCGACCCCAAGCGACTGGCCCTGCGTCGCGCGCGGCTCGCGGACCCGTCCCACGGAAGTACGCCGGCGCCCCACACCCGGCCCATCCTGGGCGGGGGCGACGCGCCCACCGCGTGGCCCCAGGTCTCGCGGACCACGAATCCCGACGCGGCGACGGTGGCGGGCGCCACGCGGAAGGAACCCACGGGCACGGCCGCCTCCACCGCCCAGGATGAACATGCCCCGAGCAGGCGACGCTCGCGCATGGTCCCGCTCATCGCGGGCGTGCTCGCGCTGGGAGCCGCGGGCGCGGGCGCGACGTGGTTCCTCACGCGTCCCGCGGCGCCCCCCGCCGAGCGCCTGGCCCGGGCGGAGTCCGCCTCCACGGCGGATGCGAAGGCGGCGGCCCTGGAGGGACTGGCGTCGGATGACCGGGCGAGCGCGGAGGAGCTGAGCCGGGCGGGCGCGCTGCTGCTGGACGCCGGCGCGCACGCGCAGGCCCTGGCCCTGGCGGATGGCTTCGCCGCGCGCTTTCCCATGCACATCGAGGCGCACCTCATCGCCGCGCGCGCCGCCACGGAGTTGCGACTGGGCAAGCGGGCCGAGCGCGCCATCGAGGAGGCCACCGCGCTGGCCCCCAAGGACCTCCGGCCACCGCTGGCGCTGGCCGAGCTGCGCGAGCGTCAGGGGGACATCTCGGGCGCGCTGGCCGCGCTGGCCACGGTCCACGCCCGGAAGCCCGGCTCCTCGGAGGTGACGCCCCGCTACGGCCTGCTGCTCTCGCAGAGTGGCCGGTTGGATGAGGCCGCCAGCGTGCTCTCCGCGTGGACGCGCTCCCACGATGACGCCGCCAGCCTCGCCGAGCTGGGCTTCGTGCGCTTCCGACAGCAGCGCGTGGACGAGGCCGCCACCCTGCTCAAGCGCGCGATTCGGAAGGCGCCCAAGCTCGCCGTGGCGCACTACTACCTGGGGGCCGTGCTCTTCCGGCAAGGCGACACCGCGGGCGCCGAGCGTGCCTACGTCGAAGCGGACCGGCTCTCTCCCGAGGACCCACGAGCGCTGGCCTCCCGTTGCCAGCTCCACGCCCACACCGGCAACACGGCGGGGGTCACCGAGGTGAAGCGCGCCTTGTCCGAGCGCTTCCCGGCGCGCGCGGAGGCCCTGGCCGCGGAGTGCGTCGCGGTGAAATGACGCCGACACTTCGTGCGTCACGGCTCCGGCTCCTTAACTTCGAGGCCATGCGCTTTCGCAGAACTCGCCTCGCCCTCGGAGTCCTGCTCGCTGGTGTCACGGCGTGCTCGTCCTCGGACACTTCCCGCCGGCCCACGGAGGATGCCGGCATCGTCCCTCCCACGGGTGAGGAGCCCGCGGTGCCGGAGCGCACGGCCTGCACCGGCCTCACGGTGGGGCCCGGCACCTACGACTGGACGGTGGCGCACGACGGGCGCACCCGCCACTACCGCGTCCACGTCCCGCCGGGCTACGACGCCACCCGGCCCACCGCCGCCGTGGTGGCCTTCCATGGCCTCGGCTCCAACGAGGTGGAGATGGAGGGGCTGATGCGCCTGTCCACGCTGGCCGACACGGAGGGCTTCCTCGCCGTGTATCCCCGGGGCCTCAGCGCCTCCGAAATCAATCACCAGGGGACTGACGGCACCGACCGGGGGTGGAACGCGGGCGCGTGCTGCGGCCCCGCCTGGACGGCGAAGGTCGATGACGTGGGCTTCGTGGACACGTTGCTGGCGGACCTGGACACGCGCGTGTGCGTGGACACGCGCCGGACCTTCGCCACGGGCTTCTCCAACGGTGGCTTCTTCTCGTACCAACTGGCCTGCCAGCGCGCGAGCCGCTTCGCCGCCATCGCCCCCGTGGCGGGCATGGAGGGCGCCACGCCCTGCAACCCGTCGCGCCCCGTGCCGGTGCTGCACATGCACGGCACCGCCGACCCGGTCATCCGCTACCAGGGTGGCAACAACCTGGGCCCCTTCGGCGGCACCTACCCGTCCGCCGAGGAGTCCGTGCGCCGCTGGGCCGAGCGCAACGGCTGTACGGGCCCCACCGTGGAGACGTACCAGCAGGGCGACAGCACCTGCACCGCCGCCACCGGGTGCAGCCCGGAGTCCGCCACCGCGTCCCTGTGCACGGTGCAGGGCGGCCAGCACACCTGGCCCGGCTTCACGGGCTTCAACCACGGCGGCACACCCCACCTGGACGCCACGCGCGAAGCGTGGAAGTTCTTCCAGGCACGCCCCCGGCCCTGAGCCCACCGCGAGGAGACCCCGCCATGCCGTCACGCGCCCTCATCATCAACGCCGACGACCTGGGCTACGACCCGGCCGTCACGCGCGGCATCCTCCGCTCCATGCGCGAGGGCGTCGTCTCGTCGGCCACCTTCATGGTGAACACGCCCTTCTCCGAGGCCGCCGCGCGCGAGGCCCGGGGCCTCGCCATCGGCCTGCACCTCAACCTCGCCCGGGGCGCGCCCGTGTGGAGCGGCTTCCCGCGCGAGCTGCTTGGCGAGGACGGCGGCTTCGTGGAGGCGCGCGCGGGCAGCCTGCCGGCGGACGTCGTGGAGGCGGAGTCGCTCGCGCAGCTCGCACGGCTCGCGGGCCTGCTGGGCCAGCCGGCCACGCACGTGGACGTGCACAAGCACCTGCACCTGCACGCGGGGGTCCTGGAGGGCCTGGCCCGGGCGGCGCGGAGCGTGGGCGTCCCGGTGCGCTCCATCGACGCGGAGATGCGGCGCACGCTGCGGGCCCAGGGCGTCGCCACCAACGCGCACTTCGTGGGTGACGCGGGCGCGGAGGCATACTGGACGCTGGAGCGCTTCGCGGCGGAGCTCGCCGCCCTGCCCCAGGACGGCGTCATCGAGCTGATGTGCCACCCGGGCTACCGGCCGGAGACGCTGAAGAGCGGCTACGCGGCCCAGCGGGAGGTCGAGCTGGAGACCTTCCTCCACCCCCAGGCGCGCGAGCTCCTGGCCCGGGCGGGAATCGTCCCGGTGAACTTCCGCGTGCTCACGTCCGGGAGCTGAGCAGGTCCAGCGGCGCCTCGGCCGTGGACCGCCGCTCCACGGAGAGCGCGTTGCGCACCCTAGTCACCAGGTCCTCGGGCCGGTAGGGGCGCGTACACAACGACGTGCCCTCATGCGCCCACCAGGGGCGCTCGTCTCCAGCCAGCAGGATGGGCACCGGCCGCGCGCGCGGCAGCGTGGCGAAGGTCTCCAAGAAGACGCTCGTCTGTCCCTGCGTGGCGCTGGTGGACAGGACGATGAGGTCCACCGGCAGGTGCGTGGCCCGCCGCAGCGCCTCAGCCCCGTCGCGCGCCGTCAGCACCTCGAAGCCCTCGGAGAGCAGCACCTGCTCCGCCGCGGCCTCCTGGGTCTGGTCCTCGTCCAGCAGCAACAGCCGGTGGGGCAGCCGCCTCACGTCGTGCGGCGCCATGCGAGGCAGGCTCAGCGAGAAGGTGCTGCCCTTGCCTTCCGCGCTGCGCATCGACAGCGCGCCGCCGTGAAGCCGGGCGATGGAGTGGCTGATGAAGAGGCCCAGCCCCAGTCCGCCGAAGTTGCGGTGTGACACGTTGCGCGCCCGATAGAAGCGCTGGAACACCTGCGACTGGTCCGCGCCCGGGATGCCGATGCCGTGGTCCTGGACGTGGATGCGCGCCTCGCCCAGGGAGCGCTCCACCGTCACGACGATGGGCTCTTCCGGCGCGCTGTACTTGTGCGCGTTCTCCAGCAGGTTCACCAGCACCTGCTCCAGCCTGTCCCGGTCCCCGCGCACCCAGACGCGCTCACGGGGCACCTCCACGGCGAAGGGCCGCTCGAAGGCCGCGCGGAAGTGGTCCACCACCTCCGCCACCAGTTGCCCCACCTCCAGCGGCGCCAGGTCCAGCGCCAGCCTCCCCGCGTCCAGGCGCGACGCGTCCAGCAGGTCATCCACCAGCCCCACCAGCCGGTCCACCTGCCGCTTGGACTTGAGCACCGTGGCCAGGTCCACCGGCTGGCCCGACGACAGGCGCCGCTCCATGGTGAAGAGGCCCAGCTTCAGCGGCGTGAGGGGCGTCTTCAGCTCGTGGCTGGCGATGGAGATGAACTCCTCGCGCACCTGGAGCGCCGCCTTGGCCTCGCGCAGCAGGCGCGCGTTCTCCACCGCCACCGCCAGCTGATTCGCCGCGGCGCTCCACAAGTCCAGCTCCCGCACGGAGAAGGACGTGCCCTGTTCCTTGTAGAGCAGCAGCAGGCCCACCGTCCGGCGCGGCGCGCACAGCGGCACCGCGGCGAAGATGGAGCCCATGGAATCCCCATAGCCCCGCTGGATGCCCAGCTGCGCCTGACGCAGCGCCAGCGCCTGCCGGAACGGGTCCGACTGGGAGTCGAAGGTCGCCTCGGGGGACTCCGAGCCGGCCAGGTCCGACACCGCCACCCGGCGCAGGCTCCCGCCCTCCTCTTCGCAGAGGAACACCTCGGCGCGGCGCACGTGCGCGCAGCGGACCAGGGCCACCACGGCGGCGGCGCAGACGCTGTCCACCTCCAGCGTCTCCCCCACCGAACGGGCAATCTCCTGCACCGCCTGGGAGAAGGCCCCCTCGTCGTCCACGCCCGAGGGCTCCACCACCAACCAGGCGCCCGCTGCCTCGCCCGCCGAGGCGGGCTTCACCTGCACCCGGACCTGACGCAGCGCGCGGGTGATGACGTGGCCGGTGTGGGGCGCGCCGTCCCGGATGGCGCGCTCCAGGGCGTCCAGGCTCCGGGTGCGCTCCAGGGCGTCCCGCAGGTCGCCACCGGCGTGCAGCGCCACGCCCGTCTTGTGGGCGAATCCTTCCTCGCACCACTGCACGCGCAGGTCCGGACCGACGCGAACCAGCGCCAGCGGCAGGCACGAGAATGCATCTTCGACGTCGGAGGGAAGCGGCATGTGCTCGGGCGGGGGAAGAGGCTCCCCTTGATTATGGGCCCCCGCCCAAGCGGCAACCGGGCCCTCCCCAGGATTCCCCCCTGCTGGACGCCAGGCGCGTTGGCAGGCGGACATCGACGGGAGGGATGACACGCGGCGTTGGTGTGGTAGACGACAGCGCCATGCCCTCGCAGCCGTCCAAGGAACTTCAGACCTTCCCCAACCCCGCCGCCGATCGCGACTACGAAATCGTGTTCGACGTCCCGGAGTTCACCTGTCTCTGCCCGCTCACCGGTCAGCCGGACTTCGCACGTTTCAAAATCAGCTACGTGCCGGACCAGAGCTGCATCGAGCTCAAGAGCCTCAAGCTCTACATGTGGGCGTACCGCAATGAGGGGGCCTTCCACGAGAAGGTCACCAACACCATCGCGGACGACATCATCAAGGCCATCCAGCCGCGCAAGCTCACCGTGGTGGGCGACTTCTTCGTGCGCGGCGGCATCGGCACCATCGTCACCGTCACGCACGACAAGTCCAAGCAGCAGGCCTGAGCCACCCGCCGGCCTCAGCGGGCGAGCTGCTCCACCAGCGGCGCCCACTGGGCCTGGGTGAAGTAGAGCCCGGTGCCCGCCGCCGTCATCAACGCGATGGCGGCGGCCAGGGCCCACCTCAGCCTCCCGCCCTGGCGGGAGCGCCCCGTGTCGAACACCTCCACCGCGGCGTCCAGCTCGTGCGGCCGCATGAGCTGCTGGGCCTCCGTCTCCGTCAGCTTCTGACGGTGGCGCAGGAAGGCCACCAGCAGCGCCGCGTGGGACACCTGCACCTCCTGCGCGAGGAAGACGTCCAGCTCACGGCGCATGGCGGCGGCGTCGGGGAAGCGGTCCTCCGGCTTCACCTCCATGGCGCGCTGGATGATGCGCACCAGCGGCGCGGGGACGTTGGGCGCCACCTTGGAGAGCGGCGTGTACTTGCCGTCGCGAATCTTCGCGAAGACCTCGCCCGCCGTCTTGCCGTGGAAGGGGCGCGCGCCGGAGAGGGCTTCGTAGAGCAGCACGCCGAGCGAGAAGATGTCGGTGCGGCCATCCACCGGCACGCCCGTCACCTGCTCCGGGGACATGTACGACGGCGTTCCCACCGCCATGCCCTGCTGGGTGAGCGCCTCCATGCCCACGTCCTTGGCGATGCCGAAGTCCATCAGCTTCACCTCACCGGACTTGGTGAGCATGACGTTGGCGGGCTTGAGGTCGCGGTGGATGATGTGGCGGAAGTGCGCGTGGTCCAGCGCGCTGGCGATGCGCGCGGCGATGACGCCGGTGACGTCCGCTGGCAGCGGGCCTTCCTTGATGAGCGTGTGGAGGGTGGGCCCGTCCACCAGCTCCATCACCATGAAGAGGCTCTCACCCTTCTCCACCATGTCGTAGAGCGTCACGATGTTCTGGTGACGGAAGGCCGCGAGCGCGAGCGCCTCGCGCCGGAAACGCGACAACGTCTCCCTGTCACGCTGCCCATCCGGGAGCAGCTCCTTGATGGCGACTTCGCGCTGCAGCATCTCGTGCAGGCCTCGGTACACCAGGGCCATGCCACCACGTCCCAGCTCTCCGAGTACGCGGTAGGCACCAATCTTCCGATGACGAACGGGCTTCGCAGCAGGGGGCACGGCGCGCAGGCTATCGAAGCAATCGCACAGCGTCGATGGGGGGAATGTGGCCGCGCGCCGCCGGGCCGGGTCCGAGCATTCATGCCCTGGCCCCGCACGATGAAAGCCCGTTTCCTCCTCCCCGTTCTCGCGCTCTTCACCTTCAGTGGCTGCTTCCACCATCACCACTACGACTCGCGTCCGCCCAAGTCGAAGAAGTCCAAGCGGAGCAGCAAGCACTGCCACCCGAGCCAGTATTGGGACGGCACCGAGTGCAAGCACAAGGGCAAGGGCAAGGGCGCCCGCAAACACGACGGGCGATGACGGCTCGCGGCGGGACGGCCCCATGTCACGGTGAGGCTGTCCCGTCGAGACGCTGGGAACGGTAGGGTGGAAGGCGCTCATGCGCGCCGAAGCCTCACCGCCGCCGTTGACCGCTCCTGGTCTCCGCCTTCCCCTCAACGAGGTCCGTGAGGAGCGCGTCACCCTGCTCGACGGCGGGACGGAGGCGTACCCGCGGATGCTGGAGGCCATTGCCGCCGCGCAGGCGCGGGTGCACCTGGAGGTCTACACCTTCGAGCGCGATGGCATTGGCGCGAGGTTCCTCGAAGCGCTGGTGGCCGCGGCGCACCGGGGCGTCGCGGTGAAGGTGGTGGTGGACGGCTGGGGCAGCATCGGCGCCAGCCGGCACCTCACGCAGACGCTGGAGGCCGCGGGGGCGAAGGTGCGCGTGTACAACCCGCTCACCTCGCTGTGCACCGGCCGCTCCTGGCGCAACCACCGGAAGCTCCTCCTCGTCGATGACTCGGTGGCCTTCCTGGGAGGCATCAACATCGGGGACGTGTACGCGGCGAATGGGGACCAGCCCGGCTGGGCCGACCTGGCGCTGGAGCTGCGAGGTGACATCTGCCGGCAACTGGGGGCCACGCTGCACGCGGGGGCCTCCGCGCTGGAGTCGGGCGCGGTGCGGCTGTTCCTGTCCGGCTTCGCGGGTGGGCACCGGCTGCGCAAGCGGTACCTCCAGGCGATTGACGGCGCGGAGCACGAGGTGGTGCTGGCGCACGCGTACTTCCTGCCGGACAAGGGCTTCATGCGGGCGCTCAAGCGCGCGTCGCGGCGAGGCGTGGCGGTGCGGCTGATGCTGGCCGGGCGCAGCGACGTGGTGTTCGCGCGCGCGGCGACCATGCGGCTGTACCGCGACTTCCTGCGCGCCGGGGTGAGCATCCACGAGTGGACCGACTCCACGCTGCACGCGAAGGCTGCGCTGGTGGACGGAAAGAAGTTGCTGGTGGGCAGCTTCAATCTGGACCCGCTGTCGCTGGTGAACCTGGAGACGCTGGTGGAGGTGGAGGACCCCGGCGTGGCGGCGCAGGCACAGCGGTGGCTCGACAAGCACCTGCGCGGCTCGCGGCGGGTGTACCTGGATGACTGCGCTCGCACCGGGCTCCAGCAGTGGTTGCTGGACATCGTGGGGCTGGCCGTCGCCCGCCTCGCGGAGCGCGTCGCCAGCTTCATGGGCCGGCGGCGGAAGCGGTAGCCTGTCCCCGCGAGTGCGGGGCCGCCCGACTCCGCTCGTGGATGGGAGCGCCGCTTCCTCGGCTGAGCCGCTGATACATGACTGTCACGCGCCGAAGCGAGGGGCCAACCTGCCGGTGCGGTTCCCGCTGCGATCAACGCCGGAGCCCCGTAGACTCCGGCCAGAACCACCCATGCCTTCTCGCCGCCCTCCGCCCGTACTCGCCGCCATTGACGTGGGCACCAACGCCGTCCGTCTGGAGCTGGCGCGGCCAGACGCCGACGGCGCGCTCGAAACCCTGCACCAGGAACGCGACGCCATCCGCCCGGGAGAGGGCGTCTTCGCCACCGGCTCCATGCCGGAGGAGACGGCCGAGCGCCTGCTGGCCACCCTGCGCCGCTACGCCGCCCTCTGCCGCCGCCACAAGGCCCAGGTGCGCGCCGTGGCCACCAGCGCCATGCGCGAGGCCAAGAACAGCGCCGACATCGTCCGCCGCGTGCGCGAGGAGGCCGGCCTCAACCTGGAGGTCGTCAGCGGCAAGGAAGAGGCCCGCCTCATCTGCCTGGGCGTGCTCCACCGCAAGCCGTCCCAGACGCGCTCGCTCCTCATCGACATCGGCGGCGGCAGCACCGAAATCGCCACCGCCATGGGCGAGAAGCCCGACAACCTCTGGAGCCTCGCGCTGGGCTCCGTGCGCCTCACCGAGGTCTTCGACGCCTCGCGCACCGTGCCGCCCCGGCAGCTGCGCCTCATGCGCAGCTTCGTCTCGGACGTGCTGCAAAAGACGCTGCCCCCCACGCTGCCCAACGTCCCCCGTGTGGCGCTCGGCTCGTCCGGAACCATCAACGCCGTGGTGGCCTTCGCCGCCGCGGAGAACAGCGGCAACGCCACCGTCCGGCAGCTCACGCAGACGGTGGACACCCTGGCGCAGATGCCTCCGGAGCGCCGCCGCAAGCGCTTCGACCCGCGCCGCGCGGACATCATCGTCTCCGGCGCGGTCATCCTGGAGGGCGTGGCCAGACACCTGGGCGTCGAGTCCGTCAGCGTCGTCAACCGCGGCCTGCGTGACGGCATCCTCGTGGACCTGCTCTACCGGCAGGATGAGCACCGCCAGGACCACAGCCTCGCGGACGCCGCCCTCGCCCTGGGCAAGCGCTTCTACTTCGACGAGAAGCACGCCCGCCAGGTCGCCCGGCTGTCACTCACCCTGTTCGACAACCTGGCCGCGCTGCACCAGCTGCCGCTGTCGGTGCGCTCCCACCTGGAGGTCGCCGCCCTCCTCCACGACGTGGGCCACGCCGTCAGCTACGAGCGGCACCACAAGCACACGTACTACCTCATCCGCCACGCCGACCTGCCGGGCCTCGCCGACCGCGAGCGCGAGCTGGTGGCCCGCGTCGCCCGCTACCACCGGCGCAGCCCGCCGGAGCTGACCCACGCCGGCATGGCGGGCCTCAATCCAGCCGAGGCGCGGACGGTGCGCAAGCTGGCCACCCTGCTGCGCGTGGCCAACGCGCTGGACGTCAGCCACCACCAGCCCATCAAGGACTTCAAGGCCACCAACGGCCGCGATGGCGTGGCGCTGCACCTGCACACCCGGCACCCCGTGGACCTGGAGCTGTGGAACGCGGACCGAGAGGTCGTGAACTTCCGCCGCGTCTTCGGCAAGCGGCTCACCTTCCACGTCCACAACACCTCCAGCGGTCGCTAGCCCCCGCTCCCCCGGCCGCCAGGCAGAAGAGGAGGCGGCGCTCGCTTTGCCCTCACCCGGGGCGATGCCCAGGCTCCAAGTCACGCGGGTCTGCGTCCGCGCAGGCCCTTTTCGTCTTGGGGCCCCGAGGGGGCAGGAGCGCGCGCAATGAAGGCTGTCGTTTTCCATGGGATTGGGGACATCCGGCTCGACGACGTGGAGGAGCCGCGAATCGAGAAGCCGACGGATGCCATCGTCCGCCTGACGGCGAGCGCCATCTGCGGCACGGACCTCCACATGATTCGCGGCACCATGCCGGGCATGAGGCCGGGCACCATCCTGGGCCACGAAGGCGTGGGCGTCGTCGAGGCGCTGGGCGATGACGTCCGCAACCTCAACATCGGCGACCGGGTGGTCATCCCGTCCACCATCGCCTGTGGCAACTGCTCGTACTGCCGCGCCGGGTACCACGCGCAGTGCAACGACGCCAACCCCAACGGCCCCAGCGCGGGCACGGCCTTCTTCGGCGGTCCCCAGGAGACGGGGCCCTTCCACGGCATGCAGGCGGAGAAGGTGCGGGTGCCCTTCGCGAACGTGGGCCTGGTGCGCATTCCCGAGGGCGTCAGTGACGAGCAGGCCATCCTCATCTCCGACATCTTCCCCACCGGCTACATGGGCGCGGAGCTGGCGGAAATCAAACCCGGTGACACCGTGGCGGTGTTCGGCTGCGGCCCCGTGGGCCTCTTCGCCATCGTCAGCGCGAAGCTGCTGGGCGCCGGCCGCGTCTTCGCCATCGACTGCCACGAGGACCGGCTGGACCTGGCGCGGGCCCAGGGCGCCGAGGTCATCAACTTCGAGGAGGAAGACCCGCTCGAGACGCTCAAGCGCCTCACCAACGGCATTGGCGTGGACCGCGCCATCGACGCGGTGGGCGTGGACGCCATGCATCCGCACCACGGCCCCGCGGCGAAGAAGGCCCACCAGGAGAAGGCCGAGTTCAAGCGCGAGGTGAAGGAAGCCGCCCCGAAGACGAATCCCAAGGGTGAGAACTGGGTGCCCGGCGACGCGCCCGCCCAGGCCCTGATGTGGGCCGTGGAGGGACTGGCCAAGGCCGGCACCCTGTCCATCATCGGCGTCTACCCGGCGCAGGTGCGCACGTTCCCCATCGGCATGGCGATGAACAAGAACCTCACGATGAAGATGGGCAACTGCAACCACCGCAAGTACATCCCCAAGCTGCTGGAGCTGGTGCGCACTGGCGTGGTGGACCCCACGGCCATCCTGTCCCACGTGGAGCCCATGGGCAGCGCCATTGACGCGTACCGCAACTTCGACGCGCGCAAGCCCGGCTGGGTGAAGGTGGAGCTGGAGCCCACGCAGCTCCAGTAGGGCCCCGAGCCCCACACCGCTCACGCGTCCAGCAGCAGGCACGAGTCTCCGAACTCGTGCCCCAGGTAGCCGCGCGCCTCCGCGTGCGCGGCCACCTCCTGGAGCAGCGGCAGCGCCGCGAAGGCCTGGAGCAACGCATGGTGGCTGCTCCCGGGCGCGTGCACACCGGTGAGCAGCCCGTGCACCAGCCGTGGGACGAAGCCCGGCCCCAGCAGCAGGTCCGTCACCTCCTCCCCCGCCACCAGCCAGCCGCCGTGCCGCGCCGCGCGGCCCTCCAGGGCCCGCACCACGGTGGTGCCCACCGCCACCACCCGCCCCCCGGAGGCCCGCGTGTGCAGGACAGCCTCCACCGTGGCGGCGGGAATGTCGGAACGCTCGGGCCGAGGCAACGCCGCGTCCAGCGCCGCGTCTCCCGTGGAGGAAAGCCCCGCCGCGTGGGTGAGCGAAGCCAGCCGCACGCCCTGCTTGCGCAGCAACAGCAGCACGCTCCAGGTGAGGGGCAGCCCCGCGGAGGGCGCCTCCACCGACCAGGGCCGCGCGCCATACGCCGTCTGCACATGCCACAGCGACAGCGGCGCCTCCATGTACGCGTACTGCACCGGACGCCCGGTCCGGTAGAGCCCGGACCAGAGCGCCGCCCCCGTCTCGTCGAAGGCCACGCGCAACAACCGGGGAGACGGTGGCAGCACCGCCACCACCCGCGCCTTCAGGCCCCCCACCACG
>NZ_JABFNS010000097.1 GCF_013116825.1 Myxococcus xanthus
GGTGGGGGCCCTGGTCCGGGTGGTGGACGCCGGCATCGAGCAGGGGGAGGCGGCCCGGGACGCGGTGGTGAATGACCGCCCCTACACGCTGAGCGAGGAGGACCAGCAGGAGCTGCTGACGGCGGGCGTGGCGCTGATGGTGGCCCCGCCGGGCGTCAATCCGGAGCTGATGGTCCGGGTGGGGGTGGTGGACCGGCTGGACGTGGGCCTGCGCTACAGCGGCATCTCCCTGCGCGGGGACCTGAAGTTCCAACTGGCCCACGGCGGAGATGAGGTGGGCCGCTATCTGGAGCTGGGCCAGCGCTCCTTCGACATGGCCCTGGGGGTGGGGGTGTCCAAGCACTTCTTCAGCAGCCCGGTCCTGGACGTGTTGGAGGTGGTGGAGATGAACGACTTCAGCCGCTACGACGTGGAGGTGCCCCTGTACCTCAGCGCGGACTGGGGGGACGTCTTCAAGCTCTACGCGGCGCCCAAGTACATCTACAGCCGCACCCGGCTGGACGCGCGGCTGGTGGATTACTCCCAGCAGGGGAAGCCGGTGTCGGGCTTCGACGCGAGGCTTCCCGCGACGGTGGGCAGTCACTTCGTGGGCTCCACGCTGGGAATCGCCGTGGGCTACCGGTACGTCCACCTCTTCGCCGAGGTGACGGGGGGCTACTTCCGGAGCAGGCCGCAGCTCTTCGGGATGGAGCGGAACCTGGGGGGCGTCACCGTGATGCCTTCGGTGGGCCTGGCCATCCGGGCGGGCGGTTCGGACAGGAATCCGACGGCCGGTCGCTGAGGAGCCGTCCCATCAGGTGGACGCTGCTCGGCCGTGCAGTGGTGATTTCCGAGCGTTCCCCGGTGCCGATGGCCTCTGGTAGTGTCCGGGCCGGTGAGGATTTCCGCGTGAGCCAGTCCCCCGTCCCGTTCGCTCCCCAACCCGGGCAGATTCGCGGCCCCCGACTGACAGGGCGCTTCGCGGATGGCACGCTCGGTGAGTTTCCCCTGGGGCCAGCGACGTCCCTGGGCCGGCATCCGTCCAACACGTTGCGGCTGGTGGACCGGGAGGTTTCCAAGGAACACGCGGTCATCGAGCGTGTGGGCAAGGACTTCGTCCTCAAGGACCTGGGCTCGTCCAACGGCACCTTCGTGAATGGCCGCCGGGTGAAGGAGCTCAAGCTGCGCGACGGGGACGAAATCTCCCTGGGCGCCTCGCGGCTCATCTTCCACAGCGGCGAGCCGGTGGCGCAGCCCGCCGCGCCCACCGCGCCGGGCGTGACGGTGGTGGCGCAGTCCATCTCCATGCCGGCCTTCCTGGCGCAGATGGACCAGGTGCCGCAGAACTTCCGGCCCGCCGAGCAGGTGTCGGACGTGGAGGCGCTGCGCCGCGACTACGAGAAGCTGCGAATCGCCCATGAGTTCCACCGCCAGGTGAGCCTGCAGGGCAGCCAGACGGGGCTCTTCGAGCAGATCCTCAAGGTGGCCTTCCAGCTGCTGGCGGCGGACCACGGCGTCATCTTGAAGGTGGCCGCGGACGGCGAGTTCATCCCGTCGGCGGTGCACCACCGCTCCGACAAGGCCGTCAACGTCATGCTGTCCGACACCGTGCTCAAGCGCGTGGTGGAGACGGGCAAGGCGGTGCTGACGGCGGACGCCATCATCGACGAGCGCTTCTCCGCGGCGGAGAGCATCGTCGCGCAGGGCATCCGGTCCGCCATGGCGGTGCCGCTCAAGGTGAACGGGAAGATCCAGGCGGTGCTCTTCCTGGACAGCCGGCAGCAGATCAACGCCTTCTCGGAGAAGGACCTGACCATCCTCTCCGGCATCGCCTCGCAGGCGAGCATCGCGCTGGAGAACGCGGCGCTGGCCGAGCAGATTCGCGCCGAGGCCGTGACGCGCGCGGAGCTCAGCCGCTTCCTGTCCAAGGCCGTCGCCGACGCGGTGATCGCCGGTGAGACGGAAGACCTGGCGCAGAGCCGGCTGGCGGAGGTGAGCTGCCTCTTCGCGGACATCCGCGGGTTCACCACCATCTCGGAGAACGATTCTCCGCAAGAGGTGGTAGACATGCTCAACGCATTCTTCACCGCCATGGCCGGGGTGGTGTTCCGCCACGAGGGGAACCTGGACAAGTTCATTGGGGACTGTGTCATGGCCGTCTGGGGGCCGCCGCTGTCGCACCCGGACGATGCCGCCCGCGCGCTTCGGGCCGCCTTGGAGATGCAGGACGCCGTGCAGGAGCTGAACCGCCGCCGCGTGGCCGCGGGCAAGCAGCCCATCGAAGTGGGCATCGGCGTGAACACCGGGCAGGCCGTTGTCGGCTACATGGGCAGCGCCGAGCGCCACGAGTTCACCGCCATTGGCGACACGGTGAACACGGCCTCGCGCCTGTGTGGCATGGCGAAGAGCGGTGAGGTGCTGGCCTCCGAGTCCACGGTGCGCAGGGCGGGCGCCGGCTTCGACGTGGAGGGGCTGCCGGCCCTCCAGGTGAAGGGCAAGGAGAAGGCCGTGCCGACCTACCGCGTCCACGGGCTGGAATACACCACCGCCGCATCCACCTCTCGCCGCGCATGAGCCCGACGACGCAGGCCTGCCCCAACTGCGGCCAGCCACACGACATCCGCGTCTACGTGAGCGGCCAGCGTGTCCAGTGCCGCTGCGGCATCCGGTTCGAGGCCCGCCGGGGTGACGTGGCCGCCGAGGTGGCGCGCAACACGATGGTGCCCACGGGCAGCGGCGGCCAGGAGCAGCGCCCTCCGGCCCATGGGACCTCCGGCGTGGTGACGGTGGTTCCTCACGCGGAGCCGGAGCCAGGCATCGATGTCTCCCTTTCGCGTGCTCCGGAGCCCGTGCGCTCCGTCCCTCGCGGCGGCGTGAACGGGCTGCCGGGCGTGGCGGCGCCGGGGACCAGCGGAGTGGCCCTTCCCTCCAGCAACGGAGCTTCGGACGCGTCAGTGGAGCAGACGTTGGTGCGCTCGTCCGCGAAGACGGGCTCGGACAGTGCGCACTCGGAGCTGAACGCGCACGAGAACAGCACCTTCGTGGGCACGGGCAAGGTGGACCTGCCGGGCTTGGAGCTGCTGGAGCTGCTCGGGCGCGGCGGCATGGGCGAGGTGTGGCTCGCGCGGCAGCAGTCGCTGGGGCGCACGGTGGCGGTGAAGCTGCTGCCGCCGCGGCTGGCGAAGGACCCGGAGTTCGTCACGCGCTTCGAGAAGGAAGCCACGGCGCTGGCGGCGCTCAACCACCCGCACATCATCCAGATCATCGACCGGGGCGTCGCGGGCGAGCACTACTACTTCGTCATGGAGTACGTGGAAGGCCGCTCGCTGCGCGAGGCGATGTCGGCCGGGCTCGCGCCGGAGAAGGGCATCAAGCTCCTCCTGGCGGTGGCGCGCGCCATCGAGTGCGCGCACGACAAGGGCATCATCCACCGCGACCTGAAGCCGGAGAACATCCTGCTGGACGGGCGCGGGCACGTGAAGGTGGCGGACTTCGGCCTCGCGGGCATCCGCGCGCCGGACTCGCGCCTGCAGCTCACCGCGACGTCGGTGGCCATGGGCACGCTGAACTACATGGCTCCCGAGCAGCGCCGCGACGCGAAGAACGTGGACGGGCGCGCGGACCTCTTCTCCCTGGGCGTCATCCTCTACGAGGTGCTCACCGGGGAGCTGCCGCTGGGCCGCTTCAAGCTGCCCTCCTCGAAGGTGCCGGGGCTGGACCCGCGCGTGGACCCGGTGGTGGACCGCCTGTTGGAGCAGGACCCGGCCGCGCGCTACGAGAAGGCCAGCGAGCTGTGCGCCGCGCTGGAGGTGATGATTGCCACCAGCTCCGCGCCGGGCATTCCGCAGAGCGACCTGGACGGGCGCATGGTGCCCGCGGCCGCGCGGTCGGTGCTGCCGGCGCGGCAGACCGCGCTGTCGCGTCAGCTCCGCTCGGGCTGGCGGCGCGTGCGCGGTGGCTTGTCGGTGGTGGGCGGGCTGGCGCTGCTGGGCTTCGCGGTCCGGTGGTTCGTGGGGCCGGTGAGCCTCCACCTGGGCGATGACCAGGGCGTCATCATCGGCACGAAGGGTATCCAGGTGAAGCCTGGCAACCGGGTGCTGCCGCCGAACTCCTACGGTGAGGTCTTCTCATCGCTCTCCTTCGCGGCGCCCACCAAGGCGGGGGGCACTTCGCGCCTGGAGCTGGGCTTCAACGAGGGCAACGAGGAGGTCAACGTCCACAGTGGCCAATGGCGGCTGGTGGATGGGGAGCTCCAGGCCTTGCAGGCGGGCAAGGAGACCAATGGGCGGCGGCTGATTCCGCGCGCGTACATCGCTCAGCGCTACTTCTCGTCCAACGATTTCACGGCTGAAGTGCTGATGGACGTGGCGCGGCTGGGTCCGGAGTACGCGCAGGAAGCGGATGCGCAGCACTACGGCGAGCTGGCGTTCCGCATCAAGGACTTGCAGGTCTCCGCGTTCGCCATTCCGGACGTGGGCATGCGGCTGTCGTGGCGCTACTTCATGCCGGACGGGCGCGAGGTGGTGGGGAACAGCGCGCAGGACACGGAGGCGCTCGTCGAGGACGAGATGCCGCTGCCGGCCCACGGCCCCTACCAGGTGCGGCTGCAGCTGCGCCGGAACAGCTCGGGCGTGCTGGTGGAGGCGTTCCTCAACAACGAGCGCTTCGCCCGCAAGCTGCTGGTGGGCCTGGAGGACCGCGTGGGCAAGGTGGCCCTGGGTTGCCGCAACCTGTCCTGCTCGTTCGATGACTTGAAGGTCCGGGGGCACCTGATGCCCCGGCCCGCCCGCCGCGTCGCCGCCAGCCCCGAGTAGCCCGCGCGGCAGGCGAAGGCTTGCGCGGACGCCGCTCCATCCCCAGCTTGCTCCCGGCATGTTCCGCCTCGCGGGCGTCCATGCCGAGCCTTCAGGGGGACGGGATGGAGCTGTGGCGCATGGCGCTGGCGCCGGTCTACGCGGCGTGCCTGTTGGGGCTGTTGGTGGCGGCCTTCGCCTACGGGCGCAAGGACGTGGCGTCCCGTCCCTACCGCGTGCCCCTGTTGTGGTTCGGACTTCTGGCGGGGATGTCGCTCATCGTGCTGCGGCACGTCCAGGGGACCGGGGCGGTGTTGGCCTCGGAGACCGCCGTGAAGGCCCTGGGCGCTGCCCTGCTGGTGCTGGCCGCGGGGTTGGCGCTGCGGGGCGCCTGGGCCCGGACCCGGGCCAACGTGCTGCGGGGTTCGGCACCGGTGCCGCTGGATGACGCGGTGGCGGCGCTGCGTGCCGGTGCGTCCCCGGGCTGGGGCGTCTACCACGGCGTCCTGGACGCGGAGTCGACGTTGACGTCGCCCGGTGGCGTGCCGTGTGTCTTCTTCGACGCGGAGGTGCGCGAGGTGGCGGCGGACGGCCGTCGCGGGCCGCTGTTGTCCCGTGAGCGCGCGTATGCGCCGGTGCTGGCGCTGCGTGGCCAGCGCGTCCGTGCTTCGGTGTCCTTTTCGCCCGCGTCGCTGATGGCCCCGGTGGAGGTCCGCCGGTGCAAGGCCCTGCCAGGCGCGGTGCCCGCGTCCTGGTATCAGACGGCGCATCTGGAGGCCCTGTCCTGGGAGCGCGTGGGCGCGGTGGGCGAATCCTGCCTCGTGGTGGGTGAACTCCGGAGGGGCCCTGTCGAGGGCAGCTACACCCTGGTCGGTCGGGAGGGGGGCCCCGCGATGTTGGTGCTGGGGCCCCAGGCTCCGGCCACCCGTGGGGCGCTGGCGCGCCGGGCCTGGCGGCACTTCGCGGCGGCCGGGGTGTTGTCCCTGGCAGCGGCCGTCGTCCTGTCTCGGGCGCTGTGAGACGCGCGGCGGGGGCCGTACCGCCGCGCAGGCGCGTGATGTGCCGCCAGGCCTCGCGGCCCGAGCGCTGACGCCCAGGCCGGTCGGGTCGCGCTCAGGCGGCTCCGGTGCTTCCGGTGCCTCGCGTGGTGGAGAACACGAGCTGTTCCTCGCTGTCCGCCACCCGCACGGTGAGGGTCCGCTCCACGCCCGCGAGACCCAGCGGCGTGGACTGCGCCAGGTCCGAGAGCAGGGAGCCCGCGGCGCGCAGGTGGAAGCCGGTGGTCCACATGCCCTCCAACTCGCCGAACACGGTGCGCAGCTCGTCCGGGGCCTTGCGTTCGTCAATGGCGCGGCGCAGGCGCACCATGCCGCTCACGAAGTTCCGGCACCGCATCAGCGTGTTGGGGTTCTTAGAGATGACCTCCGCGAAGCTGAAGTTGCCGCCACCCGGGCGCCACTCGCTTTCGATGAGCTGCAGGTCCTTGCCCAGGTCGCGCACCGTGGGGTCCTTCTGGAAGTACCACTTGGCGATCTGCGCGGCGCGGCTGGGTGACAAGTCATTCAGCATGAGGCTGCCTTGCTCCTGCACCTCGCGGAGGTAGGCCTCCCAGATGGGGGCGTAGACCGCGCGCCGGAACTCGGCGGAGGCGCGGGGGAGCTGCTCGCTCCAGGGCAGCGCGCGGGCCAGGGCGCGTGAGAAGCGGGACAGCTCCAGCGTCTGGATGCGGGGCACCAGGGCGCGGAACGAGTCATCCGCCATCTTCAGCTCGAGCCGCGTTTCGATGGGGTGCTTGCCCATGTCCTCCTGCATGGCGCTGATGACGGTGGCCGCGTCCTTCGCGTCCAGCACGCCCCAGACGACGGCGTCATCCACCGCCTGCTGCAGGTCCTTGCGCGACAGCTTCTTCTGCCGTCCCCACAGCATCAGGTGCAGGCCGTAGCCGAAGTCAGAGGCCACGGGGGTGGGGGAGAAGCGCGTCATGTCCGCCTTCAGGTCCACCACCCACTGGCCGCGGGTGCCCAGCAGCTTGTCCTCGTAGCCCCGGCGTCCGAGGAACGCCATGCGCCGGGCGCCCTGGAAGTTCTCCTGCGTCACCCAGGACTGCTTGCTGACGTTCTTCGCCTTGAGCAGCTCGAACGAGCCAACCCCCAGCGAGAAGCCGTAGGCCTGCTGGCGCGTGAGCGTGGTGGCGTGGAGGTAGTTGCGCAGCTCGAACTCGCTCTGCTGGGCGGGGAGGCTCTTCATCCACTTCAGCAGCTCCACCAGGTTGCCCTTGAGCAGGGACTCGTGGAAGCGCATCGCGGTGACGTCCTCCACGACGACCTCCAGCAGCGTGGAGGTCTCCGACAGGCGCAGGTATTCGTACTCGAAGCCCTCGGCGACGTGCGTGCGGACGGCGTTCTCCAGCGCCTCCGTGACGCGGGCCTTGAAGTCGGCCCAGGCCTGCGGAAGGTTGGCCGGGTCCGCCAGCTGCGGGTCGATGCCAAGGCGCTCCAGCACCAGGCCCAGCACCTTCTTCTGGTTGTCGTCCAGCTTCGCCTTGCTGGCCTTGTCCACCAGGCCGTCCATGATTTCCACCGCGGTGGTGCCCTTCTTGACGAGGTCGCGAAGGACGGGCCCCAGCAGCGCTTCCAGCAGCTGGCCCAGCTGGGCCTTCACCGCCGCCGGGTCCAGCAGCTCCACGGTGATGCCCAGGCCGGCGGAGAGCGCCTGCTCATGGGACTTCGCCTTGCGCACGGCGACCTGGATGCGGCCGGCGCGAGGACGGGAGAAGCTGAGCTGGTAGTCGTCGGTGAGGGACACCCGGGCGGACAGGCCCGCCTTGGCGCTGGTCTTCAACGCGAGCAGCTCATTGCCGCGCAGGAAGCCCAGGCGGTTGAGGTTGGTGGGGAAGATGTCCGCCCAGTTGAGCTCCAGCCGTGTGTGGAGCGCGCCGCGGGCCTGCCACGCCACCGCGTCCCCCGTGGTCAGCTTGGCCAGGTCGGTGGCCTGCATCAGCCGCAGCTCGGCCAGGTCGGAGCGCACGGCCTCGCGCATGTTCTCGCCCAGCGGATGCGCGCGGTAGTCGCTGAGCGTGACGGACAGCTCCGTCTGGTTCTCGGCGGCGAGGAAGGACAGGCTGGCGCTCACGGCGGCCTTCACGCGCGCGGACACCTGGTAGCGCATCCACCCGATGTCACTGCCCAGCAGCAGCTGGGGCCGGGGCCCTGGCTCGGCGCTCTCCGGGCTCGGCTCGCCGATGATGCCGTTTTCGTCCACGTCGCCCAGCGAGTTGAAGTTCCGGATGGACGCTTCGCCGGTGGCCTCGAAGGAGAGGGTGAAGCCGTGCATGGCCAGCTTGGGTGGAAGGATTTTCTCTTCCGTGAAGGTCCCCTGGGCCAGCGGCACCTTGATGTCCTGGTCCTGCAGCTTCACGTCGGGCACCTTGCCCGCCACGACGTCGGGAAGCTTCTCCAGCAGCTTGTTGACCACTTTCATGCGCGTCCCCCTGGGCTGAAGCCTCCTGCACGTGGGCCGGAGGTCTCTTCGTCGTACGCCGTTGCCCAGCTCGGAACAAGGCGGATACCAGAAAAGACCGGTGGTCAGCGGACAGATGCCCTGGAGGGTGGGGTGGAGGCCGCCCCCGCGCGGTGCGTCAGGGCTCGTCGCCCAGTCCGTACTCCTTGAGTTTCCGCGCGAGCGTGTTGCGGCCAATCTCCAGCACGCGGGCCGCGGCGGTGCGGTTGCCCTTCACGGCGTCCAGCACGCGCAGGATGTGGCGGCGTTCGACCTCCGCCAGTGGCAGCAGGCCCGCATCCATGGGCGCGGGCGCGGCTGGCGCGTTGACACCGTGCGCGGCAGCCGGAGTCGGCAGGGTGTTCCGGTCCACATCGGGCAGGGGCAGGTGCTCTTCGAGAATCTCCCCTTCACAGAGCACCACGGCGCTCTCGATGCAGTTCTCCAGCTCCCGCACGTTTCCGGGCCAGCGGTAGCGCTTGAGGCGCTCCACCGCGGCGGCGCTGAGGCGGGGCGGCGTCAGCCGGTGCCTCCGGGCGACGGCGGCGACGAAGTGGCGGGCGAGCCGCTCGATGTCCTCCGCGCCGCGCTCCCGCAGCGGCGGCAGCACCACCTCGACGACCTTGATGCGGTAGTAGAGGTCCTCGCGGAAGCGGCCCTCGGCCACCATGCGGGCCAGGTCCCGGTGGGTGGCCGCGACGATGCGCACGTCCACCTTCACGGCCTGGGTGCCACCCACGCGCTCGAACTCGCGATCCTGGATGACCCGCAGCAACTTGCCCTGCACCGGCAGGGGCAGCTCGCCAATCTCGTCGATGAACACCGTGCCGCCGCTGGCTGCCTCGAACTTGCCGGGTACGCGGTGGTCCGCGCCGGTGAAGGCGCCGCGTTCGTGGCCGAAGAGCTCGTTCTCGATGAGCGTGGCGGGCAGCGCCGCGCAGTCCACCTTGATGAAGGACTGGTCCCTGCGGGGGCCATTCACGTGGACGGCACGGGCGAACAGCTCCTTGCCGCTGCCGCTCTCGCCGCGCAGCAGCACCGTCGCGTCGGTGGGCGCGGCCTTGCGCACCAGCCGGTAGATGGCTTGGAGCTGCGGGGACTCGCCGATGATGCGGTTGAAGAAGTAGCCCACCGGTACCTGGGGCTGGTCCTTCGCGCGCTGGAGCTCCTGGTAGAGGCTGGTGCTCTGGAGGGCGGTGCTCACCTGCGAGGCGATGGCGGTGAGCCGCTGCGTGTCGTCGTCGGTGAAGCGGTCCGCGCCGCGGCGGTTGAGGACCTGGAGCACGCCGTAGAGGGCGCCGTCCCCGTCGCGCAGTGGCACGGCGAGCAGGCTGGTGGTGCGGTAGCCCGTCATCCGGTCGATGTCCGCGAAGAAGCGCTGCTCGCCGCGCGGGTCCGGCACGTTGATGGCGTGCCCCGCCTGGGCGACGGTGCCGGCGACGCCCTGGCCCAGCTTGACGCGAATCTGGGACACCTCGGGCAGGTGCGCGGCGCGACTGAACAGCTCGTGGCGGGCCGGGTCCAGCAGCCAGAGGGTGCCGCGGTCCGCTTGCAAGGTGATGGCGATGCGGTCCATCAGCGTCTGGAGGAACGCGTCGAGGTCCACCTCTCTGCCGACGAGCCCTCCGAAGGGGAGGAGGACCTGGGAGACGTCCGAGGGGGCTTGGGGCATGGCGGGCAACGGCGGCAGGACGAAGGCGGAGGTCGCACCATAACATCCAGGGGGCATGGGACCGCCCCTCTCAGGCCGCGCGGCCCAGCAGCAGCCGCTGGCCTTCGCGGGCGGGCTCGCAGATGGGGAAGAGGGCGCGGGCCTGCTCCGCCATGTCCTCGAGCACGTCGTCGCCGTGCGCCGGGTCATGGTGGAACAGGCACAGCCGGCGCGCCCCCACCAGCCCGGCCACGCCCGCGGCATCCATCATGGTGGAGTGGCCCCAGCCCTTCTTCGCCACGCCCTTGCGGCCCTCGTATTCGTCCGGCGTGTACTGCGCGTCCAGGCACAGGACGTCCGCGCCCTCGAAGAGGCGGCCCACCTCCGGCGCGAGCTCTTGTACCCGCACCTCCACGTCCGTGGCGTAGACGAACGAATGGCCATCCGCCTCCACGCGGTACGCCAGACACCCTTGCGGGTGCGGCACGTCGATGGGCGTGACGCGGAAGGGGCCCACCTCCACGGGCCGGGCATGCATCGCCGAGCGGAAGTCCATCCGCGAGCGCATGGTGCTCAGCGGCACCGGGAAGTGGGGCGGCTGCATCTGCGCGGCCAACTCGGACTGGAGCGCCTGGGCCCCATTCGCGCCCGGGCCGTAGAGCGTCAGCTCGGACGTGGGCAGCCAGGCCGGCGTGAAGAAGGGGAAGCCCTGCACGTGGTCCCAATGCAGGTGCGAGAAGAAGAGCGTGGCCTTCTGAGGCGCGCCCTCGCGCATCATGATTTCGCCCAGTGCGCGGATGCCCGTCCCCGCATCCAGGATGAGGCGGTGGCCCTGGCTGGTCACCTCCACGCAGGCCGTGTTGCCACCAATGCGCGAGCCCGACACCGCGATGCTCCCCCGAACGCCATGAAACCGGACTTCCATCGTGAGCCTCCTTGAATGGGGGGCCTCCACGTGGGGCGCCCTCATGCCCGGAGCCTCAGAGCATGGGGTATGCCATTTCCAAGTGCGCGGAATCAGAGGCGAGGGCCTCGGGCGCACCCACCGGTGCTCCAGAGTGGATCGCGCTCGCCTGGTGCGGGCGATCCAAACCGGTACAGGTCGCCCGCGTGGCAGGGCGGCGGGCACGCCTTCCAACGCCAAGGGGCGCGTGAGTGGTGGTCCACTCTCGCGCCCACGCCCTGGCTAGTCGCCCTGGCTCGGAGCGGGAGCGGGAGCGGGAGCGGGCGCAGGGGCCGGCTGAGGACGACGGGAGTCGAAGGCCATCAAGATGGCGCCGACGACGAGCGCGGCGTCCGCGACGTTGAAGGCATACCAGGGGTTCACCGGCCAGAACCCGAAGTCAGCGACGACGAAGTCCGTCACGCTGCCCAGGCGGACGCGATCAATCAGGTTGCCAATGCCGGCGCCGACGAGGCCGAGCGCGACGTGCAGCCGGTAGTGGTCCGCGGGCGACTGGCGGACCAGGTGGATGACCAGCAGGAAGACGGGGATGGCCACCGCGCTGAGGATGAGCTGGGCGTAGGGCAGCGACCGGAACATGCCGAAGGTGATGCCGGTGTTCTCCACGTACTGGAAGCGGATGACGTCGCCGAAGACGCTCATGCCGGTGTAGCCCAGGGGCTTCACGTGCTCGCGGACGAGGACCTTCGTCCATTGGTCGAGGATGAGCAGCAGCGTGGCCAGCCCACCCACGACGAGGTACTTTCGACGCTCCGGAGTCATTGGCGGCGCAGCCTCCTATAAATGAGGTGGCCGGACAACCACCGGGAGTGTCGGAGAGCGGATGCTCATCGTGCTCTCAGGGCCATTGGCAGACCGAGTTACCGCGTGGGGAAGGGCCAGGCGACGAGGGGCGCCGGTACCGGCGTGGGCCGCTCCATGCACGGTAGTAGCCGTATTTCTGGAGCGTTTCCAACTGCCAGAGCCCCGGGCCCACCCGGCCAAGGCGGGCAGCCCAGCGGTCGCTCGGAAAGTCCCTGGCTTCAGGCATTCGCGGCCGTGTCCAGGCCCAGTGCGTCGTCACCGCCCAATCACCCATGGCGAAACATCCCAGCACGAGGGCCAGAGGGAAACGAGTGCTTCTGTTCGTCCAACGGCCGGACCAAGATAGGGGGCAGTGTCTTCCCGTCTCGCCAGTCGCCCGCGTTGTTCCCGCTGCAACCTGGCGCTTCACCTGTGTCTGTGTGACGAGATTCCCCAGGTCCACACGCGGACGCGAATCCTCCTCCTGCAGCACGTGATGGAGATCGCGAAGAAGAGCAACACCGGCGGCGTGGCCGCGCTGGCGTTGGTGAACTCGAAGCGCCTCATCCACGGCTCCCTCAGCGGGAGCGCGGAGCTGGAGCTGCTCTCCGAGCCTGGGACGTGGCTGCTCTACCCAGATGGGCCGCCCGCGCCGCCCGATGCACCGCCACCGCGGCAGCTGGTGGTGCTGGACGCGAGCTGGTCTCAGGCGCGGCGGATGACACAACGGGTCGCCGCGCTCCGGACGCTGCCTCGCCTGGCGCTGCCGCCGCCGGAGCCAGGGCTGCTCCGGCTCCGCGAACCTTCGCACCCCTCCGGGATGTCCACCCTGGATGCCGTGGCTCGAGCGGTGGCGGCGTTGGAGGGGGCCGAAGTGGCCATGCCCCTGGCGCGGCTCGCCGCGCTCCGAGTCCAGCGGATCGCCGAGTGCGGGACCTTGTATTGAGTCCCCGGGGAGCCGTGCGCGGCTCCGTGTCTTCGTGAATCGACACGCGCTTGAGCCGGTCCTGATGGGTACGGGATGTCTGTGATTGAGCTGCCGGGCGGGGGGCATCCACGGCTTCTCCGCGGGAGCGATGCGTTCGGAGCGCGGAGCCGGCGCTGGCTCGCGGCGGCGCCCGGCGCCGTGATGTCAGTGGCGTGAGTTAAAGAGAATGTCGCGGCAGATGAGCCTCCTCCCGGGAGCTCGCGAAGAAGCAGAAAAACTCGCTCTTGCAGATAAAATGAAATCCGCGTAACATCTCTGTGACGTCAGCCTAGGCTGGCTCTTCTATTTCAAGAGGTCACGAGGGGGAGCCCCGGAAGGTTCGGGGGCGCTGTCGGGCGGATGTGACTGTACCCATGCTCAAGGCGGCAGGGGCGTCCTCCTGGGCGTGGTGTGTCTTTCGATTGGGCGGCTCAGATTCATCAACCAAGGCTCTGCGGCCCATTGTCGGCTGCGGGGCTGTTCTGAATTCCTCACCATGTCCGTACGCATCAGAGAGCGCCAGGAGAGCTGGGGCACCATCATCTACGACAACCTCCGCGATGAGTTCTCGGCGAAGGTGTTCGAGGGCTGCGTGCCTGTGCCGCGGAGTCCCATTGGCTGTGGATGGCTGGTCACCGCGCCGTGCAACCTCGTGTGTATCCACTGCTACGGGAACGTCGAGGACCTGCCGTCGAAGCGGCTCTCCACGCCCCAGCAGCTCAAGGTGGCCGACGAGGTCATCCGCGCGGGAATCATGCGACAGATTCTCTCTGGCGGTGAGCCGTTGATGCGCCGAGACACGTTGAACGTCATCGACAAGCTCACGGACCATGGTGTCGCCACCATCCTCGGCACCAACGGCACCTTCCTGACGCAGCAGATGATGAAGACGGTGTCTCGCTGCACGCGGGTGGAAATCAGCCTCGATTCCATGGACGAGCGGGTCAACAACGAGATTCGCCCCAGCCGCAACGCCAAGGGTAACACCTACCAGGAGACGCTCCGGGCCATGGGCCTGTGCGTGGACAATGGCGTGGCGCCGCGCATCCTGACCTGTCTCAACCGCCACAACAGCCAGCATGTCGAGGAACTGGCCCAGTTCATCTACGAGCGGGGCATCCGCGACTGGGCCATCTCCTGGACGCTCTCCGCCGGCCGCGCCTATCACATCTACGGCGAGTTGATGCCGGAGGAGACGTCGCATGTCACCGCGGCCGTGGAGCGGCTGCGGGAGCGCTACCCCGACATGCAGATTCGCCTGTCGGACCGCACCGTCAACTACAGCCGCTACTACTTCCTCATCTGGCCGGACGGGATGATGGGCACCGAGGAGATCGTCACCGGCAAGAAGCTCTTCTTCAGCTCGCTGGTGACGGGCGCCGTCCAGGACGGTTGGAAGCAGGAGAACTACGACCTGGACGCCCACTTCCGGAAGTGGGTGGGGGATCGCATCGAGGTCATTCCCATGGAAGGCCGGAAGCCCCTGGTCGCATAGGATGTCCGTGGCATGGAGCTGATTGACATCATTGACACCCAGGGGCAGGTGGTGGGGAGCGCGCCCCGCGACCAGATCTACGGCCAGAAGCTGCCCCATCGCATCGTGCATGTGATGGTGGAGCGCGACGGCAAGGTCTTCCTGCAGCGGCGCTCCCGGCACATGACCTTCATGCCCGGCCACCTGTGCACGTCCGCGGGAGGCCACGTGAGCGCGGGCGAGGCGCCCCTGGAGGCCGCCCAGCGGGAGCTCCTGGAGGAGCTGGGCCTGGAGGGCCCGCTGGTGCCCGTGGCCGAGTTCGTCTTCGACGATGGGCACCACCGGCGCATCTTCCTCTACCGCGCCCGAATGGAGGGCCCGCTGCGCCTCTCCGAGCGGGAGGTGGACGGGGGCATGTTCCTGGCGCCGGAGGAGTTGGGGCGGCTGCTGGACGAGCCCTGTCATCCCCAGTTGTGGCCCTGTCTGGAGCACCTCTTCCCCGGGCCGAGCGCCGACGCGCGGACGCGATGGAAACCGTCCTCTATTCGCTGACGTCCGTCCTGTTGCGGTCGGGAAACAGCGTCTTCGACCGGCTCAGCTACGGGCTCCGTCGCCAGTCCATCCTCGTCCTCAACTTCGCCAACAACTTCGTCCCGTTCCTCTTGCTGGCGGCGCTGACGCCGCTGCTGCCCATGGCGGACCGGGCGGGGTGGGCGCTCTATGGCAACGCGAGGCTCGCGCTCTTCGCGGTGAGCGTCCAGGGGGTGGCCTTCGCCTTCTCCTACGGCTTCCGGCACCTCACGGTCGCCCGGGTGAACATCGCCTCGCGCATCGGGGATGTGCTCATCCCTCTGGCGCTCATGCTGTCCGGCCGCACGGTGCACTGGACCGAGTATCTGTTCGCCCTCGCCGTGTCCGGCTGCTCGCTGCTGGCCGCGGGAGGTGGCTCGGACAGCCGCCGCGCCCTGTGGCTGCCGGCGTTCTTCATCACCGTGGCCGTCCTCGTGCAGAGCCTCTGCGGGGAGCTCTTCTTCCAGGGCCAGCCTTCGGGCGTGGCGTCCAACCTGGAGGTGAGCACCGCCTTGATGTTCTGGAGGAGCGCGGCCTGTCTGGTGCTGCTGATCGTCTTCGGCGCCCGGGGGACGCTGGGGGCGCAGTTGAGCGAGCTGGTCGTGGACGGCCGCGCACGCACCAACCTGCTCGTGCGCGCCCTCTTCACCGTGGGCAATCAGGTCGCCTTCGTCATGGCGCTGGCGGCGGGAAACCGCGTCGTCGCCTGGCCCATCCTCAACTCGGTGACGCTCTTCTCCCTGGTGTTCGCCAACGCCTTCATCCAGGAGGCGCCCGCGCGGCGCGAGGTGTTCGCCGTCGTGGCCATCGTCGCGTTGGCGGTGCTCAAGGCCGCGCTGTAGTTCGTGACGATGCCAGGTCCGGCAGCACCTGGTCCGCGAAGCGCAGCGAGAGGGCGGTGAGCGTCAGCGTCGGGTTGATGGCGCCGTTGTTCGGGAAGTTGCCGTTGGTGAGGGCGAACAGGTTCTTCGTCCCGAACACGAGGTGCCTCCCGTCCACGACGCCCGAGTCCGGCCCCTGGCCGAAGCGCGCCGTGCCCACCGAGTGGTCCGCCCGGCGAATCACGCCCGAAACCCAGACCTCCGACTCGCGGCAGCCCGCGGTCTTCATCACCTGCATCAAGGTGTCGGTCATCCACTGCCAGCGCGCGGAGAACCCCGCGTCCACCGCGTAGTGAATCTCCACCTGGCGCTCGCCCGGCTTGCCCGTGAATCGCAGGCGGTTCTCCGCCTGGGGGAACTCCTCGATGAAGCCATGGAGGTTGAGCCGGCTCTCCCGGGCGAAGGAGGCGATGTACTCGGGCGCCAGTTGCTCCTGGCGGACCCATGACTGCAGGTCCGGCTCCTCCGGGTACTCGGAGAAGATCATCTTCCCGGCGGCCTGCTGCTCCGGCGTGTCGAAGTGCCGCGAGAAGAGGGCGGGCATGGGGACTTCGCGCCCGTTGAACTCCCGGGGGGGCTTCGTCAGCTTGCCCTCGAGCTTCAGCATCGGGTGGGTCACCAGGTAGCGCCCGAGCGCGGGCAGGCGCTGCTCATCGAAGCCCGAGTGCCACAGCAGCTTGGGCGTCTCCAGGGCGCCCGCGGCCACCAGCACGGCGTCAGCGTCCAGTGTGGCCGTTTCGCCCTCGGCGGTGCGGTAGGTGACGCCCTGGGCCACCGCTCCCGCCATCCGCACGGCCAGCACCGGACTGCTCGCGAGCAACCGGAAGCCCGGGTGGGACTCCATGTCCGCCAGCAGCAGGGTGGGGTCGAAGCGCGCGCCCATGGGGCAATACCGGCACGTGCCAAACGTCATGCACGGGCCGCCCACGCCCTCGCCGCCGGGGCCTCTGCGCGACATGGGAATGTGGTCATAGGTGATGCCCAGCGCCTTCAGGGCGTGGCGCACCGGCTCCGACTCGATGGGGTACGGCGGGCTGTTCCACTTGTAGGGCTGCGAGCGCCAGGGCGTGGGATGTCCGTCCACGGGCGCGTTGGGGCCGGTGACGTTCAGCAGGGACTCGGCCTGGCTGTAATAGGGCTCGAGCTGGGTGTAGCTGAAGGGCCAGTCGTTCCCCTTGCCGGTGCGCTTGCGCAGCTCCAGGTCCTCGGGCTGGAGGCGGGGCGTCCAGCCGCTCCAGTGCAGCGTCGACCCGCCCACCGCCATGAGCCGGCTGCCCTTGATGAGGAAGTGGTCGCGCTCGGGTTGGACACCGGGGCGGGAGTTGGCGTCACCCTGCGAATCCTCACAGGCGTGGTAGGGCCGCACGCCCGTGGTGACGAAGTCCAGCCAGCGGCGCGAGTCCCGCATGGGCGTGCGAGGGCCGGCTTCGAGCATCACCACCTCGTAGCCCCGCTCCAGCGCGGCGCGGGCGGTGATGACCGCGGCAACACCACTTCCGACGATACACAGCCTCATGGTTGTCAAATCCTGTCGGCGACCGCGCTGACTACAGTTCGTCCGAGGCGTGATAGGAGCCAGATGCGTGCGGCTCGTGCCAGAGCCCGCCCATGTGGCCATTCATGTTTCCGAAGCCAAACGTCCGGAAGCCCCCGCCGACCAGCGACATGATGGCCAGCTCGCCCACCACCTTCACGCGGTGGAGCTCTGGCAACTCCACGAGCCACTCCACAGAGAGCTTCTCGGGCCGCTTCACCTCCGCAGCGAAGCGGGTGTAGGTGCCGAGGTACGAGGGGCGCTCCTCGCATTTGAGGCGCAGATAGCCTTCCAGCAGCGCCTCGTTGAGCTGTCCGTCCATTCCCACGAAGCGTGAGAGCTGGCGGGCCGTATCGAGCAGGGCGTCCCGCACGTCGTCGGGAAGGGCCCCCGCGTTGTCGGGCGCGATGAGCTGGAGGGGCGCTGCTCCCTCCGTGCGCGGTATCAGCCGCGGACGAAGCGTGCCGCAGCTGGAGGCCACCACGCCGATTCCCAACCACTGCAGGAGCTGTCTGCGATTCAGCAGCGCTTCCCTCAACACAGTCCCGGAGGAGGGAGATGTTTTCACGGCGTTGTTCATGACGGCTCAGCCTTCATGCTGCCCCAGTCTTCCCAGTGGAAGCAAGGGTTGCGGACATTGCCTCGATTGCTGCTCCATGGCAAAGAGCGGAGGCGATATGTGGATCGTCCGGCTGGCGCTCCGACGCCCCTATACCTTCGTGGTGGCGGCGCTGTTGCTCGTCTTCGTGAGTGTGCAGGTCATCCGCGAATCCCCCACGGACATCCTCCCCGAGGTCGACATCCCCGTCATCAGCGTCGTCTGGAGCTATGACGGACTGCCCGCGCAGCAGATCGAACGGCAGATCACCCAATACAGTGAGTACTCCCTGGCGAACAACGTGGCGAACCTGGCCCGGCAGGAAAGCCAGTCGTTCGACGGTGTATCAGTCGCCCGGTTGTATCTACACCCCGGGGCTGACGTGGCCGAGGCCATGGCCCAGGTGACGGCGTCCTCGCAATCCATCACCCGGCGCATGCCTCCGGGGACGCAGCCGCCCATCATCCTCCGGTATTCGGCCAGCAGCGTGCCCATCCTCCAGGTGTCGTTCAGCAGCGAGACGCTCACCGAGTCGCAAATCTACGACCATGTGAATCAGCGCGTCCGGCCCCTGCTCGGCACGGTCCGGGGCGCGCGCATTCCCCAGCTCATGGGCGGCAAGGTCCGGCAGATGACCGTGGACCTGGACCTGGAGGCCCTCGAGGCCCATGGGCTGGCGCCGCACGACGTCGCCTCAGCGGTCTCCGCGCAGAACCTGGTCCTGCCCACGGGGAACATCAAGATGGGCGCGCATGAGTACCGCGTGACGCTCAACAGCAGTCCGGAGACGCTCGCCGCGCTCAATGACATCCCGGTGCGCCGGGGCGATGGCCGCGTCGTGTTTCTCCGAGACGTGGCGCACGTGCATGACGGCTTCGCGGTGCAGACGAACATCGCCCGGGAGGAGGGCCGGCGCTCCGTCATCCTGTCCGTGATGAAGACGGGGGACGCCTCGACGTTGGAGGTCGCCCGCCGCGTGCGCGAGCTGCTGCCCACCATCCAGGCCGCCGCGCCGGAGGGGTTGTCGGTGCGGTTGCTGGCGGACCAGTCCTCCTTCGTGACGGCCGCCATCCACGGGCTCCTGGTGGAAGGGGTCATCGCCGCGCTGCTGACGGCGACGATGATTCTCCTGTTCCTGGGGAGCTGGCGGAGCACGCTCATCATCGCCATCTCCATTCCGTTGTCGGTGCTCGCGGCCATCCTGGTGTTGCGGGGCCTCGGGTACACGCTCGACTCGATGACGCTGGGCGGGCTGGCGCTCGCGGTGGGCATCCTCGTGGATGACGCCACGGTGGAGATAGAGAACATCCACCGCAACCTGGCCATGGGGAAGCCGCTCACCCAGGCCATCCTGGATGGCGCTGAGCAGATCGCCGTGCCCGCCTTCGTCGCCTCGCTCTCCATTGGCATCGTCTTCGTCTCGGTCCTCTTCCTGGAGGGGCCGGCCCGGTACCTGTTCCTGCCCATGGGCCTGGCGGTGGGGCTCTCCGTCATGGCCTCGTATCTGCTCTCGCGCACGCTGGTGCCCACGCTCGTGCAGTTCCTGCTGCGCGCGGAGGTCCAGCGGCACGGACAGCCCCAGACGGGCTGGCTGGCGCGGCTGCACCACCGGTTCGAGGAGGGCTTCGAGCGCTTCCGGGCGCGGTACGTGAGGGCGCTCCAGGGGGCCCTGGCCCGGCCGCGCCGCGTGCTGGTCTTCTTCCTGCTCGCGGTGCTGGCGGCGGTGGGGTTGATGCCCTTCGTGGGCCGGGACTTCTTTCCCACCGTGGACGCGGGCCAGCTCCGCCTTCACGTCGTGGCGCCGCCGGGGACGCGCATCGAGGAGACGGAGCGGTACCTGTCGCGCGTGGAGGACGCCGTGCGCGAGCTCATCCCCGCCGAGGACCGGGTGAGCCTGATTGACATGATGGGCATGCCGGGCGGCTACAACCTCGCGCTGACGGACACCTCCAACGTGAGCAGCGCGGACGGGGAGGTCCTCGTGACGCTGGCCCCGAAGCGGAGGGTCCGGACGGGCGAGTACGTCCGGCTGCTGCGCGAGGAATTGCCGCGGCGCTTCCCCGAGCTCACGTTCTACTTCCAGCCCGCGGACATCGTGACGCAGATTCTCAACTTCGGGCTGCCGTCGCCCATTGACGTGCAGGTCTCCGGCTCCCAGCGCGAGGCCACCTACGCCATCGCGCGGAAGCTCGAGGCGGAGCTGGGGCAGGTCCGCGGCGCGGTGGACGTGCGCCTGTCGCAGGTGGTGAACGCGCCTCGGCTGCACTTCGAGGTGGACCGGGTCCGCGCCAGCGCGGTGGGGCTCACGCAGCGGGACGTGGCCAACAACGTGCTGCTCACCGTGTCATCCAGCTCGCAGGTGAGCCCCAGCTTCTGGATCGACCCGAAGACGGGGAACAGCTATCCGGTGTCGGTGCGCGTGCCGGAGACGCGGGTGTCCTCGGTGGAGGACCTGACACGGATGGCGCTGCCCACCCGCGAGGGGCCCCAGCTCCTGGGCGACCTCACCCGGGTGCAGCGCGAGTGGACGCCCGTCTTCGTCACCCACGTGGACATCCAGCCCACCTTCAACGTCCGCGCGGACGTCCAGGACACGGACCTGGGCAGCGTGGCGTCGCGGCTGGAGCCGATCGTCGACCGCTACCGAGAGGAGCTGCCGCCGGGCTCGCGCATCCAGGTGCGTGGGCAGGTGGAGAGCATGCGCACCAGCTTTGACCGGCTGCTGTTGGGCCTGCTGTTCGCGGCGGTGCTCGTCTATGCGCTGATGGTGGTCAACTTCCAGTCCTGGCTGGACCCCTTCATCATCATCACCGCGCTGCCCGGGGCGGTGGTGGGCATGGTGGTCTCGCTGTTCGCCACGCAGACGCCCTTCAGCATTCCCTCGTTGATGGGCGCCATCATGAGCGTGGGCGTGGCCACGGCGAACTCCGTGCTGGTGGTGTCCTTCGCCAACGAGCAGCTCGCGCTCGGCGCGAGCGCGGCGGAGGCGGCGCTCGAAGCGGGGCGGGTGCGGGTGCGCCCCGTGTTGATGACGGCGCTGGCCATGGGCCTGGGCATGCTCCCCATGTCCCTGAACCTGGGCGAGGGCGGCGAGCAGAACGCCGCGCTCGGCTGCGCCGTCATTGGCGGCCTCGCGGGCGCCACGGTGGCGACCCTGTTCTTCGTTCCCGTCGTCTACAGTCTGATGCAGGCGCGGCGGGCCGTCCGCGCGGCGGCCCCTGAACTCGAGCCCTCGGTGACAGCGTGACGGAGCAGACTCCTGGCGTGGATGCCGCGGCGCGAGGCGGGCGCTGGCCCTGGGTGTTCGCCGCGTTGCTCCTGGTGCTGCTGGGGCTCGGCGTGGCGCCACGGTTGGAGCGGTCGCGCGCGTTGGATCGACGTGAAGCGGAAGCCCGTCTGCCGCCGCTCGTGGCCACCGCGCGCGTGACGCGGTCCGAGCCGAAGGCGGAGCTCACGTTGCCAGGGACGGTCCTCCCCAGTCAGCACGCGTCGCTGCACGCCCGCATCAATGGCTTCGTGGGCCGCATCCACGTCGACCTGGGCGACCGGGTCCGCGCGGGCCAGTTGCTGGCGGAGCTCGAGGCGCCCGAGCTCCAGGCGGAGTGTCACCGGGCCCGGGCGCGCCTGGATGAGATGGAGCGGAACCTGGAGCTCGCGCGCGCGTCCGCGCGGCGCGGGCAGATTCTCGCGGGAGAGGGCAACGTCAGCCACGAGGTGGCGGAGGAGGCGCGGGCGCGGGCCAACTCCGCGGAGGCCTCGCTGAAGAGCGCGAAGGCGGAGGTGGAGCGCCTCGATGCGTTGTACGCGTATCGCCGCGTGGTGGCGCCGTTTGATGGCGTCATCGTGCGTCGCAACGTGGACCGGGGAGCGCTGGTCACCGCGGGCAGTGGCAGCGGCATGACGAGCCTGTTCGAACTCGCGCAGACACACACGCTGAAGGTCTTCGTGGACGTGCCGCAGTCCCTCGCCCATGACATCAGGCCGGGGCTCGAGGCGCGGATCTCCACGCTGGATGCGCCCGCGCGGGCGCTGCCGGGACGCGTGGTGCGGACCGCGGGGGTGTTGGACCCGGGGACCCGCACGCTCCTGACGGAGGTGCAGCTCGCCAACACAGAGGCGCTGTTCGCCGGGTCATTCGTGCGCGTCCGGTTGCTCATCGAGCGCGAGGCTCCGCCCATGCTCATCCCCGCCAGCGCGCTGGCCGTGCGGAGGGAGGGGCCCACGGTCCTCGTGGTGGGGGAGGCGAACGCCGTCCAGCAGCGCGTGGTCGTGCTGGGGCGTGACCTGGGCGCTCAGGTCGAGGTGTTGGACGGATTGTCCGCCGAGGACCGGGTGGTGCTGAGCCCGCCGGACACCCTGGGAGCTGGGCGCGTGGTGCGCGTCGCGGAAGGGCGTGCCGCGCGCTAGTTTGCGTGGAGCTCAGCAAAATCAGAGAGGGCTGCCATGTCGGTCAGCCTTGATATGCAGTGTGGACTGGAGACTTCGATGAAGCGTTTTCTGTGGCTGTCTGTTCTCGCGGTGGCGTCGGTGTCCAACGTGGCCTCCGCGAGCGAGGAGCTCTCGAAGGCCAAGAACTGCTCGACGTGCCACTCCGCGACGGCGCGGCTGGTCGGTCCCTCATTCAAGGAGATTGCCGCCCGCTATGCGAAGCAGGAGGGCGTGGAGGACAAGCTGGCGCAGCGCGTGCGCAAGGGCAGCAGCGGCGTCTGGGGCGCCATTCCGATGCCGGCGAACGCCCAGGTGTCGGAGGCCGAGGCGCGCGCGCTGGTGAAGTGGATCATGACGCAGAAGTAGCGCGCGGAGGTGCCCATTTCCTTCGCACGTCGTTGCAGGTAATGGGCGGGCATGCCGAAGAGTGTGTCGCTGGCGGCGCAGTGGAAGCGCGTGGAGAAGCAGGCCGTCCAGACCTTGGGGCGGGGCTCGGCCGGCGAGTATCCGGAGGCCCTGGAGCCGCGGGTGGTGCCGTTCTCGACCGGGTTCGACCCCGCGCCGCTCTTGCCTCCGGAGTACGGGGCGCTCGTCAAGGTGCTGGGATACCGGTGGCTGTCGGGCGCGTCGTCCACGTTGGGCTTGCTGCCTCCGCGCTGGCAGGTGGGGCTGTCACAGCAGGTGGGCGTGCCCGACCGGCCATGGGGCGAGGTCCGCGCGGAGCGCGAGGCCGGCACCCATGCCTATTCGTTCGTGATGTTCGCCGCCCACGACATCGACGACATCAACGGCTTCGCTTTTGGCAGGGGCGCCGCAGGCGCGTCCGGCGTGGTCTGGCGCGTGGAGGACAGTCTCCCCGTGGAGGAGCTGGGGACGTTCTCCTCGTGGCTCGAGGAGGAGCTGGCGGCGCTGGCCGTGGCCTTGAAGGACGTGAAGGAGGGCACCTCGCCCGTGGCGCCCGCGGACCTGGCGGGCGCGTCCCTTCCCATCAAGGCGAAGGCGCCCGCCAAGGCGAAGGGCCCGGCTGCCTTGTTCGACAAGTTCCCTCGGGACTCGAAGGAGCTGCTGTTCAACGGCCGGAAGCTGGGCGAGCTGCCCGCGCTGATTGGCGAGTTCACCGAGCTGGAGTCCCTCTGGGTCCGGACGACGGGCATCAAGGCGGTGCCCCCGGAGTTGGGGCGCCTGTCGAAGCTGAAAAAGCTGGATCTGTCGTTCAACCCTGAGTTGACCGAGCTGCCGCCCGAGCTGGGTGACCTGGAATCCCTCGAGTCACTCAACCTGAACCGCACGGGGCTGACGACGTTGCCCGACGCGCTGGAGCGGCTCAAGCGCCTGACGTTCCTGGATCTCCAGTCCACGCCGCTGACGACGCTGCCGCCCGTCCTCTTCCGGATGACCTGGTTGCGGACGGTGGACCTGTACTGGACGACCCTGCCTCCAGGGGAAATCGAGCGGCTGCGCCAGGCGCTCCCCGAGTGCAAGGTGGGGGTGAGCTGAGCATGGAGGAGGCGCCGCCGCCCGTGGCTTCTCTCCCCGTGGGTCGTCCGGTATAGACCGGGGCATGGCGTTCATCGCGTTCTCCACCATCAAGGGCGGCGTCGGCAAGACGACGCTCTGCTCGCACGTGGCGGCGGCCCTCGCGGATGCCGGCCGCCAGGTGCTGCTGCTGGACCTGGACCCCCAGGCCCATGCGTCGCTGGTGCTGGGGCTGGAGAGCCGGGAAGGCCCGTGCGTGGGGGATGCGCTCGGGCCCCGCCCCAAGCACACGCTGGCGCAGGTGGTGGTGGCTTCACCGAAGCGGCCCGGCTTGTTCATCGCCCCCGCCGCGCCGCGCATGGCCGCGCAGGAGCGCGAGCTGTTCCAGTGGGGTCACCGCCTCCAGGCGATTCCTCGCGCGCTCAAGACGCTGGGGTGGACGCCGGACATCATCCTCGCGGACACCCCGCCCAGCATCGGCGCCTACACCGAGGCCGTGCTCGCCTCCGCGGACCTGGTCGTGGCCCCCGTGCCCACCGGCGCCTTCGCGCTCCAGGGACTGGGGGAAATCGAGACCGCCTGGCGTGACGTTCGCGAGCAGGGCGGTGAGCTGGTCGCGGTGGTGAACCTGTGGGATCGCCGCACCACGGCGACCAACGAGGCCATGGAGGGCGCGCTGAGCGAGTCCACCGTGCCCGTGCTGCGGGCTCGGATTCCGCGCTCGGAGTCCATCAACCAGGCGGGGCTGGGCTACGAGGTGGTGTTCGACACGAGCCCACAGGCGGCTGGCGTGGAGGAGCTGCGGGCCCTGGCGCAGGAGCTGGCGAAGCGCGTGGGGCTGCGCTGAAACGGCGAACGGCACCGTCCGCCACGAGGGCGTACGGTGCCGTCCCGGGGAAGCCGAATCAGAGGTTGTAGTGGCCCGAGGCCTCGGGCTGATAGGGCACCGCGACGATGCGCAGCTTCTTGGAGCGTCCGCCCGGCAGGGGCCAGGTGATGGTCTGCCCCACGGTCAGGCCGATGAGCGCGCTGCCGATGGGAGCCAGGACGGAGATGCGGCCATCGTCGCTGCTGGCGTCGCGTGGGTAGACGAGGGTGACCTCCCGGCGCTCTCCCGTCTGTTCGTCCTCGAAGACAACCTTGCTGTTCATCGTCACGACGTCGGGCGGCACCTCTTCCGAAGCGACGACGCGGGCCCGGGTCAGCTCCGCGTCAAGCATTTCCGCGAACTCGGCCGTGCGGCCGCCTCCGTTGTGGTCCACCACCTGGCGCAGGCGCTCCAAGTCGGCTTCGGTCACGATGAGGGTCTGTTCGCTTCGCATGTCAGGGGCCTCCTGTGGGAGGGAGTAATGGGTTAAGCCCATTCTAACTGCCTCGCCTGCTATTTATTCCCGACTCGCCCCAAAAAGGCGACCCGGCGTTTCATTCCGCTCAGAAGGCGCAGTCCGCGCCCCGGGTGGGCAGCGCGGAGCGCCCCTCAGAAAGATACGCATCGCACGCCTTCGCGGCTTCGCGGCCGTCCGACAGGGCCCAGACGATGAGGCTGGCGCCCCGGCTCGCGTCCCCGGCGCAGAACACCCCGTCCGCGGACGTGGCGAAGTGCGCGTCCACCTGTACCGTGCCGCGGGGGGACAGCTTCACCCCCAGCTCCTCGGAGAGGTTGCCCGCCTCGGGCCCCGTGAAGCCCATGGCCAGCACCAGCAGGTCCGCTTCGAACGTCACCTCGGTCCCGGGACGTTCAATGAGGCGGGGCAGGGCGCCAGGTTCGGCCCGGAACTCGATTTCCACGGCGTGCAGCGTCTGGAGCCGGCCGTCGCTGCCCGTCAGCCGCTTTGTCATTAACGCGAACCGGCGCTCGCCGCCTTCCTCCTGGCTGGTGGAGGTGCGGAAGATGACGGGCCACCTCGGCCAGGGGTTGCCCTCCGCGCGCACCGCGGGAGGTGCGGGGAGGAGCTCCACCTGCCGCACGCTCGCCGCCCCCTGACGCAGCGCGGTACCCAGGCAGTCCGAGCCGGTGTCGCCGCCGCCCAGCACCACGACGTGCCGGCCGGCCGCGTCCAGGCGTGAGTCCTTCTGGCCATGGCCCGAGACGAGCCGGTTCTGGTGCTCCAGGTACTCCATGGCCTGGACGACACCGGACAGCTCGCGTCCGGGGACCTCCAGCTCGCGCGGACGGCGCGCGCCCAGGGCCAGCACCAGGGCGTCGTGCTTCGCGCGCAGCTCGCGGTAGCTCAGGGCGCCGCCCACGTCCACGCCGGTGACGAAGGTGATGCCCTCCGCCTCCATCAGCGCCAGGCGCCGGTCCACCACGGACTTCTCCAGCTTGAAGTCGGGGATGCCGTAGCGCAGCAGGCCGCCGGCCCGAGCGGCCCGCTCGTACACGGTGACGGTGTGTCCGGCCGCGTTGAGCTGCGCCGCCGCCGCCAGGCCCGCGGGCCCGGAGCCCACCACGCCCACCGTCTTCCCGGTGCGGCGTGCCGGAGGCCGGGGCTTCACCCAGCCCTCCTCGAAGGCCCGCTCGACGATTTCCTTCTCCATCTGCTCGATGGTGACCGGGTCCCGGTCGATGGCGAGCACACACGCGGCCTCGCACGGCGCCGGGCACAGCCGGCCCGTCATCTCCGGGAAGCCATTGGTGCGGCTGAGCAAGTCGTACGCCTCGCGCCAGCGCCCGCGGTACACGGCCTCGTTGAAGTCGGGGATGAGGTTCCCCAGGGGACAGCCCTGGTGGCAGAAGGGGACGCCACAGTCCATGCAGCGGCCGGCCTGCCGTTTGGCCTCGTCGGGGGCCAGCGGCAGCGCGAACTCGCGCCAGTCGCCCAGCCGGTCCGCCTTGTCCCGCTTGTCCGCGTGGACGCGCTCCCACTCGATGAATCCAGTTGGCTTACCCATGGCTCAGGCCCTCCCCGCCGCGGACTGGGGCAACGCCGCGGATGTGGACTCCGGTGGTCTGCGCGCCGCGCGCCGTGCCTGGAGGACCCGCTTGTAGTCCGTGGGCATCACCTTCACGAAGCGCGGCACCATCAGCTCCCAGTTGTCCAGCACCCGCCGCGCCAGCGCGCTGCCGGTGTGGTGCAGGTGGCGCTCCACCATGCCGTGAACGAGCCAGATTTCGGACTCGTCCACCAGGGACTCCAGCTCCACCATCTCCAGGTTGCAGCGCTGCCGGAAGGACTGCTCGCGGTCGAGCACGTAGGCGATGCCGCCGCTCATGCCGGCCGCGAAGTTGCGCCCGGTGGGGCCCAGCACCACCACCGCGCCGCCCGTCATGTATTCGCAGCCGTGGTCGCCCACGCCCTCCACGACGGCCTGCGCGCCGCTGTTGCGCACCGCGAAGCGCTCACCCGCGAGCCCCCGCAGGTAGACCTCGCCGGCCGTGGCGCCGTAGAGCGCGGTGTTGCCCACCAGCACGTTCTCCTCGGCGGTGAAGCGGCTGGCCTGCGGCGGGTAGACGATGATGCGTCCACCGGACAGGCCCTTGCCCACGTAGTCGTTGGCGTCGCCCTCCAGCTCCAGCGTCACGCCCTTCACCACGAAGGCGCCGAAGCTCTGACCCGCGGAGCCCTTCATCCGGACATGGAGCCGGCCATCCGGCAACCCCTGGCCCCCGTGACGCCGGGCAATCTCCCCCGACAGCAGGGCGCCCACGGCGCGGTGCGTGTTGGCCACCGGCACGTTGAGCAGCATGGGCGGTCCGCCGTCCAGCACCGCGCTGGCGTCGCGCAGCAGCGCGTGGTCCAGGTGGTCGGACACGTCCTTGATGCGCGGCTCGGTGCAGTGGCGCGGCTCGCTGTCCGGCGCGGCCGGCGCGGCCAGCAGCCCGGACAGGTCCACGCGCTTCGCCTTCCAGTGGTCCACCGCCGGGCGCTGCCTCAGCAGGTCCACGCGGCCCACCAGCTCCTCCAGGGTGCGGGCGCCCAGCGCGGCCATCCGCTGGCGCAGGTCCTCCGCGATGAGGAGGAAGAAGTTCACCACGTCCTCGGGCTTGCCCTGGAAGCGCTCGCGCAGCCCCGCGTCCTGCGTGGCGATGCCCGCCGAACAGGTGTTGAGGTGACACTTGCGCAGCATGATGCAGCCCACGGCCACCAGGCTGGCGGTGGCCATGCCGAACTCCTCGGCGCCCAGGAGCGTGGCCACCAGCACGTCCCGCGCGGTGCGCATGCCGCCGTCCGCCTGCACGCGGATGCGCGAGCGCAGCCCGTTGTGCACCAGCACCTGCTGCGTCTCCGCCAGTCCCAGCTCCCAGGGCAGGCCCGCGTGCTGGATGCTGGACAGCGGCGAGGCGCCCGTGCCGCCCTCGTACCCGGAGATGACCACGCAGCTGGCGCCGGCCTTGGCCACGCCGGCGGCGATGGTGCCCACGCCCACCTCGCTCACCAGCTTCACGCCGACGCGCGCGGCCGGATTCACCGACTGGAGGTCGTAGATGAGCTGCGCCAGGTCCTCGATGGAGTAGATGTCGTGGTGCGGCGGCGGCGAGATGAGCGTCACGCCCGGCGTGGACCAGCGCACGCGGGCAATCCGCTCATCCACCTTGTGGCCGGGCAGCTGGCCGCCCTCGCCGGGCTTGGCGCCCTGGGCCACCTTGATCTGGAGCTCGTCCGCGTTGACCAGGTACTCCGTGGTGACGCCGAAGCGCGCGCTGGCCACCTGCTTGATGGCGCTGCGGCGCAGGTCTCCGTTTTCGTCCCGGGTGTAGCGCCGCGACTCCTCGCCGCCCTCGCCGCTGTTGGAGCGCCCGCCCAGCCGGTTCATCGCGATGGCCAGCGTCTCGTGCGCCTCCGCGCTGATGGAGCCGAAGGACATGGCGCCGGTGACGAAGCGCCGTGCAATGGAGAGCGCCGGCTCCACCTCGTCCAGCGGCACGGGCGTGCGGCCCTCGTGGGCGATTTCGAGCAGGCCGCGCAGGTTGGAGTGCTCGCGCGTCTCGTCGTCCGCCAGCCGCGTGTACTCCGCGAAGGTGGCGGCGTCGTTCGCGCGCACCGCCGCCTGGAGCTTGGCGATGGTGGCCGGGTTCCACTTGTGCCGCTCGCCCAGCCGGCGCCAGCGGTACTGGCCGCCCACGGGCAGCATGCCGGCCTCCGCGTCCGCTTCCGCGCCAAAGCCCCGGGCGTGGCGCTCCGCCACTTCGCGCCCCAGCTCCGGCAGGCCCACCCCCTCCACGCGCGACGCCGTGTCGGTGAAGTGCCGCTCCACCAGCGAGCGCTGGAGCCCCACGGCCTCGAAGAGCTGCGCGCCGCGGTAGGACTGGAGCGTGGAGATGCCCATCTTCGACATCACCTTGAGCAGGCCTTCCTCCACGGCGTGGATGAAGCGGTCCTGCGCCTTCTCCGCGTCCACCGCCAGCTCGCCGCTGTCCGCCAGGGCCCGGAGCGTGTCCAGCGCCAGGTACGGGTTCACCGCCGCGGCGCCGTAGGCGAACAGGCAGGCGAAGTGGTGCACCTCGCGCGCCTCCGCCGTCTCCAGCAGCAGGCCGGTGTACATGCGGATGCCGTCACGGACGAGCCGCTGGTGCACCGCGGACATGGCCAGCAGCGCGGGAATGGCCGCGTGCGCCGCGTCCACGCCGCGGTCGCTCAAGAGCAGGATGCTGGCGCCGGCGTCCACCGCGTCCACGGCCTCGTTGCAGAGCTTCTCCACCGCCGCCTCGAGCGCGCCTTCGCCGCCGTCCAGGGCGTAGAGGAGCGACAGGCGGCGCGTTTCGAAGAGGCCCTCGTCATTGATGGCCGCCAGCCGCGCGAGCTGCCCGTTGGTGAGGATGGGGCCGGGGAGGGACAGCCGGTGGCACTGCTCTGGCGTCTCCTCGAAGGTGTTGCTCTCCGGGCCCAGCGCGGTGGCCAGCGTCATCACCAGCGACTCGCGCAGCGGGTCGATGGGCGGGTTGGTCACCTGCGCGAAGAGCTGGTGGAAGTAGGAGAAGAGGCTGGGGGCCTGGTCGCTGAGCACCGCCAGCGGCGTGTCCGTGCCCATGGAGCCCACCGGCTCCTTGCCCGTCTCCGCCATGGGCGTGAGCACCGAGCGCACGTCCTCGGCGGTGTAGCCGAAGGCGCGCTGGGCCCGCCACAGCTCTTCTCCGCGCAGGCGCACCGGGGCGGCGACGGCGGGGAGGTTGTCGAAGGTGTAGACGTTGCGCTGGAGCCAGCGGCGGTAGGGCCAGCGCGTGGTGATGTCGCGCTTGACGTCCTCGTCCTCCAGGATGCGCCCCTCGGTGGTGTCCACCAGCAGCATGCGGCCCGGCGTCAGACGGCCCTTGCGGCGCACCTGCGAGGGCGGCACGTCGATGACGCCCATCTCCGAGGCGAGGATGATGCGGTCGTCCTCGGTGACGAGGTAGCGCGCGGGCCGCAGGCCGTTGCGATCCAACGTGGCGCCGATGAGCTGCCCGTCCGTGAAGGCGATGGCCGCCGGTCCGTCCCACGGCTCCAGCAGGGCGGAGGAGTACTCATAGAAGGCGCGCCGCTCGTCGGACATCAGCGCGTCGCCCTCCCACGCCTCCGGAATCATCATCATCAGCGCGTGGGGCAGGGTGCGGCCGCCCAGGTAGAGCAGCTCCACCATGTTGTCGAACTGCGCCGAGTCGCTCTTGCCCGGGACGATGATGGGCTGGAGCGCCTCCAGGCTGCCGCCCAGGCGCGCCGTCTGGAGCAGGCCGCGCCGCGCGGTCATCCAGTTCCGGTTGCCACGCATGGTGTTGATTTCACCGTTGTGCGCGATGAAGCGGAACGGCTGCGCCAGCTCCCACGTGGGGAACGTGTTGGTGGAGAAGCGTGAGTGGACCAGGCCCAGCGCGCTCACGAAGTCCGGCTGCTGCAAATCGGAGTAGAAGCGCGGCAGGTCCACCGGCAGCATCAGCCCCTTGTAGACGAGCGTCTCCGACGACAGCGACGCCACGTGGAAGCGGCCCTTGGGGTCCACGCCGCGCGCCTGGATGAGGTTCTCCGTCAGCTTGCGGATGCGGTACAGCTTCCGCTCGAAGGCGCTGGGGACCATGCGCCGCCGCGCCACGAAGAGCTGGCGGATGACGGGGGCGGCCTCACGCGCCACGGGGCCCAGGTGCTCCGGGTTCACGGGCACGTCGCGCCAGCCGAGCACGCGCTGGCCCTCTTGTACGACGACCTCCTCGAAGGCGGCCTCACAGGCGGCCCGGGCCTCGGGCTCGGGCGGGAGGAACACCTGGCCCACGCCGTAGTGCCGGCGCGGCGGGAGGGCGAAGGGCAGCTTCGGGGACTCGCGCTCGAAGAAGCGGTGGGGGAGCTGCACCAGGATGCCGGCGCCGTCGCCGGTTCGTGGGTCTCTGCCCGCGGCCGCCCGGTGGCTGAGCCGGTTGAGGAGCTCCAGGGCGTCCTCGACGATGCCTCGCGAGCGCTCACCCCTCAGGTGGGCGACGAATCCCACGCCGCAGGCGTCATGCTCGGTGTCTGGCTCATACAGGCCGTACCGGCCGGGGCGGAATGCCGACATCAAGAGTCCCCTCTCCCGACGACGCGGGTTGTCATCAAGAATAATGCAGTGTCGCCATACGCTAACGCGCTGCGTTGGCTTGCGTAAAGGGAAGTCCCCGACCTCACCGTGCGAGGAGGGCGGGGTGAGGAGGGACCTGCCTGGCCCGGCATGAACTACAGTGCCGCGCTCTGTCACATTCCGGCGGTGGCCAAGGGGCTCCGACGCCTGGATGCCGCACCGCGCGAGGTCGCTCCCATGCCGTACACCCCGATCATCGGCACGCTCGGTTACGTGATGTCGCCGGACGGGCAGCGCGTGCTGCTCGTCCACCGCAACGCCCGCCCGGATGACGCCCACTACGGGAAGTTCAATGGCTTGGGCGGGAAGATGGAGCGCGACGAGGACGTGGCCGCCTGCATGCGCCGGGAGATTCGCGAGGAGGCCGGCATCGAGTGCACGCGGATGGTGCTGCGCGGCACCATCTCCTGGCCCGGCTTCGGCAAGCACGGGGAGGACTGGCTGGGCTTCGTGTTTCGCATCGACGGCTTCGAAGGCACCCCGTTCGAGCGGAACCCGGAGGGCTCCCTCTCCTGGGTGCCCGTGGCGGACATCCAGGGCCTCAACCTGTGGGACGGCGACCGGCACTTCCTGCCGCTGGTGTTCGACGCCGACCCCCGGCCGTTCCATGGGGTCATGCCGTATTCCGGGGGCCGCGCGCTGAGCTGGTCCTTCAGCCGCTTGTAAGGGGCTGTCGCGAAAGGGCTTTTCCGCGCGCCATTCCTCCGTGGACGGCCGGACGGGCATTCCACCGCGCGTAAGGAGTTTTACTCAGCGAGCGTTGACGGTGAGGGCCGTAGGGGGGTATCCACGTCCGTAGTGAGAGTGAGAACGATTCTCAATTTCGAACTTCCGGAGCCCGCCGCGGATGCAGCATCCTCGGTGTTGGCGCAACCCGCTGGGGCGCTCTTCCGCATGGGGGATGCCGCCGGGGTGGAGGGTTTCTGGAGCCGTTGGAGCGGGGCCGTTGTCGTGGCGGTCGTGCTCCACGCGGTCGTCGTCGCGGCGGGGCTGTCCGTGTCCCCGGCGTCGCCGAAGAAGGTGGTGCGGGAGGAGCCGGAGCTGGTGTTGCTGGCGTTCGCCGCGCCTCCGCCTCCCGCGGGTGGTGGAGGGACGCAGCCGGCCGCGAAGAAGGAAGTGCAGCGCCAGGCGCGTCCCAAGCCGGCGAAGCGGGTGATGCCGACCCCCGTTCCCCGGCCCGAGCCGGTGGCGGAGGTGAAGCCGGAGACGCCCCCTGAGTCGGAGCCCGTGGTGGAGCCCGAGCCTGCTCCCGAGCCCGCGGCGGCGGAGGTGGAGCCGGCGTCCGCGAGCAGCGAGGCGTCCGCGGTGGGCGGGGTGGTGGGTGGCGTGGTCGGCGGTGTCGTGGGTGGAACGCAGGGCGGCATCGTCGGGTCGACAGCCATTGGCGGCACGGGTGACGCGCTGACGCTGAAGCAGGTGATGCGGCCCCCCACGGTCCTCAAGCAGGTCAGGCCGGACTACCCCCGGCTGGCGAAGCAGCGGAACATCCAGGGAGTGGTGGTGGTGCGCGCCATCGTTGGCACGGACGGCCGGGTGGAGCAGGCGCACACCCGGGTGATGCGCTCCGTGCCCGCCCTGGACGCCGCGGCGATTGCCGCCGTGAATCAGTGGCACTTCACGCCCGCGCTGGGCCGTTCGGGGCGGCTGGCGCGAGTCATGATCGACATTCCGGTGAACTTCTCCCTGAAGTGAGTCTGGCGCGGTGTCGCGCCGGCCCGCGCTGGAGCCGTTTGATGCGCACCTTCCGAAACACCATCTTCTGGATTCATCTCATCGTCGGAATCGCCACCGGGCTGGTGATTGCGATCATGTCCTTCACGGGCGTGGTCATCGCCTTCGAGAAGCAGCTCATCGAATGGGCGGATCGGGATGTCCGGACGGTGCAGCCGCCGTCGCCAGACGCGCCCCGGCTCCCCGTGGAGGAATTGATCGAGCGCGTCCGCGCCGCGCGGACGGACGGACAGCCCTCCGGCGTGACGGTGTATCCGGAGCCGACGTCCTCGGTGCTCGTGAGCGTCGGCCGGGGCTCGGTGACCTACGTCAACCCCTTCACCGGCGAGGTGCTGGGGAACGGCGCGACGGGCCTGCGCGGCTTCCTCCAATGGAACGTGGAGCTCCACCGGTGGCTGGCCGCCGGCGGCGACAACCGCGCGGTGGGCAAGGCAATCACCGGCGCGAGCAACGCGGTGTTCCTCTTCCTGGCCATCTCCGGCCTGTACCTGTGGTGGCCGCGCAAGTGGACGCTGCGCGCCATGCGGCCGTCGCTGTGGTTCCGGCGTGGGCTGAAGGGCAAGGCGCGCGACTGGAACTGGCACAACGTCATCGGCTTCTGGTCGCTGCCAGTGCTCATCGTGCTCACGGCGTCGGGCATGGTCATCTCGTACAAGTGGGCCTCCGACCTCGTCTACACGGTGATGGGCCACGAGGCTCCGGCGAAGCAGGGGCCGCCGGGCTCGGCGACGGTGAAGGTGCCCGCGCCCGAGGTGGAGACGCCGCGCAAGCCGATGGATGTCCTCATCGCCGAAGCGCGGAAGACGTCGCCCACCTGGTCGTCCGCCACGGTGCGCCTGGGCGGCGGAGCGCGTCCGGGCGGTGCTCCCGCGCAGGGTGGCCGTGGCCCGGAGGCGAAGGGCGGCGCGGATGGCGTGGACGCGGTGACGGTCACCCTCCGCGAGGCGGATGCGTGGCCGCTGTTCTCCTCCAAGCAGGTGTCCCTCAACCCCTTTTCGGGCGAGGTGGCGAAGCAGGAGACGTACGCGGACTACAACAGCGGCCGGAAGCTGCGCACCTGGCTGCGCTTCCTGCACACCGGCGAGGCGCTGGGGCTTTGGGGCCAACTCGTCGCCGCCATCGCGTCGCTGGGCGGCGTGTTCCTCGTCTACACGGGCTTCGCGCTGTCGTGGCGCCGGTTCTTCCCCCGGCGCCGGACGAACTCCGAGCCTCGGGAAGAAGCCGCCGCGCAGACCGAGCCGGTGGCCTGACGGACTTCAGCCCTCCTCGTGAGCGTGACGGGTTCGCTCGTCATCCTCCCACTCACGAGGCGGGCACTTCCCTTGGAGTCTGAAGGTCAGCTCCGGTCCTTGCGGACGAGCACCTTCTTGCCGCGCAGGGTGGCGTTCTTCAGCGCGGCGATGATGCGGTTGGCATCGGACTCCGGCACCTCCACCAGGGAGAAGGCGTCGCCAATCTGGATGGCGCCAATCTTGGAGGACTCGACGCCCGCTTCCCCGGCGATGGCGCCCACCAGGTCGGCGGGGCGCACGCCGGCGTGACGGCCGGCGCCAATCCACAGGCGGGTGACGTCCCACGTCGGCGGGCCACCGCGGGCCTTCGGGCCGCGCTCCGGGCGGCCCGGACGCCCCGGGGGCGCTCCGAACTTGCCCGTGCGCTCACGGCGCTCCTGCGGCGGCGCGACGACGGGGATCTCCGCCTCCTCCGTGTCGCGGCCCTCGTCCTGGGCCTCATGGAGGAGCTTCACGGCGGCGGCGGCGATGTCCATGGCGTCGAACTCGCTGGCCAGGCTCTCCACCACGTTGCGGAGGGAGTCGTACTCACCGGCCACCAGCGTCTCGCGCAGGGATGCGCGCAGCATCTCCTGCCGCTTCTCGCGCATGTCCGCGACAGTGGGCACGGTGGCCACTTCGATGCGCTGGCCGGTGACGCGCTCGATGTTGCGCAGCAGCCGGTGCTCGCGGGGCTCCACCAGGGTGATGGCCACGCCCTCGCGGCCGGCACGGCCCGTGCGGCCGATGCGGTGCACGTAGGCCTCGGGCGCGTTGGGGACGTCGAAGTTCACCACGTGGGACAGGCGGGGGATGTCCAGGCCGCGCGCCGCGACGTCGGTGGCCACGAGCAGGTCGGTGCCCTGGGACTTGAGCTGCTTGATGACGCGGTCTCGCTGCTCCTGCGTCATGCCGCCATGCAGGGCGTGGGCGCGCCAGCCACGGCCGTTGAGGGAGACGGTGAGGTCGTCCACCTCCGTGCGCGTGCGGCAGAAGATGATGGCCGCGGTGGGCGACTCCACGTCGAGCAGGCGGCCCAGGGTGGCGATCTTGAAGGCGCGCGGCACGACGTAGGCCGTCTGCCGGACGCGGGGAATCTCACCCTGTTCCACCTTCTCGCGGGCGATCTTCACGCGCACGGGCTCGTGCAGGTGACGCTCGGCGATGCTGGCGATGCGCGGCGGGAGCGTGGCGGAGAAGAGGGCCGTCTGCCGCTCCTCGGGCGTGCCGGAGAGGATGGCCTCCAGGTCCTCGGCGAAGCCCATGTCGAGCATCTCGTCGGCCTCGTCGAGCACGACGACGCGCACGTCATCGAGCTGCAACGTGCCACGGCGCAGGTGGTCCAGCGCGCGGCCCGGCGTGGCGACGACGACGTCCACGCCACGCTTGAGGACGCGGAGCTGCTGGCCGATGACCTGCCCGCCGTACAGGGGCAGCACGGAGATGCCGAGCTTCTGGCCGTAGCGGTGGATGGCCTCGGAGACCTGCATGGCCAGCTCGCGCGTGGGGACCAGCACCAGCGCGGACGTGGTGTTGGGCCGGCACGCGCCGGGCTCCACGTGGTTGAGCAGGGGCAGGGCGAAGGCGGCCGTCTTTCCGGTGCCGGTGGCGGCGATGCCGAGCAGGTCCTTCCCCGCGAGCAGGGGGGGAAGGGCGGCGGCCTGGATGGGGGT
>NZ_JABFNS010000098.1 GCF_013116825.1 Myxococcus xanthus
CGTTAGCGCATGGGGTGGGGGACTGGCCCGGAACTGAACCAGTCCCCCTGGACCTTCGCTACATGCACACGTAGGGAGGGCACGGCGTGCAGTAGTAGCTGCCGAACTGCTCGCAGCTGTCCGCACCCGAGATGCTCTCCAGGACCTCGTCGCTCAATTCCAGCTCGGCGGCGGGGTTGGCGGGCAGGGCCGCGCGCTCCTCCGACGACAGGCTGTTGAAGTACTCGGGGTCACGCCACGCACGGAGGATGTGTTCCTTCTTGCTCATGACTGCTCCTGGACAGGAAAGGGGTGGCGAATCAGAGACAGTGCCGCGGCGGGCACGGCGTGCACTGGGCGCTGGACTGGCCGGGCAGGCAGAAGTCTCCGCCAGTGATGACCTCCAGGAGGTCGTCCCCCAACTCCAGCTCGGCGGCGGGGTTGGCGGGCAGGGCCGCGCGCTCCTCCGACGACAGGCTGTTGAAGTACTCGGGGTCACGCCACGCGCGGAGGATGTGGTCCTTCTTCTGGCTCATGACAGCTCCTGGTTGCGGCTGGAGGGACGGCCATCCGGGGTGCCCAGCCCTTCACCTCGGACGATTCGTGGAGGCGCGACCGTCAGCAGCGAGGGCAACCGCTCCGGCATGGCCAGCCGCGCCAGTCCGTAGGCGATGCCCGCCAGGCCCACCATCATGCCCGGCGTCTCCGTGCTGCCTTGCAGGCCGAAGAGGTAGCCGTGCTCGGAGATTCCGCGCAGGATGCCGCCCGCCACCGCGTTCGTGCGCTCCCGGAGCTTCGAGTCCCCGAGCGTGGCCGCCGCTTCCAACAGGAAGTCCGCGTTGCCCAGGTCTCCGTGGCACAGACCATGGTTGCGGCCGAAGCCCCTCGCCAGGGTGGAGTCCAGCGCGATGGCAATCTCCTCGCGCACCGCTGCGTCGTCCACGAAGGGCAGCCCAGACAGTCGCGCCAAGCCGATGCCGGGGGCTCCGGTGCACCATGCCCAGAGGAAGTGTTCCGTTCCCTCCGCCGCCGCCAGTTCCTTCGCGCCCGCGCGCAGGTCGGGCCAGTTGCGCTCCTCGGGTGTGTAGAGCCCGCGCTCGTACTCCATGCCGGCCACCGCGGCGTCACGCAGGCGTGTGTCGCCCGTCCGCGCGAACAGCCGAAGCAGCGCCAGGCTGATGCCGGCGGCTCCGTGCGCCATGCCCGCGAGGTAACGGTTTCCGGCGGCTTCGCAGAGCCACGCCGCGCCTCGGGCCTGAGGCGTGGACGTCTCCAGCAGCCGCTGACCGCAGGCGTCCACCGTGGCCCACAACGTGTCTGACGGGCGGTGCTCACCGAGCACCAGCAGCGCCAGGAGGCAGCCCGCGGCGCCCGCGCCCACGTCCAGCACCGTGTCCTTCTCCACCAGGGGCCGCAGCCGCCGCACGTAACCCGCGGCCTCGTCCAGGAGCGCATCGTCCTTCCACAGCACGCCCAGGTGCGTCAGCGCGTAGAGGATGCCGCCCCAGCCATTGAGGATGCCCAGCCCCACCACGCTGGCGGGCTCCTCCGCCAGGAGGCGTGCCTGGGTGCGCAGCGTGGCCCGCGCCAGCCGCGTGAAGCGCGCGTCTTGCGTGATGTCCCCCAGGTAGCCCAGCGCGAGCGCGATGCCCGCGCGCCCCTGGAACACGTCCGGCCCCGGAGAACCGAGCCGCCAGCCGCCGTCTCCCGCATCCAGGCCAAGCCAGTGCGCTTCATCGCGGCGCTCGAAGGCCAATGGCAGCAGCCGTTCGCCCGCGCGTCGTGCTTCCGCGAGCAACGCGTCGCCGAGGCCGGGCTGGGGGTGCTTCCGGAAGGGATACGTCGGACGCGCCACCGTCTGCGAGCTCAGCAGCAGGACATCCAGCGAGCGCTCCAGCACCCAGCGCTGCCGCGTCTGGTCCTCTGGCGACAGCCCCTCCAGCCGGCGGCGCACGCGCGCCATGCCCGTCTCCTGGAAGAAGTCCGGCAGGCGCTGGCCCGAGCCCGCCTCCAGGTCCTTCGAGTCGGCGCGCGCGGTGAAGTACGGCAGGTCTCCCCGCTCCAACTGCTCCGTCTCCAGGGGCACGAGCGCCGCGAAGTCCGGGGCAGGCACCACGACGCGCCACAGGTGGTCGAAGAAGCGTTGGCGCTCGAGCCCATCCGTCAGCGCGTGCGGGTGGTAGCTCTCGAAGAGGAGCGCGCCGTACACCGCCGTGTTGCGGAAGAGGACGCGCATGGGCACGTGCGCGAAGGCGGCCAGCGGCCCGTCGTCGGCGAGCAGCGCCTCGCGGTGCTCCAGTAGCAGGCCGTACATGCGGGTGAGGCCGTCAACCAGCGCGTCGCGGTAGTCCAGCACCGGCGCGGCTTCGCCCTCCAGGCGCGGCAGGTTGTTGGACCCGGGCAGCTCCACCGGCCGCCGCTCGAAGCGCATCCGGTCCGTTCCTCGCTCCGTCGTCATCAAGTAGGCCTGCGGCGTGAGCTGACCTGCCCGAGCGCTCAGCCCGCTCAGGTCCACACCGGCCTTCTTGCGCGTGCCCCAGAACTGCTGCGGCAGCAGCCCGCTGCGGAGCACGGACACCGGCGGCGCCTCCACCGCGTGCTCGGAGTCTCGAAGCGTGCGCGTGCCCGACAGCGGGTGGAAGAGCGTCTCCACGTCCACCAGCACCGGGTGCTCTCCGGCGGCGATGAGGTTCTCGAAGTGCAGGTCCGTGCCGTCCAACGCGTGCATCAGCGCGACGTAGGCGCCCTGGCGTTCGTAGAAGCGCCGGACCTCCTCCGCTGACGCGCACGGCGCGGGGGCCACGTACTCCATCCATCCGTACTCGCCTCGGTCCAGCGCCTCCGCGCCCTTCATCGTAGGCGTGGCGCCGCGCGCGTTGAGCCACGTGAGGAGCTGTTGGAGCCCGGCCTCTGCTCCCAGTGAGCGCGGCTTGTAGACAATCCGCAGCCCGGACTCGAAGCGGAGGATGAAGACGCCCTGGCCGCCCCGGTGCGGGTCGGAGAAGCCGCCGCGTGCCTCCACCAGCGCGCCGGGGAACTGGTCCGCGTTGAACCGCTGCCAGAGCAGGGGCGCGTCTCGCGTCAGCCGCTTCATCAGCCCCAGACAGTTGGATTCCCACTCCGCGATGCGCAGGACGACGCAGCGGGCCAGCACCGGGTATCGCTCCAGGATGTCCAGGGCGACCCGCGGCTGGCGCAGCCGTCTCGTGAAGTCCTGGAAGCGGGCCTCCGGGGTGTCTCCCGCGAGCAGTCCCTCCAACTGGGCGGCGTGGAGCTCCACCACCATGGCACGGCCCAGGACCGGTGCCAGCACCTGGGGCAGGTGGCCCAGCATCGTGGAGACGACGACGCTCGGCTCCAGGTCGAGCCCAGGCGCGGCGTGCTTCATCAGCTTCAGCGCGGCGGTGAGCTGCGTCACGGCGTGCGACACCAGCGGCTCCACCAGCGGCAGGAAGGCCGAGCGGTCCGGGCCCTCCGTGCGCTCGGGCCAGGGGACGGGCGCGTGCGAGGGCTCCGCGTAGGTGTGCTCCAGCACCTGCACCCAGTGGGGGACTTCAGCAGGCGTGGTCCAAGGCGCCCCGGTGGGTATCTCCAGCAGCGTGAGCAGCTCCGCCTCGGTCAGCCCCGACGATTGCAGTCTGCGCTGCCACCAATCCGCGTGTCCGAAGGGCTCCTGCTGACGCCATGCATCCAATCGCTTGCGCGCCGCAGCGGAGCTGTCTTGTTGCGTCGTATTGGCTTTGAGAGTGAATTCGGCCCGCTCGGTGAGTGTGGTTGCCCGTGCCCAGCGTGCGAACCGCGATGGAGCGTCGGCTCTCGGCGTCGCCTCGTCCTGCCTCTGCGTGATTTCCACGCGTCCTCTCGTTCCTGGGCAAAACCCGGTGAGCTGGCTTCGTTGGAGTAGCAGGGAGATGACTGTGATACAGGTAAGTCATTTCATCTTTGCCTGTCAATGCTGGGCGCCCGTGGTCGTCTGGCATGCAATCCACGCGGGACGGTGGGAGGGATTTGTACAACGCCCGCATCAACGGCAGTGGCGCGGGCGGTGGGCCGCTGGCGTTGTAGTTTTCCCAAGCAGGGCTTCAGGTGCTGGCCAACAGCTTCAGGAGCGCGGCCCCCCTCGTCCGCCGCATCCAGGCGGGGGATTTCGCCTGCGCTGGGGCAGGGGGAGGCCGCCTGCCACGCGACGGTGCGCGCTCATGGCCGTTGCGCGATGCATTCTCGGGGCGTAGGGAAGCAACGCCCCATGTCCGCCACCGCCCAACTGCTCGAAACCGTCCGGAAGGAAGCCAAGCCGGGAATCTGGTCCAACGGCGTGAACCTCGCCCGCTCCGGAGCCGTGGTGCTCCAGTCCCAGAAAGGGGGCGAGCTGGAGCTGAGGGTCCGCGCCAAGGGGCGCCCGGTCGCCCTCACGGTCGTCCTGTATCCGAACGACGACGCCTGGGAGTGCGACTGCCCCAGCCAGGTGGACCCCTGTGAGCACGTGGTGGCGGCGGCCATCTCCATCCAGCAGGCGGAGAAGCAGGACGCGCCCATGGAGACGGTGGCCACGCGCTGGGCCCGTGTCGTCTACCACTTCACTCGCGTGGACGGCGGCCTGGAGCTGCGCCGCTCCATCGTCCAGGTGGACGGCACGGAGACGCCGCTGGAGGGCAGCCTGACGTCGTTGATGGCCCGGCCCGCGGAGGCTGCGAAGCTCCAGGTGGAGAACGCGGACCTGCTGGCCGACCGCATCCTGGAGCAGCGGCGCACGCGCGGCACCCTGGCGCCGGAGACGCTGGAGGCGGTGCTCAAGGTGCTGGAGTCGGCGCGCAACGTGCTGCTCGACGGGCGCCCGGTGGCGGTGTCCGACGAGCAGGTGCTGCCACGCGCGGTGGTGGAGGACCGCAGCGGCCAGATCGTGGTGACGGTGAGCAAGGACCCGCGCGTCCAGGAGGTGGTCAGCCCCGGGGTGGCGCTCGCGAGCGATACGCTGGTCCGCCTGGGCGAGACGTCCATGTCCGGCCCCTGGTTGCAGCACCTGCCCATCGTCCGCACGTACTCAGCGGACCACCTGGGGGACCTCACCTCCAAAATCATGCCCGAGCTGGGGCGCCGCCTGCCGGTGGAGGTCCGCAGCAAACGGCTGCCGCGCCTGGACCGCGAGCTGAAGCCGCGCATCCTGCTGGAGCTGAACCAGCTCGACGCCGGCCTGTCTGTGCTGCCCACGCTCGTCTACGGCGCGCCGCCGGTGGTGCGCATCGACAACGGGCGCATGGTGTACCTGCGCGGCGCGGTGCCGCTGCGCGACGAGGCCGCCGAGCAGCGCCTCATCCACCAACTGCGCGACGAGCTGAACCTCGTGCCCGGCCGCCGGCTGACGGTGCAGGGCTCGGAGATGGTGCGCTGGGCCGACAAGCTGCGGCGTTGGCGCGGCGACCTCGCCGGTGACGCGGCGGGGCTGGTGAGCCCCGACGTCAAGCTGCGCCCGTCGCTCCACCTGGAGTCCAGCGTCACGGGGCAGGGCGTCCCCGACGTGCGCTTCCAGCTCTCCTTCCAGGTGGAGGGGGCCAGGGGCGAGGTCAAGGACGTGGACGCCGCCGCCGTCATCCGGGCGTGGACGGAGGGGCTGGGGCTGGTGCCGCTGGACGGTGGTGGCTGGGCGCCGCTGCCCCGCGCCTGGCTGGACAAGCACGGTCAGCGCGTGGCGGACCTGCTCAACGCGCGGCAGGAGGATGGGAAGGTCTCCAACCACGCGCTGCCGGAGCTCACGGCGCTGTGCGAGACGCTGGAGCAGCCGCCTCCGCCGGGCCTGGACCGGCTGGCGCCGCTCATCTCCGGCTTCGAGAAGCTGCCCCCACCCGAGCTGCCCGCGGAGCTCAACGCCACGCTGCGCCAGTACCAGCTCCAGGGCGTCAGCTGGCTGGGCTTCCTGCGCGGCGCGGGGCTGGGCGGCATCCTGGCGGACGACATGGGTCTGGGGAAGACGCTCCAGACGATTTGCGCCCTGGGGCCCGGATCGCTGGTGGTGTGCCCCACCAGCGTGTTGCCCAACTGGGCCGCGGAGCTGAAGCGCTTCCGCCCGTCGCTCAAGGTGTGCGTGTACCACGGGCCCGGCCGCGCGCTGGAGCCGTCCGCCGACGTGACGCTCACCACCTACGCCATCATGCGCCTGGACGCGGCGGTGCTCGGCGCGAAGACGTGGGACTCGCTGGTGCTGGACGAGGCGCAGGCCATCAAGAATCCGGACAGCCAGGTGGCGCGCGCGGCCTTCGGGCTCAAGGCGAACTTCCGGCTCGCGCTCAGCGGCACGCCGCTGGAGAACCGGCTGGAGGAGCTGTGGAGCCTCATGCACTTCACCAACCCGGGCCTGCTCGGGGGGCGCAAGCACTTCGAGGACAAGATTTCGCGGCCCATCTCCGAGGGCCGGCAGGACGCGGCCGAGGGGCTGCGGCGCCGCATCCGCCCCTTCGTGCTCCGGCGTCTGAAGCGGGACGTCGCGCCCGAGCTGCCGCCGCGCATCGAGTCCGTCATGCACGTGCAGATGGATGAGCGTGAGCGCTCCGTCTACGACGCGGTGATGGCGGCCACGCGCAAGGAAGTGGTGGCGCTGCTGAACGAGGGCGGAAGCGTGCTCAAGGCGCTGGAGGCCCTGCTGCGGCTGCGTCAGGCCGCGTGTCACCCCGCGCTCGTTCCGGGCCAGCGGGCCAACACGTCATCCAAGGTGGAGACGCTGGTGGACGCGCTGGAGACGGCCGTTTCGGAAGGCCACAAGGCGCTCGTCTTCTCTCAGTGGACGTCGCTGCTGGACCTCATCGAGCCGCGCCTGAAGGCGGCGGGCATCGGCTTCGGCCGCCTGGACGGCACCACGGCCAACCGCGGCGAAGTCACCGAGCGCTTCCAGTCCCAGGAGGGCGAGCCGGTGCTGCTCATGTCTCTCAAGGCGGGCGGCACGGGCCTCAACCTCACGGCGGCGGACCACGTCTTCCTGGTGGACCCGTGGTGGAACCCGGCGGCGGAGGCGCAGGCCGCGGACCGCGCCCACCGCATTGGCCAGGAGCGCACGGTGATGGTGTACCGGCTCGTGTCCCAGGGCACCGTGGAGGAGCGCATCCTGGGGCTCCAGGAGAAGAAGCGGGCCATCTTCGAGGCGGCCCTGAGCGAGGCCGCCGCCGCGACGGCCATCACCCGGGAAGACCTGCTCGAACTCTTCTCGTGACGCGTGCAGTCCTTCTCTTCGCAGTGGGGTTCCTCACGATGCTTCCCGAATCCGCCGACGCCCGGCCCCAGGCCGCCGCCACGCTGCACGCGCTCATCCAGCAGGAGTGGCAGTACCAGTTGGAGCACAGCCCGACGTACGCATCGGTGCAGGGCGACCGGCGCTGGAACGGCCGCTGGGATGACCTGAGCCTCGAGGCCATCGCGGCGGACCACCAGCACAACCTCCAGGTGCTCGCGAAGCTGAAGACGGTGGACCGCGAGGCGCTCTCCGCCGCGGACCAGCTCAACTACGACCTGTTCCGCCGCGACTACGAGACGTGGGTGGAGGAGCACCGCTTCAAGACGTACCTGATGCCGGTGAACCACATGGGCGGCATCCCGGAGGGCATCAAACAGCCGCCGGGCGTGCAGACGGCCTATCAGCTCGCGGACAACCTGCGCTTCGAGACGGTGAAGGACTACGAGGACTGGGTTGCCCGGCTCCAGGGCTTCGGCACCTACGTGGACCAGGTGCTGGCGCTGCTGCGCGAGGGACTGCGTGAGAAGCGCATCCACCCCCAGGTCGTCCTCCAGCGGATTCCGCCGCAGGTGGCGAAGCAGCTCGTGGCGGACCCGGCGGACAGCGGCTTCTTCGCGCCGTTCCGCCGCTTCCCCAAGGGCATTGCCTCCGCGGAGCAGCAACGCCTGTCCGCGGCGGGCCGCGCGGCGATTTCGCAGGGCGTGCTCCCCGCGCTGAAGCGCTTCCACCAGTTCCTCACCGAGGCGTACGTCCCGAAGGGCACGGAGGCGGTGGGCATCTGGCAGTTGCCCGACGGCGCGGAGCTGTACGCCTTCCTCGCGCGCAAGTTCACCACCACCGGCCTGGGCGCGGAGGAGATTCACGCGCTCGGCCTGGCCGAGGTCCAGCGCCTGCGCGCGGAGATGGAGGCGGTGAAGGCCCAGACGGGCTTCAAGGGCACGCTGGCGGAGTTCTTCCGCTTCCTGCGGACGGATGCGCGCTTCTATGCGCGGGACGGGGACGAGCTGCTGATGCGCTACCGGGCCTTGTCCAAGCGCATCGACCCGTCGCTGGTGCGCCTGTTCAAGACGCTGCCCCGGCAGCCCTATGGCGTGGAGCCGACGCCGGAGGCCATGGCTCCGGACGCGACCACCGGCTTCTATTACCCAGGGGCGTCGGATGGCTCACGGCCGGGCACGTACCTGGTGAACCTGTACCGGCCAGAGACTCGTCCCCTGTGGGAGATGGTGCCGCTCACGCTGCACGAAGCCGTACCCGGTCACCACCTGCAGACGGCCCTGGCCGCCGAGCAACCCGGCCTGCCCGAGTTCCGTCGCTATGGCTACTACGTGGCCTATGGCGAAGGCTGGGCGCTCTACTGCGAGACGCTGGGCGACGAGCTGGGTCTGTACGCCAGCCCGTACGACAAGTTCGGCCAGCTGGCCTACGACATGTGGCGCGCGGTGCGGCTCGTCGTCGACACCGGCATGCACGTGAAGAAGTGGACGCGGCAGCAGGCGCTCGACTTCTTCATGGAGAACTCGCCGCGTCAGGAGCTGGACACCACCAACGAGATTGACCGCTACATCGCCTGGCCGGGGCAGGCGCTGGCGTACAAGGTAGGGCAGCTCAAGATTCGCGAGATGCGCACACGCGCGGAGCAGGCCCTGGGCCCGGGCTTCGACGTGCGCGAGTTCCACGACGTCGTGCTGCTCGACGGCTCCCTGCCGCTGGACGTCCTCGAGGCGCGAGTGCAGGGGTGGGTCCAGGCGCGGCAGCGTGGGGCCGCCGCGCCCAATCCTCAGCGGGCGGACTGAGGCGCGCGCGGCGTCACGGCGCGGGCGCGGCTGTCGTCAGCCGGCCATGCTTCTTCATCACCTGGATGAGCCGTTCCTGGGGCAGTCCGAAGACGCGGCTGCCCTCCGCGCCCGCCATCGTGTCGGAGGCCAGCATCGAGTTGAGGATGGCCTCCTGCGTGGCCTGGATGGTGGCCTCGAAGAGCGGCGTCATCCGCTCGTTGTCGAGCGTGGACACGCGGGCCACGGCCGTGTCCGCGGGCGGCTTCAGGCGCTGCGTGGAGAAGGCCACGAAGATGTCGCCGGAGGAGTTGCCCCCCAGGCCTCCCATCTTCCCGATGCCCAGCGGCACGCGCTTCGCCAGTCGCTCCAGTTGATGCGGCAGCAGCGGTGCGTCTGTCGCGACCACCACGATGATGGAGCCGGCGCCCTCGGGCGTTCGAGGCAGGGTGTCGCCGCGCGACGCCGAGCAGGCTGGCAAGTCCTTGAAGATGCCAGGGCTCGGCTTCTTGGGCCCGGTGTAGCAGGGGCGCAGGTCGTTGATCTCCTCGCCCACCGGCACGCCCTCCACGGTGAAGAGGTGGCGCGCGCCGTAGTTGCACTGCAACAGCACGCCCACGGTGTAGCCGCCCTCCGACTCGGGCAGCTTGCGCGACGCCGTGCCGATGCCGGCCTTGAAGCTGTGGCACACCATCCCCGTGCCGCCGCCCACCGAGCCCTCCGCGACGGGACCGCTCTTGGCGCTGTCGAGCGCGCGGTGGGCGTGCGAGGCCTTCACGTGGAAGCCGTAGATGTCATTCAGCAGGCCATCCCACGTCTCCGCGACGATGGGCAGCCCCAGCTCCCACTCCAGCCCTCGCTTCATCGCCCAGGCGATGACGGAGTCGCGCACGGTGCCCACGTCATTGGTGTTGGTGAGCATGACGGGGCCCGCGAGCTGGCCGGACTCGGTGAGCCAGTGGGAGCCCGTCATCTCGCCATTGCCGTTGAGGGCGTAGATGGCGGCGAAGACGTCCTCGGACACGCCGTCCTTGCCGCGAGGCAGCACGGCGGTGACGCCGGTGCGCACCGCGCCCTTGCCGCGCGGGCCGCGGGGGTCACCCGAAATCAGCGTCGTGTGGCCCACCTCCACGCCGGACACGTCGGTGATGGCGTTGTTCGGGCCGGATTGGCCGCCGAAGGTGATGCCCAGGTCGCGCGCGCGGGGCCTCGCCTGGGTGGACTGTGCTTCCGCTGGAAGGGAGCCCAGCAACAGACAGGACACGACGCCCAGGCACAAAGGGAGACGGAACAGGTTCATTGCGCGTCGTCATATCGCGATCCGCTTCAGAACCCCAACGGGGGGGCCGTCTGGCCATGTCCGTTGGGGACCTGCCAGTATCTCCTTGAGTCCCCTCACCGTCGGGAGGCTGTCGGGCTGCACATGGCCGAACACGAAGACCTTGATGCGTTGTGGCGCAAGGCGCGGCCGGATGACCTCGCCTCGCTGCGGCGGCTGGATACCGCGCTGGTTCGCTTCGGCTACCAGGTGGAAGGAAAGACGGTGCGCGAGTGGATTGCCGCGCTCGCCGGAGACCGCATCCGCTGGTTTGACGGCAGGGATGCACATGACCGCGTGTGCCAGGCGGGGCTCGCGGCGGTGCCCGCGCTCATCGAGGCCCTGGCGCGAGCGGACCAGGAGGCTTCGTGGCAGGCCACGCGCAACATGCTCGGGCAGTGTGTCGCGGCGCTGGGTACCATCGACCCGCTCCCCACCTGCGCGATTCCGGCGCTCCTCGCCGTGCTCCGTCAGCCCGTGGCGCGGGTCCGGCGAATGGCGTTGGCGGTGCTGACGCGCATGCGCCCACGCGCCACCCCCATGGCCCTGCGCGCCGTCCTGCCGTGTCTCAAGGAGCGGGGCGACACGCCGACGCGGATGCACGCGGCGCAGGTGCTGGCGGCGATGCAGGACCCGTTGCCGGACGAGGTTCGCGTCGCCGCGCTATCGCTGATCGGTGATGCCCACCGCGCGGTGCGCCGGGAGGGGCTCCATGTCCTCGCTCGCTTTCCGCGCGACGAAGGGGTCCTCACCGCGCTGGAGGAGCAGGCGATTCTGGACGATGAGAATCGGAACGAGGCCCTGCGCGTGCTGTCGCTGCTGGCGCCGGCCCGAGCGATTCCAAGACTGCTCGAAGTGGCGAGTAGCGCGAGGTCGCGCCGGCAAGAAGACGGGCCGCCTCCGCCTTCCTGGCGGGGCCCGCTCGGTGAGACGCGACGGCTCGAAGATGGGAAGCGAGCCCTCCTGTTCATCGCCCGGCTGGGCGTCCAGGGCGCGGAGGCCCTGGCATCGCTCGACGCGCTCCGGGCCGTCGAGGTCCTGGCGCCCTATGTGGACGCCGTCATGGACGACATCACGCGCGCGGTCCTGCGACAGCAAGCGCCGCCCTTGAGGACGGACCGTTTCCAGGAGCCGCTCTGCGCCGCGCTCTTGGCGGACGTGGCGTGGCCCGTCGAGCACACCGAGGAGCCGTCCCTGGCGCTGCGGCAGTGGCTCGAGTCCCTGGCCGCCTTCGGTACGGAGGTGGCGGTGCGCGTGGCGCTCGCCGCCGCGAGGCGTGTGCTGGGGCTGTGGGAATCCCAGGACCCGAACAACGACTGGTCGCGCCGCGCCGTCATGGCCATGGACCGCTGGCTCTGTGAGCCCTCGGAGGAGCACGCGGCACAGGTGGCCGAGGTGGGGAACTTCACCCCCAGCCAGTTCTGCGCGCCGGATGCCTTCTCCGCCGCCTGGTCGGTGAACTACGCCTGCGGGTGTGTCCCCCGTCCGTCCGCGTCCGTCGCGCCGCGCCCGCCGGACGTGGACCCCCTGGGCGCGTGCGTCCATGCCGCGTGCCGGGCGCTGAGCCGCCGGTCGGTCATCACCTTCGCGCTGGGCGCCAGCGAGGAGTCTCCGGAGCCGCTCAGCCCGCATGCGTCGGCACGCGAGGTCCATCGTGCCATCGTGGACGAGGTGCTGCCCTGGGCCTGTGGTGCCTGGGACCCCGTGAAGGACACGCCGCGGCTGCGCGAGGCGCTGCGCGCGGACGGCTGGCGCGTCCCCGGCGCGCGACTACGGGCGGCCGAGGAAGGTCGGCCGCCCGGGTTTCCTTGAGCAGCTTCAGGGCAGGCGCGCGTCGAGCCACGTCAGGTGCGCGTCGATCGTCTCCGCCACCACCTGCGCCTGGTCCGACGCGCTGGGGGCCGTGTAGGGATTGCCAATCTCCTTGTGCTGCCACTTCACCCAGGTCTGCTTGTACCAGCCCCAGTCGAGGTTGGTGCCCGTCGAAGGCGGGGTGCTGCCCGCGTAGCCGGAGAAGGCGCGGATGCCCGTGGCGGGAGCGACCTCCTGGCCTCCCACCACGTGGAAGATGTGGAGCCTGTCGCGGCGGGGGAACTGGGCCGTCAGGTTCGTGGCCCACGCGCCATAGAAGGTGCCCCAGGGCCGCACGGGGTTGTTGATCTTGCTGTCGAAGGTCCCCAGCTCGCCCTGGCTGTTGCGGCATACGCCGTCGAATGACGACACATAGATGGCGATGCCGTCGAGCGCCGTGTTCGCGCGGAGCGCTTGCGCCATGCGCATCATCAAGCAGCCACCGCGAGAGCTGCCCGCCAGGTAGATGGCGCGCGTCTCCGGACGGACCTGCGCCTGGAGCCAGTTCGAGAAGCCATTCACGATGCGCTGCTTCGTGTCGCTGTCGAACAGGTGGTCGAAGTTGGCGTCGTTGACGACGGACAGGTACGTCTTGCCGCTGGGAAACCAACCCAGGGCGCGCAGCTTCATGGCCAGCGAACGGCCGTCCAGGCTCACGTTGGGACAGGAGACACTGTCACAGGACGCATCCCAGTTGGAGGCCTGTCCGGTGACGCCGCTGGAGTGGCCGCTGCTCGAAATCTTCTGGCCCGCGGACATGAGGACCAGGGCCTCGCGCACGGCAGGCGCGTCCACCTCCGCGATGCGGATGTTGTGGAGCGCGCCGTCAAAAGCGCCCGCCGCGCGGAAGTGCTCGAACCCCGCCGCCGCCTGATAGGCCCCCGAGCCGTTCCTGGAGACGACACGGCGGGACACCACCGTCTGGCTGCTGCCGCTGGGATACGTCAGGGCCTGGGCCTGGGCGTCCAGCGCGCCCTCGGGTGCGGGCGTGGACGGGGCCGGCTCCAGGGGGCCCCCGCAGCCCGCGAGGGCGCCTGTGAGCAGCAGGGCCAGGTTCAGCCTGGAGAAGACACGACGAGCGACGCGTTCGGTGCGGACCATGGTGTGCTCCGAGGGCGGAGGGAGGTGCATCAGCACGTCCTGGGCACGCCCCCTGGGCCCAGGGCGAAGTCGAAATGCTCAGGGCACGCTCGCGGTGGCTCGGGCCAGGGCGAGCCACGAACGGCGCCGGCCCGGGTCCTCACCCAAGCGGGGGCTGTTGAGCGGGGCGTCCGGAAGCGCGCCGGCCGGGGACACGCCTTCACCGTCCCGGTGCTTGAGGATGCGGTGCTTCTGGTCGTCGGCAAGGAGAGACAACAGGGGCGCGCGCATGGCCGACTTCTAACTCACGGGACGGTGAATGTTGGCTGCTTTCCCAGTCTAGAAAGCCTCACCCACGTTCAAATAGAAGCTGGGTTCGTTTCCGTAGGCGATGTCGAGCCGGAGATTGACGGGAACGTCTGACATGGGGGCGAAGCGCAGCCCTATGCCAGCTGCGGGTTTGATGTCATGCAACTCGAAGTCGGGTGGGCTGCGCGCCACCGTCGCCGCGGAGACGAAGGCCACGCCGCCCAGTCGCCAGAAGAGGGGCGCGCGGTACTCAACCTGCGCACCCAGGTGCTGGCGCTCGCGGAAGCGCCCCTCCAGGTAGCCTCGGCTCAACTCCATCCCACCCAACCGTCCCGTGTCATAGAAGGGCGGTTCACCGTCGCGCAGCTCGACGAGCCCCTGCATCGCGAGAACGTGCCGTTGTCCCCACGGAAGTGTGAGGTAGCGCCGGACATCCAGCCGCAGCACATCGAAGGCGTAGCCGGAACTCCACGCGTCCCGGGCTCGGCGCAGGTTGAGCCGCGCCACCAGGCCTGTCAGCGGATTGAGCGTGTTGTCCCGTGAGTCATAAAGGGCGGTGAGCCCGAATTGAACCGTCGAACCGCCCTCGGCGCCCGTCATGCGCCGCACCGCCCCGTCCTCCGCTAGATAGGTGAAGCGCGCGCGCTGATAGCGAACGGTGGGGCCGACATAGAGGCGGGGAGCGATGCGCCACTTCGGACTCAGTTCAAGCTCGAAGAAGATGGGGGTGAAGTCCTCCTCGTCCTCCGCCCGCGTGCGCGCGCCCATGCCGAAGAAGCGGTCCGGGAAGCGCGCCGCGCTGGCGGTGGCCGTGAGGTTCAGCCGGTCGTCGAGCAGATTCACGTCCGGCTGGAGGAGGAGGGTGAACTGGCCACGGGTGCTCGCGGCGGCGGCCAGCATCACCTGGGACTCCCTGCCGCCTCGCGATGCCGGGGGCTGATAGATCAGCGATGCCGCGCCGCCCAGGAGGAAGCTCGTCTCCGGCTGGTAGGCGGGCAGCACGAAGGGGACGACGCTGAAGCGCCCCTCCGGTGCCTCCTCGGGAGTGGCCACGAGCAGGACGCCGAGCACAGCCGTGAGGAGCGGTGTCATGGCGGGGCCTCAGACGTTTTCGTCGAGCCAGTCGAACAGGCGCGCTTCGGCCAGCGCCGTGGACGCCGCCTGGCAGTGCAGGGGCGCGGCCTCTTTGTGGGTGAACATCATCAGGTGCTTGGGGCCCCGGAGCGCGTCGTAGAGCTTCTGGGATTGGCCCGGCGAGGCATCCTCCGCCTCGCCTTCCATGATGAGCACCGGGCAGCGGATGCGGTCGACGATGGCCTCGTTGGTGAACTCCTCCAGCTTGCGGAAGAGCTCCGACGGCGACCGGGCGCCATGCTTCCAGTACACGTCACGCAGCCAGTACTGGGCGGTGGGCCACCGGTCCGCGAGCGCGGTAATCGCCTGGTCGAACTGCTCCGGGTGTGACTTCAGCAGTGCCAGCGAGCCCGGGAGGAAGCGGTTGAAGTGCGCGCTGGTGGCCTCCCACCAGCTGAGGACGCCGGGGTTGGCGATGCACAGGGCGATGCGAGGCTCGAACGCCGCCGCCCGAGGCGCCAGGGCGCCGCCAAACGACAGGCCCATGAGGAGGATGCGGCGAGGGTCCACCCCGCTGATGCGTTCGGCCGCGTCCACCACGGGGCTGACGGCCTTCTCCCAATCCGGCCGGAAGCTCAGCCGGTGTTCCCGCAGCGAGCGGCCCTGGCCCGGGCCGTGGAACATGAGCACGTGGTAGCCGCGCCGGGTCGCGCCTTCCCAGACCCACTTCGTCTCCTCCGGCCAGGCATGCAGCCCCTGGTGGAGGAGGATGACGGGCGCGCTGGGCTTCGCGTGCGGCGAGCGCACGAAGTACGCCGCCAGCGTGGTGCCCTCGTAGGGGATGGCCAGCGGCTGCACGTCATAGCTGAGCAGTCCGTTCGACTTCTCGAAGGTGGTGGCCGCCTGACGCGTCACCTCGAGCGTCCGCGGGTCCTCCAGGTCCGTGTAGTGCATCGTCGCCGCGCGGTAGTAGTTCGCCGCGCGCGCGTAGGCCTGGCCGGCGCTCAGCAGGTGACCCTTGGACTCGGCGTTCTGGGCGTGGCCGTGGACCCGCCGCGCCGTCTGGGTCCACGCATCGAACCAGCTGCGCTCGTCCCCGGGCTGGATGCGGCTGGCCGTCTCCAGCACGTCCCCCACGTCGCTCTGGCCATGGGTGGCGTGGCCGAGGAACCAGAGCACCTGATTGTCCATCAGCCCGTCCCCCGTGAGGCGGATGTCGTACCAGGCGTTGCTTCGGGGGTTGATGCCCTGCACGTCCTTGGACACCGGTGCCAGCGCGCTTCGCAGCCCCAGCGCCGCCGCCGCGCCGCCGGCAAACAGCCCCGCTCCCATCAGCACGCCTCGTCGGGAGGGTCTTCCTGCGGTAGGTTCGCCTTCGGGCTTGAGCATGGGATTCAATCTCCTGGGTTAATCTGTTGATTGAATCAATAGATTTAAAGTTGCCCGCGCCTGTCAAGCGCCGGCGCGGACTCACGTTGTTTCAGGGGTTTGCAGGGATGGGGACCAAGGAGCAGGAGGCCCGGGAGCGCATTCTCCGGGCGACCATCGTGTGCATCGGGCGGGACGGACTGGATGCGACGGGCATCCGGGAGATTGCCCGCGAGGCGCAGGTGAACAGCGCGGCCATCAGCTACTACTTCCGGAGCAAGGAGAAGCTGGTTGCCCTGGCGCTGGAGCAGACGCTGGACCAGGCCTTCGGGAACGTCCTGGAGGACTTCGATCGGCTCCGGTTGGAGGGCCTGGGCATTCGCGAGGCGTTCGAGGCGCTGCTCGAGGACTTGATGAGCAACTCGCTGCGCTACCCGTACATCGCGCACGCGCACTTCCACGACGCGCTGGCCCATCAGCGCTACGACAGCTCCGCCATCCAGCGCCTCAATGCGTTCCTGGCCGAGCTGGCCGGGCGGCTGGCACCGGGGGCGCCACACCTGCCGGAGAACCGGCTGCGGATGGCGCTCACTCAGGTCTGGGCCTCCTTGAGCCTGCTGTCGATGATGCCCCGGCTGTTCGACCAGTTCATCCTGCTCGACTTCGGCACGCTCGACACGCGGCGCGCCTGGGTGCAGCAGGCGTCACGGCTCCTCTTCGTTCCCTGAGGGCCGTGTCACGCGTGGCTCGTCAGAACGCCGCGTCGTCCGCGCGCAGCCCTGGAGAGCTGGCCCAGGCCCAGCAGGCCACTGGATGCGGCCAGCGCATTCACCTGTCCCGCGGGCACCGCCGCGGCGCCACCGAAGACGACCACCGCCTTGCCAGCCCCAGTTGCGTCCCCTGCGCGAAGACATGCCGCGCGGGGGCCATTGGTGGCGTCCCACAGCGTCCAGCTGACGGTGAAGGTGCTGGCGGCCACCTGGGCGGGCGTGTCGCTGAGCGTGCCCGTGGCGGACAGCGTGAGGCCCGCCGGCGCCGTCCCCTCCGTGATGCTCCAGGTCAGGGGAGCGATGCCACCCGCGGCGGCCAGCGTCGTCGTGTACGCCCGGCTCACCGTGCCTTCCGGCAGGGCCTCGGTGGTGAGGCCAGGCGGCCCGTCCTGTCCGGCGTCCGCCCCCGCATCGGAGTCCGTTCCAGCGTCGGGGTTGTTTCCGGCGTCGACGATGACGCCACTGTCGCGGGCGTGGGGGGGTCCCCGCACGCGGTCAATAGGAGCAGGACGAGAAGAGGCACGAGTGCGCGGGAGGGCGACATGAACGACTCCAGCGCATGGAACGAAGCTCGAAGGACAGCGACGGTAGCCAATGGGGCGGACAGGCGCCCGCTGCCACGGCAGGACCGCCGCGCCCTCAGGTCGCGCCTTCGTCAATGACTGACTGGATTGTGGCCGCCAGCCAACGCTGGGTGGACGTGTCGAGCCCCGCTGAGAGCCGTTGGATGGGCAGCAGCCGCCCGCTGACGAGCAGGCCATTCCAGAGGATGTTGAGCCGGGCCGCGCGCCCCTCGCCATCCGGAGCGCCCAGCCAGCGGGCCAGGGGGGCGATGACCTGCTTCTGGAGCAGTTCGACGCTGATTGCGTGGGCTTCGGGGTCGGACGCCGACAGGATGAGCATCGCCAACGGACCCGAGGCGTCGTGTGCGCCGAGGAAGAGGGACACCACCGTCTCTCCAAACTGGCGCCTGTCTATCTGGAGCAACGGGCCGATATCGAGCACCTGCGCCAGCGTCTCCCGGTACAGCCCCTGCTTGGAGCCGAAGTAGCGGCCCACGAGCGAGGAGTTGACTCCGGCCAGCGCCGCGATGTCCCGCACCCCCGTGTTGGCGAAGCCCTGTGTGGAGAAGAGGGCCCGCGCGGCGGTCATCAGCGAGGTGCGTGTGCGTTCGGAGTCTCTTTGCCGAACGGCTGGCATTGCAGTGGGCGGTCGGGTCAAGGGCATCTGGGTTTACTTATAGTTTCGACTGAGTTATGTCTATGTAAGTAAACGACTGTGTACGTCGTGCGTGGCTTCCAACTCGAAAGGATATGTGCGGATGACTGCGACAAAGCAGGAGGGGCGCGCTTTTTCTCCGGAAGCCTTGAAGGAGAAGTACCGCCTCGAGCGTGAGAAGCGGCTGCGGCCCGACGGCAATACGCAGTACATCCCTTTGAAGGGCGTCTTCGCGGACTTCGACAAGGATCCTTATGTCGAGCCTGGCTTTACACGCCCGGCGCTGGTGGAAACGCTAGACGTCTTGATTGTCGGAGGTGGGTTTGGCGGCATGTTGTCGGCCGCGCGGCTGCGTCAGGCGGGCGTGGACTCCATCCGCATCGTCGAGAAGGGCAGCGACTTCGGTGGCACCTGGTACTGGAACCGCTATCCAGGCGCCGCTTGCGACGTGGAGTCCTACATCTATCTGCCGCTGCTCGAAGAGACTGGCTACATGCCCACGGAGAAGTATGCGCGGGCGCCCGAAATCTTCGCCCATTGCCAGCGCATTGGCAGGCACTTCCAGCTCTACGAGAAGGCCCTGTTCCAGACCCTGGTCCAGTCCATGGACTGGGACGAGGACGCCCGGCGCTGGAACGTCACGACCGACCGAGGGGATCGGCTGGCGGCGCGCTTCGTCATCATCGCGGGAGGCATCCTCCACAAGGCCAAGCTGCCCGGCATCCCAGGCATCGAGACGTTCAAGGGGCATTGCTTCCATACCAGCCGCTGGGACTACGCCTATACCGGCGGCAGCCCCACCAGCCGCATGACCCGGCTGGGTGACAAGCGCGTGGGCATCATCGGCACGGGCGCCACGGCGGTTCAGGCCATTCCCCAACTGGGGGCCGTGGCCCAGAAGCTGTATGTCTTTCAGCGCACTCCCTCGAGTGTTGGCGTGCGCGGCAACCGGCCCACGGATGAGACCTGGGCGAAGTCGCTCCAGGCAGGCTGGCAGCAAGAGCGCATCCGCAACTTCTCCGCGGTTGTCTCTGGCCGCCCGCTGCCGGTCGACATGGTCCAGGACGGCTGGACGTACATCTTTCAGGATGACGCGACCCAGCAGGCCCGGACGCCCGAGGAAGCCGTCGAACTCCGCCAGTTGGCTGACTACCGGAAGATGGAGGAGATCCGCGCGCGGGTGGATGCGATTGTTTCGGATGCGGCGACGGCCGAGGCGCTCAAGCCTTATTACAACCCGATGTGCAAGCGGCCCTGCTTCCACGACGAATACCTGGAGACGTTCAACCGGCCCAACGTCCAACTCGTGGACACGGAAGGCAAGGGCGTGGAGCGGATGACGCCGACGGGGGTGGTGGTGAAGGGGCGGGAATACCCGGTCGACTGTCTCATCTACGCCTCGGGCTTCGAAGTCTCGGGTGACTACACACGGATGCTGGGCTTCGACATCCGGGGCCGCGATGGCACATCGCTCCGGGAAAGCTGGGCCGACGGTCCGGCGACGCTGCACGGCATGCACAGCCGTGGCTTCCCGAATCTGCTGATGTTCACCACGACCCAGAGCGGCTGGGCCATCAACTTCGTGCACATCCTCGACGAGCAATCCCAGCACGCGGCCTACATCATCGGGCGGTGCCTGAAGCAGGGCGTGGAAGTCATCGAGCCCTCGGCGCAGGCACAGCAGCAGTGGTGGGACGTGATTCTCTCCCGCCTCAGGACGGGGATTTCCTTCGGCGGGGCGGATTGCACGCCCGGCTACTACAACAACGAGGGCGTCAGCCCGGGGCCGAACGCCATCCGCTACGCGACCTTCGGTGGCGACACGCTCGCGTTCATCGAAGTCCTGCGGGCCTGGCGTCAGGGCGATGGACTCGTCGGCCTGGAGCTCACGCAGGGCAAGGCGGCTTCGAATCCATGACTGCCTCCTGGTTCCGACGCGTCTCCAATTCCCTGGCCGCCGGTCTGTTGTTGATGGGGGGCCCTGTCCTGGCGACTTCTCCCAGGTCCTACCGTCAGGAGACGGTGGTGGCTGGCTCCCACTTCCAGGGCGTCCACGGGCTCGCCGTGGATGGAAAGGGAAACCTGCTGGCCAGCAACCTGCTGGGCCAGTCGGTCCACGCCGTCAACCTGCGCACGGGCGCGGTGAGCACGCTCGTGGGGCCTCCGCTGGGCGGCGCGGATGACGTCGCGCTGGGGCCTGACGGCTCCATCTACTGGACGGGTTACTTCTCCGGCCAGTTGATGCGGCGCACTCCGGATGGGAAGACGCGCGTCATCGCCAGGAACCTGCCGGGCCTCAACTCGCTGGCCTTCCGCGGCGATGGCCGGCTCTACGTGACGCAGCTCGGGCGGGGTGATGCGCTGTGGGAGGTGGACCCGGCCGGGCGCAAGCCGCCCCGGAAGGTCATCGACGCGCCCGGGTATCTCAATGGCTTCGAGTTCGGCCCCGATGACCGGCTGTATGGCCCGCTCATCCTCAAGGGGCAGATTGCCCGCGTGGACGTGGACACGGGCCTCATCGAGAAGGTGGCGGAGGGCTTTACGGTGCCCGTCGCCGTCAACTTCGACGCTCGCCGGGAGAACCTCTACGTCGTCGACGCGGCGACGGGCGAACTGGTGCGGGTCCGTCTGCCGTCGGGTGCCAAGGAGGTCGTCGCGAAGCTGCCCACCGGGCTCGACAATCTGGCCGTGGGCCCGGATGACCAGGTGTACGTGTCCAACATGGTCGACAACGACATCCGCGTGGTGAATCCCGCCGATGGCTCCGTTCGCCTCCTGGTCGACTCTCGCTTGTCCGTGCCCTCCGGTATCGCCGTCGTGCCAGATGACCCCGAGGAGACGCTGTACGTGGCGGATGTGTACGCCCTGCGCCGGGTGGGTGGGCGTGAGGGCCTGGTGACCCAGACGACGCGGGTCCTCTCGTCGCAGTTGAACTTCCCCATGAACGTGAGCGTGACTGCCCGGCATGTCGTGCTGAGCACGGCCTATCTGGGCAGCCACAGCACCCTCCAGGTGTTGGACCGCGGCACGGGGGCGCTGCTGCGGACCCTTCCCAGTCCGAATGGCGCGCAGGGTGTGGTGGAACTGGAGGACGGCACGCTCATCATCGCGGAGGCCGCCACGGGCCGGCTCGTTCGTGTGGGGACCTCCGAGCCCGCCGTTACCACGGTGCTGTCGGAAGGGCTGGGTGGGCCCGTGGGGCTCGCGGCCGACACGAAGGCGAAGGAGCCTGGGGTGTACGTGACGGAGGTGCGTTCGGGGAAGGTGACGCGCGTGCGCCTGTCGGATGGGGCGCGGCGCACGGTGGCCGCGGGCCTCGAGGCGCCCGAAGGCATCGCGCTGCATCCCGATGGTGGGCTGATTGTCGCGGAGGTGGGCCGCAAGCGGCTGGTGCGCATCGACGCGGCCACGGGCCGGGTGACGGTGCTCGCCAGGGGCCTGCGCATCGGTCTGCCTGAGAGCGAGGGGCTGCCTCCGGGCTACATCCCCACGGGCGTGGCGGTGGGCGCGTCGGGCACCCTCTACGTGACGTCCGACATCGAAAGCGCGCTCTACCGCTTCGTCCCCGTGCCTTGAGCCCGCACGGCCACCCGTCACACGGGGACTTCGAGGTTCATTGACAGACCCGCTTCGAACTCGGGCGCTTGTCGGAGCCGCTCCAGGACGATGCGGGTGCAGTGGAGCGTGACGAGGGGAATCGTCCCCGGTTCGCTGATCCACCGGACCGCGTCCATCAAATGGTGGGCTTTCAGGAACGCGAGCACGGCGTCCCAGAAGCGGCGCCCCTCGTCGAGCGCGGCCTGGTAGGCGGGCCGGCGGTCCGGGGCCGACGCCGGGATGGCATTGGCTCCACGCTTCTTGCGCGGCGGGGGCCGGTAAGGCGTGGCGCTCTGCCGGGGCATGACGATGGCTTCAATCCACATCGCGTCACCCTCCACACTCCCGGTCCTCGGGTGGGTCTGGGGATTATCGGACACGGCGCGTGCAGGTTGCGCCCCCTTCGGCTCGCACTCAAGGGTGGGGCACGCTCGCCCCCATGGCATGCGTTGCCTGCTTCCGGCCTCAAGGCTCGCTCGCACCTCAGGCGTGACAGTGGGCGCACGTCCGCTCGCCTGCTGGGTGCGCGCTGCGCCAACTGCCTGAAGTTGCAGGAGCGCATGTCAGGTGACGCGGTGGTGTGCTCCGGGCCGCCTACCGTCCGTGCAACCACATCCTACCTTGTGAGGCATGAAGGCATCTCGTCGGCAGCTCCCAGTCTATGTGCCGCCGCGGACGGTCTGGATTGTCGGATTGCAGGTCCTGCTGCTCATCCTGTGCTGGGCCGCGCTCCGCGCGCTGTACCCCGTGCTCACGCTGCTGGCCGTCGTGCTGCTGCTCTCCATCGCGCTGAGCCCGCTGGTGCGCCGGCTGACGCGGTGGGGGCTTCCACGCGGCGCGGGTGTGGCCATCGTGGCGCTGGCGCTGCTGGGGATGATGGGCGTCCTGGTGGGCTCGCTGGTGCCCATGCTCATCCACCAGCTCCAGGCCCTGGTCCAGTCGATGCCCGCCATGCTCGAACGGCTCGCGCAGTCCCGCTGGGTGGAGGAGCTGAGCACGCGTTATGGCGTGCAGGTGCAGGTGGAGGACCTCATCCGCTTCGAGCCGACGGACGTCGCGGGCCGCCTCATCAATGTCCTGTCGTCGACGCTGGGCCTGGTGGCGGGCGGCATCACCGTGGTGGTCCTCACGGTGTTCAGCCTGCTGTTCGGTGAAGACCTCTACGAGAGCACCATCCAGTGGGTGTCGCCGCGCCGCCAGCCTCGCGTGCGATTGCTCATGTCCCGGATGCGCAAGGCCGTGGCCAACTACCTGGCGGGGACCCTGCTGGTGATGACCATTGGCGGAACGGTCGCCGCCACCATGGCGCTCATCCAGGGCGTGCCGTACTTCCTGCCGCTGGGATTGATGGTGATGATGATGGGCGTCATTCCCTATCTGGGCAGCATCATCAGCGCGGTGCTGGTGGGCGTCATCACCCTGGCCGCGGTGGGCCTCAAGGATGCGCTCATCGCGGTGGCCGTGTTCATTGTGTACCAGCAGATTGAGTCCAACGTGCTGGGCCCCATGATTCAGCGGCGGGCCATCAAGATGAACCCGCTGCTCATCTCCATCGTGGTGCTCTGCGGCGGCGCGCTGGCGGGGCTGCCCGGCGTCGTCCTGGCGGTGCCGCTGGCCGCGGCGGCGCAGGTGCTGGTGCATGAGGTGCTGGGGCTTCGCCAGGAAGCGTGGCAGCGCAGCCATCGAATGGAGGCTTCGAAGCGGGAGCCCGGCCGAGGCGCGGTGGAGGAAGGGTTGCTCTTCGCGGGCCCCATGGCGGGGCCACGTCCGTCGGCGCCGCCGAGCCGTGAGCCACCGCCGCCGGACACTCCATCGGCGCACTGAGCGCGAAAGCAGAAGGGCCTCCGGACGTCGACCCGGAGGCCCTTCGCGTTCATTCCGCCGTCACGCCGGGTGACGGGGGGCGTTCATCAACGGGTCGCCTGCGTCGAGCGTCCCTGCACGCTGCGCGTCTTCTCCGGCGCCGAGGAGGCCACCGCGGCCGCCACGCCGAAGACGAGGTCGTCGCGGTCATTGTAGCTGCCGGAGGTGCACGAACTCGCGGTGCCGCCGTATCGGAATTGCGCGCGGATGGCGTGGTTGCCCGCGGTGGCGCCCAGGTTGAAGGTGTGCGTGAAGGTCCGCGCACCGCTGCCCGTACAGGCCACGTCCGTGGTCAGCGCCGCCCACGACGGCGCGGAGGTGTTGGTCGTGTAGTACAGGTCGAAGCGGTCCGTGGTGCCCCAGCACCACACCGTCACCTCGGCCGTCACCTGCTTGCCGACGGAGAAGGCGCTGTGGTCCACCGTGCGGAGGACGACACGGTCGATGCTCTCATCGCTGTGGTAGGTGCCGGAGCTTCCGTCCGCGCAGGAGGCGTTGAGGGTGTTGGGCTGGTTGGGCTCGGCGCCGCCGGACAGGGTGCCGCGGCCGTTGACGAGCACCGTCCCGGTGTCACACCCGCACACGTTGCCGCAGGACGGTGTCCGCAGCGTGGCGTTGTAGGTGGCGGCCACCGGCGTGCAGATGTTGGTGGTGGTGAAGCTCCTCGCCGTGCTGTAGGCGCTGGTGCCGCAGGAGTCGGCCGCCCGTGCGCGCCAGTAGTACGGGGTGCTGCTGCTCAGCGCTGGCGTCACCGTCCACGCGCTGGCCGTCAGGGCGGTGGCCGAGCGGACCACGTTGGTGAAGGCCGAGTCCGTGGCCACCTGGACCTCGTAGGTGGTGGCGCTGGGCACGTCGCTCCAGTCGAGCGCCGCGGACGTGCCGACGCCGGTGGCGCCGTCTGCGGGGCTGCTCAGCGTGGGCGCCGCCAGGGCGACGCAGCCGCGCGTGGTGAAGGTGGACGCCGCGCTCCAGGCGCCCACGCCACCGCACGAGTTGCTCGCGCGCACGCGCCAGTAGAACGAGGTGCTGGTGGCCAGGGCTGGCGACACCGTCCAGGTGCTGGCCGTCAGCGCGGTGGCGCTGGCCACCACGTTGGTGAAGGCCGCGTCGGTGGCGACCTGCACCTCGTATGTGGAGGCGCCGGAGACGTCGTTCCAGTCCAGCACCGCGGACAGCTCCACGCCGGTGGCGCCGCCGGAGGGCGCGGCGAGCACGGCCGTGCCGGGCGCGGCACAGACGGGCGTGGCGCACGTGCACGCGCTGGCGGCGCCGTAGCACGCGTTGGAGGACGCCGGGACGATGGAGTAGCAGTACTGCCGGCCGTTGGCGACCTCGCCGTCCGTGTAGGTGGTGCCCGTGACGGTGGCGACCTTCGCCTTGCCGAAGTCGCAGCCCGCGAATCCCTCCGTCTTCATCACCCAGTACTGGGAGGCGCCCGCGGACGCGTTCCAGCTCAGGCTGACCTGCCCGTCACCCGGGGTGGCGGTGGTGTTGGCGGGCGCCGCGGTGGGGCCGGCGGCGCAGCCGCTGTTCGTCACCGTCGGGGTGGAGCACGCGATGCGGTGCCGGTTGTACGCCGCGTAGATGGCGGACATGTGCGGCGTGCCGTTGGCCAGGTTGCCGTCGTCGTCGTCCGCCGCCAGCCACTGCATGTAGCCGTTGGTGGCGCCACAGCCGTCGGACGTGCCCGCCGTGCAGTTACAGGCGTGCCACGTGCCCACGTTGCCGCTGCCCTGGTAGAACGTCTTGTTGCCCACGATGAAGGCGGTGTTGGAGTCGTAGTTGAACGGCGGCGCCGTCAAGTCGCGCGTGACGAAGTCCCAGGCCGCCTGACGCACGGGCGAGGCCGCGCAGTGGACCTGGCGGCTGCACGGGCCGGAGCCGGAGCTGCACATGGGGCACACGAAGTTCTGCGGCGTGGCGGGGATGTTGGGCACGCTGGCGGCCCAGTCCGCGTCACGCACGCCGGAGCACTTGGTGTTGCACCACGACTGGCCGGAGACCTGCGCCTCCTGCTGGTTGTAGCCCGTGCCGTCCGGCGTCAGGCCGCAGCCGGTGTTGACCGTCTGGAAGAAGCCGTAGCCCACGCAGGACGTCTGCAGGCGGTAGATGGCCGCGATGTCCGCGTAGCCCTCCGACGAGTTGCTGAGCGAGCCGTTGGCGTCGAAGTCGTCGATGCCGTGGCCCCACTCGTGGTCGAACACGGCGCCAATCTCACCGGTGTTCCGGCAGCCGCCGCCGCTCCGGTAGAAGTTCACGGAGCTGCCGTTCCAGAAGGCGTTGCAGGTGCTGTTGATGTTGACGTTGGAGAGCAGCTGGCCCTGGAGCCAGGTGTTCGTGGGCAGCCACCCGCGGGCCTGCTCGGCCAGCTTGTTCAGCTCGTAGAAGCTGGAGCGGGACGCGGAGGTGTTGCCCGGCGAAGTGCCCGGAGGCACGTTGCAGTCGTGGCCGTTCCCCTTCAGGTCGATGGTGCCCGAGGCGCTGACGTTGATGGCGCCGCACGAGTCGCTGATGCGCACGTACTTGCCCGCGAGCGTGGTGGTGACGGTGCCGGAGCTGTAGTTGAAGACGCCCGCGCCGTCCGTGAAGGTGTTCGGGCCCGTATTGGCCCAGGGCATGGGCGAGTCGGGCTGTATGGTGCCGCACGTCTCGTTGGAGGTGCAGATGTCGATGTTGGTGGTCGGGTAGATGCCGCCCTTGATCTGCGCGTCGAAGTAGTGGTTGTCGTCCTCCACGGCGAGCACCTCGCCCGTCTGGGCGTCCACCGTCGTCTTCCAGCGCTCGTTGCCGCCGGCCTCGGAGAAGCCGTAGGTGTACACGAGCCGGTGCTCGTAGCCGGTGCCGACGGCGCCGTTGAAGGACTCACCCGCGAGCGCCACGGGGGCAATCTCCAGCGTGGGCTGCTGCCACAGCGTCTGGGGACTGGTGTTCATCCCCACGAAGCCGTTGCCGGACACCAGCGCGTCCTGCGGGGCCAGCCGGGGGCGGGTGTCGATGCGCACGTTGGCCCAGGCCTCGGTGCCAATGAGGATGAGGTTGCCGTGGCTGATGGTGGCCGCGATGCGCCCGTGGCGCACGGGGACGCCGTTGACCTGCTGGGAGATGTGGACCTGGATGAGGTCGTCGTTGATGCGCGTCACCCGGGGGTTGCCCATCTGCATCAGGTCGACGTTGAACGCGGCCTGGTTGTCCGCGATGAACTTGAAGATGAGGTCACCGACGGCGGCCTCGTCCACGTTCGCGATGGAGCGGCCAATGGACTCACGGACCTCGTCCATGGTGACCTTGTTGTTGAAGCCGTCACCGGGGATGAGGGGAATGGTGCCTTGCACCGCGGTGGGCGTTCCCGTGCGCGGGTCGATGTAGACGTTGAACTCGCGCCCATTGCGCTTGAAGAAGTCGTCCCACGCGTCGGCGCCGAGCGAGTTCATCTGCTGGCGGGCCTGCTGCAACGGCATGTTCTGGATGGGCAGGTACAGCTCTGGTTTGAAGAAAGCCTTGTCGGCGACGGCGCTCTGTCCCTTGTCAGGTGGCTTGAATGCCCAGGCGGAGGTGGATAGGAGCAGGACGAGACATGCTGCTGACACCCGTGTGTGGCGCATGCGTTTCTCCTCTGCGGACCCGCGGAGGCACATGCCCTCGCGGTGGCTCCTGCACGGAGCACGTCAACGCCCATACCGGGTGTGAAATTAAATCTGAATACGTGGGATTCCGTTCCCTATTCCCGAAGAAAGTTTTGCAAGAATAACAGGACTTAGAAGTGTTCACTGGTGGTGTGCCTGGCATTCGACCTGCCGCGCACGAACCGGGCTGTCATCCCGCGGGATTGAAGTTTTTCCATGTGGGCGCGAATCGCCTTCAGTCTGGCCAGATGCGCACCCAGTCATCCTGGATGAGCTTGCCGCTGGCGCGGTCGGTGCTCCCGCTGGCCACAAAGCGCCGGGGCGCGGTCAGCGCGAGCACGCCGGCCTCCACCCAGAAGAAGAGCAACGCGGCGGCGGCGACGGCGGGCAGCCAGGTGGACCCCCGCTGAGCGGAGGCGCGAGTGACGAGCACCACGAGCGGCAGCAACAGCAACGGGATGAGCGCGGGAAAGACGGCGAGCAGGCCACGCGTGTAGCCGAAGAAGGCGACGGTGATGAGGGCCCGGTGCAGCAGCACGGCGGTGAAGAGCGCGAAGCCGCGCCACGCGGGCCGCAAGGACAGCGCGGCGCCCGTGAGCAGCAGCAGGGTGAGCGGCCACTTCAGCCACGCGCGCTCCGGCACGAAGACGTCCACGGGGGCCCGGGCGCCGTGCAGTCCCGCGGGCAGGTTGGAGGCCCCCAGACCCAGCCGGAAGCCGTCCAGCCAGCGGTCCAGCTTGGCCAGCCACAGACGCGCCGCGTCCGCCGGGTAATCCCGCATCCACGCGAGCCCCTCCGCGTATCCGTGCAGCAGCAGGTGGCGCTGGGCGGGGTTGGCCACGTCCAGGAAGCCCTCCTGGCCCATCTGGTTGACGCTGTCGGGCGTGAAGCCCCCGGTGGCCGCGGCGTGGTTCGCCATGGCGAAGTTGATGGGGCCGTACACGGTGACGGGGGCCAGCACGGGCAGCGGCTCCAGGTGCGGCGTCCGGGCGTTGAGCTCGCGCAGCACGCGCGCGTTGTGGATGGCCCAGGGGGCCAGCACGACGGCGGTGACGAGCAGGGCCGCGCCCCAACGCAGGGCCAGGGTCCGCGGGGGCGTGGCGCCTCGGTAGAGCCAGGCCCAGGCGAGGAGGAAGGGCCAGAGGTACAGGTGTTCGGCGCGGGTGAGCGAGCCCAGGCCCATGACCGCGCCCAGCAGCACGGCGCCCGTCCAGGTGGGGCCCGCGCGGTGCTGGAGCATCAGCGCGCAGGTGGCCGAGAGGAAGAGGACGTAGAGCACTTCGTTGCTGTACGTGGTGGACAGCACCAGCCAGCCGAAGCTGCTCGCGAAGAGGGCGGCGCCCAGCAGGCTCCAGCCGGTGCCCAGCACCTTGCGCCACCACCACCCCGTGAAGGCGACCGTGCCCGCGTTCAGCAGCGCCAGCGCGAGCTTGTACGGGTAGGCGCTGCCCTGCGGCGGGCCCAGCACGCGGTAGAGCAGCCCCAGGAGCCAGGGGAACAGGGGCGGGTGGTAGGGCAGGGTGGCGGGCCCGGTGTGCCCCCGCGCGAGGTCGGCGGCGTAGGCGTGGAAGAAGCGCGCGTCGCCGTAGAAGAAGATGGAGAAGGGCCAGGTCCGGTCAGGCGACGCCTGCAGGTAGAGCCAGCGCAGCAGCAGGCTGAGGCTGAAGGAAGCGGCGGCGCCCAGGGCCACCGGGTGCCGCCGACACAGCTCGCTCACAGCGGTGAAGCGCCTGCGCATGCCACCCCCCGGACGCGTTGCCCGCCACCTTAGCCAGGCGCGAGCGCGGCGGCCAGGCGGCGCTCAGCTCCGCAGGGGCGGCCTGCCCTGGTGCGCCACCAGCAGGTCATGCATGTCGTTGGCGTGCTCCTCCTCCTTGGAGAGGATGTCCTCCAGCAGCCGGCGCGTCGTCGGGTCATGGTTGGCGAAGTAGCGCACCATCTCCTGGTACGTCTGGATGGCGATGCGCTCGGCGATGAGGTTCTCCTTGATCATGTCCACCAGGTTCTGCCCTTCGGCGTACTGGCTGGCGCTGCGGGACAGCAGTCCTTCGGGGTTGAAGTCCGCCTTGCCACCGAGTTGGTTGATGCGCTCGGCGATGCGGAGCGCGTGTTGCTGTTCCTCGCGGGCGTGCTGTCCAAACTCGTCCTTCACGGACTCGCTCTGGATGCCCACCGCGGAGACGTAGTGGTAGGTGTAGCGCAGCACGCAGACGATTTCCGTCGCCAGCGCGTCGTTGAGCAGCTTGATGGTGGCGTTGACGTCGCCCTCATAGTCTTCGGTGATGGCGCCTTCCTCCAGGTGCTCCCGGGCTCGGCGGCGAATCTCGGTGATATCCGTGAGGAAGGGCTGCTGGACTTCGGCCATGGTCGTCCCCCTGTTCTGGGCCTCGCGCAAAGGTAGGAAGGGCGGGGCGCGGCGAAGCCACCCACGGGAGGAATGGTCCGCCACCACGCCCCGGGGACGGGCGAGGGCACGGGGACTTCTTCCGGGCTTTCAGAAAAACAACGAACTTCCACGCGTCGGTGGCAGGCTGCACGCGTTCGTTTCCTAGACTCGGCCGCCGCGGCAGTCGCCCGCCCGGTCTGTCTTGGCGCCCGGCATGGAGGGAAGTGTGTCCCACGCAGGTGAGCAGGCCATCCTGGCCATTGACCTCGGGACGTCCGCCGTCAAGGTGGCGGCCGTCACGCTGAGGGGGCGGATTCTGGGCGGTGATGTGGAGCCGCTGGAGCTGTCCCTGCTCCCGGAAGGGGGCGCCGAGCAGCAGCCGGAGGCGTGGTGGCGCGCCATCGTCCTGGCGACGCGGCGCCTGCTGGCCTCCGGGGCCGTGCGCGCGGAGGACGTCATCGGCGTCAACTGCAGCTCGCAGTGGTCCGGCACCGTCGCGGTGGACGCGTCCGGAGCGCCCGTGTGCCCCGCGCTCATCTGGATGGACTCGCGCGGCGCGCCGGACGTGAAGCGCGCGGTGGGCGGTTTCCTCTCCGTGGAAGGCTACGACGTCCGCCGCCTGATGACGTGGATTCGCCTGTCGGGCGGAGTGCCCAGCCTGTCGGGCAAGGACCCGGTGGGCCACATCCTCTACCTGCGGCGCGAGCGCCCGGACGTGTACCGCCGGACGTACAAGTTCCTGGAGCCGAAGGACTGGCTCAACCTGAAGCTGAGTGGCCGCTGCGCCGCCTCGTATGACTCCATCACCCTGCACTGGGTGACGGACAACCGCGCGCTGGGCCGCATCGCCTATGACGACCGGCTGCTGAAGATGGCGGGGCTCGAGCGGGAGAAGCTCCCGGACCTGGTCCCCGCCTCCACGGTGCTGGGGCCGCTCCAGGCGCAGGCCGCGAGTGAGCTGGGCCTGCGCGAGGACGTTCAGGTGGTGACGGGCGCGCCGGACATCCTCGCCGCCGCCGTGGGTTCTGGCGCGGTGGGCGACTTCGAGCCCCACCTGTGCGTGGGGACCTCGTCGTGGCTGTGCTGCCACGTGCCCTACAAGAAGACGGACCTCTTCCACCAGATGGCGTCCGTGCCGTCCGCCCTGCCTGGGCGCTACCTGCTCGCCAACGAGCAGGAGTCCGCCGGCATCTGCCTCACGTTCCTCAAGGACAACATCCTGTATGGCCGGGATGCGGGGGCGGGCACGGACGGTGACGCGCCGGACCTCTACCGGGTGATGGAGGCGCAGGCGGGCAACGTCCCCGCGGGCAGCGACCAGCTCATCTTCCTGCCCTGGCTCAACGGCGAGCGCAGCCCGGTGGACGACAAGTCACTGCGCGGCGGCTTCTTCAACCAGTCCCTGAAGACGACGCGGGCGCACATGGTCCGGGCGGTGATGGAGGGCGTGGCCTACAATTCGCGCTGGCTCTTCACCTATGTGGAGCAGTTCGTGGGCCGGCGGTTGGACTCGCTGCGAATCATCGGCGGCGGGGCGCGCTCCGCGCTGTGGTGCCAGATTCACGCGGACGTGCTGGGCCGCGCGGTGCAGCAGGTGGATGAGCCGGTGCTCGCCAACGCACGAGGCGCCGCGTTCCAGGCCGCGGTGGCGCTGGGGCGGCTGACGGTGGAGGAGATTCCCTCGCTCGTGCCGGTCGCCCGCACCTTTCATCCGGAATCGAAGAACGCGGCGCTCTACGACGAGCTGTTTCGCGAGTTCGTCAACATCTACAAACACAACAAGGCCATCTTCGCGCGGCTCAATCGCGCGCGAAGCGCCTGAACCCCCAGGAGTTCGCCATGGCACTTCCAGACCTGAAGGCGCTGAGCCTGCTCAACCACGTCCCGCCGAGGCTGCTTTCCGCAGCGGAGCGCTATCTCAAGGCTGTTCCGGGCGTGAAGGGCCTGCTCAACCGGGAGACGGGCTCGCTGCTGTCCGAGCTGGAGAGCGGCCTCAAGCCCTACCGCGGGAAGATGCAGTCGTTCGACCACCTGCCGCCGACGGGGCGCTCGCGCGAGGACGTGCTGCGTGAACTCCAGGCCCTGGAGTCGCAGGAGGAGTACCGCTGGCGGGAAGGGCGCGTGTCCGGAGGCGTGTACAACGGGGACGCGGAGCACATCGCGTTCCTCAACCGCGTCTATGCGCTGCATTCGCAGAGCAACCCGCTGCACGCCGACCTCTGGCCCAGCGCCACCAAGTTCGAGGCGGAGGTGGTGGCGATGACGGCCAGCATGCTCGGCGCGGACGTGGCGAACGCGGGTCAGCCGGAGGAGGCGCGCATCTGCGGGGCCATGTCGTCCGGTGGCACCGAGAGCATCATGCTGGCGATGAAGACGTACCGGGACTGGGCCCGGGAGACCCAGGGCATCACCCGGCCGGAGATGGTGGCGCCCGCCAGCGCGCACCCGGCCTTCGACAAGGCGGCGCACTACTTCGGCATCAAGATGGTGCGCGTGCCGGTGGGCTCGGACTACCGCGCGGACGTGGCGGCCATGCGCAAGGCGGTGAACCGCAACACCATCGTCATCATCGGCTCCGCGCCGGGCTTTCCGCACGGGGTCATCGACCCCATCGAGGCGCTGTCCGAGATTGCGCGCAAGAAGCGCATCGGCTTCCACACCGACGCATGCCTGGGCGGCTTCGTGCTGCCGTTCGCGAAGAAGCTGGGTTACGACGTGCCGCCCTTCGACTTCCGGCTGCCGGGCGTGACGTCCATCTCCGTGGACACGCACAAGTTCGGCTACGCGGCCAAGGGCTCCTCCGTGGTGCTGTACCGGGGCACGGAGCTGCGCTCGCACCAGTACTTCACGGCGACGGACTGGCCGGGTGGCATCTACTTCTCGCCCACCTTCTCCGGCAGCCGGCCCGGGGCGCTCATCGCCTCGGCGTGGGCCGCGCTGGTGAGCATGGGCGAGCAGGGCTACCTGGACGCCACCCGGAGCATCCTGGAGACAGCGGCGACCATCAAGAAGGGCATCCGCGACATCCCCGAGCTGCACGTGCTGGGCGACCCGCTGTTCGTCATCGCCTTCGGGTCGGAGTCCGTGGACATCTTCCAGGTGATGGAGCGGATGAGCGAGCACGGGTGGAACCTCAACGGCCTGCACAAACCGTCCGCCGTCCACCTGTGCGTCACGCTGCGCCACACGCAGCCCGGCGTCGCGGACCAGTTCCTGGTCGACCTGCGCGACGCCGTGGACTACGTGAAGTCCCACCCCAGCGCGAAGGGGTCGATGGCGCCCGTGTACGGCATGGCCGCCTCCGTGCCCTTCCGCGGTCTGGTGAGCGACCTGCTCAAGAAGTACATGGACCTGCTCTACAAGGTGTAACGGCGCGCGGGGCCTACAGCGACCGGCTGGCGATTTCCGCCAGCTCCGCGTCCGTCAGCACCAGGGGGTTGGCCTTCATGCTGCTGGCCTCCTTGGCCTTCGCCACCAGCGCCGGCACCTGGGCCTCCGTCAGCCCGTAGCGTCCCAGCCCCGGCACGCCCAGCGCCGCGCGAAGGGTGTCCACCCACGTGACGGCGTCCTCGGCCCGAGCATCGGCCCTGCCCGTCAGCAGCACCGCCAACTCCTGCACCCGGGACAGTGATGGATGCGTTGGCGCGCGGGCCCGCAGCGCGCGCAGGTTGACGTCCAGCACCGCGGGCAGCAGCGCCGCGCATACCGCGCCGTGGGGCGCGTCGAACATGCCACCCAGCGGCGCGGCGAAGCCGTGCACCGCGCCCAGGCCGGCGTTGGCCAGACATAGACCGCCGAACAGGCTGGCCAGGGCCAGGTCCTCGCGGGCGGACGCATCCGGACCGTCCAGCACCGCGCGCCGCAGCGAGCGGGCCGACCTTCGCAAGCCCTCGCGTGCCAGCGCGTCCGTCAGCGGGTTGGCGCGCGCGGAGAGGAAGGGCTCGATGAGCTGCGACAGCGCATCCATCCCACTGGACGCGAGCACGGCGGCAGGCGCCCCAGTGAGCAGGTCCGGGTCCACCAGCGCCACGCGCGGCAGCATGTGTGGACTGCGCAGGCTGGCCTTCGCCTTCGCGTCCTTCGAGCTCAGCACCGCGTTGCGCGTCACCTCGGAGCCGGTGCCGGCCGTGGTGGGGATGGCCATGAAGGGCAGGGACGGGCGGATGAGCGGCCGGCCCCGGCCAATCACTTCCAGGTAGTCCAGCGGGTCGCCCCCGTTGGCGGCGAGCGCGGCAATGGCCTTGCCCGCGTCCAGCGCGCTGCCTCCGCCCATGGCCACCACCACATCACAGCCCGCTTCCGCGACGCGCGCGGTGCCTTCACGAGCACGCTCCACGGTGGGCTCGCCGTCCACGGAGAATATCGTCACGCCCAGTCCCAGGCGCTCCAATGCGTCCTGGAGGGGCCGTGCACGCGTGGGATTGGCGCCGGTGACGAGCAGCACCCGGGAGCCCCCGAGGCCGCGGATGGCCTCCGGCGCTTCAGCCAGGCGGCCCGGACCGAAGAGGACGCGGGTGGCGGTGGCGAACTCGAACGAGGAAGAATCGCTCACGTCCGTCACCACCCGGCGTCTTCAGGGAAGCGGTTGACGAACTTCTGGCTGGTGCGGGGCTCCGCCATCATCGGCGCCACGGTGTCGCGCCAGGTGAGGTAGTGCGCCGTCTCCTTGTGCGCGGCGGGGGCCTGCGGCGTCCGGTACGCCTCCACCAGCACGAAGCGCGTGGGGTCCTCGGCGTCCTGCAGGACGTCGAAGCGGGCAATGCCAGGCTCCCTCACGCTTTCTCGCGCATTGGCGAGCGTGGCCTGGTGGAAGGCGTCCACGTGCTCCTGCTTGACGTGGACCTGGACGTGAACGACGAGGAGACTGTGGGACATGCTCCGGAAACTACTCCGGGCCGGGGCCGCGTGGGGACGCGACCGCCGGCCCGGGTGGAGGCAGGGGTGTTGGCGGCCCGTCAGTCGCTACGGAGCCTTGAGGACCGCCGTCGGGTTGATGACGTCTTCCAGCTTGCGGGCCATGGTCCACCCGTCGTGGTAGATGATGCCCACGGGGCTGATGGTGTCATTCCGGTACAGGCCGACCTTCAGGTAGTTGAGCTGACCCTTGTACTGCGTGGCGATGTAGCGCTTGGGCAGCACCACCTTGCCGTTCAGGTACAGCTCCACGAAGCCCACCTTGGAGTCCGGCGACCACTTCACGTGGAAGATGAAGTCCAGCCAGCGGCCGCGAACCAGCGGCGTGCGCCAGACGATGGTGCCCGGGTTGCCGCCGATGTTGAGGCGAATCTCCTCGCCGTAGACGTAGAACTCCACCGGGGGCGAACCGGAGTTGCCCTCGTGGTGCCACTGGGTGAAGAGCTGCCACGTCTTCGCGCTGGGGAAGCTCGAGTCGAACATGGTGCTGAAGCGGTAGTAGTACTCGGAGCCCGTGGCCTCGCGCGTCATGCGCACCAGCTCGTTGCGGTTGCCGCTGGAGTTGATGGGGTCGTCGCCCTTGCGCACGGTGGCCTTGAGGGCGTAGCGGCCTTGCCGCGCGGGCGAACTCACCACCGCCAGCCGGTCCGCGCTCACCATCTGCGTGTGGCTCCACTGGGAGCGGCTGTTGGTCTCGAAGTCACCGACCCACACCACGCTGGCGCCGGTGCCCGGGGGCGGCTGCTCCGGCGTGGGATCCGGATCCGGATCCGGATCTGGGGTGGGGGTGGGGTCGGTGGGAGTCGACGTCGTGGACGAGCAGGCCCGCGCCTCGGCGATGCTGGCCCATTCATTGACGTTGTTGCTCAGGAAGGTGATGCGAACCCGGCGCGTGTTGATGGCCTTGAAGCTGTACGTCTCCGCGGCGGTCGTGGTGCCGCTGCTCTTGCCCGAATAGACCTGCGTATAGGTATAGCCATCCGGTGAGACAGAGACGAAGAACTCATTCGCGCGCGTATTGCCCTGGTGCCACGCGACGGAGACACCGGCGACCTGCTGGATGGAGCCCAGGTCATAGTCAACCCAAGAGCCCCGGCCGCTCCGGCTCCAGCGCGTGCCCAGGTTGTCGTCCATGGTATTGGCTGGGACGTTCCCGTCGTGGCCGTTGGAAATCACCGACCGGGCCGTCAGTGCGGTGCAACCGGGGGTGGTCAACGCCGCGGCGCTGACCTCGGAGTTGCCGAGGGCGTCGAATTCGATGGGGGACGCACCGGCTTCAGATGAAACATCATCTTCAGGGGCGCCGCAGCCCGTGCTGCTCATACCGAGCAGCGTTCCAACCAGCAGGAGAGTCTTCTTCATGTGGGGGGATCTCTGGGAACTAAAGACAGACGATGGGGAGTCCGCGCCGTGGGGGGACGGGCG
>NZ_JABFNS010000099.1 GCF_013116825.1 Myxococcus xanthus
TCCCCCAGCCCCCGCCCACGGAGCCCGGGTTCCAGTGGATGTCCATCCCCCTGGAGGACCCGCACCGGGACACCCTCATCAAGGACCTGGCGGTGGATGCCCGACAGCCCTGGGCCCGCGAACACCTGCGCACGCTGGTGTCGCTGTACGCGAAGCGGCCCTACTTCGCTTCGCAGGTACTGCCCCGGCTGGAGCCCTTCTATGACGCGGCGGCGCGCGACTCGGGCCCCGGGTCGCTGCTGCGGGTGCTGCTGGCGAGCATGGCGCTCTTCAACGAGCCGCTGGGCCTGACGCCGAACCTGGTCCTGGCCTCCACCTTGGACAAGCAGGGCGAGGACAAATCGGCCCGGTTGGTGGCGTACTGCCGGCAGCTGGGCGCGCACACGTACTACTCGGGGTTGGGCTCGTCCCTGTACCTCCAGGTGGGCCTGTTCCGGGACGTGGACGTGCGCGTGCTGTGGCAGCGCTTCCGCCATCCTGAATACGCACAAGGCCGCCCGGGCCGCTTCGTCCACGGCATGTCGTTGGTGGACGTGCTGGCCAACGTGCCGGTGGATGAGGTGCGCCAGTGGCTGGAGCCTTCGCCCTGGGGGCCGTTCGCGCCCCGGCCCCCGGGCGAATGAGGGGCTTCAGCCCGCGGAGGCGGACGTCCCCGCCGGCTTGTCCTTGTCGAAGCGCACGAAGTAGCCGCGCACGGCGGAGTCCAGGAGCTCGGTCGTCAGGCGCGGCTCCTGGCCCTGGTAGTGGGCCATGTCGATGACCTGATCCAACAAGTCACGCGGCTGGCAGGCGGCGAACGGACGCCCCACCGGGCGGTAGTGCGCGTCGATGAGGTAGTCCACCGCCGCCGCGTTGTAGGGCACGCCGCGCTTGCGGCACATGACCTGGAAGATGTCGTGGAACTGCGCCTCGTCCGGGCGCTGCACCTCCAGCTTGTAGCGGACGCGGCGCAGGAAGGCGTCATCCACGAGGTCGCTGGGATCCAGGTTGGTGGAGAAGGCGGCGAACACGTCGAAGGGCACCTGCAGCTTCTTGCCGGTGTGCAGGGTGAGCATGTCGATGTCGCTCTCCAGCGGGACGATCCACCGGTTGAGCAGGTCCTTGGGGGACACCTTCTGCCGGCCGAAGTCGTCGATGAGGAGCATGCCGTTGCTCGCCTTCATCTGGAACGGCGCCTCGTAGTACTTCACCTCCGGCGAGTACACGAGGTCCAGCATCTCCAGCGTCAGCTCACCACCCACGACGACGAGCGGGCGCCGGCAGCGCACCCAGCGCCGGTCATACGGCGGCGCGCCGGGCTCGTCCTCCACCACCTTGTGGAGGTTGGCGTCGAAGATGCGCACCACGAAGTCGTCGATGAGGATGGCGTGGGGGATGAAGATGTCCCCGTCGAAGCAGTTCACCATGCCCTGGCAGATGGCCGTCTTGCCGTTGCCCGGGGGGCCATAGAAGAAGATGGCGCGGCCGGAGTTCATCGCCGGACCGATGCCGTCGAAGATGTAGTCCTTGATGATGAGGTCGCCGAACTTGTCCTGCATGCGCGCGCGGGTGATGCGGTTGCCGCGCACGGTCTGCTTCTTCACGGCGGCCGCCCACTCCAGGAAGGGCACGGGCGCGGGGCCATTGTAGCGGTTGCGGTCGAGCACCTGCCGCAGCACGTCCGTCACGAACGTGGTGAGCTGGTAGATCATCGTCGACTTGCCCACGCCCGACCCGCCACCGCCGCGGATGTCGACGTACTTCTGGCGGCGCAGGCCCTCGATGACGTCGTCCACCAGCGCGGAGGGCAGTTGGAGGCGCGCGGCGATGTCCATGCCGCGCATCTCACCGGCGAAGAAGAGCGCCTTGAGGACCAGCTCTTCCACGAAGGTGGTGTTGAGGCCCGTCTCGCCCAGGGTGCGCGGCTGGGCGGGCCAGAAACGGTCGCCCGGGCCGGCGCCCCCCTCTTCTCCCGGCCGCCGCGTCCGGCGCTCCGGGCCGTTGTACTGGGGACTGGCGGCGCTGCCTCGTCGGTCCGGGCCCGAATACTGGGACGGCCCGGGCCCACGGCGCTCAGGCGGGGCGACGATGACGGACGGCAGCGTGGCCGGTGCCGGCGGCGGAGCACGGCGGTCCGGCGGCGAGGACGAGCCGCGACGCTCGGTGGGGAAGTCAGGATCGTCCGGCTCCGGTGGCAGCGCGGGACGTGAGCCCGTGACGGCACCCGGGGGACGCGGCGGGAGCGCGGCGGTCACCCCCGTGACACCGACGCGCGGGCGCGGAGGCCCCGACAGCACCGGCGTGGGCGCCGCGGGCGGCACCACGGCCGTTTCCACGGGGGTGACGCTGCGGCTGGACTCGTCGCTCGACGAGCCGGAGTCCGGGGATGGCGGTCGCCTGAACAGGGACATGCGGTGCTCGCTCCAGGGTGTTCGCGCCGGAGCCTACTGCATCGGTCCGGTTTGGACGAAACGGAGTTGCGGAACAAACAGAAAAGCACTGAACCCAAGTGCTCCTGTCAGCCGCTCCTTCCACGGCGACTGGCCCCTCCACCCGTCGGAGGTGCTGACCGAGGGGGCCAGGCGTCCTCGCACCGCGAGACACGCCCGGGCCGGAACACGGGTGCTACCTTTGGCGCATGAGCTTCTTCCAGGAACCGCCGAGGCTGGGCAATCAGTACGACGACGATGCGCTGCTCCAGAGCTACCTGGCGCGCACCCTCCCCGAGGACCTGCGGCGCGCGCTGACGGATGAGTTCCGCGAGTTGGGAGAGTTGGGCGGGGATTACTTCTACCGCTTCCAGCTCCGCGACCGGCTGAACGAGCCGGAGCTGACCCAGTGGGATGCGTGGGGCCACCGCGTCGACCACATCGAGGTGTCGCCGCTGTGGAAGGAAGCCGAGGCCCTGGCCGCGCGGCGCGGATTGGTGGCCACGGCCTACGAGCAGAAGAACGCCGAGCTCAGCCGCGTCCACCAGTTCATCCTCAACTACCTCGTGCAGGCGTCGCTGGACGTGTACTCGTGCCCGCTGGCGATGACGGACGGCGCGGCACGCTCGTTGCTCACGCTGGGCAACACGGCGCTCATCGACCGCGCCCTGCCCCACCTGACGTCCCGGGAGCCGGCCACGGCGTGGACGTCCGGGCAGTGGATGACGGAGCGCACCGGCGGCTCGGACGTGGGCCTCACGCAGACGGTGGCCCGGCAGACCCCGGAGGGCTGGCGGCTGTCTGGAACGAAGTGGTTCACCTCCGCGACGACGGCGCAGATGGCGCTCACGCTGGCGCGTCCGGAAGGCAACGGCCCCGGCGGCAAGGGCCTGGCCCTGTTCTACGTGGAGACACGGGACGCGGCCGGAAGACTCAATGGCATCCAGATCAACCGGCTCAAAGACAAACTGGGAACGCGCAAGGTGCCCACGGCGGAGCTGACCTTGGATGGCACGCTGGCCATCCCCGTGGCGGGGCTGACGGATGGCATCCGGAACATGGCGTGGATGCTGAATGTGACGCGCACCTGGAACGCGGTGGGCTCCGCGTGGGCCATGCGCCGGGCGCTGGCCCTGGCCCGGGACTACGCCCAGCGGCGGGTGCAGTTCGGCGCGAAGCTGGCGGACAAGCCGCTGCACATGGACACCCTGGCGGGGCTGGAGGCGGAGTTCCAGGCGGGGTTCCTGCTGGCCTTCCGCGCCGTGGAGCTGCTGGGCCGCATGGAGGCGAAGGCGGCCACCGAGCAGGAGCTGCTCCTGCAGCGACTGGTGACGCCCCTGGCGAAGCTGACCACCGGCCGGCAGGTGGTGCACGTCACCTCCGAAGTCGCGGAGTCCTTCGGCGGCGCGGGCTACGTGGAAGACACGGGCATTCCGCGGCTCCAGGCCGACGCCCAGGTGCTGTCCATCTGGGAAGGCACCACGAACGTCCTCTCCCTGGACACCCTGCGCGCCCTGGCGAAGGAAGGCGCGCTGGAGGCGTTCTTCCACGAGGTGGAGGGCCGTCTGGGCCAGGCCCGGGACGCGGGCCTGCGGCCCTGTGTCGACGCGGCCCAGGGCGCGCTGGAGCACGCGCGGGCCTGGGTGGCCGGTGCCATGGAGGACCCCGCCACCCTGGAGGCTGGCGCCCGGCGCTTCTCGCTGACGCTGGGACGGACGCTGGAGCTGGCCTTGCTCTGCGCCCATGCGCAGTGGTGCCTGGACCATGGCCACGGCCCCCGGAGCAAGGCGGCGGCACGGCGCTTCGCCTCGCACGGCGTGGACCTCATCCAACCGGCCGCGAGCCTGGAGGATGTCCGGCTCCTGGCCTGAGGTGCCGCGTCCGGCACCGGCCCGAAACAACACGACACATCCAAACAGCCTCAATCATTCACACGCAATTCCTATCTCAGGGGCCGCCCTGCCCCTCCCTCCGGGGCGGGCGCCCTTGAAGGTATACGGACGTCGGCTCGCAGACGGCGCCCCTCCCCTCAATCCGAGCCCGCGCATCACCTGCCCACTCCCAGACGCGGCGCATGTGTAACGCACCACGCTTCAACGGGAGACCTGATCAACCAAAGACATACTCACAAAGAGACAGAAAAAACCAGCTGCGCAATGCATCCACATTCTCGAATCATGCTCACCATGCACACGATGCAATGGCGAAGCTTGGACGAGATGATGGGGGGGCTCAGACCACCCGAGAACTGCTGCCTCGAGCAGCTCTCGCGGGACTCCGTCGTTCAGGTCACGGCGCTTCTGGAGAAGTGGTACCCGGACATCCGGGTCGGCACGGAGAGCCGGCACCTGGAGCCCGCCTTCTATGAGCAGTGTGTCTGCATCCAGGGCGAATCTCCGGAGCGGCCGGTGTATGCGATTCTGGGAAGGGATCGGGACACCCAGGAGGTCATCGGGCTGCTGACGCTGGAGAAGAACGCTCGCGGCCTGCAGTTGTCTGCCGCGATGGGGGCCGTCGAACCCTCTCAGCGAGGCCTGGGCCTGGGCCAGTTCGGCATCTCCCTGCTGGAGCAGGTGGGCCGCAACATTGGCGCCGAGGTCGTCCTCTATTACTCCACCCTGAAGATGGCCCGGGCGCAGCGCAACGCCGAGCACCGCGGCTTCAAGCTGGTGGGGCTGGTGCCCGCGTTCGATGTGGACGCCATCGCGCCCAACACGGTGAAGCGCGTCTACGAGGCCATCTACGCGAAGGTGCTCGTCGGTCCGGAGAAGATCCACCTCCCTGACTGGAATGCCCTCATCCCCACCACGCGCGCGCTGTACACGCATCTCTTTGGCCAGCACCCGGCCGCCGCCACCCTGGAGCACAGGAACGGCGTCTCCGTTCCAGCCTCGACACCGGTGCCCATCTCCGCGCCCGAGGCCCTCCATGGTTGAGGTCCGCGCCTTCGAGGGTGGCGCCAAGGAAGCGTCCCGGTTCATCAACAGCGTCTGGCAGCGCACCTACGGCGTGAAGATGGGACTGACCGTCTGGGACGAGCGCTTCTTCGACTGGCTGCTCTTCAGCAATCCCCTGGCGGACCGGGACTATCTGCTGGGGGCGTATTCAAAGGGCAAGCTGGTGGGGGCCTTCCTGGCGGAGCCGGCGAAAATCCAGCTTGGCCCACGGCAGGTGGATGGCACCTACGGGAGCTGGGTCAGCGTGGCGCCGGAGAGCCGGGGCCAGGGAATTGGCATTAAGCTGTCGGACACCATGCAGGCACGCCACCGCGAGCGTGGCGCCGCGCTCACCCTGAGCTGCGTGGCCGACGGCACCCTGGGCCAGGGCTTCTGGGGCCGGCGGAGCCACACGCGCTACCTCAACGACCTGGGCATGTGGCTGCACGTCTTCAACACGGAGAAGGCGGTCCGCTGGTCGCTGAGCGCAGCCGCGCGCGCGTTCCTCACCTTCACGCGTCCGCTCCACCACCGGGGCTTCCTGACGGCGCGCACCGACGGCATCCGGGCCTACCAACCCCGGGACCTGCCGCAGTGCATGGCCCTGGTCCAGAAGATGATGAGGCCGGTGAACCTGGGCTACGCCTACACCTCGGAGCGCCTGGCCCACCAGCTCCAGTTCCGTGACATCCCGCGCACCTTCGTCCTGGAGCGAGACGGCGTCATCCAAGGCATGGTCAACTACTACACCCTCCAGATGACAGCCCGAGGCCTCCTGACGACGGGACTGGTGGACCTGCTCGCCTTCCAGGACGGGCTGCCCTTCTCGGAGCAACGGCGACTGCTGTGGGTGGCCATGCAGGACATGGTGGCCCAGGGGGCCGACTGCGCCGCGATGCTGCGCAGCCCGTGTACGCCCACGCACCTGATGCTGCGCTCCGGGTGGTTGCCATTCCCCGGGGGCTCCCGGGTGACATGCCTGCTCACCACCCCCGACGTGGAGCTGCCCGCCTCGCCACGGGTGTTCATGCACCTGCGCTGACGCAGCGCGCGCGAAGTTGAAGCCCCGTGCTTCAGCGCAGCCAGGAGAAGGCGCGCTCGAGCGGGGCCATCCCCTCATCGAGATAGCAGCGGCCGTGCGCGAGGAGCACCCGACGAGGCTGCCATGCCATCATCCGCTGGTAGCAGGCGCGCGCCTGCGCGGTCCGGCCCCAGGTCGTCACCCGCACCTCGCGTGGCGTCTGCCCCGGCCACATCGTCCCGCCGAGCGTCAGCAGCCATCTCAGGCGAGGCCGGAGACGCTCGGGCTCCAACGCCATGACCAGGTCCGCGAGAATCAAGGTCGAGGACGCACCGTGGAAGAACACCACCTCTTCCACGAAGCGGCTGCCCCGGAAGATGAGCTGGCCCAACTCCGTGGACCAGGCCGAGGGCGCGGCGTCGTCGAGGTCGGCATCGAATGGGACGTCAATCCGCTGGGAGCGCGCCCGCTCGCGAACGCCTGGAGACGCCCAGGCCGTCGCGCGCGGATAGCGTGCCTTCCAGGCGGGGATGCCCGCGTAGTGGAACCGGTTCGGAGAGACGAGATGTTCCACCGGGCCAAGTGCGTCGACCTGTTCGAACAACTCGGGCGTTGGTGCCGTGGGTGACCAGAGCCACAAGCCTCCCGAACCCAGGCGAACGATGACCATGCGCGTCGGGAACGGCAGGGAGAGGGGGCCCACGCGCATCCTCGCCACCGGCCCGTCCACCCACCAGACGCCGTCCGCGACCGGCTTGAGGGTGGAAAGCGGCACATAGGGACGCACCCCATCGTTCCATTCGAGGTCGGCGGTCATCGCTCAGGCAGCGTACCCCGCTGTCCATGCAATGACGCCACTCGACTGGACTTCACGTTCGTCACCTTGCCGGAGCGCTCCAGGACGCCTTCTCCCACCAGGAAGAGCGCGCCATGGATGTCCTTCCGGCACCGCTCGTACACGTCCGGAGGCACCACCAGGTTCGCGATGCCCGTCTCGTCCTCCAGGGAGATGAAGCAGATGCCCTTGGCCGTGGGTGGGCGTTGGCGGCAGATGAGCATGCCTCCCACCGCCACCCTCCGCCCGTGGGCCACCTTCTTCAGTCCCTCCGCCGTCACCGCGCCTTGCTGCTTCAGCACCGGGCGCAGCAGCTCCAGCGGGTGCTTCTCCAGTGAGAGCCCCACCGTGTCGTAGTCCGCGCAGACCCGCTCCAGCACATCCATGGCCGGCAGCTCCACCGCCGTTCCGTCCATGGCCATGCCGAAGAACAGGTCATCCGAGTCCAGCGGCCCCAGCGCCTGGAGTTCCCACAACGCCTGACGCCGGGAGCCACACAGCGATGACAGGGCGCCCGCCAGGGCCAACCGCGTCAGCTCGTGCCGGGGCGCCCGCGACCACCGCGCCAGGTCCCCCACGTCACGGAAGCCCTCGCGCCTCGCCGTCGCCACGCGCCGCCCAGCGGACTCCCCCAGGCCCTTCACCATCCGGAGCCCCAGCCGCAACGCAGCCCCGCCCTCCTCCAGCGTGCAGTCCCAGCTTGAGTGCCGCACGTCCACCGGCCGCACCTCCACGCCATGCCGCTGCGCGTCCGCCACCAACGTGTGCGGCGCATAGAAGCCCATCGGCTGCGAGTTCAGCAGCGCCGCCGTGAAGGCCGCCGGGTAGTGGCACTTCAGCCAACTGGACGCATACGCAATCAACGCGAAGCTCGCTGAATGACTCTCCGGGAAGCCGTAGTGCGCGAAGCCCCGGAAGTTGTCGAACCACTCCTCGGCCTGTTTGCGTGTGTACCCCCGCGACACGCAGCCCTCCACGAAGCGCCCCCGGTATTGCAGCAGCATGGATTCAGCGCGCTTGTGGCTCAGCACCCGCCGCAGTCCGTCCGCCTCGCCCGCGGTGAAGCCCGCCGCCACCATGGCCAGCTTCATCGCCTGCTCCTGGAAGAGCGGCACCCCCAGCGTCTTGCCGAGAATCTCCTTCACCGCCTCGCTCGGATACTCCACCTGCTCCTGGCCGTTCCGCCGGCGCAGGAAGGGATGCACCATGTTGCCGACGATGGGGCCCGGGCGGATGAGCGCGATCTCCACCACCAGGTCGTAGAACGTCCTCGGCCGAAGCCTGGGCAGCATGTTCATCTGTGCCCGGCTCTCAATCTGGAACACGCCCACCGTGTCCGCCTCGCACAGCATGTCGTAGACCTTCGGGTCCTCGGCCGGAACCGTCGCCAGGGACAGCTCCCGCCCGTGGTGCTCGCGAATCAGCGCGAAGCACTTCGACAGCGCCGTCAACATGCCCAGCGCCAGCAGGTCCACCTTCAGCAGCCCCACCGCGTTGATGTCGTCCTTCTCCCATTGGATGACGGTGCGTCCCGGCATCGCCGCGTTCTCCACCGGCACCAGCTCCGTCAGCGGCTCGCGTGTCATCACGAAGCCCCCCACGTGGATGGACAGGTGCCGGGGAAAGCCCTCCAGCTCCATGGCCAGCGCCAGCGTCTTCTGGACCCGGCCGTCCTCCGCGGACAGGCCCGCCTCGCGCAGCACGTCCGGTGTCACGTCGAAGCCGTTCGACGCGGACACCTTCGACAGCCGGTCCACCTGGTCCAACGACAGGCCCAGCGCCTTGCCCGTCTCACGCAGCGCCAGCCGGCCCCGGTAGCAGATGACCTCGCACACCATGCCCGCGTGCCGGCGCCCGTGCTTCTCGTAGACGTACTGGAGGACCTCCTCGCGGCGCTCGTGCTCGAAGTCCACGTCGATGTCTGGCGGCTCCTTGCGCTCCATGCTCAGGAAGCGCTCGAACAACAGGCCCATCCGCACCGGGTCGATGGCGGTGATCTGCAGCGCGTAGCAGACCGCCGAGTTCGCCGCGCTCCCCCGCCCCTGGCAGAGAATCCCCCGGGCCCTGGCGAAGCGGACGATGTCCCACAGCGCCAGGAAGTAGCCGGCGAAGTCCAACGCGGCGATGAGCTTCAGCTCGTGTTCAATCTGCTTCACCACCGCCGGGGGCACACCTTCCGGATAGCGGAACCGCAGTCCTTCGTAGGTCAGCTCGCGCAGGTGCGCGTCCGCGGTGCGACCTTCGGGCAGGCCCTCTTCCGGGAAGCGGTAGTGCAAGTCATCCAATGAGGCGTGGCAGCGCGAGGCCAGCTCCGCCGCGCGCGCCAGGGCCTCCGGCCGGTCCGCGAACAGGCGCGCCATGTCCCGAGGGGACTTCAGCGTCCGCTCCGCGTTGGGCAACAGCCGCGTCCCCGCCCGGTCCACCGACGTCCCGTGGCGGATGGACACCAGCACGTCCTGCAACGCCTGCCGCCGGCGGTGGTGCGTGTGCACGTCGTTGTGCGCGACCAACGGCACGCCGAGCTCCAGCGCCAGCCGCTCCGCCCGCGCCTCGCGCTCCGCGTCTCCCGCGGACAGGGTCCGGCAGATGCCGACGTGGAAGCGCTCCGGGAAGGCCTCCGCCAGCGAGACGACCTGCTCGAAGGGCGCGGGCGCGGGAAGGAGCGCGAGCAGCCCCGCGGACCGGTCCGCCACCGCGCGCCACGGCAGCCCGGCCTCGCCCTTGGGGTGGGTCATCCGGCTCTGGGACACCAGGGCGCACAGGTTCGAGTACCCCGTCCCATCCGCCGCGTACACCACCACCGGTGGGCCGTCCTCCAGCGTCAGCTCGGCGCCCAGGATGAGCCGCACCCCGTGCTCCTTCGCGGCCAGGTGTGCCTTCACCACGCCGTACAAGCCATCCGCGTCCGTCAGCGCGAGCGCCCCCAGCCCGAGCCTCGCGGCCGTGGCCACCAGCTCTTCCGGATGCGAGGCCCCGCGAAGGAACGAGAAGTTGGAGCGGCAGACCAGCTCGGCGTAGTCCACGCCCGGATCTAGATACCGAACAGGCGTTCAGGCGATAGATTGGATCTTCGCGGTGCGGGCAAGCGACTTCATGGGTTGACGCGGATGAGGGCGATCCGTGCGGGGGGCGACCTCCACCGGGCCCCCAACCAGGCCTGGCGAACTCATCAGGCGCTGCCTCCGTCTCGTGACGAGAGTCGTGAATGTCGCATCCGCGCAGCAAGTCCTGCGCACCCGCGAGGCCGGGCAAACCGCGGGGAGTTAAGCGACCTGCGCTCCACCCAAAAGCCTGAGATGTGATGTTTGAAGCTCGAACCGCCGCCGTTTGACAGGATGCCGATCCGACTGACAAACATGTCTTCATGGACCTCACTCCCACCGCGTGGCAGCTCTGGCTGATCGCGGCGCTCCTTCTGGGCTCGCTGGAGCTCCAGCTCACCAGCTTCATGGTCCTCTGGCTCGCCGTGGGGGCGTTGGCATCCTCGGTCGGAGCGGCCCTGGGCCTGGGGCTCAACGGCCAGCTCTACCTGTTCACCGCCGTCTCCGTCGGCCTGTTCGCGGCCTCCCGCACCCTCTTCAAAAGCGTTTTCATGCGCGACGCTGCGCATTTGAAGACAGGTATCGAGGCCATGCTCGGCCAGGAGGCGGTGGTGGTGGAGTCCCTGGGCGACCCGCGCGGGGGCACGGTGCGCATCAATGGCGAGCTGTGGACGGCGCGCTCCCTGTCGGGCCCGGTGCCCGAGGGCGAACTCGTCACGGTGGAGCAGGTGGAAGGTCTCAAACTCTGGGTGCGCCGACCGACGGCGTCGTTGCCGGTTCCCTCGGGGGACCCGAGGAAGGAGTAGGCGGGATGGAAATCGTGACGATTTTCGGCGTCTTCGCGGTCATCCTGGTGGGCGTCGCCGCCACCGGCATCCGCATCGTTCCACAGGCCAAGGTCATGGTCGTGGAGCGGCTGGGCAAGTTCTACAAGACGGCCAGCAGCGGCCTCAATTACCTCATCCCCTTCGTGGATGCCCCCCGCGCCATCGAGATGCGCACGGGCAACCGCTTCATGCGCAGCAACCTCGTGGACCTGCGCGAGCAGGTCATGGGCTTCGACACCGTCCAGGTCATCACCCACGACAACGTCAACATGGAGGTCGGCTCGGTCATCTACTACCAGATCGTCGAGCCCGCGAAGGCGCTCTACCAGGTGGAGAACCTTGCGCTCGCCATCGAGCAGCTCACGATGACGAACCTGCGCAACATCATGGGCGGGCTGACGCTGGACCAGACGCTCACCAGCCGCGAGACGGTCAACACCAAGCTGCGCATCGTGCTGGACGAGGCCACCGAGAAGTGGGGCGTCAAGGTGACGCGCGTGGAGCTGCGCGAAATCGAGCCGCCCCAGGCCATCAAGGCCGCCATGGCCAAGCAGATGACCGCCGAGCGTGAGCGCCGCGCCGAGGTCACCAAGGCCGAGGGCGACAAGGCCGCCGCCATCCTCCAGGCCGAGGGCGAGAAGATCTCCCGCATCCTCCGCGCCGAGGCCGAACGCGACGCCGAGATTGCCCGCGCCGAAGGCCACAAGCGCGCCACCATGCTGCAGGCGGAAGGCAAGGCCGAGGCCACCCGGCTCGTCTTCGAGGCCATCCACAACGGCCGCGCCACTCCCGAGGTGCTCGCGCTGCGCTACATGGAGACCCTCCAGGAGCTGGGCAAGGGCGACAACAAGATTTTCGTCCCCTACGAGGCCACCGCCACGCTGGGCGCCGTCGCCACCCTCAAGGAGGTCTTCGCTCAGACGGGGGAGGCCGCCAAGCCGGCGCCGGCCCGCTCCGCCGCGAGCCTGAGCGCCCAGGCCATTCCCCGGAACACGGTGGTCCCCGAGCACGCCACCCTCCCCGGCGGCACGCCCGCCGTCGCCGCTCGGCGCCCGCGGCCCGCCCTGGACACGCAGGAAGACTGACCAGGCGTAGGCAGCCCCGCGGGAGGAAGGCGCCTCTGCGCCACCAGGGGCCGAGCAGACGGCGCGCCCCCTGCCCACCGCCGCACGCGCCGTCGCTTCGCGGGAACCTTCCATGTGTCCGGATGTCAGAGCCTCCGGACAACACCCACTGGAGGGGAGCATGCAGAACATCTTCATCGCAGGAGGCTGGGGGATGTACCCCACGTTGCTCGCGGGGCTCGCGCTCATCGCCACCTGCGTCCAGTACGCGCGCCGGCCCGCGCCGCGCTACGTGCCGCTGATGCTGTCGCTTGGACTCTGCACCTTGATTGCCGGCACGCTCGGATTCGCCACCGGCATCCTCTCCCTCCTGCAGGCCTATAGCGGCCCGCTGTGGGACCAGGGCCCGCGCGTGCTCTTCATCGGCACCTTCGAGGCGCTGCACAACGTGGCGCTCGCCTTGCTGCTTGCCATGCTGGGCGCCCTGCTGGCCTCCATCGGCGCGTGGCGGCTCTCCCGCCGGATGGGGAACTTCGCAACGCCCGCGGCAGGTTGATGCGCGACAGTCAGACACACTCCCGGAGCAGCGCCCCCTGCCTCCATGAAGGCGGGGGTTGCATTCCGGCGCGTGTCTGGACATAGATTGCAGCCATCCCCAGGAGGGATTGACGCCCCCTCCCAACGAGAGGTCAGACGCACCCTTGAGGACGCTTCGCTGAATTCCCAGGTCCGTTGACGTTCCCGCGCTGAGCCGCCTTCGGGCTGGCTTGCGCCCTGGATTCAGGAGTTTCCTCTATGTCTTCCGTGCGCGCGCACCGCGTTTCGTTCGCCTTTTCCGACGCCGTTCCTGTCCTCTCTGAAGTCGACTTCCACCTGTCCGCTGGCTGGACGGGGCTCGTGGGCGCCAATGGCGCCGGCAAGTCCACCCTGCTCCGGCTGTTGGCGGGAGAGCTGACGCCCACCGAGGGACACCTTCAGTTCGAACCCTCCGCCCCCACCCTCCGCCTCTGCCGGCAGGAGGTGGAGGCGCTGACGCCCAACATCTCCGCCTTCGCGGAGTCGTGGGACTCCGTCGCGCGGCGGCTGCACGGCCAACTGGGCCTGGACGTCACCGCGCTGGAGCGCTGGCCCACGCTGTCCCCGGGCGAGCGCAAGCGGTGGCAGGTGGGCGCCGCCCTGGCCGCGGAGCCCCATTTGCTGCTCTTGGACGAGCCCACCAACCACCTGGATGCGGAGGCCCGCACATGGCTGGTCTCCGCGCTGCGCCGCTTCCGGGGCCTGGGCATCGTGGTGTCACACGACCGTGACCTGCTGGAGTCCCTCACCACCTCCACGCTGCGCGTCCACCACGGCAGCGCGCGGCTGTGGCCCGGCGCATACACCGCCGCGCGGGCGCACTGGGAAGCCGAGCGTGAGGCTGAAATCGCCACCCACCAGCAAGCCCGCGCCGAACAACGCCGTGCGGCGCATCTGCTGGACCAGGCCCGGCGCGAACAACAGTCCGCGGACGCCGCACGGCACACCCGCAAGCGACTGAAGAACAAATACGACAACGACGCCCGCTCCATGGGCGCCAAGGTCGTTGCCGGCTGGGCGGAAGCTGGGGCCGGACGGCGCGTGGGCAATGCACGGCGCGAGCTGGAGCGCGTCAGTGAGGCCGTGGGCGAGTTCACCGCGGACAAGACGATGGGCCGCTCCGTCTTCCTGGACTACGTGCGCGCGCCGAACCCGTGGCTCTTCACGCTGGACGTGCCCGGCCTCCGCGCCGGTGACGTGGAGCTGCTGGGCCCCGTGAGTCTCTCCGTGAGCCGCGAAGCACGCGTGCGCATCGAAGGGCCCAACGGCGCCGGCAAGAGCACCCTGGTGCGCGCACTGCTGGAGAACGCGCGCATTCCGCTGGAGCGCGTGCTCTACCTGCCCCAGGACGTCAGCGCGGACGAGGCCCGGGCCACGCTGGACGCGGTGCGCGCACTGCCGCCCGAGGAACGCGGACGCGTGCTGTCACTCGTCGCGGCGCTCGGCGTGGACCCGGAGCGGCTGCTCGCCTCCGAGCAGCCCTCCCCCGGCGAGGTGCGCAAGCTCCTCATCGCCCGGGGACTGGGACAACACGCCTGGGCCCTGGTGCTGGACGAGCCCACCAACCACCTGGACCTGCCGTCCATCGAACGGCTGGAGGCGGCGCTGCGCGAGTACCCCGGCGCGCTGATGCTCGTCACGCATGACACGTCCTTCGCCCAGGCCTGCACCTCCGAGGTGTGGCGCGTGGAGCATGGCCAGGTGACGGTGACGTCCGGGTAGCCGGCACAGAGGCCCCACCTCGAGGCACGTTGAAGACGCCCAGCCACGTCTCGTCGTTCTGCCTCAGGTGCCCGACTGTCCCTGGAACCACGCCACCAGTCGTGTCAGCCCCTCCTCCACGGAGACGCGCGGCCGGAATCCCGTCTCCCGCTCCAGCGCGGAGGGGTCCGCCCAGGTCGCGTCCATCTCCCCTGGCTGCGCGGGCGTGGACTTCACCCGCGCCCGGGCGCCCAGGAGCCGCTCCAGGACAGAGAGGAAGGCCCGCACCGAAACAGGCTCGCCCCGGCCCACGTTGAGGACGCGATGGCGAGGTGCCTCTGGGGGCGGCCGGTCCAGCACGCGCACCACGGCCTCCGCCACGTCCTCCACGTAGGTGAAGTCGCGCTGCATCCGGCCGTCGCCATGCAGGGCCAGCTCGGCGCCGTCACGCAGGGCCTGGAGAAAGCGCAGGGGGGCCATGTCGGGTCGTCCCCAGGGGCCGTACACCGTGAAGAAGCGCAGGCCACTGGTGGGGAGCCCGTGCAGATGGCTGTACGCGTGCGCCAGCAGCTCATCGGCGCGCTTCGTGGCCGCGTAGACGCTGAGCGGGTGGTCCGCCGCGGCGCCCTCCTGGAACGGCGGCACCGAGCCCGCGCCATACACGGAGCTGGAGGACGCGTAGACCAGGTGCCGCACCCGGGCCGCGCTGGCCTGCTCCAGCACCTGGAGGAACCCCGACACGTTGGCGTCCACGTATGCCTGCGCGGTGCCTGCCGGCGCCCGCACGCCCACACGCGCGGCCAGGTGCACCACGGCCTCGGGGCGCGTCTCCTCGAAGAGCGCTCGCAGCGAGGCGCTGTCGGTAACGTCCACGGGACGGAAGGTGAAGCCCGTCGCCCCCGGCAGCGTGCCGAGCCGCGTCAGCCGGGCCTGCTTCAACGCCACGTCCCCGGACGGGTCCAGGTTGTCCACGCCGATGATGGCATCACCGCGCGCCAGCAGCCGCGCGCTGACGTGGTGGGCAATGAAGCCCGCAGCTCCCGTGACGAGTACCCGCATCCACCTCCACGCTCCCACGCCAGCCCCCAACACGCCACGGCGGAAGACGTGGACGCGGCGCTTCCCGTCCCCGCCACTTGCACGTAGGGTGGAGTCCCTCATGGTGTCCGTGAATCAGCTCCGCCCCTTCGCCGGTGCCTCGCTGGACGCGTTCCGGGCCGCGTCCGGCCCCGTGGCCCTCATCCAGCAGCCCGTGGAACTCGTCGGCCAGCACAGCCGGGGCCTGGCGGCACGCACCGTCGGCATGGCGCACCGCGCGTATATGGACGAGCGGCTGCTCGCCATGCTCCGCGACTTCGACAACCTGGAGGTCCGCTTCCTCCAGCCCTCTGTGGACGGCGAGGAGCTGACGGTCGGCCGCACCGAGGCGTGCGACCTGGTGGTGCCCGACCCGTCCGTCTCCCAGCATCACGCCACGCTGCGCTGGAACGCCGCCCGCGGCGGCTTCTCCGTGCGTGACGCCGAGTCCATGAACGGCACCTTCATCAACGGCGCCCCCCTGGGCTACCGCGCCCAGGTGCTGCTCCACGACGGGGACACCCTGGCCTTCGGCGACGCCCAGTTCCTCTACCTTCGCGCCGAAACCGTCTACGAACACCTGCGCCTGGCCAGCCCGAAGAAAGCCCCCTGAGCCAGCCCGAGGCTCACGGAATGGCCTGGATGGCCTCCACCACCGCCTTGCGCAGGTAGGAGCGGAGGTCCGTCTGCGCCTGGTACATGCCAATCGTGGAGACGGTGCGCGTGGGGTTGCTCCACCGCAGCTTGCCGCTGGGGCTCACCACCCCTGTCTCCAGCAGCACCTCCGCGCGGCCCATCACTTGGGCGGACGTCACGTCCACCCAGTTCAGCACCACCACCACTCCGGCCTCGGCCTCGTTGTCCTGGATCATCGCCACCACCTCTTGGATGGTGGGTGACGGCGCCTGGGAGATGCGCGTCCCCACCACCTCGAAGCCCCGCTCACTCAGCGTGGCCTGGGCCTGGCTGACGAGCACCGAACGGGGATTGCCTTCCCCCATCATGTCCTGCCGGTACGTGTAGGTCGGCAGCGCATCCACCCGGGAGCCCACCACCACCACCACCTTGCGCAGGGCCCCCGGCGGGCGAACCTGACGCGGAGCGCACGAAGCGAGCAGGAGGCAAAGCAGGACGGCCGCGGGACGGAGGACGCGCATGACGGGGAACCTGGGAGACGGGTACGAGGCCACTATGCTGGGCCCCTGGGCCTCAGTCGAACAGTCCCTGGAGGTAGAAACGTCCATCCCGTCCGTCGCGGAACACCCAGGCGGGGCCCAGCCCCTCGAAGTGGACCCGGTAGTAGTCCCGTTGAAAGGGCGTCTCCGACCACCACTCCCCGCCCAGCCGCTCCGGCCCCGTGAGCGCCGTCACCCGGTGCCGCCGGCCCGCCATGCGCGCGGCCAGCAAGCGTCCGGACTCCGCCACTTCCGCGTCCAGACACGCCGGCTCCGCCAGCAACCGGGAGGGCCGCTCCCGTGAGGCCACCGACACCGCGGCGCGCCGGGCGCCTGGCTCCAGCAACTCCGCCGACAGGCCCCGCCGCGCCTCCGGAGGCCGGAAGGCCCGTGTTCCATGGGCCGCCTCGGGCCGGTGGACCGCCTCCAGGCCCGCCGCGAAGAGCGACGCCTCCCCCAACGTGGACGCCAGCCGCGACAGCACGACTTCCAGCGCCGCGTCGCCCTCCGGCGCGTCCCCCAGCGCGAGCTGCTGTCCTCCGTCCTCGGAGTGCTCGTCCACCCGAGCGGACACCTCCGCCACCGGGTTCTCCAGCCGCAGCTCCTCCAGCCGGTGCCGCGCCAGTTCGTGCAACAGCTTCGCCCGCGCCGTGGGCCGCGCCAGCGTCAGCGTCACCTGCCGTTGCCCCGAGGGGTCCAGCTTCAGCGTGAAGGTGAGCCGCACCGCCGCCCGGCACCGCCCGGACAACCGTGCCCCCAGCCGGTCCGTCAACGTCTTGAGCGCGAAGCGCAGCGGCTCGAAGGACTCGGCCGGGAAGTCCAGCACCACGCGCTCCTCCAACACCTCTTCCAGCGCCGCGGGGACGAAGGGCGTGTCGTCCTCTCCGCGGCACCGCGCATGGACCCGTGCGCCAGCCGCGCCGCCCCGGGCCGCCACGGCCCCCATGGGCAGCGCCGCCACCTCCCCCAGCGTGGTGAGGCCCAGCGCGGAGAACGCCGCCCCCTCACGGCCTTCCAACGCGGACAGCGGCAACGGCGCCAGGGCCCGAGCACTGTCCCCTGGAGCCACCACCTCCACCCGGCGCGCGCCATGCCGAGCCACCGCGCGCGAGGTGAAGGCCTCCGAGGCCACCACCACATGCGCCCGGTAACCCAGCTCGGCGCACAGCGACAGCATCCGCGTGCCCAGGCCTTCCTCGCCGTCGCACAGGTGCGCGGCCCCCGCGTCCAGCCACAATCCGTCCGGCGCGCAGAGCTGGAACCCCGGGGCCAGTGGCAGCAGCGCCTCGCCCAGCGCCGTCAGCGCGCGCAGCTCGTCCTCCGGGCGGTAGTCGAAGTGCCGCAGCCCCGGCTCCAGCGCGGTGGCCGCCGTCAGCGTCATCCCCGGGCGCACCCCCGCCTTCAGCGCCGAGGTGGAGGCGAAGGCCACGCGGCGCTGACCACGCACCGCCTCCACCAGCACGAAGGGACGGCCCGCAAGTTCTGGGGACTCCACCACCCGGCGCTGCACCGGGAAGCGGGTGAGGTGCAGATAGGCCCTGCGCATGTCGTGCCTCAGTGCGCCGGCAGGGCCGCGTCCAGCCCCTGCCGCATGGGCGGCATGGGCGCGTCACGGCCGGGACGCTGGCCCAGGATGCCCAGCCCGTTGCGCAGCGCCCCGGACTGATCTCGCAGGAAGTCCGGCGTGCCGTCCTCCGAGTCCTCGGCCACGTCCAGCAACCGGCCGCCTCCCTCCAGCCCCAGCGCCGGGTACAGCGCGCTCCACGGCAGCTCCGCCCGCGCGCCCGTGCCCCCCTGCCGGCTGCGCACCACCTCGACCGACCAGCCGTCTCCGTCCCGGGCCTCCGTCCGCAGCCGGACCACGCCGTCCGCTGGGGACTCTGGCGAAGTCAGCAGCAGGAGCAGCCCGCCGCCGCGCGCCGCCGCGTCCGCCAGCTTGCGCGCCTCCGCCAGGGCCACCCGGCACGCGCGCCCGTCGGGGTTCACGCCGCGCGTCAGGTCCAGCACCACGCAAGCGAAGGCTCCGCTCCGGGCCAGTTGCACCGCCGCCCAGACGCGCTGCTCAGGCGCCTGCGGCCTGACGATGAGCAGCCGCTCCAGGTCCACGCCCAGGGCCGCGGCCGAGGGCGAGTAGAGCTCCCGGGGGCCGTCCACCCAGGCGCACAGCCGCGCCTCCTGGTGCGCCGCGGCCACCGCGTGCAGCGCCAGGCTGGTGCGCCCCGAGGCCGCCTCACCGCACAGCTCCACCACCTGCCCCAGTGGCAGGCCCCCCGTCGGCAGCAGGGCGTCCACCGCCGACAGGCCCGTGCGGAGCACCGCCAGGTAGCGCCGGGGCGCCGCCTGCAACTGGCGGATCCGCTCCCGAAGCTGCTCCACGACCGAGCCCGTCCCCTGCCCCGCTCCCACTCGCTGCTCCGCCGCGCTCATCTCGCCTCCTCGCCAGGCCCCTCCGGACCGGACGACCGGCGGGGCGGTCGTCCACTATCCTCGGAGGTCTGACATGCGCCTTCATGGGACGCATGGCGGTGGGTGCGTGGAGCAGACCCGCTGGTGCGGGTTCACCCGGGCATCAGCCGGCGCAGAGGACCTTCACTTCCACCTTCTTGTCGTCCGCGCGGCGCAGGCAGCTCGACTGGAAGAACAGGCGGGCCGGGTACGCTTCCGTGGAGGCTTCGTAGCGCAGGTCGCCCGCGGCCACCGAGCACCGCTCCACCTCGTCATTGGCGCGCGTCAGCTCCACCTGGACCAGCCGGGGGTCGGGCAGGTTCACCACCTCGATGCTCTGCGCCACCGTGGCCAGCTCCGCGATGCGCAGCAAGGTGTCTCGGTAGTTGTCCCGGCAGATGGAGTCGAGGTTGTCGAGCCCCTGGTCGAACGCCTCCGCCATGGCGCGCTGCCGGTGGCCAGGACCGTAGGAGGTCGGGCAGTCGACGTTGCGCACGAAGACACCATCGGGCGTCGCATCGCGGATCAGCTCCGCCCGCTTGTCGGACAGCGCCACCGGACCAATCGTGGCCCAGAGCACCTGACGCGAGGCCCCCGTTGAATCCCGAAGCTGCTGGAACATGGCGAAGTACTCCTCCACCGGCGTCAGCAGATGGGACTGCTCACTGCAGTTGTCGATGGACGTGTCGTCGGACACCCACACCGGCGGAGGGCGCTGGATGGTGCTGCAGTCTTCCTCGTCGGTGACCACCGCCACCAGCAGCCGCGCGCCGTCGCGCAGGAACCCGGCGTTGCCGTTCTCCGCCCCCGACGTTGACACCAGCGGCTCCGTCACGGCCAGCCGGACCGCCTCGAAGGGCGTCTCCTGCCCGCTGCCATCCGTCCCCTGGATCACCAGCCGGCGGAACTTCTCCAGCACGTACGGATCCGTGCCGTCGATGAAGCGCTCGTCGGTGGGGTTGCCCGCCGCGTCCGGCACGCGCTGCAACCGGCCGGACTCCCTGGTGTACTCGCGGTACTGCTCCTGCCCCTGGAACATGGCCAGCCGGTACACGGACGTGGTGATCACGCCCACCCGGAAGTCCTGCGAGACGCCGCTGCCCTCCTTCAGCGCCTCCAGGAAGGCGGGCAGCTCCGTGGCGATGGCGTTCTGCTCCTCTTCCATGGATCCGGAGTTGTCGATGACGAAGAGGATGTCCGTCTTCTGCGGCGCGATGACGGGGGACTCGCCCTCGCACTTCCCGGGGAGATTGGAGCCCGGTTCGTCGACGGGCGACCGGCACGACGTCCACAAGAGAGACGGCAACAGAAGCAGGTGGGCGAAGGGTCGGAGCTTCATGGGGAGCCTCTCGAAGAGCTGCGCACCCCGGCGGGGCGCCGCGTCAGATGCTAGGGGGGCGATCATGCCCCACCCTACGTCCGGACGCGAGACTTCCGAGGAACCCTGGAGAGGTGACGGGGGGCGGAAAAACGCACACTGCGTTTGCCATGTCCGTTTTGGTTGTTACGTTGGTTCATCCGCCGCAGAAAACCTGGAAATGTTCACTGGTTGTCGAAGGGAAAAGGCTGAATTTCATGTCCGATGAGAAGAAGAAGGGCTCCGCTGCGAGCGCTATGCCCACCGCGATGGCCCCTCCGGGGCTCATCAACAAGGAAGACATCCCGCAGGTGCTTCCCATCCTCCCCCTGCGCAACAGTGTCTTCTTCCCGGGCGGGGTGCTTCCGCTGGCCGTCGGCCGCCAGAAGACCATCGCCCTGATCAAGGACGCCGTGCGTGACGACCAGGTCATCGGTGTCGTCACCCAGCGCCGCGCCGAAGAAGAAGATCCGGGTGCCGCCGACCTCTACACCATGGGGACGGTCGCCCGCATCGTGAAGCTCCTGAAGATGGGCGAGGACAACTACTCGCTCGTGGTGCAGGGGCTCGCCCGCTTCCGCGTGGTGGAGCTGGTCCAGGAAGCGCCTTACCTCAAGGCCCGCGTGGACGCCGTGGAGGACAAGACCTCTTCGGAGAACGTGGAAGTCGAGGCGCTGGGCATCAACCTCAAGAAGCTGGCGCGCGAGGTCATCGAGCTGATGCCCGAGCTGCCCGCCGCCGCCACCGAGCTGGTGGAGAGCATCACCCACCCCGGCCACCTGGCGGACCTGATCGCCGCCAACGTGGACGTGCCCATCGAGGAGAAGCAGGCCGTCCTGGAGACGGTGGACCTCAAGGCCCGGATGAAGCTCGTGCTGGAGCTGCTCAACCGGAAGCGGGAGATCCTCAAGCTCTCCAACAAGATCGACTCCGCCGTGAAGGGCGAGATGTCGAAGACCCAGCGCGAGTACTACCTGCGCCAGCAGCTCAAGGCCATCAAGGAAGAGCTGGGGGAGATGGGCGAGGAGGAAGAGGAGCTCGACGAGCTGCAGGAGCGCCTGAAGAAGGCCAGCCTGCCGCCCGACGTGGAGAAGGTCGCCAACAAGGAGCTCAACCGCCTGAAGACGATTCCGGCGGCCTCCAGCGAGTACACCGTCGCGCGCACCTACCTGGATTGGATCGCCGACCTGCCGTGGGCGAAGCTCTCCGAGGACAACCTCGACATCGAGAACGCGCGCCAGCAGCTGGACAAGGATCACTTCGGCATCAAGAAGGTGAAGAAGCGCATCCTGGAGTACCTGGCCGTCCGCAAGCTGAAGAACGACATGCGTGGCCCCATCCTGTGCCTCGTCGGTCCGCCGGGCGTCGGCAAGACGTCGCTGGGCCAGAGCGTGGCCAAGGCCACGGGCCGCAAGTTCGTGCGCCTGTCGCTGGGCGGCGTGCGTGACGAGGCGGAGATCCGCGGCCACCGCCGGACCTATGTGGGCGCCCTCCCCGGCCGCTTCATCCAGAGCATGAAGAAGGCCGGCACGAAGAACCCGGTCATGATGCTGGACGAAATTGACAAGCTCGGCGCCGACTTCCGTGGCGACCCGAGCGCGGCGCTCCTCGAGGTGCTGGATCCGGAGCAGAACAACACGTTCAGCGACCACTACCTCGACGTGCCCTTCGATTTGTCCAAGGTGATGTTCGTCGCCACGGCGAACCAGCTCGACCCCATCCCCGGTCCGCTGCGTGACCGCATGGAGATCATCGAGCTGACGGGCTACACCTTCGAGGAGAAGCAGAGCATCGCCCGCATCCACCTGGTGCCCAAGCAGCTCAAGGAGCACGGGCTGAGCCCGGACCACATCGACATCACCGACGAGGCGCTGCTCACGCTGACCACCGCGTACACGCGCGAGGCCGGTGTGCGTAACCTGGAGCGCCGCATCGCGGACATCTGCCGCGCGGTGGCGGTGGAGGTGGCCGGCGGGAAGACGGAGAAGCAGACCATCAACGCCGACCGGGTGAAGGAGATCCTGGGGCCCGAGATGTTCTACTCCGAGGTCGCCGAGCGCACCGAGGTTCCCGGTGTGGCCACGGGCTTGGCCTGGACGGCGGCGGGTGGCGACCTGCTCTTCATCGAGGCGACGAAGATGGCGGGCAAGGGCGGCATGACGCTCACCGGCCAGCTGGGCGACGTGATGAAGGAGAGCGCCACGGCGGCGCTGAGCTACCTGCGCAGCAAGGCCGAGCAGCTCGGCATCAGCCCGAACTTCCTGGAGAAGACGGACCTGCACCTGCACTTCCCGGCGGGCTCCATTCCGAAGGACGGGCCCTCCGCGGGCGTCACCATCCTGACGGCGCTCACCAGCCTCCTGACGGGCATCCGCGTGCGTCACGACACGGCGATGACGGGCGAGGCCACGCTGCGTGGCCTGGTGCTGCCGGTGGGTGGCATCAAGGAGAAGGTGCTGGCGGCGCACCGGGCGGGCATCAAGCGGGTCATCCTGCCCGAGCGGTGCCGCAAGGACCTGATCGACGTGCCGGACCAGGCGCGCAACGAGCTGGAGTTCATCTTCGTCACCCACATGGATGACGTCCTGAAGGCGGCGCTGGAGACGCCTCCCTTCGGCGTGGCGGGCACCCCGGGCGGCGAGCCGGGCAAGGAGACTCCGCTGCCGAAGCCGGCCGAGTCCGCCCCCGAGGTCCGCGCCTAGCGCACGGCCTTCCAGCCGGTAGGAAGTGACACGGGCAGGTTCCCTTCTTCCGGGGACCTGCCCGTTGTCTTTGCGGGGCAGGTGGCGTTCAGAGCGAGAACAGGAAGTGTCGCGGCTCCGGGACGCGCTTCACCCGCAGGATGTGGCTGTGCTCCACAGGCAGCCGGGAGACGGCCTCTGGCCGGGGAACGTAGAGGATGCCGGGGTCATCCTCTCGGGTGAAGACGTACTGCCCACGCGAGCCCCTGCGCGTGCAGCCCACATCGAGGATGAGATGCCGCTCGATGTCCGCCGCATCCGTGGTGTTCCAGTTGAAGCGGGTGAGCTCCTCCACCGTGAGGCCATACATCTCCGCCACGCTCTCCAGCGTCTCTCCGTCGATGACCCGGTGCTGGGTGACACGTGCGAGGAAGCGCGGCGCGCTGGCCACCCTCGCCGCTTGACCTCGCTTCGCGGGCTTTTGCTGGGACCAGGGGCCTCCCGTCCGCACCAGCGCCAACGTGTTGTCCAGGGTGGCCCCTTCGAGGTCGGGCAGGACGTCGGCGCCCCCCTTCGGGACGCCTTTCAGGTCGATGCGGCCCTCTGAATCCGTCCGGGCCTGATGCTCGGACTGGTCGTCGAGCTGGATGCGCAGCTGGATGCCGGCAATGGGCACATCGGTCGTGTCGTCCACCACCTGAAGCCGTAGCCAGACCGGCTCCTCCACTGGAACAGGCACACACGCAGGCTGGGGAACGGAGAATGACGGCGAAACGGAGGCCTCGCGCGGCGGAGCCTGCGCCAGCCGAAGGACCCCCGAGTCCAGAAGGAGCGCGGCCTGCCGCACGACTTCGTCCACCGGCAGCGGCGCGCGCATCCCGCTGCGGTGTCCATGGATGTAGACCAGTGATTGGAGCGTCCGCTGGTTGGATGAATCCTGCGCGAACTGGCGCAATCTCCGCTCCAGCGCCCAGCCCCGCGCAGGAGTCACGAGCGTGTACCCGTTGGGCAGACCCTCATGGAGCGCGAGGACAATGTACTCGCGCAACCCGTCTTTCAGACAAGGGTGGAGAAACATGCTGTCACCTGAATGAGATGTCTCTACTTGCGGAACTTCTGGCCTTCACGAAGGTGCCGCTCCACCGGAACCAAGATGTCTGCCTTGGTGATGAAGCCCTTGCCGCCGCGGTCCAACCCCTTGTTGGGCTCGTAGCCCCTCGACCCCTTGGCGTAACAGACGAAGGACGCGTCCTTGCCGAGTGCTTCTGGACAGAGGATGCACGCGTAGACGTCACCCAGATTGTCTAAAGGAAGCTTTGACCGTGCCTTCCACATGCGGAAGTACTTGGCGACGTAGTCGAGCTGCTCGACAGCGCTCATCCGCACCAGTGCGGACAGCTTGATATCGAGCGCATCTTTTCCTTCATTGATGGCCGTGAACTGAATGAGACCGAACGCCTGATGCCCAGCCCGGTTCGGTGTATCGGCCCGGAAGGCATTGCCTGTCTCAAAGGCCATGCACGCCATCAAATCATCGGCATTCATCTCCAGCTGCTCGGCGATGATCAGCACCTTCCTCCGGAACGCCTCCGTCACATTCGGGTGGCTGCCGTAGATGAGCGTGCCTTCGATGCGGCGCGGTGTTCCCTCCAGGTCCAGGAGGATGGCAGGAAGCGCGCTGGAATGGTTGGCATTCGCCCGCTCTACCAGGCGCGCTTCAATCCGAAACCGGCCCTTGCGCCGCATCCGCTCGACGAGCGCCGGCTCCCGGAGACGCGCCACCACCCGTCCACGAGCGTCGCATTGCCCCGCAGCCCCCTTCGCGACCTCATACCGGAAGGGCACGGCACCGAAGACAACGGGCTCCGCGACGTCAGCGAAGAACTCATACAGGCGGAACTCGATGACATCCCCCTCCTTCCCATTGGGAATGTGGAGGGCCTGACAGCGGACTTCCAGGATGGACGTATCATCCGTGAGTTGGACGAACTCGGCGCGAAGTCCCTGGAGCTGGGGAACGCCTGGGTACTCCACGGAGAAGGCCGGTGGCGCTGCCACCCATTCGCCCCAGAGCCGCGCATCCGGCTTTGAGACTCGCCCCTGGATGAAGACCTTCTGGCGGATTCGAGGATCGTCGAATCGAACGAGCGCCTCGTAGTAACGCGGATTCCCATCAAGGGGCCGCGCATCCAACCGAAGCACCTCGGTCTCCCGAGAGGCCGTTGGCTCCTCGGGACGCAGGTCGTCGCAGATCGAAAAAACAGGCGAGGCCTCGCGCCAGTAGTCGAGATCCCCGATGACCTTCACGGTGATGAGCAGGTGGTTGTCGCGAGCCCCCAGCCAGACGTCCCCGAAGCGAGGCATGCGCGAAGGCCGGACCGCCAACTCCTCGGAGGCCAGTGCCGTCACCAGTTCCTGACGCACCCGATCCTGCTTCTGTCGCGCGGGAGCCCTCGCCGACGTTGGGGCCTCCAGCCACAGGTCCTCGTCCTCGAACGCGAGGAATTGCGTCTCATCGAAGTCCAGCACCGAGCGGATGGGCACGTATTCATCGGTCCCCGTCAACGAGCGCGGAATCCGCAACAAGGCGAAGCTCTTCCGGCGCAGCCAGTCCTCGGCGTCGAGGAACTGCCGTAGGAACAGGCCCCTCTCGTTGGCGTTCACCAACACCGGCCGCGAGACGGGGCCCATCAGGGTGAAGGACAGGGCCTCTCCTCGCGTCTGAGCCTCGTACCGCCAGTGGGTCAGCTCCAGAGGGAGCTCGAAATACGGATCCAGATGCTCCACCGTCGCGGTGACCGCGTGGTGCTTGAATTCGAACCCGGTCAGCTTCGGCTTCGGGCACACGCACGCCCTTGGCTGCTCCCACACCACGTAGGGCCGCGCCTCCCCCTCGATGTCTCGGACCACTTCGAGCCGCAGGTCGAAGGCGTACTCGTCCTGAATGGGCTCACGCCATGGCAATCGGAGACCGTCCCCACTCCAGGCGCAGCCAACTCGCCAGTCCTTCGCGCCCAAGTCGGAAGAGCCCCATTCCAGCGCGGCATAGCGCTGCTCCTCTGAAGCCATCCTCGGCGCCACGCCACGCTTCGGCTCCACGGAGTGGTAGATGGAGAGCCGAAGCGTCGCGCCGGTGAAACGTGCATCCATGTCCGGCTTCAAGTGGAACCGCCGGCCAAACAGGACAGGGACGCTCAGGTCGAGCCCCCTGAGTCCCAGGGGAATGTCGAACTCGAAGGGCTTTTCGAGACAGCATTCCTGCGCGAAGGGGAAGTCGGGGACGACGGTCATCTCCGCGTGGCCCCGGCCGAAGAAGCTCGCCTCGTAGATGTCCGCCTCGAACTCCAACGTGCATGACCTGCCATTGACACGCAGTGGGACGTTGACCAGCGTGTACTCCCGCGCTGGCATCCCACGCGCGTGCGTCTTGATCAGAACGCTGCAGACCGTGTCCGCCGGAAGGTTCTTGTGCGTTCCCTCCAGGACGAAGGCAATCCTGTCCTGAACGGACCGGTAGCTCTTCAGCGAGAGCTTGAGTTCCGTGGGGGCCACGGCGACGAGATAGAAGACGCCCTCAGCTCCCGGTTCACGCCGAAGCTCGAAGCGCTCGCCGCCAGCAGGTGACTGTGAAGCAACGGCTGTGTCCGCCATCACCCTTCCCCCTTCATGGGCACGGCCCCCAGGTCGTCTGACCACCACCACAGATTGGGGCGAATCCGCACGTCGTCGTGTACCCGGGGCACGATCCGCTCGGGCAACGAGAGCTTCAGCTCCCGAGCAAGATCCGCGTCGTTCTTATGAATCGGGACGACACGGAGCACGTATTCCCTGGCGCCCTCCAACGCGGCATCGACGTCATTGAGATCCACGTCCGCATGGAGCACCCCTTCCACATCCGTCAGACCTTGCCCTTGGCGCTCCGGTTTGTAGACAACGCTGCCCTTCTTGAGCTTCAGCGGAAGCCCGGGCGGGCCGCCTGGCAGCGACGGACTGGCGAGTTCCAATCGGAGGGGTCTGCTCACCGGGACGGCCTCCGTCATGACGGCGACCTTCAGGCTGAAGGCCTCATGGAAGTGAGACCGAGCTTCCAGCCTGGCGTTGCGCTGCATGGTGTAAGCACGGCCCTTCGCGGGCTGGACGTCGATCCGTTCATGCCCCAGGGGCACATGCTTGTTCACCACCTCGGCGGTCGGGATGAGAATTCGCCCCTGAACCTGCGCATCCTCGAACCCGAAGGTCCGCACCACGCACCCATTCTGGATGACGGACTGACGTGCGGCGGCTTCATCGAGGGAACTGTGGCCCACCTTGATGATGGGTCGAGCCTTCTCCCAGAAGGTCCGATTCCCACCCAGCAACCGCGAGGAAAGCTGAATCCCCCGGGCGGTGACGAACACCTTGGGCGCTTCGAGCGAAGGGATGTGAAGGACCTCCGACACCTCGGTGGACCACACCTCCAGCGCCCCCGCTTTGGCGCCGCTCCGCAGCGCGTCGAGCGTCACAGGTTCACACCGGCTCCCCAGCGTATCCGCCGTCGCCAGACGCGGGTCCCGCGCGCTTCCCCCGTTCGGGAAGAACGCGCCGAACTTCACATGGACCTCATGGGTCCCTGGGATGCCCTTCCGCAGCTCCGAGAAAGCAGCGCTGGCGTCGAACCGGATGACAAGTTCACCAGGATGACGTCCCTCCGCTGGCGCTGGGACTCGGACGCGAATCGCCCCCTTTGCCGCGTCCTCCAAGGCGGTGAACCAGCCATCCTCTCGAACCTTTTCGGCGGCATCCTTCAAACGCCGGGCATTCGTGGCCGTGAGCACGATGGACAATCCGTCCTCGGCCAGCGCGGACAACGCCAGCAACTGCTTCTCTGAATACGCGCACTGGACACGCTCCACCGCCTCCACGAGCGCCCAGGCCAACGGAGGCTCTGTCTTGGAAGCAGCGGCCTTCAAGAAGGCGCGGTAAGTGAAGTGCCGCGTCACATACGTTTCCAGCTTCTTGAGCGCCCCTTTCTGAATGAAGCCGTCAACGACGCGGAGTCCGGAGGACTCATTGAACGCCGAGTCTTCCCGTCCCTGTACGGGGATGGCCACACGGGCCAGTTCGAACGCAGGTGCCTCCGGGTGCAGCCCTTCCTGCTTCGTGGCCTTCGCCCATGCGCTCAGAAGCACCCAGCCCCGAAGAAGCTTTGGGCAGTTCTCCCTGAAGGGAATACGCCAGGAGAACGTTCCATCCTTGTGAGACTCGGGAGCGTAACGAGCCGAGGAAACAACCTGGCTCCCAGGAACCTCCGTCGACTCGCGCCCACCCAGCAACACCGGCAGGAGCACCTCCAATGTCGCGGCTCCCACGAGCCGGGCACCCGGCATGTCGAGCGTGCAGGCCCCCCAACCCGGCAACTCCACCTGTGCGAAGAAAGCACCCTCGGTGCAACTTCCGCTCGCGAGGAAGCAGCGTGTGCCCTCGTGCAGCACATGCACTTCCACCTCGTCGTCTCCGCTCCCGCGCACCACGGCCCCCACGTCCAGGAGTTCCCCCACCCGGCATGCGGGATGAGCGCTTCGTGCCGGGAGCCACCCCACCGCGAGCACATCCTTCGAGTTGCTCGGGCGCCAGGCCGGCAGGTCCGAGAACCGGACGAGGCCATGTCGAACCATGAGCATCAGGAGCCAGGCGAAGGTGACGGGGTGCGGGTTGTCGACCAGCCCCTTCGCAGGCAATTGGTCGACGTCAGGCGCCACCGCGAAGAGCGCCTTCTTGCCACCGTTGTCCCCCTCGGGCCCGAGGAAGGGCACTTCCTCCGGGTGGGCCCAGAATCCGACTGCCTCCGCATAGCGCCCCAGCAGCCTCTTGGCCTCGTCCGGCTGCTGGATGTCGGCGATCTGGCTCCCCATTCGAAGCTGACCGTGAATCTCCAGGTGCTTCATCACCTGAACGACGATGCTCTCCGGCAACCACTCGTTCAGGTGCCTGAGCACCACGTTTCGCCAACGGACGGATGCCAGCCTCTTGAAGTGCTGGAGTTCCTGCGCGAGTGCATCCTGAGCACCACCGCCCACCTGCAGCAGAAAGCCGGAGCCGTCGGCCGGCTCCACGAAGATTCGTCGAGCCCCAGCCGGCAATCGCACGTTGAGACGGCTCTGTTTTCCATCGTAAGCGACGTACCGTTCGCCCAAGGGAGGCTCGAAGGTCAGCTTGAGCCAGTAAGTCCCTTCAGGGAGCGCGTCCTTGTAGTTGGTGATGACAAGCTCCGCGGGAAACGAAGGCTCGCCGACATCACCAGGCGCATCATCGGACGAAAACGCGAGCGCGCGAGGTGAGCGAAGAATCTCCTTGAGCGCGCCGTGGTGATACGTCTGCTCGAAGCGGGAGAGACACTCCTCTTCGGGGTTCCCGGCAGCGTGAATCGACTTGGGCGCCAGCTTCATCAGCGCGTCGAGTTCTCCCTTCGACGGGTCGAAGAAGTTGTTCTGGTCCGCCTCCTCGAAGACCTTGAAGAAGTCACCCAGCCCCAGCGCGTCCTTCGCGAAGTCGAGGAAGGCCTTGAGTTGCCCTGGCTCGGAGGGCGCCAGGATTTCCCAGTGGACGAAGCCATCCCCAATGGCCTTGCTCCTGCTGTCGACGTAGCCAAGGACCGCGCCAGCCTCCAGCTTGAGCAAGGGGTGGCGCAGCGTCACCATCCGCCCCTCGCGCAGTGCTTCATGGATCCCCGTCAGGTCCTGGTCCGCCGGCCTCCAGAGCGCTCGGACATCATCCCCCTGTGCCTCTCCCAGGCGCAGTGTCTCGGGCACGCCCAATCCCGTCCCCACGACGGAGTAGCTTCCCCCCTTCTTCTCGACGACGTCCGCTCCCGCCTCCGGCAGGGACTCCTGCAACCACCGAGTCTGGCGAAACGCCTCATGCGCCGGATCAACCACCGTCAGCGCGCCGTGGCGCCGCACGAGCAGCTTCAACCAGTCCACGTTCCGGTATGTGTCCGAATCCTTCCAGTCCGGAGGAACGAGGTGCATGTAGAGGCTGTAGAATGTAAAACGCCGCGGCGGCTGGCCCTCCGTCTTCACTGCCTCTTCGACATCGTGCCGGACGAGGACGAAGGAGTTGTGGTTGCCCGTGAATTCCCGGGCCAACTCGTGCGGCTGCGGCCCATCCTCGACACGCTCCTTTTCTTCGAGGGGAGCAGGCAGGCCATGGGCCAACCGGACGGCCACCACGTAACCTGGGGCAAAGCAGCGAACCTCTCGCACGCCGGCCCCGGCTGCGGAGTTCGTCGTCCGCTCGCGCGCCGAGAAATGCGACGCAGGCAGGTGGATTCCCGAATGCAGATTCCGGCGCATTCCCAATGGGAAGAGCCCACCGGGCGGCATCTCCGTCTCCGTGAGGGCGTAGCAGTTGATGGGCCGGAAGCGAGTATCCCCGTGGTCGAACGGATACGCGACCGTGCGCATCACGTTGGTTTCAAGAAAACCAGACGGGACGACGGTGGGGCGGAGTGAGTAGAGAAAGGCTCCGCCCTTGTGCTCGTCGTGGCGGTAGTCCATGAACAAGTCGTCAGGCACCGCGCTATAGGTGTTCTCCTCGAACAGCTTGCGGGCACGAATCAGGACTACGGACGCCTGCGCATTCTCCCAGTCGCCTCTGCGTACCCGGATGAGATCGTGCTCACCCGTGACCTGCTTCTTTGCGATCGCATTCAGATCCGTTCCATCCCTCGAACCAGATTCGGGAGGGAAGAAAAGACCGCTTCCTTTCTTGTCACCAATCTTTTTGTTCTGTGTCGCCGGATCAGCAACCACCAGCCAGAGATGACGTCCGGAAGCATCCACCAGCCAAGCGAATCCGACAATCAGAACAAGATGAATGGGCTCAGTCTTATTCGCGGAGAATCCCGAATAAAAGATGACCGGATTATTGGCGACAAGCGCCTGGAGAATCAGCGATAATTTCCCCTCAATCAAATTCGGATCGTTCGCAATTCTCGCCGCCTTCCTGCGCCGATCCTCAAGCGAGCATGGCAGAACATGGCCGTATGCAAACCCAAGCACCTTGGAGGCACTGTAATCACCCGCCTCGAACGCATGCTTGTCCTCCATTCCGAACTGCGGAGGAGACACACTCGAGATAGGAACAGGAACAGGGCTGCGATTCGAGACCGAATACCCACCCAGATTGGCATTGAAGGGTGGGGCTGTGGGCTTCGTATGGAACGCTCGCTGCCCACCCGGATATCGCAGATCCACAAACTGCCCCGGCTTGCCTCCGTCCCAGTGCGTCACGAAGCGAGAAGCAAAATCGCCCCCTTGAACCACTTGGTAATAGTTATAGGCCATTGCACTGGCTGTCCGCCCACACCAATCCCCCGGCCCTTTCGGGTAATGCTGCCCGAGCAATGGGACCTTCAAGATATGATATTCGTCCAGCGCAGACAAAAGCTGCCCTGGGAACTCATAGTCCCACAAGGCCGGATATCGATTTTTCCGAGACACAACGCGCTCCCCCATGAGTGCGTTCACTCAATTCATCTCTGTGCACTCCCCCAGCGCACCAGATCAATTCTTTGCTTCAAACATCCCGACGGCAGCTCAAAGCCGTGACCAACCCTGCGTCAGGGACCACCTTCCAGGCACTCCCCGCCAGTGTCGGGATACTTCGAAAACGCATATGTATAGGCGGCCTTTCCCAAGAACGCGATGTCCGCTCCGGGCTCCGGCAGTTTGAAGCGCTCTTGACGCGCGTGCCGCCCGTAAAAGTCTTCGATCGTCAGGTCGAGGCCGTTCTCACTCTTCGATGCAGCCGTCACCCAATACCGCTCCAAGCCGCCACCCGGGCCCTCGATGACGACGAGCACCCGCCCATGAATGTCACGCCTCAACAACAGCTTGTAGGGTCTCTTCAGACAAGCGTTCCATCGCACCCTGGGAACGCCATCCTCACTCTCCAATGACAGCAACGCCCATTCAGAGGAAATTTCCGCAACGCCCTGTGCCGCAGCCTCGCTCAACACGTATCGCCCGAAGGCTGGCCACAACTCGTTCTTCGAAGGCATTGCGGTCTCTGAGAAGAGAGCCCTATCTAGGGAGTGGGTGATTGCGGAGGTGACCTCCTCCAGAACCTCGCCCTGAACATGAACCTCCTGAGTCCTCTCGAAGTGCTTGTTGTCAAATCGGAACCGACCCCGGTAGACCGTCAAGGTCTCCGCCGCGCCAAACGCGATGACAAACAGATTCTTCTTCGTCTCGGCCCGAACCTTGACGCCGTCGACAAAGAGCGCGCTCGTACCCCGGAGGCACCGAGCCGGATCATTCACCGTGCAGTCGAACTCGAACGGCCTCCGCAGGCTCGGTTTCTTCAGCCGCGCGACGGCCTCCAGGTTGCGCTCGAAGAACAACGTCGCCAGCTCTTTCTGGAGGCCCGCGTCCTCCGGAGCCAGCGTGGCGGCACGCAGGGCGCTCTCCTCTCGCTGCAGCAACGTCCGCTTCGGGTCCTTGGCCTCCGCGGCGAGCTTCTCCACCGAAGGCTTCTCGGGGCCCAGAAACGCCCCCACCACGAAGCCTTCCGCCTCTCCGCAGCGCACCCGGGCCCAGCCCCCCTCGAGGGACTCCAGTGTTCGGCACTCCGTCCCGATGGGCAGCTTCTGGAGGACCTCCGCCGTCTTGCCGGCTTCCTTCCGCAGATTCACCGAGGAACCCATCACGTATGCCGGCGGCGGCGCTCCCCCTGCGGCGGCCACCAGCAGACCTAGCAGCATCGTCTTCATGCCCTGTCCCCCTCCCCCTCTGTTGAAGACACTCGCATGCCAGTCCGACGCAGATTCATGAGGAGTTGTTCTACTCAGTGAGTCGAATAAGACCGCGACGTGGGCTTCCACACCACCCCATCAACAAGGGAGACTACGCAGTGACGCTCCTTTCTTGGCATTTCAAGCACCATGCCGAAGACCTTTCTGTTGCTGGGACTGGGACTCGCCCTGTGGGCAAGGCCCGCCGCATCCTCCGAGCCCACCTCTGTCGCTCCCGCTCCCACATGGCCCGCTCCGGGCGCGCCCCTCACCATTTCCGAGGTGCGCTTCCCCAAGGACTTTGGAAAGCGACGCATCTACCTGGACGCGGGGCACGGCGCGGAGGGGAACACCGGCAACAAGGGCGTCACCTGCGAGGACGAGGAGACCTTTACCCTCCGAGTGGCGGAAGACCTGGCGAAGCGGCTGGAGGCAACCGGCCACTTCCAGGTGCGCCTGAGTCGCAGGCCGGGCGAGCGCGTCCCCTATCCCACCCGCGTCACCGCCGCCGAGCGGTGGCGCGCCCATGCCATGCTCAGCCTGCACTCCGACTCGCGAGGCACCGCCACGCCATGGTCTCCAAATCCGGACCAGGAGTGCAACCGGCAGGACTCAGCCCCTGGCTTCACCGTGCTCTGGTCCGAGTCCGCGGAAGCCACCGCGCTCCTCCAGACCGGACGTGCGGGACTGGCCCGCGCCCTGGCGCGCAGGCTGGGCCAGGCGGGCTTCCCGCCCTATGACGGCGTGGACTACGAGGGTCTCTACGCCATCGACACCGCCCAGCCTGGCGTCTTCGTGGCCCGAGAGCCCACGCACAGGCAGATCTTCGTCCTGCGAAAGCCGCGCATCCCTTCCGTCATCATCGAGACCCACCATGCGCTCGACTTCGAGGAGGTCGCACGGTGGCGCGAGCAGCGGACGCTGGAAGCCTTCGCCGCCGCCGTGGCCCAGGGACTCGTGGATGTGCTCGCGCCGGAAGCGACCTCCCAGCCACGCACACCCCGCCCCCGCTGAACCCGAGCCACAGCATCCCCTGACATGCCCCAGGCCATCCACCGGACCTCATGGTGGATGGCTCGCCATTCATGGGTGCGCGGGCATGGTGGCGTTGCCATCCAGGCGGAGTCCTCGCTCATCCCTCGCCTTGCTGTCCCGCCGACTCGTTCCGCCCGGTGGCGACGCCGACGTGTTCGACAAGGCGGCGTGCCAGCGTCTCCACCTGCGGTTCCCTGAGCACACTGTAGTGGTCCCCCGGAACGTCCTCCACGGTGAGGCCTGATAGCCCCCAGCGAGCCCACCCGTGGGACGGCTCTACCGCCTGGGAGCGTTGCGCATCCTTCGCGCGCAGCAACAACACGGGGCACCGAACGGGACCGGGACGGTAGGCCGCCAACGCCCTCAGGTTCGCGCGAGTCACGTCACGCCAGGCACGGAGCGTTGACGCCTCGACCTCGGGAGGCAGCCACCCTGCCTGTCGCGCATGCTCGACAACGGCGGCGAATTGCGCCTCTTCGGTCAGGCCCGAGAGCGCCTCGGGGCGTAGGGTGGACTCGACACCTGCCGTCCGTGCCAGGTCCATGGCCATCCCCGCGAGCAGCAACGCCGCATCGGGTTCCCGCGAGGGCGCGTTCTCGTCGGGAGCGAAGCTGTCCAGCAGGACGAGGAGCGCCACGGACTGCCCCTGACGCTCCAGCTCTCGCGCCATCTCGAACGCCACCACCCCACCCAGGGACCAACCCCCCAGTACATAGGGGCCCTTGGGCTGACGCTCGCGCATTGCATCAACGTAGCGGCGGGCGAGCGCCTCCACCTGCTCCAGGGGAGGCTCGCGTCCATCGAGCCCCGCGGCCTGGAAGGCGTAGAGAGGCCGCTCGCGACCCATGCTCCGAGCCAGCGCACGGTACGGCCCCACGGCGCCGCCAACAGCGTGCACGAGGAACACAGGCGTGCCGGCACCTTCAGGCTGCAATGCCACACAATCACGCGCGCCCCCTTCCGTGTCCGAACTCAGCAGCCAGACCGCGAGCCGCAACACTGTCGGCGCCTCGAAGAGCGCGCGCAGCGGCATGTCCACGCCCAGCTCCGTGCGGACACGTGCCACGACTTGGGTTGCCAACAACGAATGGCCTCCCAGTTCGAAAAAGTCGTCATGAAGACCGACACGTGGCACGCCCAACACCTCCGAGAAGATGCCCGCCAACACGCGCTCTGCGTCCGTGCGCGGCGTGACGAAGGTCTCGGTGGCAACGCGCGACCGCACGTCGTGATCAGCCAATGCCTTGCGGTCGACCTTGCCGTTGGGCGTCAGCGGCAGCGCCTCCAGCACCACCACCACCGACGGCACCATGTACTCCGGCAGCTTCTGCCTCACGTACTCCTTCAGTGCCCCTCCCTCTCCTCCAGGCGCCACCACGTACGCCTCCACCCGCTTCTCCTGCCCCGCTCCCCTCACCACCGCTGCCGCTTCCTTCACCTGCGCGTGCTGCTTCAGCGCCTCCTCCACCTCCCCCAACTCAATCCGGTACCCCCTCACCTTCACCTGCGCGTCCCGGCGCCCCAGAAACTCCAGCAGCCCACCCTCCTGCCACCTGTCTCTGATACACATCTCCGG
>NZ_JABFNS010000009.1 GCF_013116825.1 Myxococcus xanthus
CCCTCCGCCCCGCGCGCACCTGGGCGCGCGTGCCGTTACCAGGGGCGAGCCGAATGGCCGAAAATACGCAAAGGCGGCCATTCGGCGTCACCGCCCCCACGCTGTTTCGCGCGCTTACGAGGCCTCCTGGCGGGCCGAAGCGCCGAGGCCAATGGCCGCTTTCCGCTGGTTGGCGCCACCTGCCGCCCGTCATGCGGCCCAGCTCCTCCCCAGTCACCTTCACCGCCTGCCCCGGCCGGGCGCAACCATGCCTACCGATGACGCCAGCACGCCCACCCCGCCTACCCCTGACGCCAGGGTGGGGGGTGGTGCGATCTTTCGTGCGGGGTGCGCCGCCGGGGCGTGTACCTGGGGCCCTTTTCGAGAGGGTCAGCTCCGAAAAAGTGAACACCCCTCCCCTGTTCATTTGCGCCCGGTAAGTGAACGCCTCGCGCTGTTCACTTTCGCCGGCTGCGGCTGCGGCTGCGGCTGCGGCTGCGGCGCCTGGGACGGCCCGCGCGAGCGTTGCGCATGGCCGCCCCTCACCGCCTCCGCGCGGCACCACCGCCCAACCAGGGGCTCTCGCGGGCGCTCAGCGCGGAGGCGGCGTGCCCCATCAGCAGGGCAAGTCGTTCGTCACGCGCACCAGCTCGTCGTCCGAGGGGTGCGTGTAGATGACGGTGGAGTCGACGCTTCGCTGCCTCGCGAACTTCTGAGTGAGGCGGATGTCCTTCGTCCTTCGGTACACCCCGGTGCACGCGGTGTGGCGCACGGCGTGGAAGTTCAGGTGCCGCTCCAACCCCGCGCGTTGCTGCCAGACTCCGAAGCCGTGGCGCACCTGCCGCGTGGACAGGCGCAGGCCCTTGCGGCTCAAGAAGAGCGGCGCCTGGGGCCCCACGTCGTGCCCCTGCGCGCGCTTCAGCCGCAGCAGCTTCTCCAGCTTCGCGCGCACCGTGTCCGAGAGGACAACCTCCTGGGGGCGCGGGTGCCGGCGGCAGCCCTTGAAGACGTGCAGCAGCACGTGCCGGCGTGCGCGCCCGCGCTCGTCGAAGATGTCTCCGACGTTGAGGGCCACCAGCTCATGCTCACGCAGGCCCGAGGCCAGCGCGAGGCTGTAGAGGCAGTGGTCCCTGAATCCCTCCTTGTGCTCCCCCGTGGCGCGCAGCAGCCGCGCCACCTCCTTCTCCGTGAGAGTGCGGGGTGCTCGGACGACAGCGGCATAGGCAGACATGGCGACTCCTTCGTGAAGAGGACGCGGCCATACGCGCTCTGTCGCCCCAACAAGACAAGTCATTAACCACGCTGCGCATTCTTGAGCCGGGCCCCGCGCGGCCTCGGCCTTCCCCCGAGAGGAGTCGCTGTGCATCCGCTGGCCCATTTCAACTTCGAGGCACACCGCATCCGTGTCTCCCTGGACGAGCGGCGCGAGCCATGGTTCGTCGCCGCCGACATCTGCGCGGCCCTCGGCCTCACCGACAGCCGGGACGCCCTCGACTGCCTGGGAGACGATGAGCAGGGCGTCGGCACCACCGACACCCCTGGCGCCCCTGAGAAGGTCGCCACCGTCAACGAGGCCGGCGTGTACCGGCTCGTCTTCACCAGTCGGGTGGCGGAATCGGAGCGCTTCAAGCGCTGGCTCGCGCACGAGGTGCTCCCCACCCTCCGCGAGACGGGCAGCTACACGGCGCCAGATGCTCCGTCACCACAGCCGCGCTTGGCCCCCGCATCACCGCTTCAGGACCAGGTGCTGGCCCACCTGGAAGTGGCCAGGACGCTCGCCTCCTTCGTTCCGGGCCACAAGCCGGAGCTGGCAGCGGCCCACGCGCTCGACGCCATCCAAACGGACACCGGGTTGTCGATGGAGCCTCACCGCAAGGGGCTGTCGACCGCCGTGCCACCCGCGCGGCTCACTGCCATGCAGCTCGGCCAGAGGGTGGGGCTGTCCGCCCCGAAGATGAACCTTCGCCTGGAAGCATGCGGCCTCCAACGGCAAGCCGCGAGTGGCGAGTGGGAGCTGACGGACGCGGGCTGGGAGTACGCCGAGGCTGTTCCCCTCAGCCCCGATGAACATTCCATCTGCGAGCTTCTCTGGCGGCCCGATGTGCTCGGCGTCCTGGAGGATGCCGCTCGTTCCTCGGCCATTTCCGTCGGCCTCGGTTGAAGGAGGACACCGTGACGCTCAGCATCGTCAAGCGCACCGAGGACGACCTCACCCAGTGGCTCGCCACCGAGTCGGGCTTCATCTCCGGCCTCTGCCACTACGACAGTGAGCCGGTGGTGCTGGAGCCCTACCAGCAGGCGCTGCTGGACAACCGCTCCCGCTTCCGCTGGGTGGCGAAGAGCCGCCAGGTGGGCTTCTCCTTCCTCTTCGCCCTCGAGGCCCTCGCGCGCTGCCACCTACGCGACGGCCACACGGCCGTGTTCGTCTCGTACAACTTGTCGGATGCCGTGGAGAAGGTGCTCATCGCCCGGCAGGTGTACGAGGAGCTGCCGCTCGCATTCAAAAAGAAGCTCGTCACCGACGCGAAGACGGAGTTGGCCTTCGAGTCCAACGCCAAGGGCCGCCGCCTCTCGCGCATCATCTCCGTGCCCTCCAAGCCACCTCGCGGCAAGCGCGGCGACGCGTACCTCGACGAGCTGGCGCATTACGTGAACGATAGGGAGGTCTACACGGGCAGCACCGCCCTCATCCTCCGCTCGCACGGGCAGCTCACGGGCTGCAGCACCCCGCTGGGCCGGCGCGGCATCTTCTGGGAAATCGCCTCGCAGGAGCTGCGCAAGTACCCGCACCACACGCGCCAGCAGGTGCCCTGGTGGCTGTGCCGCTTCTTCTCCCTCGACGTGCGGCGCGCCGCAGTGGAGGCACCCCTCATGCCCACCGAGGAGCGCGTCGCGCGCTTCGGGCGCCCCGTCCTCACCGAGCAGTTCGACTCCCTGCCGCAGGAGGACTTCCAGCAGGAATTTGAATGCCTTTTACGTGGACGAATCGTACTCCTTTCTCCCGTACGAGCTCATTCTCCCATGCACCACGGACGAGCTGACGCTGGCCCAGGACGCCTCCGACGTGCCCGTGCCCCAGGGGCGCCTAGTGGCGGGCTTCGATGTGGGCCGCACGAGAGATCGCTCGGAGCTGGCCGTCTTCGAGGAGGTGGCGGGCCGATACACCTGCCGCATGCTGCGGAGCTTCGCGGGCATCCCTTTTGCCGAGCAGGAGGCGCACCTCCGCCGTCTCCTCTCCGTCCTGCCCGTGGCGCGCCTCAGCATCGACAGGAGCGGCATCGGCATGAATCTCGCCGAGAACCTGGCGCGGGACTTCCCACAGGTCGTGGCCGAGAACTTCACGAACGAGGCCAAGGAGCGCTGGGCCACCGACTTCAAAATTCTGCTCCAACGCCGCGACGTCACCCTGCCGCGCGAGCGTGAGCTTGTCGGGCAGATTCACTCCATCAAGCGCCGCGTGCTGCCCTCGGGGAAGGTGTCCTTCGACGCCGAGCGCACCAACCGCGGGCACGCGGACAAGTTCTGGGCCGTGGCCTTGGCCTGCCAGCGCGAACGGGGGCCGGAGCGGCGAGGTAGCGGGGAGATTGGGGTGAGGGTAATTGGATAGGACAGATTCGCTTGCCGCACAGCCAGGATATCCACTACAAACAATTCACTCCAAGTACAATCCATCTACATTTGGCAACTACCGCGCTACCCTTCAAGAGGACTGGTGAATATGCGAACGAATTTATCGATTGTCACACTGGCTGTTCTAGCCATGTCCACGAGCGCGAGTCTCGCCGTCGAATCCGAAGTGGTGGACGTGTGTGCGGAGCAAGGCTCGCCGCCATCCGGCTTCCCAAGCTGCGTGTGGTCAATTCCAATGGAGGGTGGCGAGGTGCTCCTCGACGTGGTCGGCACCGCCAGTGCGTCGGAAGTCCGCCAAGCACATGCCGAGATGCGAGAGCCGAAACTCACGCCCCACGTCTTGACAGACGAGGAAGGCGCGCTCGTCGTCGAGGGGTTGCTGCACGCAACGAGTACGCTCTCCGACGTGGTTGTCAGCGAACTGCCGATCTACGAGCACCCGGACGGCGACGAACCGGTGATAGTGCTTACCGGTAGGCTCTACGGGTTTGGCGGCCTAACCAGAATCGATATCGAGGATCGGGGCGGCGGCCACTTCACCTACATCTTCTTTTTCCGCACGGGCGGCAACGTAGCCTACGACACTCAATTCGGATGGGGCACCTTCTATCCATGGTAACAAACGTGAGAGTGCCGAAGTCGTGACGGTGGGGCTCCTGCTCCTGGTTGATGCACGAGCCCTCTCCATCGAGCACCTCCCGTCCTCCGGTGGATAGTTAGAAGCCGAGCAGTGCCGCGCGCAGCGATTCGCAGGCGCGAGCAGGTGCCCATAACGGTCGTCACCTCGTACCGGACGCTGCGCATCTCGCGTACTAGCTCTTTCCCGTGATGCCCCTGCTACCAGTTTTCCCATTGCAGGGGCACAGAACAGAATCTTGCCCCCGCCTACCTACAGCGGGGGCTCAGCGCCTCGCTGCCGTTCGCGCGTTGACCTTCAGCCACGCTTGGCGCCGGAAGGGGTACGTCGAGCAGATGCGGCGCCACGTCCACACCTCGCTCCGCGTCCACCACTGCGCAGGCGGCTGGAGGCCGACGTCCCGCAGGTTGCCGAGGCCACGGTAGCCAACGCCGTCGAGCCCGAAGGCGGCGTTGGACTCCAGCACCAGCACCTTGTCCGTCTCCGGGTGGAAGTCCGCGACGAGGAAGGTGTGCCCCGAGCCCCACTGGCTGCGCCACCCCTGGATGAGTGTCCAGGGGTGGGGAGGCACGTCCGCCGACGGCGCCAGCAGGGCCATTCCGGACTCGACGACTGCCGTCACCGGGGAGAAGTAGTCGGTCGTGGAGGAGATCATCATCTGCCGGTGGCGGCGCAGGTCCCACGAGAAAGCCGCGCCGTGCGCCTCGGAGAAGGCCTTCACCAGCAGGGCCTCGACGAAGGTGCAGCAGTTGTTCAGCCGGGGCGGCGCGAGCTGGACACGAACGCCCGGCAGCGCCCACGGGTAGTACGCCCGGCTCCCGTCATACCTGTAGTCGAGGAAGGCCCCCAGGAGCGTGGTGAGCCGCTCCTCCAAGACGGCGAGCGGCTCGCTGTCGAACAACAGCCGGGCCATGGCGGGCGAGCGCTCCTGGGAGACGAGCGTCGCGTAGCGCTGGGTGCGCCAGCGCGTGCACACCCAGGTGTCGAGCCCGCGCAACTGCGGCACCAGCAACCGGACGTAGTCGGTGTCGGGCGTGGGGTGGCGAGCCTTCTCCTCGAGCACGAGGTAGTCGCCCGCTTCAACATAGCCTTCGGGCTGCGTGCTCGTGTCCGGCAGCGCGAAGCCGCGCAGGCGCGCGGGCAGTTTCGCGACACGGTAGGTGTCCATGGTGTCTCCTCCACGTTGAAGAGGGGCTCCAACGTGTTCGCCATGGACGAAGAGACAGAGCCGGTCCTGCCATGAGGAGCGGGGTTCGTGCGGCCCACTCTTCGCGCGGGCGCAGCGCGCGTCAGGGAACCCAGTCCGCGTCAGGCGCGTCGTCATCGTCCGCGCGCCACGCGCCGCAGTGGATGCAGAACACCCACCCTACGTAGCCGGCCTGTGCAGCAGGGTGCTCGGGGTACTCCTCGGCCGTCACGAGGTAGTCGCTCGGATGGTGTGCCTCGTCCTCTCGCTCGGAGCACGGACATGGGCACGTCGGCACGTCGGCCGTCGTGGCGGCAACGTCACCGGCGGGCGCGATGCCGCGCGCGTCCTCGTCTCGCATCAAACACTCAGGGTTTGAATTCATCAGCAGCCCTCCCCATCGTCTCTGTGACTCTCGGCAGCGGGAGGCACCTTCACGCATGCGCTTCGGCTCGCGCGCGGGCTCCCGCGTCAGCCGCAGGTGTCGCAAATAGCGCTCTGTCCTCCGACGAAGGCAACTCATTGATGCGCGGACCTTGAGCGAAAAAGCGCGCTCCCGATGTCCCCGAAATTGGGCCCGAGGCCTTTGTCCTCGTTGGAGGTGAGGCGCGCGGCCCCCAACGCCCTCGCACATCGAGGGCGCCCCTCCCACCGCGCGCCTTGCCTCCACTTGGCCCGGGAGGCCCGTGTGCAGAGCGTCGTCAGAGTCTTCGTCCTCGCCTCTCCCTCGGGTGCGCCACACCCCGGGCCGGAGTTCACCGTCGAGGCCTCCACCCACGACGGCCTGCTGGAGGCAGTCCACGCCGAGCTGGCAGCACGCGGCCAGCGTGTGCGCGCCGTCTCTCACACCCCCACGGGCCTCCTGGCTTACGTGGAGGACCGTCCGTGACGGTGCCTGTGGAAGTCCACCAGGCCGAGGAGCGCCTCCAGTCCATCCTGAAGGCGGTGGTGGTGGGCGCGCGCGTGGACGAGCCCGCCAGCCGCCCCGGGGGCGAGGACGCCTTGGCCTTCAGTGAGGCCGGCGCCCTCCAGCCCCCGTATGAGCCGGAGGCCCTCTGCCTTCTCGTCGAGCACTCCAACTCGTTGAGGCAGAACGTCGACGCCTACGCGACGAACATCGACGGCTTCGGGTACCGCTTCGAACCTGCCATCGACTTCGACGCCGACGGCGCCCGGGAGAAGGTGGCCGACGCCATGGCCCTGGAGCGCCTGGCTGCGCGTGACGCGGGCACGCTGCCCTCGGGGACGCCCCCGCTCCCCACGGACGAGGAAGTCACCGCCCATGCCGAGGCAGTGCGTCAGCAGGCCCGAGTGGAGAAGGCCCGCCTGGAGTCCTTCTTCGACTTCTGTTGCTTTGACGGCAGCTTCGTCGAGTTGCGTCGCCGCACCCGCCATGACCTCGAGGTGACGGGCAACGCCTACTGGGAGGTACTGCGCGACGGGAAGGGCGACATCGCCCGCTTCGTCTACGTGCCCTCGTACACGGTGCGGCTCCTCCCTCTCGACAAGGAGGCCGTCGAGGTGCGCGAGCGCGTCCGCACCTCCGCCGTCAGCTTCGACACGGTGAGCACCCGTCGGCGCCTGCGCCGCTACATCCAGGTGCAGGGCAGCGAGCGGGTGTACTTCAAGTCCTTCGGGGACTCGCGCGTCATCTCCCGCCTCACCGGCCGCGCCTTCGCGGATGTCACCGCCCTCAGGGCCGCGGACGCCTCCGACGGTCCCGCCACGGAGCTCATCCACTTCGCCATCCACTCGCCGCGCTCCCCCTACGGCATTCCGCGCTGGGTGGGCACCCTGCTGTCCGTCCTCGGCTCCCGGCAGATGGAGGAGGTCAACTACCTCTACTTCAACAACAAGAGCGTTCCGCCGCTCGCACTCCTCGTCTCCGGAGGGCGGCTCTCCGACGCCTCGGTGCCGCGCATCGAGCGCTTCATCGAGGAGAACCTCAAGGGCAAGGCCAACTTCCACAAGATTCTCATCCTCGAGGCGGACGGCGGCGGCACCGGCGACGGAGGACGCGCGAAGATTGAGCTGCGCCCCCTGACGGACGCCCAGCAGCAGGACGCGCTCTTCCAACAGTACGACCAGCGCAACATCGACAAGGTGGGCAGCGCTTTCCGCCTGCCGCCGCTGCTGCGCGGAGACGGCCGGGACTTCAACCGCTCCGTGGCCGAGGCGCAGCTCCGCTTCGCGGAGGACCAAGTCTTCCAACCCGAGCGCGACGAGTTCGACTTCTTGTTGAATCGGAAGGTGCTCGCGGACATGGGCGTGCGCTTCTGGCGCTTCCGCAGCCAGACGACGGCCACCAGAGACCCGGAGCGCATGACGGAGATGGTGGAGCGCCTGGTGCGCGTGGGTGTGCTGACTCCCGAGGAGGGCCGCCACCTGGCCGGCGACATCTTCCACCGCGAGTTCCGCAAGATTGGGGACGACTGGGTGAAGCGCCCCATCACCCTCACGCTGGCGGGCATCCAGACGGGTGTCGAAGACTTGAAGCCCCAGAAGGACAAAGGCTCGCTGCTGGGCGAGGCGAAACGCCTCTTGGGGCTGCGAGAAGAGCTTCGGGCCGAGGAGGAGCGCCTGGCCCAAGGACGCCTGGCGCTGGCCCGCAGGTACATGGACACCGAGCACGTCCCCGTCCCCCGCGAGGAGTTCGACACCTGGTTCTCGGGGCAACCCACATGACGCCTGAGCAGCTTCAGCGCGCGTGGGTGCTCCAAGCCCAGGCCGACGCCGAGCGCGGAGTCCTGGAGTGCCGCATGTGCCGAAGGCGCGGTCCCCTGGAGGAGACGACGACGCTCTGGCGCAACGGCCTCCTCGTCTTCGCCCTGTGTGACAGGTGCGCGGCAAGCCACGACATCGTCTTCTCCCCCACTGCGGCCGGCGTCGAGGTGCGCGCCAGGCGCCGCAATCCCGTGGAGCTGATGACGCAGGAGCCCCCCCATGTGCACGGCCCCCGCTGACAGCCTCCTCCTCCTACACGAAGCGCGGGAGGTGGCGGACGCCCTGCTGGGGGACGTCCTCCGGCTGCCGGTGGCCAAGGCCCTCGACGTCGGCACCGCCGCCGGTATGGACCGCGCCGTGGCCCTGCTTGCCGCGCGCCTTCGACGCGCCGTCGGGCGCGCGGACGTGGACGCCATGCGAGAGGCGGTGGCCGTCCTCGACGTCGACTGGGGGACGACGACGGCGGCCCAGCGCAGGCGCCTCGTCGCCCAGGCCCTGGAGGCTGCTGGCCGGCGGACGGCCGTCATCCCTTCCCGCATCCAGGCGCCCCTCGGCGACGCAGCCGAGGAAGTGGTGGCGTCCACCCGCAGCCACGCCCGGCGAGAGCAGGGCCTCGCCCTCGCCGCCCGCTTCAACGCCGTCGACAGGCGCGTGGCCCAACACATCGTCCGGACCCAGGGCAACTTCGTGCGGGACGAGTATGGGCGCCGGCTGGACGCCTTCGGCGAGGAGGCCCGGCGCCTCGTGGCCGAAGGGCTGGAGGCCGGCCTCGGGCGAGTCGACATCGCCGAGTCCTTGGAGAGGGCCGCGCGCGGCGCATTCATCGAGCGTGCCCCCTTCTACTGGGAGGTGGTGGCAAGCCACTTCGTCGGCCAGGGGCGCTCCTTCGCCCAGGTGAGCAGCTACGCCGAGGCCGGCATCCGCCGCTACCGCATCGAAGCGGTGCTGGACGAAGCCACCACCCAGGTGTGCCGCTTCCTCCACGGAAAGACATTCTCAGTGGCCGATGCCCTCCAGCGCTTCGAGCGCCTGGAGTCCCTTGAGCGCCCGGAGGATGTGAAGCAGGAGCTGCCCTGGGTGAGGGAGCGCCTCGACGCGGACACGGGGCGCGCGCTCCTCTACGTCAACCGAGGGGGCCAGGAGACGCGCCTGGCCGAGGTGCTCCGCTCGGCCGCCGGCACACGCGACGACGTCGGCGAGTTCCGCGCGCTCGCTTCGGACAGGCAGCTCGCGGACGCGGGCGTGGGCTTCCCGCCGTACCACGGCCTCTGCCGCACCACGACGCTCGCCGTCACTTAAGTGATGTCCCCGATTTCGCGTCGCAGGCCTTTGTCTCTTTCGGAGACGAACCGCGATGCAGGCCACCTCGACACCGACCCCCACTTCACCTCCGACGCCGGAGGGCAACGCCACGACGCAGGAATCGACCTCCACGGCCAAGGCCGAGGCGACGCCCGTCGTCTGGCCTCGCGACCTCAATCTCCCCACGTCCAAGGAGCTGGCGTGGGGCTTCGACCCGGAGGGCCTCCGCGATGGGTAACGCCCTCACGAAGGCCCTCACCCGGGCCCGACACGTCCTGGAGTCCCTCCAGGGCGAGCCGGTGGAAAAAACTATCTGGGGAAGTCCCGCAGGCAAGAAGCGCCTGGCGAAGCGCCTGGTGGCCATGCTGCCCGCGCACAAGACGTACGTGGAGCCTTTCGCCGGCAGCGCCGCCGTCCTCTTCGAGAAGACCCCCTCGGACGTCGAGGCCATCAACGACGCGGACACCGAAATCGCCGACGCGTACCGGCTCATCCAGAAGCTGACGCCCGCGAGCCTGGCCAAGCTGAAGAAGCTGCCGTGGGTGGGCGACGAGAAGACGTTCAAGAGCCTCTTCGACGCCAAACCCCAGGGCGACGTGGCGCGCCTGCACCGCTTCCTCTACCTGACGCACTTCAGCTACGGAAAGCTGCGCGGGCGCAGCTTCAGTCCCAACGGCGCAGGCGTCGAGGCGAAGACGCTCGCCCGCATCGAGCAGTTCGCCCCGCGCCTCAAGCGCGTGAAGGTGTACGGCGGCGACTACGAGAAGGTGGTCCGCAAGTACGACGGGAAGGACACCGTCTTCTTCCTGGACCCCCCGTACCCTGGCTACAACGTCGACGTCGGCGAGGGTGACTTCGATGAGGAGCGCTTCTATGGCGTCCTCAAGTCGCTGAAGGGTCGCTGGCTCATGACGTATGGCATCCGGGGCAAGTTGCCCGGGATGCTGAAGGACTCCGGCTTCCTCGTGAAGCGGATCCGCACGCCTCGCACGATTGCAGCCATGCGCGGCGTGGGTGGCTCCTCCGTGCTGACGCAGCTCCTCGTCAGCAACTACCAGCCCGCCGCGAAGGCGCTGGAAGGTGACGGCCACTTCGCCGTGGACGACTGGAAGCCGGAGGAGCCGCCCGGCACCGCCCCCTTTGTCACCACGGCGTCCCTCCTCAAGGGCGTCGCGCCCGACGACGAGCGGTATGTCCTGGGTGTCGTCCTGGAGCCGGAGACGGTGGACGCCCAAGGCGACATTTACTCCGCCGCGGAGATTCGCCAGGCGGCGCACCGCTTCATGGAGGAGTTCGGCGGACTCGGCCTCATGCACCAACTGCGCGTCAACGGGCAGGTGAAGGTGCTGGAGAGCTACCTGGCCCCCGTCGACTTCAACCTGGGCGAGGTGCAGGTGCGCAAGGGCACCTGGCTTCTCGCCGTGCGCGTCCTCTCCGACGAGCTCTGGGGCCGGGTGAAGGATGGCCAGCTGACGGGCTTCTCCATTGGCGGCACCGCACGCCGCCTCCCCGAGGCTTCGGCCGCCGAGACGCCTCCTTCCGACACCCCTCCCGCTGAGTCCCAGCCGGAGGCCGCATGACGACCACCGCCCAAGGCCCCGCGTCCGTCCACCGCCTCGTCGACATGGTGGTGGAGGAGGTGTCCCTCGTGGACAGGGCCGCCAACAAGCACCGCTTCCTCCTCGTGAAGCGAGACGGAGACACCATGGACAACGCTTCCCAGGACACCACGCAAGCCGAGGGCGCGCGCAGCACCGCCTCGGACACCAACAAGGCCGAGGACGCAGTCCTCGCCGCTGCCCAACAGGCCCTCGAGACAGTGACGAGCCTCGTCGAGGCATTGGCTTCCACGGACGGCATCGACGGCGTGCGCGTGGTGGAGGTGGCCCAGCACCTGCGCGCGCTGGCCGACGCGCTGGAGGAGAGCGAGGACGACTCCGAGGACGAGGAGGATGTCGAGGCGCGCGCGAAGGCCGCCAACCCCGCTCTGCCTCCTCAGTCGGCTCCGCCCGCGCCCGCGACGAGCCCCGACACCTCCGGTGTCATCGAAGGCCTGACGAAGCTCACCGACGCCGTCCGCGCGCTGGAGGGCTCCGTGAAGGAGCAGCAACAGCGCCTGGGCCGCGTGGAGAAGCAGTTCGGCCTTCCCAACAGCAGCGCCCCCGCGGAGCGCCCGCCCAAGCCCACCGTCGAGGACGTCGGCTGGCCCCTCGACATGAACAAGCCCCTCAACCGGGAGAGCGTCGACAAGGCCCTCTCCTTCCACGACGTCTGACGTCCCCCACCCGCCACCAGGAAGCCTCAACGCCCAAGGAATCCCCATGAGTCGTCTCGACAACAGCACCCTCTTGGCCAAGGCGGACCTGGCCCTCGCCGACCTCACGGCCGGCGGCGGCGTCCTCCAGCCCGCGCAGGCGCAGAAGTTCTTGCGCCTGCTCATCAAGCAATCCGTCCTGCTGCAGCAGTGCACCGTCGTCCCCATGGCGGCCCCCAAGCAGCAGTTCTCCAAGCTGAAGTTCGGCAGCCGAATCTTGCGCCCGGGCCAGGAGGCCACCGCCGTCCCCGCCGCCCAGCGCGTGAAGCCCGACCTCTCCCAGGTGGAACTGGACGCCAAGCTCTTCAAGGGCGAGGTGCGCCTCTCCGACGAGGTGCTCGAAGACAGCATCGAGCGCGGCGAACTGCGCCAGACGCTCATGGAGATGCTCGCGGACGCCATCAGCCGCGACATGGAGGAAATCCTCGTCAACGGGGACACGGCCTCGGCGGACCCCTTCCTCGCCACGATGGATGGCGTGCTGAAGCAGGCCACCAGCAACGTCGTCGACGCGGCCGGCGCGCCCATCAGCAAGGACGTCCTCGGCGACCTGCTCAAGTCGCTGCCCTCGGAGCACCTGCGCGACAAGGGCAGCATGGGGTTCCTCTTACCAGCGTCGACGCGGACCTGGACTACCGCAGCACGCTCGCGGAGCGGGCCACGGCGGTCGGCGACAAGTTCCTCGAAGGCGATGCGCCGGTCCTCTACTCGGGCGTCCCGGTGCGGCCCATCCCCCTCTGGCCGGAGAACCTCGGTGCGACGAATGACCGCACGGCCATCCTGCTGACCAACCCCAAGAACATCCACGTCGGCATCTGGCGGCAGATTCGCATCGAGTCCGCGCGCGACATCTCCGAGGGCACGCTGAAGGTGGTGGCCACGCTGCGCTTCGACGCGAAGTTCGCCGAAGAGTCCGGCACGGCCAAGGCCATCAACGTGCAGTTGTGAGGCTCACCATGGACAACTCCTATCTCGTCCGACTGAAGGCCTACGACGCGCGCCGCGGCCACGTCCTGCGGCGCTACACGTACGCCGGAATCAAATTCCAGGAGGAGCGCGGCTGGTACCGGGTGGAGAAGCCGGTGGCGGACTACCTGCGCACCGTGCACCAGTTGCCCGGCGACACCTATTCGCCGCTCGCCTTCGACGTGTGCACGGAGGCCGAGGCGAAGTCCCTCGACGCCACCGAGGCCGACGAGGCCCGTGTGAAGCGCAGCGCCAGCGACGAGCTGAAGCTGAGTGCGGCGCGGCCCGCCGGCACGCTGACGACGGAAGACTTGCCGAAGGCCAGCGAGGAGAAGGACACGCGCCGCGGCAAGCGGGAGAAGGACTGACGTGTACGCCACGGTGGCCGACATGCGCGCCGAGGGCGTCACACCGGCCATGGCGGGCGACACCCGCCTGGCCGTCCTCCTCGACGAGGCGACGCGCACCATCGACAAGGTGACGGGGTGGCACTTCGAGCCGCGCGCGGCGACGTTGCACCTCGACGGGCGCGGCACTCCGTCCCTCTGGCTGCCGGCGCCGCCCATTCGCCTCTACCGCCTGGCGCTGTACGGGGCGGACGTGTCCTTCTCGAAGGAGCGCCTGGTGGTGGTGGGTGCCCCGGTGGGCCCGGGCTTTGATGGGCCCCGCCTCACCTTTCGCCACGGGCGCGTCTTCCCGCGCGGCGAGGGCAACGTCACGGTGGGCGCACGCTGGGGCTACACCGAGGCGGACGGGACGCCGGAGGGGCGCACGCCGCTCGCCATCCGCCGCGCGTGCATGCTCCTCGTCCTGCGCAGCCTCTCGCCCTTGGCGGACGAAGACTCGTTGGAGGAGCGCACGCGCTGGCGCGTGGTGGAAGAGAGGACGCGCGAGCAGAGCTACCGCCTCGACAGTGTCCGCCCCTCCGTGCGGCCTCTCACCGGAGAGCCGGAGGTGGACACCCTCCTCGCCCCCTACGTGAAGCCCTCCTTGCCCGGGGCGGCCTGATGAGGGGCAGGCTCATCTTCCCCTTCCTCGCGGAGCTGCACCGCCTGGACACCACCGCCATGGCGGGCCCCGGTCCGGGCCCCCATGCCAGCGGGTACGACGCGGACTTCCGCGAGCCGGTGCTGGTGGACGCGGACGACGACGGCCTGGCCGAAGCCTTCCGTCGCGAATTTCCGCCCGTGCGTGTCCCCTGCCAGGTGGAGCCGGATGCCTTTGAGTCATTGCGCATGACTCCTTCCGGCAACAGCCCTCGGACGAGCTTCGAACTCGTCTTTCACTTCCGCGACTTGGAGCGCCTCGGCCTCGTCGACGCGGCCACGGGCGACGCCCTCATCCGCCCCAGCGACAGATTGGGCGCCCTCTACGACGTCGCGGGCGCCCTCGTGCAGGCCGTGAGGACGCCTCCCGGCCTGTACGTCACCGAGGCGCGCCCCACGGGCTTCGGCCTCCACCGCCGGAGGCCTCGCCGCAACCTCCTTCTCGTCACCTTCAACGACAGACCCCAAGCCCGAGGACTCGCATGAAAGCACTCCTACTCACCCCACTGCTCGCCACCGCCCTCCTCACCCGCTGCCGCGCGCCGGACGGGTGCGCGCCGGTGTCCACCCGCTGCGCCGGCAACGTCGCCGAAGTCTGCAATGGCGACGGCAACTGGCAGACGCTGGCCGACTGCAACGCCGTCAGCGAGCACAGCAACGCCGCCTTCACCTGCGCCTACGTCAACGAGGAGGGCGTCGCCGGCCACACCTGCCTGCCCGCCACCGTGGACGCGGGCACCGTCAACGCCGGCACCGTGGACGCGGGCACGGATGACGCTGGCGCCACGGAAGGCGGTGTCCTGTGAAGGGTTACCTCCAGTCCCTGCCTGGCGTGGGCGCCCTCTTCCAGCGCGACATCCAACCCGCCGAGGTGTGGGCCTTCTACCAGCACATGCAGTCGCGCCTGCGCACCAAGACTGCCAACAAGGCCGACTCCCTCGAGATGCAGTTGGCGGCCGAGGCGCTGCAGCGCATGGGCATCCTCGACAGGCAGCGCTTCCTGGAGAAGTACGCCACCACCGTGGGCCGCACCCTCTACCTGCCCTTCGAGGTGGGTGTGCCGAAGGGGGGCTGGGACTTGTGGGCCCAGGTGGTGGTGTGCGTCCACGAGCACCAGCACGTCGTCCAGCACGACGAAGAGGGCCCCAGCTACGAGCTGGCCTACCTCACCAGCGCCTCTTCGCGCGCCCGCTACGAGGCCGAGGCGTACACCTGCAACCTGGAGCTGCACTTCTGGCGCTACGGCACCCTGCCCGCTGTGCGCCCCATCGCCGAGGGACTCAAGAACTACGGCTGCCGGCCCGAAGACGTGGAAGTCGCCGCCCACACCCTGGCCCTCACCTCGGTGTCCGTCCGCCACGGCGCGGTGGTGAGCGAGGCCACGCACGTGGCCCTCGAGTGGCTCAACTCGCACGTCCCCCACCTGCGGGCGAAGAAGGGCTGAGACTCCCATGGCCGTCTCGCGCACCGGAGACTGGGCTCGGGCCCGCCAACTGCTGGCGGCGGGCTCGTCGCGCCTTGAGGGGGCGATGCAGACGGCCTTGCGCCAGGAGGCGCACGCCCTGCGCAAGGAGGTGGTGCAGGGCCTCACGCAGCAGGCGCCTGGTGGTGAGCCGCTCCGCCCGCCTTCGCCCCTCACGCTGGCGGCGCGCCAGCTCGCCGGTTTCAACGGGACGAAGGCCCTCCTCGTCTCCGCGGCGCTGCGCAACTCCATCTCCGTCGTCGTGGAGGGTGACGAGGCCTTCATCGGTGTGTCCCGCTCGGCGAAGGGGCCTGACGGCGATTCCCTCGTCGACGTGGCGCAACTCCAGGAGTACGGAGGTCCGCCCGTCGTCATCCCCATGACGCCGAAGATGCGGCGCTTCCTCTTCGCGCTGCTCCGCCAGGCCGGCCTGGCCGGCCAGTCGCGAAACAGCGGCAGGGGGCGCGGAGTGGTTGTGACGCAGACGCCCGCGCGGCCCTTCCTGCGGCCCGCCTTCGCACGCTTTCGCCAGGGCGCCAGCCGCCGCTTCCTCGCGCGCGTCGCGAGGGAGCTGGGCCTCGGAGGGCCCGGGTAATGGCCGTCCCCTCTCTCACCTCCGTGATGCCCACCTCGGGCCCCACCAGTGGCGGCGACATTCTCCGCCTCGCCGGCACGGGCTTCGCCGCGCGGGTAGCCGTGCGCCTGGGTGGACTGCGCGCGGAGGTGCTCTCCGTGCGCCAGCAGTCGGGCGCCTCGCATGTCGACGTGAGGACGCCGCCCCATGAGGCAGGCACCGTCGAAGTGGAGCTGCTCAACCTCTCCGCGGGCGGGAATCCTGTTCCAGGTGAGGCCACCGTCCTCCAGGGGGCGTACCGCTACCTGCGCCCTCGCGTCGCGAAGGAAGCGGCGCTCACCCGCCTCGTGCGCACGTTGCTGCGCGAGCTGAAGCAGCAGGTGGTGGCCAACGTCAGCGCCAGCGTCTCCGTCGACTACGACGACACGGTGGCGGACGGCCTCAACGTCATCGCCATGGCCTCGCTGCCCTCCGTGGTGCTGTCAGGCCCCACGCTGCGAGAGAGTCGTCGCTACTCCACCAACGTCTTGCACGAGGACGTCGTGCAGGGCCCCTCCGGCGCGGAGCTGGTGCGCAGGCGCCCCGCGTACACGGTGGACCTGGCCTTCACCCTCACGGTGGCCTCCGAGCGCACCGCCGAGCTCTTCAACCTCATGGCCGCCGTGGCCACCTTCCTCAACCGCAACCGCTGGCTGACCATGCAGAGGGACGCAGAGGACGCCTCGCGAGGCACCGTGCGCTGGGAAATGGACGCGGACGGCGAGGTGCGCACGCAGCTCGGCAGCCGCGACGACGTGCGCGCCTTCACCTGGGGCCTGGTGGTGCGCGGCTTCGACGTCGACGAGGGCCTGCCCCTCGACATCGGCAAGGCCGTCGCCGGCACGCACCTCGAAACGGACTCTCTCTCTGGAGGCACCTCATGAGCGTCGCCCTCACCAATGCCCTTGGCAGGCTCGTCACCTTCCTCCTGTCTCATGAGTCGTACTGCGTGGCGCGCGGCGAGTGCGCCTGCACCGTGCAGCCTGGCCGTGGCGGCCGGCGCCTGCCCTCCTCCCTCACCCTGGCCACGGGTGTGACGCTGGAGGACGTGCCCGAGGCCGCTCTCTCGGTGCCCGCAGTGGCTGCTGCCATTCGCCGGGGCGAAGTCGCCCTGAAGCGGCAAGCCCCTATGGCCCCGCCGTCGTCGCCCCCCTCTGCCGCGCCGGAGGTGTCGGCGCGCGCGTCCCGCAAGAAGCGAGGTGCCTCATGAGTCGTGAGCTGCTGTCGTCGAAAATCGTCGTGGAGGAGGAGGAGCCGCGCGTCCGTGGCATTCCTTCCGTGCCCACCTCCGTGGCCGGCGCTGTGGGCCTGGCGGAGCGCGGCCCCATCGGCCAGGCCGTGCTGTGCACCTCCTTCGAGGAGTACCAGGCCACCTTCGGCGGCTTCACGCCGGACTCCGATTTGGCCCTCGCCGCCATGGGCTTCTTCGAGCAGGGCGGCAGCCACCTCTGGGCGGTGCGCACCGTCCACTACGAGGACGCCTCCGATTCCGAGTCGCACACGGCCACGCGCGCTGCGGCGGCCCTCACCACGGGTGGCGGGCCCACGCCCGCTGCCGTGCGCGGCACCCTGCGGCCTCCCTTCACCCTGGGAGACGGCCAGCACCTGGAGGTGTCCGCTAACGGCGCCGAGGCGGTGGACATCGTCTTCTCCGGCACCGCGGCTTCCGTCTCCGCGGGTCGCCCCGGCCCTTACACCCTCACCGCCGGGCAGTCGCTCCGCGTGCGCGTCGACGCCGGGCGGGACGTCTTCATCCCCTTCCTCGAGGAGTCCTTCGGCGACATCGCCCAGGCCACCGCCCAGGAGGTGGCCGCCGTCCTCAACGCCGGCCTCGTTGGGGGCCGCGCCCTCGTGGAAGACGGTGTGCTGAGAATCGCCAGCGACACCCAGGGCGCCGCCAGCCGCCTGGAAGTAGGCGACGAGGTGGCTGGCGACGTCTTCGGCTTCCCCGGCGGCCCCCAGGTGGGGAGCGGCAACGTCCAGAGTCTGCGCGCCGTGGAGCTGGCCGAGGTGCGTGCCCTCGTGGAAGCGGCCGTGGCGGGCGTCCGCGTGGCACCCTCCTCCCTGGGAGCCCTGCAGTTGCTCACCCAGTCCACGGGCCCTGGCGCCTCCTTGCGTGTGCAGGGAGACGCGGCCTCCGGGCTCGGACTGGACGCGATGCTGCACACCGGCGACGCCTCCGGCGACATCGACGTCCTTCTCCTGGAGGCCAAGGACGCGGGCGCTTACGCCAACCGCATCGAGGTGGAGGTGCGCCCCGCGACGAATGGCGCGCCCGACACCTTCGACGTCCTCGTCCTCGAGGACGGCGCTTACCGCGAGTCCTTCCCCAACCTCTCCTCGGCCCGGGGCGACGCACGCTACGTCGAGAGCGTCCTCAATGACGAGCGCACCGGCTCCACCTACGTCCGGGCCTTCATGGTGCAACCGGACGCGATTCCGGACGAGCAGACAGTGGCCCTCGCGGGCGGCGCGGACGGCCTCGTCGGCCTGGACGACACGGACTTCATCGGCTCGGAGGCCGGCCGGAGCGGCCTTTTACGCGCTCGACGAAGTGCAGGACCTCTCCCTTCTCCTGGTGCCCGGGCGCGCCACGCCCGCCGTCCACAACGCCATGGTGCGCTACTGCGAGGTGGCGCGCGACGGCCTCGTCTTCGCCATCCTCGATTCGCCCGCGGGCTTCAGCGCCACGGACATCGTCTCCTACGTCTCGCAGGAGGCCGCCCTCGACGGCCTCTCTGAGCACGCGGCCCTCTACTGGCCCCGCGTCAAAGTGCTCAACCCTGCCCGCGGCGTCTTCGGCAATGTGGAGCAGCTCGTCGTCCCGCCCTCCGGCATCATCGCCGGTGTCTTCGCGCGCAACGACAGCGCGCGCCCCGGTGGTGTGTATGAGGCTCCCGCAGGCATCGAATCCGGGCGCATGTTCGGCGTCCTCGGCTTCGAGTCCAAGGAAGCGCTGGACGAGAAGAAGCGGGACATCGTCTACCCTCGCCGCATCAACCCCCTCACCACCGGGCCCGGCCTGCCGCGCTTCATCGACGGCAGCCGCACGCTGAAGGCCAGCGGGAACTTCCCCTACGTCGCCGAGCGGCGCGGGGTGTCGTTCATCGAGCGCAGTCTCAAGGCGGGCCTGCAGTTCGCCCGGCACCGCAACAACACCGAGGGGCTGCGCGCTCAGGTGCGGCGCTCCATTGCCGCCTTCCTCCTCGCGCAGATGAAGAACGGGGCATTCCGCAGCCAGGAGCCCGCCAAGGCCTTCTTCGTCGACGTCTCGGACGCCCTCAACCCGCCGTCCGTCGTCTTCGCCGGCAAGCTGGTGGCGCGCATCGGGCTCGCCACCAACAAGCCCGCCGAGTTCATCGTCCTGCGCATCGCCCAGGACACCCGCGCCCTCGAAGCCGAGCTGGCTTCGGCGGGCCTGTGAGGAGCACCCCCATGGCCATCATCGGACAGCCGCGCAGCTTCCATAAGCGTTTCAAGTTCCTCTGTGAGGCTGACGGCCTCGGGCACTCGGGTTTCCAGAAGTGCTCCGAGCTGTCCGTCGAGGTCGCCAACGTCCAATACTTTGAGGGCGGCAGCCTCATCCCCAACAAGTCCCCGGGGCGCCTCACCTTCTCCGACGTCACCCTGGAGAGAGGCGCCACGCAGGACCATGAGCTCTTCGACTGGTTCCAGGATGTCGTGCACACCACCAGCGGCCTGGGCCTGCCGGACAGCCTCTACAAGCGCAACCTCGACATCGTCCAGCAAGACAGGGACGGCACCACGCTGCGTCGGTGGAGCCTCTCCCGCGCGTGGCCGGTGAAGTTCGTCGCGGGCGAGTGGGACAACGAGTCGGACGAGAACGTCATCGAAAGCGTCACCCTCACCTATGATTCCTTCGAGCTGGCCAAGTAGGCCTCAGTCACCGACGTAGCATCCGTGGGCCCTGCACGCGGGCGGGCGATTCCCATTCAACAGGGGCGCCCGCTCCGCCCATGAGCGAACAAGTTGATTCGCGAGCGTGACTTCGGCGCAGCGATCACACCAGTCCTTGCTCGTCCCCCAGCTCAGGTAGAGCGCCCCGGGGTACACCTTGTTGTCACGGCACCACCGCCAAAGCTTCTGCCCACCGCTGTGGTGCCCTGTCCCACCGTCGTAGAAGCCGTGCAGATCGGCGATGAGGTCGCCGATGCGCGTGCAGAATCGCTGGGACTCGCCAGTGTTGCTCCCCACGTAGAGCGGTTCGCATTCGGACCCGGGCGAGCCCGTCCACGCATACCGGGAGACGAGGTACACGCCACTCCCTGCTGGGGGCCAGGGCTGGTCCTCTTCCATGCACCGCGCCAGCAACTCTGAAATCCGAAACGGTCCTGCCCAGACCAACGCGCTCATGAGTCCCCCACGCAGATTGGGTGCTGCGTCTGTCGATGTCCCCGATTTGGTGCCCGAGGCCTTTGTCCTTCTCGGAGGAAGGACGACATGGCGGACATCATCTCATGCCCCTCGGGGCTGACGGGCCGCATCCGCGGCATGAAGGTGCGTGAGGAGAGGATTCTCGCGGACAGGAAGTTGGCGAAGAGCGGCGGCCAGGTGGATGAGCTGCTCTCCGCGTGCTGGGAAGAGCTGCTGGAGGCGGGCCCCTACACCTTCACCGACGGGAAGGTGGACTGGGGCCAGGTGCTGCAGGGGGACCGCTTCTACGCGCTCCTCCAGGTGCGCGTCCTCACCTACGGCCCCGAGTACGTCTTCGCCGTCCCCTGCCAGAATGCCGCCTGCCGGGCCCGCATCGACTGGGAGCTGGATTTGACGCAGTTGCCGGTGCGCGCCCTCTCGGAGGCCAGCCGCGTGGCCTTCATGGCCAGTAACCGCTTCGAGACGACGCTGCCCGACGCCGGCAAGCGCGTGCGCTTCAAGCTGCTGACGGGTGAGGACGAGCGGCGGCTGCCGCAGTTGCAGCGCGCGGCGCCGGAGAAGCTGCTGTCCTCCGTTCTCGCCTACCGGGTGCAGGACGTCGACGGCGTGGACTCGCGCGACAAGCGCCGCTTCGTCGAGGACCTCACGCTGCGCGACGCCGACTTCCTCGTCGATGAGTTCGACCGCGTCGACTGCGGCGTGGACACGACGCTCGAAGTCGAGTGCCCCGAGTGCTTCATGCGCCAGGAGGTGGAGCTCCCTTTCGACCGGGGCTTCTTCCTGCCGGGGCAAGCCCGGACAGCGAGGCGCCGGGAGCGCTCCACCTCTTCCCCAGCGTGACGCTGGAGACGTGGCGCGAGGGCCTCTTCAACCTGTGCTGGCACCAGCACGGCGGCAGCGGCCTCGCAGCTCCCCTTGGTGACGCGCTGGAGCTGCCCACCTCGGACAGGGACTGGCTCCTCGAGCGCATTGGCCAGCAACGCAGTCGCGAGGCGAAGGCCTTGGAGAAGTCCGCGAAGCGGAGGTAGCGCGTGCTCAACAACCTCGGCCTGGGCTTCGTCTTCACGGCAAGAGACTTGGCCTCTGGCACCTTTCAGGGCGTGGAGCGCAACTTCATGAGCCTGGACAGGCGAGTGGGGTTGGGCACCGCGCGTATTGAAACCGCCTTCCAGCGGCTCGGCGTGGCCATGGCCATCTTCACGGCCGGCGCCGTCACCGTGGGTGCATCCCTCTCGCTGGCCAACGCCGCCGGTGAGTTCGAGCAGGCCGTGGCGGGCGTGGCCGCCGTCTCTGGCGCCTCGGCCGAGGTGCTTGGGGAGCTACGTGACGCTGCCATCAAGGCAAGCCTCGCCACGCAATTCACGCCCACCGAGTCCGTGCTGGGCCTACGCGAACTTACCCAGGCCGGCTTCACCGCCGCCGAGGCCATGAAGCTGTTGGAGCCCGTACTCGACCTGGCCGGTGGCTCGCTGGGAGAGCTGACGCCCCAGGGCGCAGCGGGCCTCGCATCGCAGGCGATGAAGGCCTTCGGCATCTCCACCGACAAGGCCGCCCTCTCCGTCGACCAGATGCTCCAGGCCGTCAACGTCTTCGCCCTCAGCGCCAATGAGCTGCCCCTGGCCCTCGGCACCGCCGCCCGTGGTGCGCAGGCCATCAACCAGGAGCTGCCCGAGACACTCATCGCATTGGGGTTGGTGAAGAACGTCGTCCCCGGCGTGGAGAGAGCCTCCACCGCCGTGGCCGTGGCCATGGAGCGCATGGCGGACCCACAGGTGCAACAGCACCTGCGCGGCCTGGGCGTCGCCGTCACCGACTCCAGCGGCAACTTCCTCAGCTTCCTCGACATTCTCGACAAGCTGTCGCCCGCCCTCAGTCGCATGACGGAGGCCCAGCGCTCTGCATTCCTGCTGAAGGCGTTCGGCCGCGAGGCGCTCGGTGGTGTGAATGCCATCCTCACTCAGTTCACCAACGGCATTCGCAAAGACACCGGCGAAGTCGTCCGCGGCGCCGATGCCCTCGAGTACCTACGAGGCGCGTTCAAGAATGCGGGCGGCACGGCCGAGGCGTTCCGCAAGCAAATGCTGGACACCTATGAGGGGCAGAAGACGCTGCTGGCCGGCAACCTGGAGACGCTGGCCATCGTCCTCGGGGAGCCCTTTAGCCAGGTGTTGAAACCCCTCGTCACCCTCGTCGCCAGCGCAGTGCAGCAGGTGCTGGGTGTCTTCCAGGCCCTGCCCGGTCCGGTGAAGCGAGCCTTCGCAGCCTTCGCGCTCGGAGCTGGCGGACTGCTTACTCTCGTCGGCGCTGTCATCTCCGCGAAGGTGGGCCTGGCGCTGCTGGTGGTGGGCCTCAAGGTGCTGGGCCTCACGCTGGGCGGCCTCCTGGCCACGGTGCTTCCGGCCGTGGGCGCTGTCGTCCTCCTCGGCGTCGCCGTGGCGGGCCTCGCCTACGCCATCCGCAACAACCTCGGGGGCCTGGGCGACTTCGTCCAGCGTGTGCAAGAGCAGGTGACGCTCGCCTTCCGCGGCCTCGTCCAGCTCTTCGAGGACGGAGGCTTCTCCGGCGCGGTGCGGGAGGAGCTGGGCCGTGCGGAGAACGCCGGACTGAAGGACTTCCTAATCAACCTCTACCTGTGGGGCCATCGCCTCCACAGCTTCTTCTCCGGCATCGCCGACGGCTTCTCGGCCGGACTGGAGGCAGCGCGCCCCACCCTCGACGCCTTCCAGGCGACGCTGGGGCGGGTGGGCGAGGCGCTGGGCTTCCTCTCCGAGCGGGACGACGCGGCCACGGCCGCTGCGAAGTTCGCTGCCTTCGGCGACGCGGGGGCCACGGTGGGCCGCACCCTCGCCCGCGTCTTCGACTTCGTCGTCATGGGCATGACGGCCGGTGCAGAGGTGGCGGAAGGCCTGGCGGGCCAATGGCACTACATGAAGGCCGGCGTCGACGTCCTCCTGGGCAGCCTGGCGCACCTGGGCCGCGTCCTCGGCGGGGCACTCTCGGGCCTTTTTGGCACCTCCTCCGCTGTGCAGCAGGGCACCAGTGGGTGGACGCTCATGGGGGAAGCCATTGGGTTTGCCATCGGCAACATCACCACCGTCGTGGGCGTGTTGGTGTCCGCCGTCTCCCTCGTGGTGTCGGTGGTGGGGGGCATCCTCAACGCCGCCCTGGCGGCCTTCTCCGGCATCGTCGACGTCTTCTGGGGCGTGGTGTTGACGCTAAGCGGAGCCCTCACCGGCAACTGGGCCGAGGCGTGGACGGGCCTGAAGCTCATCGTCTTCGGGGTGGTGGACGCCATCTCCGGCGTCCTCTTGGAGTTGGTGGGCGCCATCCTCGGTGTCGTGGACGCCGTGGCGAGCCTCTTCGGCACGGACACCGGCCTCCAGCAAGCCCTGCGAACGGCTCGACTGGGCCTCCACCGGGACTTGTCCGTCGCCTTCGGCCTCGAGGACTCCCCCGGCTCGGCCCCGGCGCCCGTCGCCTCCACGGCCGCCACCTTGCCGGCGGAGTGGCCCCTGGAGTCCTCGTCCATGCCGGCGGTGGCCGCCCTCCAGGCCTCGCTACCCCAGGCAGAGGTGCTCTCTTCCCAGCCGGACGCGCCTCCCGCTGCGCCCGTCCTCGTCAGCGTGCAGGTGGACGGCGAGGTGCTTGCCCAGGCCACGGCGCGCGCCGAGAGGGACGCCGCCTCCCGCAGCTTCTCCCCCATGGCGTCTTACTGAAAGGCAGGCCCCACGTGTCCTTCGCTGCTGGCCTCGCCCGTCCCCCTCGCTGCGTGCTGGTGAATGTCCTCACCGCCGAGGCCATGGAGTGCCTCTTCAACCCCACGCAACTCACCGAGAAGCTCCAGGTGAACTGGAACCGCCTCGCGGTGCCCGGCCTGTCTCACCAGGTGCTCCAGTTTCAGGGCACCTCCAACCGACAGCTCTCGGGCGTGGAGTTCTACCTGGACGCCTTCTTCGCCACGCAGCAGGCCGACGCCTCCAACATCATGGAGTTCCGCGGCTTCGTCCGCGCTCTCACCGTGCCTCCGGCGGGTACCGAGGGTGTGCTGGCGACGGCACCACCGCGCGTCCTCGTGCTCTGGCCCGGCGTCCTCACCGTGGAGTGCGTCGTCGCCAGCGTGGAGTTCCAGTACCGCCAACTCGCCGTCGACGGCCGCGTGCTCGTCTACACCGCCACCGTCACCTTCGAGGAGGTGCTGGACACCCGCATCACCTCCGAGCAGCTCCGCCAGGAGGTGCCGTAGTGGCCCCTCACGCCGGCAGCCGCTACTCCTTCTCCCTTGGCCTCCGGGACGAGGCCAGCCGCCTCTTCCTCACCGAGAGAGTGCCCTACGGCTACCAGCCGCATGCGGACACGCGCGTCCACCTCGTCGCCCAGGGCGACTCCCTCTGGGTCCTCGCCGGCCGCTACTTCGCGCCCCTCCCGCGCGCCTGCGGCTTCTGGTGGGTGCTTGCTGATTTTCAACCCGAACCCATCGTGGACCCCACCCTGGAGCTGGAGGCCGGGCGCCGCCTCTTCATTCCCTCGCTGCGCGTCCTCACCGACGTCATCCTCAGCGAGCAGCGGCGGAAGGTTGGCGAATGACGCGGCCCCTCGACAGGACTGCGCCTGGCGTGCGCCTCACGCTGCTGGCACACGAGAAGGCCCGCAGCGGTGAGCCCCTCTCCCTTGAAGGGCGCGTCCTCGGCCTCACCTTCGAGGACAGCGCGACGAAGGCCGACAAGCTGTCCCTCCAGTTGGACAACTTCGACCTGGCGCTCTTCGACAGGGCCGAGCTGGTGGGCGGCGCAGTGCTGGAAGTGTCCTGGGGCTACCCGGGGCTCATGGCGCCTCCACGGCGAGTCGTGGTGAAGAAGCTGAAGGGCTTCCAGGTGCTCACCGTCGAGGGCCAGGCGCTCAGCGCCCTCATGCACCGCGAGGCGAAGACGCGCACCTGGAAGGGCAAGACGCGCGCCCAGGTGGTGCGCGAGGTGGCTGCCGAGTACGGCTACGAGGAGGCCTCCATCCACGTCGAGGACACCCGAGAGTCCTTCGACACCATCCACCAGGCCGGGGAGACGGATGCGCGCTTTCTCCGGCGCCTGGCCGCGCGGGAGGAGTTCGAGTTCCACGTCGACGACAGGGGCCTCACCTTCGGCCCGCGCAACCAGGCCGCCACGCCCACCCAGGTGCTGTGGTGGTACGCGGACGCGGGCCGGGGCGACATCCTCTCCGTCAACGTCGAGTCTGAGCTGGGCCGCCGAGTGGGCAAGGTGGACGTGCGTGGCCGGGACGCCATGGCCAAGAGAAACCTCGAAGCCCAGGCGAGCAGTGGCACCGTGGAGCGCACCACCCTCGCGGACTTTCTCGAGGTGGTGGACAAGCGCACGGGCACCACCGCGCTGCAGCTACGAAACAGCACCACCAGCGTCCAGCCCACCTCGGCATCGACACCAGCCCAAGCCCAGCGTGAATCCGAGGCCCGCTTCCGACGCGCGGAAGCCGGCACTGTGAAGCTGTCCCTCCAGGTGGTGGGCAACCCCAGCTTGCGTGCGAAGTCCGTCGTGGAGGTGCGCGGCATCTCCAGCTTCCTGTCCGGGAAGTATTACGTCACCGAGGCGAAGCACGTCCTCTCGTCCTCTGGCTACACCTGCGAGTTGAAGCTGTCGCGTGACGGCACGGGGCAGCGTCAGCAAGCCAGCGCCGAGAAGCGAGGCCAGCCCCAGGGCGGCCAGTCCAACACCAGCGCACCCTCGACGACGGGGGCGCTGAAGGAAGTAGAGGCATTCGAGAAGCGTACCGGCACCCGGTACATCGAGTACCACCGTGACGGGCAGCCCATCGGTGTCGAGGACCCGGAAGCCGGAATGAGTTTCCCCAGGTAGCGAGCCCACCATGAGCACCTTCGACGACGACATCCTCGCCCACGACACGCGCCTCCTCGGCATGTACGTGGGCTACGTCACCCAGCGCGACGACGAGGCGCAGCTCGGCCGCGTCCGCGTGTGCATCCCCGGCGTCCTCGAGCCCGAGTCCGCCTGGGCCTGGCCGCTGGGCACCTCCGGCGGTGGCGCCAAGGACACGGGCTTCTTCGCGGTGCCGCACGTGGGCGCGGAGGTGGCCGTCTTCTTCAACCAGGGCGACATCGACGCCCCCTACTACCTCAGCGCGCACTGGGGGAAGCCGGGCGGACAGAGCGAGGTGCCCGAAGAAGCCCAGGTGTCTCCGCCCGACAACCGCGTCCTCGCCACGCCCACCTTCCGCGTCGAACTCGACGAGTCCGCGGGCCACCGCAAGCTGAAGCTCACCAACCGGAAGACGGGCGACTGCCTCACCTTCGACGCTGAGGAGAACACCGTCACCTTGGAAGCCACCACCGCCCTCACTCTGCGCGCGGTGGGCGCCATCTCCCTGGAGGCGGCTCAAGTCACCATCGCCGGCCGCATCGTCCGCCCCATCGCTGAGCCGATTTGAGGCCCGCATGCCATTGCCCATCTGCGTCCACATCCCGCCGCTCCCCGAGGCGCCTACCCTCACCCTGCCCGGCGGGGCCACGCTGCAGCACCACCAGCTCCTGCAGGCCGTCCAGCCAGCGCTCGCGCCGCTCACGCCGCTCTTCGACATCATCGGCGCGGTGCTGGCCCTCGTCGAAGTCGTGAAGGCAATACCCGACGCGCTGGGGCCGCCGCCGGACCCAACAGCCATCGCCGCGGCCCTGCCGAATCTGGCCGAGAAGGTGTCCAAGCTGCTCCGCCTCGTCCCCCAGCTCTCGGTGCCACTCGCGGTGGTGGGCGTCATCGACATCGTCCTGGGCGAGCTGGGGCACGCCCGTGGCCAACTCCTCCACCTGCAACTGCGCCTGTCGAGCGTCGCGCGGGCCCGACTTCGCGCAGCCCAGCTTGGAGACGAGGGCCTCCTCGCGGTGGCGGGCTGCGCGGAGGCGAACGTCTCGCAGGAGGCCGCCAACGTCGGCAAGGCCCTGGGTGCCCTCTCCCAGCTCATGGCCCTCCTCAACGTCCTCCTCGGCCTGGTGGGCGGCCCCCAGGTGCCGGACTTCTCCAGTCTTGAGGGCAGCGCGCTGGAAGAAGCCATTGCCCCCCTCGATGCCATCGTCCGCACGCTGCAGCAGGTGCGCGCGGCCATCCCGGTTCCGTGAGGAGGACACCTTGAGCCAGCAACCTCGGAATCTCCTCGTCCCCTTCCGGCGCGATAGGAAGCGGGACTTCGCCGTGGGCAGCGGGGCCGAGCTGCTCGCATCGAAGGTGCGGCAGGTGCTGCTGACGGAAGGCGCCACGCCCCACTCCACCGGCGAGCTGCCCTGGCGCACCGGCTTCGGCGCGGGCCTCTCGCGCCTTCGCCACCAGCGCAACGACACGGTGCTGGCGGAGCTGGCGCGCGTGTACGTCCGTGACGCCCTCGCGCGCTGGCTGCCTGGCGTCCAGCTCGTGCGGATTAGTGTCGAGCAGGAGGCGGCCACGCTGACGCTTCGTGTGCGCGTGCGCGAAGGTGACACGACAGCGGACTTCGAGGCGCCCCTCCCTGGCTAAGTGGCGCTCCAATCCCACGCATCCGAGTGGACTTCTCCGCGCACCAGAGGGCTGTATGGCTCACCTCAAACGGAGCACCTCACTCAATGAGCCGACAAACAGAATACATGGATGGCAAAGACTTCACCCTGCACTGGTGGGAAGCCGGCGAGCACATCTGCTTCTACAACGCACGGGGTGAAGTCAGCCGGCTTCACATCCGGCAGCTTCAGGAGGAAGCGGTGAAGGTTGTCCGCAAACATCCCTCTGGCATTCGCCTCATGTCCCTGGCGCGAGAGGTGCACAACCAACACCCCGAGGCCCCATTCGCTTGCATTCCTCCGGCCCTCCGCGCCCTGGGCCGCCTGACCTTCACAAACGTCATCAGCAGGCCTGAGCGCGGCCTCTTCGTCCCCGCCGGAATGGGCGAACTCAAGGCCGCCGGGCCCGCTGCCCGGGAAGAGGAGTTCCTCCTGCCCCTCGCCGCATTCCTCGAGGGAGACGTGGAGGAGCTCACCGCCGCAGTCCCCATGGGCAGCCAAGGCCTCGGCGACCCATGGGGGGTGCCGGACATCGTCGGCGTGTACCGGCGATGCGCGGGGGACGCCTTCTCGTGGACTCCCGAAATCCTCGCTGTCGAAGTCAGGAACACGACGGAGGACCTCCTCTCAGCCTATGGGCGGACGGTGGCCCACCAGCTCTTCGCCACGAAGACGTACCTTGCCCTGCCACGTACCCTCGCCTTCAGCGACAAGCGGGAGCTGGTAGCTCGCTGCCAGTTGCGCGGGCTCGGCCTCATTCTCTTCGGGCCCAGCCCACGCGACGAGTACACCCTTCTTGTCCCGGCGCGCAGGTGCCCCCCGGCGCCAGACGAAGCCCAACGCTTCGCCGAGCGGCTGCATGCTCGTGACGAAGAGAAGTTCCGCACGCTGTTCGGGTAGGACGAGGCAGCAGAGCCCCGGCCCTGCGCATGCGGCGCAAGGCCGGCCCGAAGCGCTGTCGATGTCCCCATGTCCCCGAAAAGAAGTGGGCTCAAGGCCTTTGTCTCCCGGTGGAGGCCTTCGCCGACGTGCCACTTCTCCCCGCGTCTACCGACTACACCCACCGCGACTTCGACGCCCTGCGCGCGCGCCTCATGGCGCTGACGAAGAGCGTCTTCCCGGACTGGAGCGACTTCGACGTCGCCAGCTTCGGCAACGTCCTGCTGGAGATGTACGCCTTCGTCGGCGACGTCCTCGGCTTCTACCAGGACAACCTCGCTCGCGAATCACGCCTCTCCACGGCCACCCAGCGCCGTAACGTCATCGCCCTGGCGCGCATGCTGGGCTATCGGCTGCACGGCGCGCAGGCGGCCACAGCCGAGGTGGAGCTGCGCCTGGCCCAGCCTCCCGCAGCTCCCGTCACCTTCCTCGCCGGGACCGTCGTCCGCACGCAGGAGGTGACGGAGGCCGTCCGCTTCCAGTTGCTGGCGCCCGCCACCATTCCGGCCGGCGCCAACCCACCGCGCGTCGTCGCCGTGGTGGAGCATTCGAAGACGCACACCCAGCTCTTCGACGCCCGCGGCCTCGCTGACTTCGAGGCGCACCTGGACTTCGCCCCCTACCTCGACGGCTCCGCCCGCGTGTCCACCGCCCAGGGCGCCTTCAGCGAGGTGGACACCTTCCTCAACTCCCGCGCCTCCGACGCCCACTTCCTCGTCAGCGTCGACCAGGGGGACAAGGCCACCGTCCGCTTCGGCACCGGCACCAACGGCCTGCCTCCCGCTGGCACCGTGGCGGTGGTGTACAAGACGGGCGGCGGCGCGGCCGGCAACGTGGACGCAGGCCGGCTCGTCGTCGTGGAGGGCAGCTTCCGGGACGCCCACGGCCACGCGGTGCAGGTGTCCGTCCACAACCCCGCCCCCGCCTCGGGTGGCGCGGACAGGCAGACTGTGGCCTCCGCGAAGCTGCTCGCCCCTGAGAGCCTCCGGGCCCTGACGCGCACCGTCTCCCGCGAGGACTTCGAAATCAACGCCCGGCGCCTGCCCAGCGTGGCCCGCGCCCTCATGCTGACGTCCAACGAAGACGCCACCATTGGGGAGAACGCGGGCATCCTCTACGTGGTGCCCCAAGGCGGCGGGGTGCCTACGCCCGCGCTCAAGGCCCAGGTGCTTCGCCAGGTGACGGAAGTCTACCCCTGCACCCTCACCTTCCAGGTGAGCGTCCAGGAGCCGGTGTACCGGCGCGTGGACGTCTCCGCCCGCCTCTTCCTGCGCCAGGGCGCTTCGGCCCAGGACGTCGCCTCGCGCGTCCGCCAGGCGCTCGCCGCCCACTTCCGCGTCAGCGAGCCGGATGGCACGCCCAACACGCGCATCGACTTCGGCTTCAACCTCAAGGACGCCCATGGCTCCCCCGCCGGAGAGGTGGCCTGGTCCGACGTCTTCAACGTCATCCGCGACGTGCCCGGCGTCCGGAAACTGGGCGACGCGCGAATGGACCTGACACTCAACGGCCTGCCTGCGGACGTGAAGCTGACGGTGCGGGAGCTGCCGGTGCTGGGCAGCGTCACCCTGCAGGATGGCGACACCGGAGGGCTCTTCTGACATGGCGCTCCTCAACCCCAGCTTCGAGGACGCGGGCGCCCGGCCCGGCGAGGCTGCGCACTGGACGCTGACGTCGGTGACGCGCCTTGAAGTCCTGGCGGGCTTCGGTGTGCCGGAGGAGTCCTGCGAGGACTTCGAGCGCTGGTACGCGTGGCGCGCCGCCCTCTCCGACGTCCCTGTGGCCCTCGCCTTCTTCTCCGGCCAGCGCGAGGGCTTCGAGGCCTTCTCTCGGGGCTGGGACAACGACGGCTTCCTCTTCGAGCTGCCGCCCGCGCAGCTCGTCCCGCACCGCTTCGAGGGGAACGTCGTCGAAACGTGGGGCCAGGGCGCCTTCCTCGTGGACTGGGCGGACGCAGATTCCGTGGAGGGCCTCTTCAGCGACTCGCCGCACGAGCACTTCGAGCAGCGCTGGCACACCAACGAGGGCTACGCCTGGCGCTGGGAGGACGTGACGGCGCAAGGGGCCCTCTTCAACACCACTCAGCCCACCGAGGACTTCGACACCGGGTGGCCGCTGGCCGCCACGCAGTGAGGACACCATGGCACTCGCAGACTGGAGCTACCTCAATCAAGGACTCGACATCGCCACCGTGGACAGGGGCGTGACGGCGGGCATTGCCCGTCCCCCAGGCGGCGGCAACTTCCTCTTCGCCTTCAACTCGTTGTCGGCCGGCCAGGGCGCCGTTGCCCTCTTCGCCAACCTCCCTGACTTCGCCCCCATGGCCAAGGGAGGCAGCATTCGAGGCTGTCTCCAACGAGGGCCCGGTGGCGGCCCCACCGGCTTCTCCCCCTTCCTCTTCCTGTGCGGACAGGGCACCTCCGTCAACGACTCCGCCTACCTGCTGGGCCTCTCCGACGACGAGCCGCACCGGGTGGTGCTCCGCAAGGGCGCGGTGGCTACCGGGCTTCCCGACGCGGACGGCCCCGGCGTCCTCCTGAAGTCCTCGGCCAGCTTCACCCAGGGCACCTGGCTGCACCTGCGCCTGGACGTCATCGTCAACGCCAACGGTGACGTCGTCCTCAAGGCCCTCCAGAATGACTTGGCCGCGCACCCGCTCGGCACGCCTCCCGACTGGCAGCCCGTGCCGGGCATGGCCGACTTCATCGACGACGCCCTCGGCATCAACTCCGGCAGTCAGCCCCTCACCTCGGGCCGGGGCGGCTTCGGCTTCGCGGTGAAGGACGTCACGCGCCGGGCCTACTTCGACTCGCTCGAGCTGTCCCGTCAGGTGTGAAGACATGGCCCTCACCGCCTTCTCCAGTCGCCTGGGCCTGGGGCAGGGCCGCATTCAGCCCCAGCGGGCCACGCCCGCCTCGGGCGAGTACCTCTTCGTGCTCGGCGACGAGGAGCCGGGACGCCGCTTCGAGCTGGCCCTTGGGGACTTCGCCGAGGTGACGCAAGCCGTGGACGTCACCAGCGTGGACCTGGTCCGCGCCGCCTTGCGCCTCCGTGTGCCTTCAGGCGCCCCGGTGGGCCTGGCCTGGGAAGCGTCCCTCGTCGTGGACGGGGTGAAGTACGCCCGGTTTCTCGGGCGCCCGGGCCGCGAGCGCATCGTCTCGGACCTGGCCGCCAACGTCTCGAAGCTCTCCGGAGTCCACACGGTGGGCGTCCGCCTGGAGCTCGTTTCCCCGTGAGGAAGCCCCATGGCCACCGTTGAGCTGCCCGCCCTCTACGTCGACACCGTCTCCCTCTTCGCCGAGACGCGCCGTCCCCTCCTCCTCAACCGTGCCCCGGGCCCCGAGGAGGCGGATGTCCCCATTGACACGACACTCGGGCTGGAACTGGTGGACGTCGGCACGGACGGCATTGCCCGGGCAGCAACACGCGTCTGGGTGGATGGCTTCCTCGCCTTCGAAGGCGGGGCCAGCGTCGAGGTACAACCCGCCTTCATGGGGCCGCTGGCGGAGGTGACGCAAACGGCGGACACCCTGCGTGTGGTTCTCCATCCAGCGGTACCGCTGGTCAGCCAGGCCACCGTCTCCGTACGCGTCGTCTCGGCCACGTCCGGCGGCGCGCACCTCCTCGACGAGACGTACACCTTCACCGTGGAGGACAGGACGGCGCCCCGTCTCGTGGGTGCGCAGGCCCTGGCAGCGAAGTCGGTGCGCCTGGCCTTCGACGAGGACGTGCGGGTGCCACCCTCCGCGCGCTTCACCTTCACGGCTCGCGGCGCGCCCGCAGTCCCGGTGGCCTCCGTTGGCGCCGCGGCGGACGGCCCCCTCGTCCACCTCGCCCTCGACACGGAGCTGACACCGGACGTGGGGTACGAGGTGCTCGTGGAGGGCGTGACGGACGCCCACGGCAACCTGGTGCTCGCCCCCTACCACCGCGCCACCTTCGCGGGCTTCCGGCCGGCCAGGCCGCCCTCCCGGAGCTTCCAGCTCTGGGACATGCTGCCGCGCCACAACCGTCGCGACGACGTCACGGGAGACTTGCACCGCTTCATCTCTTGTCTCCAGGAGGTGACGGACTTGCTCCTCTCTGACTTGGACGCCTTCCCCGACGTCTTCGACTTGGAGCGCGCGCCGGGGGCATTCCTGGACGCCATCCTCCAGGACTTGGGAAACCCCTTCGCCTTCGAGTTGGACGTCCTCGCCCGGCGCCGGCTGGCCTCCGTCCTCGTGGACATGTACCGACAGAAGGGCACGGCCCTGGGCCTGCGCAACGCCATCCGCTTCTTCCTCGGCATCGAGGTTCGGGCCATCTCCCCCTTCGCCTCGGACACCCTCGTGCTGGGCGAGTCCGAGCTGGGCGTGGACTGGGTGCTGGGCCCCTCGGAGCGCTTCGCCCGCTACGCCTTCAACGTCGAGGTGGAGCGTCTCCTCTCGCCCGCGGAGCGCCAGCGCCTGCGCACCCTCGTCGAGTACCTCAAGCCCGCCCACACCCACTTTGTGGACCTGGTGGAGCCCCTGCCGCCCATTCTCCCGGAGCACTGGGAGCTGGGACTCAGCGAGTTGGGCGAGACGACGTTGCTGCACTGACGTCCGCCCTGCATGTCCCCGATTTCTCGCGCCCTGCCTTTGCCTTCCTCTGGAGGGCACAGGCATGAGCAACCGGCTGGATTTTTTCTTCAGGCAACGTGTCAGCGAGGCCGAGCTGGATTTGGCCTTCGCGCAGTTGGAACAGGCGGACCGAAACCTCGCCTCGGACTTGGGCGTCCACGGTGTCATCTCTGGGGCAGTGCCCGCGCCGCACTCCCCCGTGCCCAACCTCTCCGTCGACCTGACGGCCCCGGGCCGCGCCTACGACAACCTCGGCCAGCGCATCTTCTTCGGCACCGGGCAGACGGTGGACTGCGCCATGGACGTCTCCGGCATCCCCACCGACGTCTCCACCTCCGGCAGCGAGAGGTGGCTGGGCGTCTTCCTGCGCTTCACCCGCCTGCTGTCCGAGCCGCGCACGGACGGCAACTCCCAGCAGGTATACTTCCGCCGCGACGAGTCCTTCGAGCTGGTCGTGCGCCAGGCGCCGGAGGGCCCTGCCGGCCAAGCGCCCAAGCCAGCCCTCCAACCCGACGAACTGCTGTTGTGTGACGTCCGGCGCCGCCCGGGGCAGACGCAAATTCTCGCCGCGGACTTGGACACCTCTCGCCGCCAGGCCTTCATCTTCGCCCGGGGAACCTCCGTGGCCGTGGAGAGCGGCACCTGGGACGTCCTGAGCCCCAGCGCGGACACGGTGCAGGCGACGTTGGACTCGGTGGACGGCGAGTTCGCCGGGCACTACTCCGGCGACACCCGGAGGCATGAGGCCGGTGCCGTTGACTACGCTCCCTACGGCTTTCTCACCTCCACCACCGTGCAGGAGGCCGTGGACGAAGTCGTCGAGAAGCTCTCCTCGGCCGCCGCTGGCACACCGGGCGCCTCCCGCGTGGGCGCGGACGCGGTGCCCGGCACACCCAACCTCCTTCCGGCGGGCACCGTGGACGTGCAGCTCTCCTCGCTGCTGGGCTTCCTCAACGCCCACCAGGGCGCGGCCACCGGCGCCCACCACGCCAGCGCCATTGGCGCCACACCCCACGGCTACGTCAGCAGCACCAGCGTGCAGGCCCAGCTCCAGGAGGTCGTCACCCGCCTCGGCGAGACGACGGCAAACAGCCCCGGCGCCTCTCGTGTCGGAGGAGACGCGCTGGCCGGGACGCCCCACTCCCTCCCTGCCAGCAGTCTGCGGCAGCAGGTGGCCGCGCTGCTGGGCTTCCTCAACGGGCACGTCACCCAGCCCGCCGATGCGCATGCAGCCTCCGCCGTCTCCGTCGCGGATGCTGGCAACCTGCTGACGGCAGGCACCGTCGAAGCGGCCCTCGCGGAAGTCCTCTCGGCCTTCAGCGGAGGGCACTTCCGCGGCAACGAGACGGCGGCGGGCCAGCACAAGGCCATCCTCCAGCCCGTCCTCGGCGCCGGCCGCGTCCTTCTTCTCGACGCCCAGGGCGCGGGCGGCGTCGCCGCGCGGCTGCGCCTCTACGCCGACAGCGACTCGGTGTGGTTCACGCTCAACGCCGCCTGGAATGGGAGCGCCTGGGCCCGGGACACCACCGGCGCGGCTGCCGCCGGCTTCCGCCTCTCGCGCAACGAGGTGGAGTTCCTCCATGACGCCAGCCTCACCGCCACCTTCGCCTCCTGGACGCGCACCTTGCGACTCCCCCTGAGTAGCACCGCCAACAACACCTCCTTCGAGCTGGCGGGCAGCGTGCGCGAGGTGGGCCGGCTCGGCCTCCAGTACAGCAATAGCGACACCGCCGCGCACGACAACCTGTCCGGGGGAGGCTCGGTGACGTTCCGCAGTCGCTTCCCCTCCGCGCCCTCCTCCATCACCCTCAGCCCCTACGCCTTCTCCGGAAGCTTCGTCGGCAATCCCACCGTCATGGTGCCGGATAGAGACGGCTTCGCCTTCTACAGCCACCAAAACCTTCCAGGCCTCGCCGCGACGTACTGGTTCGGCTCGTACACCGCTGTCGCGTAAGGGCGCCCCCATGGCCATTCACGAAGTCACCACCGAGGACGTACTTCAGCGCTGCGCCCGGTGCGGCAGCGGCAATCGCCTCTCCCTCGACACCCTCGAGGTCGGCGTCGCCCGTCGGGAGGACGTGGACGACAGCCTCGTCCAGCTCCCTCCCTGTCCCGCCTGCCGCTCCACCGAATTTCTCATCCGCGCCTCCGAGAGCGAGCCGGCGCATCCGGCGCCAGGGAGCTTCGGACACCTGCACCGACTCCTCGTCGGCCATGTCCACGCAGAGCTCGTCCAGCGCGGACGCCTGCATACGGTGCTCAAGCCCAAGGGGGGCGGCGCCAGAAAGGTGGCCGTGCATCCCCTGTCGCAGGAGGCTCGCGAGCGCTGGTTTCCGCAGGGCTTGCGCATCGCGGTGCCCGCCAACGAGGAGCCCCGCGCCCCTGAAGAGCCCAGCCAATAGACATACACCGTCAGTAAAACAGCCCCTCGCGCCGCGATGCCCCGGGGCGTCGCGAATCCCTCGTTCCTCGACTTGCTATGTCCCCAAGACAGAGCGTGTATGTCTTCACGCGCTGCCCACTGCGCGACAGGGAGACACGCATGTTTATCGGCACTGACACCACCTACATCGGCAATGAAATCCCCGGGCTCCGGGGGCAGAGGGTCCGCATCTTCGCGGTGCTGCGCGGTGGCCTCCGCCCCGACGCCAACCCGGACGCGGACGACTACTACGTGAATGACAACGAAAAACTGGCGCGTCTCGGAGGTGCAACGGCCGAGGACTGCATCGACGCGGCTCCCATTCACCCGGACGGAACCACCTCCTTCGTGCATGTCGACCCGCGCGCCATCGACCTGGAGTGCTTCGCGCATCTGCAAAAGCCCAGCGCACAATGACTTGCCATGCGCGCGAAACAGAGCGCGTATGTCTCACGCGCGACGCCCAAGGCGCACGAAAGGACAAAACAATGACACCCCGCAAGCCCGGCCCCGCCAACGCCTCGAAGCCCGCCCAGGCGCCCGCAGAGACCCTCGAGCGCATTGCGCGCGAGGAAATGGACATCGAAACACTAGAGAAGCGATGGAGCGACAGCCTCGACTTCCACAACGTGTCGGTTTGGGGAGTGAAGGCTGCGCTCGAAGCGGCGTACCAAGCCGGTAAGCGCGACGCCGGCAACACTCCCGCCGTCACCCCGTAGCACCTCGGGCCCTCTCCCAAACCCAGCGCTCAATGACTTGCCATGCGCGCGAACCAGAGCGCATATGCCTCACACGCGCCTGCCCAAGGCGCGCAGGGAGGACGAAACAATGACACCCATCAAGCCCCGCTCCAGCAGCCCCTCGAAGCCCGCCCGGGCGCCCGCAGAAACCCTCGAACGCGTTGCGCGCGAGGAGATGAACATTGAAACACTGAAGACACGCAATAGCGACAGCCTCGACATTTACGAAGTGGCGGTATGGCAACTGAGGGACGCCCTCGAAGCGGCCTACCAAGCCGGCAAGCGCGACGCCAGCAACACACCCACCAAGTAGTCCACCACCACCGACGCCCCGCCCAGCGGGGCAGCCGCGCACGAGGGCCGCCGGGCCGCCCCCGTGAACGGCAGACGTGTACCCACGGCCCGGAAAGGAAAACACCACCATGCCTCGCAACGCCGCACCGAAGACGACGAAGACGACGAAGACGAAGATGCTGGAGTCCATGAACCTGACGGAGCTGCGCGCCCGGTACCGCGAAGTCGTGGGCGAGGAGACGCGCAGCCCCAACAGGACGCACCTCATCCGCCGCATCGAGGAGGCACTCGCCGCGAAGAAGCGGAGAAGCCCCACCCACCGGGCGACGGCCGCCACCCCCAGCGCGCCTCCGGCGCCTGCCGCACGGGCCGACACCCCGTCCGAGGGCACGCAGCCGGCCCCCCGACGCGGGCGCTTCGCCAACATGTCGCTCGAGGAGGTGCAGGCGAAGTACCGCGAAGTCGTGGGACGCCCGACAGGCAGCAGCGACATCCCCTACCTCAAGTGGAAGATTCGGGAGGCGGAGGCCGGGCGCGTGCCGGTGGGCCCCCGTCCCGAGCGCGAGGTGAAGGTGGGCGAGGACGGCAAGCGCGTCATCCCCCTCTCCTTCGACGCGGAGGACTTGGCGGTCCTGGACAAGGCCTGGCGCGACGCGGGCATCCCGAGCCGGACTCGTTTCTTCAAGCGCGCGGTCCACCGAGAACTCACGGCCATGGGCGCCACCGAAGCCGCCGCGCGCTTCGCCCCAAAAGAGGAGGAGTGAGGCCCGTACCCACTCGCCCCAGCAGGACAACGAATAGGCCGAGAGGCCCCCAACCCGGACGCGCTCCGCCCCGCCGTCCACACGCGAGGCGGGCGCCAACATCGCCGTGAAGTGGAACACCGCCCGAGACCTTCGACCGGCCCCTCTTTCAACGCAGTCCCCCAAGGGAACAACATGAAGACACGCAGCGAATTGGAAGCAATGACCGTCAAGAAACTGCGCCGCTATGTCATCGACACCGGAAACAGTTTCCCCTACCTGGGGGAAACCAGGAAGTCGGAGATCATCGACAAGCTGATGAAGATTCAAGCCGAGCGGGAGGGCACGAAGCCCGCCCCTGCCTCCAAGAGGGCGCCCTAGCCGCAGCCCCTCTCCATTCGAGGGCCTTGCCGGGCTGCGACAGGCGCGTCCGGCAAGCCACGCGAGCAGGCCGAAATAGGGCCCGAGCGCACACGCCCTGCCTCACCGCCAGCCACGTGCTCCATCAGGAACAGCGTCCCGGCCCGAACGCCAACGCCCCGGACAGCACATACATCCCAAAGACAGCAGAGTAGACTTGATACGCTCACCCACAAGAGCGTGTATGCCTTTCGCGACGGGCAACAAAGCACCGCGCGACTCCGCAGGAATATCGACTATGAGCGCCACGGCCATCCCTACCTTCATCGTCCCGGTCAAGGTTGTTGATTTCAGCAACACCGTATTGACGCTGACCCTCGGCAAGAGCCGGTACGGCACGGCCCAGCCGCAACTGGACATCTTCCTTCAGCCCGGCGCCACCCACCGGCAGGTGAGCGCGCTGCTCCACACCTTCGCCGCCAGCCTGGAGCTGAACACCCCCAACAGCGAGCGGTGGATTGTGCAGTCCGAGCGCCTCTCGGAGCCGAACCACGGCCGCATCTACCTGGAGCTGGCCGAAGGCGACGAGGCCGAGGCCATGCGGGGCATGGCGCTCCTCAACATACTGCTGGGCTGAAGGAGAGGACGGCGGGAATCCGCGCCGCAGCACCGCGCGGGTTCCCGGCCATACGAAAGCCGTCCATGCTCGCGGACGCACTGCCTACAGGCGCCGCACCTCAAGACTCGACTTGCATAACGCATCAACAAGAGCGCGTATGTCTTTCGCAACGGGGCGACATCCCTACGAAACGCGAGGATAACGATGGCCACGACGAGCCAGCAACTGATGATGGTGGGACAGCGCACCGCGCGCTATGGGATTCCCCAGCCGTACATCGAGGTGCGATTCCCGAGGGAGATACGCCAGCGCACGCTGAACGCCGCCCTCCATCGCCTCTACGCCGATGTTGAGATGGCAACCTCGGAGCGAGAGTGCTGGAATGTACGCATTGAGCTGATCCCAGACATACTCATGTACTCCGGGGGCTTCGTGTACGTGGAGCTTGCAGAGGGAACACCGGAGGAAGCGGAGCGGGCGATGGCGATGCTCAAGAGCCTCGTGGGCTGACCCCTCCTGAGCCCCTCGGCATGCGGCGCGCGCACGCCAGGAGCCCTGCGCAGGTGAGAGGCTCTTCCGGCTGAATCAGCGGGCGAGGCAGTGGCAGTCCGCTCCGGGGTATGCCGCCAATCCCCAACGCCCTGCCGGCGAGACAATCACACACGCTGGAATTCCGCCTACCGCCGCCAATCCAGGCAGACTGGCCGCACCCATTCACAGGCGCCCGGCGCGAAAACCCGCGAATTCTCGCAACTATCCCAGACACCCGAAACCCACCCAACCAGACGTCGAAGAGGACTTGCCTCATTCGCGCACAAGAGCGTGTATGTGTTTCGCGACGGGCGCCACAGCCCCGCGCGAACGCGAGAGGCAAACTCCATGAAGACGCTCCGGTTTGGAATTGAGATTGAAACGGTTGGCGCCAGCCGCCAGAAACTGGCCCACGCGATTCAGGGCGCGGTGGGCGGGCACGTTTCCGGCGACTACCGGGGCTGGCAGGTGACGGACCCCCAGGGCCGCGCCTGGAAGGTGGTGCCGGACGGCTCGCTGAGCGGGGGCGAGTACAGCGGCGAAATCGTCTCCCCCATCCTCACCTACCAGGACATGGACGCCTTACAGCAGGTGGTGCGCGCCGCACGCGAGGCCGGCGCTCGCGCCGACGCCTCCACCGGCATCCACATCCACGTCGACGGCAGCCGATTCGAGGCCCAGAGCGTCACCAACCTCGTGAAGATGATTCACAAGCAGGAGCGCCTCCTGGAGACCGCCCTCGGGGTGAGCGCCGCGCGGCTGAACCGCTTCTGCAAGCCCATCGACGGGGCCTTCCTCCAGCGGCTGGAGGCCCGGCGCCCGCGCACCCTCCAGGACGTGAATGAGGCTTGGTACGGACGCCGCAACCTCGCCCCGCAGCGCTACGACTCCAGCCGCTACCACGGCCTCAACCTCAACAGCCTCTTCTTCCGGGGCACGATTGAATTCCGCTACTTCAACGGCTCGGTCCACGCGGGCGAGGTGAAGGCCTACGTCCAACTGGTGTTGGCCCTGGCCGCCCGCGCCCTGGCCTCGAAGGCCGCCTCCAGCAAGCGCCGCGACTTCAACCCCGCCACCGCCAAGTATGACTTCCGGGTGTTCCTCCTCCATCTCGGCCTCATCGGCGAGGAGTTCAAGACGGCCCGCCTCCACCTCCTCAAGCACCTGGAGGGCAGCGCCGCCTGGAAGGGCCAGCGCCGCGACAGGCGCGGCCCGGGTGGGGACGGCACCCCTGGCAGCGAGGACGCGCAGGGCGGCAGCGGGAGCGCCCAGGGCAACGCGCACGAAGCCCTCGCCGCCTGAAGCGGCCTTCACGCCAGGGCCCTTCGGGGCCCTGGTCGGCACTGACAACGGCGGGCCGCGCGCCCGCCCTCAACGCGAGAATCCTATGCTCTACTTCGCCTACGGCTCCAACCTCGACAGGGCCCAAATGCGCGCGCGCTGCCCCAGCGCCACCGTCGAAGCGCGGGCCACCCTTCCCGGCCACACCCTGGTGTTTGGCGGCTACAGCCGCCGCTGGGGTGGCGCCGTCGCCAGTCTCCAGCGCGTGCGCGGAGCCCACGTCGAAGGACTGCTGTACCGCCTCACTCCCGAGGACGTGCGCGCCCTCGACGCCTTCGAGGGGCACCCCCTCGCGTACCGGCGCGCCACCCGACTGGTGACGGACAGGGCCGGCCTGCGCCGCCGCGCACTGGTGTATCTCCAGCCCGAAGCAGACTTCGAGTCCTGGCCCCCCGCTGGCCGCTACTTCCGCGTCCTCTGGCACGCCTACGGGCGCCTGGGCTTCAACCGCGCCGCGCTCGCAGGCGCCCTGGGAGGTGCGGCGTGAAGCGCGCTTCAACTTCGACGCGCGTCTTCGTCTACGGAACGCTGCTGTCCGGCGAGCCCAACCACCGCCTCCTGCGCGGCGCACGCCTCATCGGCCCAGCGCGGACGCAGCCCCGCTTCACCCTCTACGACTACGGGCCCTTCCCTGCCCTCGCCTCCAGGGGCAAGCACGCCGTCGAGGGCGAGGTGTACGAAGTCGACGCTCTCATGCTGGCGGCGCTCGACAGGCTCGAGGGCCATCCTCGCTTCTACGAGCGCACGTCCATTGCCCTCGACGGTGCCGGCCGCGTCGAGGCATACCTGTTTCCCAAGGGGCGGTTGGCCGGCCGCCCCATCATTGAGTCCGGTTGCTGGCGTCAACACCTACAGGAGAGGAAGCCATGGTAATCGTCATGCGCGACGAGCGCGTCCTTCAGGGCACTGCCGTCCAAATCGTGAAGGGAATGCAGGACATCGCCTTCGGTGTGGAGCGCTTGTCCTTGGGCGAGTACGTTGACTGGGTGGTAGCCAATGCCCTGCGATTCGAGTCTGTCGCGCTGCGCGTGCAAGGTGAAACCGACGAGGAGAAGGCCGCGTCCCTCGTGGACGAGATGCTCCGCACGGGCTTGGCGACGCGGAAGTGAGCCAGGCAGGCATGGCATGCCTCTCAGGGCATGCCCATGCAGCCCGGCCTTATCCGCTTGCCGAAGCATCCTGTTTCACCTGATGTTTCACGCACATCAGGGAGGTGCGCCCCTCATGCGTGGCACTCGCCACTGCGGAGGGGCAGTTCTCTCTCGCCGCGAGCAACCGACGCCCGCAGTGCTTCCTGCTCCGGTGTGTGGGCGCACGGCGAGTCTGTCGTCTCCACAAGCTCCAAGGCGTCCTCGGCGCCTAGCGCATGCAACGCCGCAGCCTCTGCTCGTCGGTACTCTTCCTTCGCCCTGGCGAGCCGCGTCCGCGATTCGACACTGCCGTCCATCGCCGCGTACGCCCGCTGCAACGCCACTTCTACTCGCCCCAGCTCTACCGCGAGGGCGTGCCGCTCGTTCATCGTCATCCGCATACTCCACAGCACGCGACATGCCAGCCCGCCGGGTGGCTCAGGCCAGCAACCATTCCCACGAGGTCGCCCCGTATGATTGGCAGAGGCGGGCACTCCTTTTTCCACCCAGGCATTGCTCGACTACGACACGTGCCCCGAGAATGGTAATCATCACCCGGCGCCTCAACGCGCACTCGCCCCGAATACACAGCAAGGCGAGCAAAGGCTCACATGCATAAAAAACCACGCCGTCCTGTTTCGCAGGTTCACGGTTCATCCTCTTCCGCGAGGGAGCTCCTCCGCCCGTCCGCTCCGAAGTTCGCGACATCTCTTGAGGCGTCCTTCCGCACCGCCCTTGATGAGGAGCTGGCGCGCCCACTCGCCAGCCTCGTCGCGAGACTGGCCGGGGTGGCGAAGCGCCTCGTCCCGGGGCCCCAACAGGAAGTGTCGCGCCAGCGCCCCGTCCACGACGCGAGGCCTCCGCCCCCCGCGCAACCGCAGCGCCTGCCCCCGCCGCCTCCTCCCGCGCCTACGGCCAGGGCCTGCGCCGTCATCGGCTGCAAGCGCCCCCACCGCAGCCAGGGTTACTGCGGGGCGCACTACCAGAAGCGGCGCCTCATGTTGGCCACGGGCCGCCTGCACACCGCGTGGGTGGAAGGCGCCGCGCCCCACAGCGTCCCCGAAATCATTCTCCCGCGCGGGCGCAGGCCCAAGGCTGATGCCGCGCCTGCGACGCCAGCCCCCGCCGTCAGCCCGTCCCCTCGCATGTGGGTGCGGAAGAAGGGGGCAATGGGGGCGGACGGCTCCTCCGGCCCTGGGGCGCCAGCGCCTGCCGGGAAACCAGAAGCGAGTCACCTCGACTCGGAGGGCGAGCGCGCCAAGGCCACCGCCCAGCGCTGGGCCAGCGAGTTCCGCTCGCGGACGCGGCGCGCCTGAAGCGCCCCTGCCCGTGCCAGGCCCCCTCCTGCCCCAGGAGGGGCCCCCATTCCCGCGCTGTGGCGTCAGGGTTGGCCCTTCGGTCCGACGGGGGCAAGGCGCCCGTCCCTCGTGATGCGCACCACGTGGGCGGGTGCAAGGGCCCCAGCCGGGCCACATACGACTGCGTCGAGTCGCTGGTCCGTCGTCCCCACCACGAGGTCTCCCGCGTCGTCCAGCGCGTATGCCATGGGCGCCCCCGGGAGCGTCACCCAAGGCGTGGCCCGCCACCGCCCCTCGGACGCGTCGACACGCACCAGACGCCCTGCACCGCCAAGCAGGTGCGCCAGCCCCTCCAGCACCACGAGGGTGCCGTGCATCCGCACGACTTGCAGGGGGTTGGCCTGGGGCTCCTCCAGCACCGTCATCCGCCCGGCCTCATACACCCCCAGGGCGCCCCCAAACTCCCCGTCGTCCCATCCGACGAGACAAGCCTCTCCCATGGCTTCGAGGACGGACGCTGAATCCCCCCCAGGCACGGCTGCACAGGGACTCCCTTGTGGGGGCGCCTTCGGCTTGTCCCAGTGCAACTGGACGGAGGTGTGCCCGTCCTCGCACACCGTCCACTCCCCGCTTCGTCCTGGAATGAGGCGGGCGCAGTCGATGGAGTCCGCCGGCCGCACCTCCTGGTCGGAGCGCCATTCCAGGGCCAACCTCGCGTGGATCCGCGCCACTGGAGAGGCGTGTGCCGCCACCACCTGCTGCAGCAGCGGCTTCAGCTCCTCCGCATGCGCCTGGAAGGAGTAGCTGCCCAGCGCATCAACCGCCGCGGCCTGGACTTCGCTGTGCGGCGCGTCGACCGCCTGGCGCAACGCATCGAGAGCGGCTGAATCTCCGACGCGCCCAAGGGCCTCCGCTGCCCGCGCGCGCTCCCACCCTTCGCCCCCCGTGGCCAGCAGCCGCAGCAGCGGCTCTGTCGCGGCTGGCCGCGCCACGGGCCCCAGGGACGCAAGGCTCGTGAGGGCCCGGGCACGGCATTCAGGCGCGGCGAGCTGCTCAAGGACGCCCGGCACCGCAGCAGGACTCCCGAAGGCCACCAGCGCCTGCAGCGCCACGGGTGTGAGGCGCACGTCCCCCCGCTGTAGCGCCTGCAGCACCTCGGGCGCGGCCTTCTCCCCTTGGCGCCCGTAGGCCGCCAACACCGAAGCCACGTAGGCCGCGCGCGGGGTGCACCCGTCAAAAACCGCCTCGCAGCCTGGCGCGGGGGCCGCCGGGCAGGACATCCCGGGTGGGCGCCGGAGAGTGGGCTCCGCCAGCTCCCTCGCGAGGAGCGTCCGCAGGCGCGGGACGAAAGTCTCCGTGTACATGGAGCCGCGCCGGGTGAGCACGTGGCGCACCAGCACCAGCGCCTCCCAGCTCGACTCAGGATTCTCCAGCACCCCCACCAGCACCGGGGCCAACGTCGGGCCGAGGTGCTCCAGCGTCGACGTGGGCGACTCCAGGAGGTGACGCAGAATGGCTGGAGCTGCTCGCTCGTCATCGAGGGAGGAGAGCGCGTGCAGGGCCATCCCACGGGGCTCCCGCTCATATGCATCAAGCAGAGCGGGCAAGGCGCTCTTGGCATTCTCCCCCATGTTCGCCAGTGCCTGTACCGCACCGCCGCGGACGCGGCGCTCCGGGTGCTCAAGCAGCGAAACCAACCGGGGGACGCCCTCCACCCCCGCGCGCCCCAACTTCCAGGCGGCACACGCCTGCTCCGGTGCTGGCCACTTCTCCCCGGTGTCGGGGCCGTGGGTTTCCTGCAGCAGCGCAAGGCACGCGTCAGTGCCCTCGCAGCACCCCTCCCACGTCATGACGTTGTCCCGCGTCCACGTCTGCCGGGCACACCCCAGCGCCAGCGCCACCACCGCACACACGAGCCCGGCCAACCACCCGGGGCGCCCGGACTTTACAACTCCCTCCATGTCATCGCCTCTCATTCTCCCCCCTCGGTGAAGGGACTTCGAAACCAACGCTCCAGCCAGTCACGCACCACCCAGCAACCGAGTGCCGCGCCCGAGGGCCTTCACAACGCGCGTGCCGGCCACCCAGTCGTGAAGACATCGCCGCTCCTCTCCGACAATGAAGAGCGCATCCACGAGGCCGAACCAGGCGCAGTAACCGCACAGCGCCATCGGGAGCGCATTCCGCAGCAGGGCAATGCGCCACACCTCCGCCGGAAGTCCGTCTCCTCGGACGACTCGAATTCCCAAGAGCCGCTTGCCGAGGCTCGCGCCAGTGCCTCGAATCAGGCTCGCCTGCACGAGCAACACGAGGAGCGCCGGAGTGTAGACGGCTGGAGCCTTCATCGCCGCTTCGCCCGGAATGGCCAGGCACCGAAGCACGCCCAGGAACAGAGACGGAAGCAGGAGCGCTGCCCCATCGACAAGGCATGCCGCGAGCCGGGCCCAGCACGTCGCCAGCTCCGGAGCCGCATGAAGGCACCGGAAACACAGGCCCGCCCCCGACGCGGCACAGAAGGCACAGGTGAAGGTGCCGCAACGAGTACAGGCAAGGGCGGCAGAGAAGCCTGGATGCTCGGAGCATTCGGCTTCCGAAATCGATTCAAGGGCCTCGCGGAAGTCGGACATGGAGGGCCGCAGCACAGCTACGCTCGCCCCCGTGCGGCAAGTTCCTTCAGCGAGAAATCCCCGCCCGCTCCCACAAATGCAACCCAACAGGTATAATCTCCTCGACCATTATGGCAGGCCGCTTGCCACCTGCTGGTTACCGCGACGCCCGCTTTTCGCTATTGGCGGGCTGCCCTGCCCAAGAAATGAGCCTCTTGGCGCGCTCCACTCCAAGGCGGCTCCACCAAAGAGGTGGCCACGTCCAGTGGGTTGAGTGTGGCCAACCTCGGTCGCTGTGTCATGGGTGCGTCACGACGAGTGAGCGGGGAACACACGGGCCGGGGAGTAGTTGTGCCAACGAAACCGGCCGCAGAATAACCAGGGTACGGTCCGGACTTGTCCCGGACGCCAAACGGGGTGAGCAGTTATCCTTGCCCATGTTCCTGGTGCGCCGCAGTCAGCCCCGGAGCCCATCGCAGGTAGCCTCAAACGCGCACATCCTGTCCTGGAACTCCAATCCTGGTAAAAGGAGGGAGTGCCTCGAGAACAGAGATGGCTAGGGCGCGCGATGGTAGGCCCGCGCTGGCTCGCGTACCTGGGGGCCGTTGGCCCAACTCAAGAGCATTCGCACCACGCGTTCCAGCTCGTGCGCGCCACTGAGGGACTGCTCGCGCTCGTAGATGCGCGCGGACGCCGAGCTGAGGGGACGGTGGCCGTCATTCCTCCGGACACCGCTCATCGCATTGAGCACGGTGCAGCACGTGCGTCGCTCGTATTCGTGGACCCGGACGGTCTCGTCGGCCGCAGGTTACGACAGCTTGAGGTGGGCACGGCTTCAGCAGAGTGGGTTCATGCGGGGACGCCTCTACTTCGTGTGCCGCACCCAGCCGAGCTGGTGAGTGCGGATGACTGGGTGCGACTTGTGGAAGAGTCGCTGATGCGATTGGTAGGCGAGGCAATCTCCCCCGGCGCGGTGCACCCTGCGATAAAGCGCCTCGTTACGCTCCTCCCGGGGCGCATCGAAGCGGGAGATGTGAGCCAGCGCGCGCTCGCACAGGAGGTAGGGCTGTCCGCTGGGCGCTTAGGTCATCTTTTCTCAACCAGCATTGGCATCCCGCTGCGTCCCTACATCCTTTGGCTTCGCCTCCGTCGGGCGACAGAAGCCTTCCAGGATGGCGCGACTCTCACCCAAGCCGCTCACGTCGCGGGCTTCACGGACAGCTCGCACCTCAGCAATGCGTTCCGGCGAATGTTCGGTCTTGCCCCCTCGGAGGTGGCGCGGGGCATCGAGTGGGTCAGCGAGCAGCCGTTCGCACCAGCGAAGTAGCCAGTTCTTCCAAGTCAGCGGCGGTGCGGCGATGCCACCCTCCTCCCATGCTGACAACTTCTCTTGAAGCCCCTCCAACGCGTCTGGCACGCCAGGCACTGCGCATGGGGTACCCGCTCTTCATGCTCCTCGGTGTCAACGGCGCAGCCCTTGCCCTTCTCCACGGCGGCGCCTCGAAACTGTGGCTTGGCGGACTCCTCATGGCAGCCATCGGAGTGTCCTTCCTCGCTGAGCGCGCCATCCCCTACGAGCCAGACTGGAACCGCCCCCACGGGGATGTGGGGCGAGACCTCGTTCACTTCGTCGTCAATGAAGCCTCCAATATCCTGTCCATTCTCGCGCTGCCGCTTCTTTCAGGCGTGGTAACCGTGCGCGACGCATGGCCACATGAATGGCCGTTCGTTCTCCAGGTACTCCTCGCCGTGCTGGTGTTCGACCTCGGCGTCACCCTGACGCACTGGCTGAGCCACCGCGCGCCCGCTCTCTGGCGACTCCACGCCGTGCATCACTCGGTAAAGCGCTTCTACGGCTTCAATGGACTGATGAAGCACCCTCTTCACCAGGCGTTGGAGATGACAGTGGGGGTGGCGCCACTACTTCTCATCGGGCTTCCCTCAAGCATCGCCTCAGCGCTCGCCGCACTCTCGTGCGTGCAGCTCCTCATGCAGCACTCGAACGCGGACTACACGGTGGGACCGCTGAAGTACCTGCTGGCCCTCAATGCAGGGCACCGATTCCATCACCTCAAGTGGGCGGGCGTCGGTGACGTCAACTTCGGTCTATTCACCAACATCTGGGACTACCTGCTTGGCACGTGGGCTTACACGCCCGAAAAGCGCTTCTCTTCGGATGAACTCGGCATCGCCAAGGAGCCGGGTTTCCCGGTGGGCTACTGGGCGCAGCTACTCAAGCCCTTTCAAGGCAGCAAGGAAGCCTGAGCGTGGACCCGGTCGCACTGCTGGCCTTCAACGGGGGACTCCAAGTCTTCGTCTCGTCCTTGCTGGCTTCTCGTCTTCAGGGGTTGGACGAACGCGAGCCCGCACCTCCTTAGCGGCTTCGGCATCAATGCATTTGTGCTCGGCGGCTCGTGGGGGCAGCGGACGACTGCTGGCAGCGCAGGGCTCAGGGCCGCGGCGATTCTCTCCGCATGGAGCAGGCTGCACTGCACGACGCTCCCCGTACTCCGGAGGTGAGGGCAGGCGACACAAGGCGCGTTGGAGGGTTGACCCGAGTGCGTCACTTGCTTATATACGCAAACGTGAAGATGAGGCGACCACAAGCCCCCCAGGAGACGACTCCGCTCTCCGCCGACGCCTGTCAGGTGGACTACGTCGACGAGGCGAAGGTGGCGGCTGTCCAACCTCGAATGCTGAGCGCCGACGCGGCCCAGCAGGCGGCGGAACTACTCGGCGCCTTTGCAGACCCGACCCGTCTGCGGCTACTCCATGCGCTCTCACTCTCAGAGCTCTGCGTCTGCGACTTGGCCCACTTGGTTGGGCGCTCCATGGCCACCACCTCGCGGCAGCTTCAGCAACTGCGACACATGGGACTGGTGAAGTACCGGGCCGCTGGCAAGCTCGTGTATTACTCCCTCGCCAGCACCTGGGCGAAGGGGCTCATTCACGACGCCGTCAGGCAGCTTGAGGGCAGGGAGGCCGCATGAAGGGTACCCTTCGCCTCCAACGCGCCCTCTCCCTGAGCCGAGCCCTCTTGGTGGTGCTTCTCGCTCTCGTCTACTCCGGTGCCCCTCGCTATGCGCTGGCCGCGCTTGGCTTTGAGGAGCCAGAGTGTAGTGAAGAATGCGCTGGGTCTCTCGGGGACAAGCAGTGCCCGCCGGGTTGCGCTGTTGGCCCGTGTGCCAAATGCCCCCCCGTTGTCGCGCCTGCTGCGCAGCCTCTCCTCGTGGAGGCGCGCCCGGTGTCCGAAATGCTGGTGCTAGTGCCGCACGCGCCTGCCCCCCCTGTAGCTGAAGGGCTCTTCCAGCCTCCCAGGGCGTAGCACCCGACGCCCACGGGAGAGGTGTGCCCCAAGGCCGGCACCTCACGGCGGTTTGACTCAGACGCACCTTCCCTTCGCCACGCGAGCGCAGTCCGTGCTGACACGGACTGCCACATCGCGCACCGTCCAACCACGCTTCACGTCCAAGCTGTGGGCCCGCTCGCGGGGCTGTCCCCGCGGTGGCCCATGGCCGGAGTCGTCGCCCCATGTCCATGCCCCGCTCGCTGGCGTTTGCTGCCCTCTTCGCGCTTGCCTCCGCAGCCTTCCCAGTTTTTGCCGAAGAAGCCCCCGCCCAGACAAAGCCTGCTGCCCCAGTCAAGTGCGAGCACGGAGTGAAGAAGTCCCTATGCACGCGCTGCAACCCGAAGCTTGAGGCCGTCTTCAAGGCAAAGGGCGACTGGTGTGAGGAGCACCGGCGTCCTGAGTCTCAGTGCGCCGTGTGCAACTCGAAGCTTGCGAAGGAGGGCGTCAAGTGAAGCCCCCGCGCATGCACCTGGTGTGCGCTGCCCTCTTCTTCCTTTCGCTTGCAACTGGCTGCACAAAGGCAGAGGCACCGGCCCCAGACGCCAAGGCCGAGGCGCGCACGCCGCAGACGCAGGCCACCACGGCAGTTGCCACCCGAGAGGCGAAGCCCGCCCCTTCTTCCCCTACTGCCGCGGGCCCCAAGCTGTGCCAGCACGGGGTGCCGGCGGAGTTGTGCACGCAGTGCAGCCCGGAGCTTTCGGAGGTCTTCAAGGAGAAAGGTGACTGGTGCAGCTCGCACGACGTCCCGGAGTCCCACTGCTTCAAGTGCAACCCCAGTCTCACTTTCGCCTCCACGCAAGGCCCCGAGGCCGGAGAGGCTCATGCAACTGTTCCACAGGAGGCGTGGTGTGGAGAGCACGGCGTCCCCGAGGCCAAGTGCACCAAGTGCAAGCCGCAGCTCATCGCGAAGTTCATCGAAGCAGGCGACTTCTGCCGCGAGCACGGCTTCCCCGAGTCGGTGTGCCCCTACTGCCACCCTGAGGTAGTGAAGGCCGCAGGCCACACCCCTCCCGTCTTCCCTCCGCCGGACATGGAAGTGAAGCTCTCTTCGCCCGAGCTTGAGAAGAAGGCCGGCCTGCAGACAACGCGCGCAGCCTCGCAGCCCTTCGCCCCCTCGCTCGAGGTAGTGGGGCAGCTGGACTTCAACCACAACCGCCTCGCGCAGCTGTCCGCGCGCGGGGAGGCCCTCGTCGCCAAGGTGGAGGTGGACATCGGCGACAGGGTGAAGGCGGGCGAGTCGCTGGTGGTACTCACGTCCGCGGGGGTGGGCGAGTCGCAGGGCAAACTGTCCGCTGCCCGGGCGCGCCTGGAAACGGCGCGCGCAGCCCTCCAGCGAGAGGAAGGGCTCGCCTCGCGGGGCATCAGCTCTCGCAGGGAGGTGGAGGAGGCACAAGCTGCCCTTGCGGAGGCCCAGGGTGAGTACCAGGCCGCCACGGCGAGCCTGAATGCCGCCGGCGCTGGCACAGGTGGCAGCGAGGGCCGCTACACGCTGACGGCGCCCTTCGCGGGCATCGTGGTGTCCCGCACTGCGGTAGTCGGCAAGACTGCCTCGCCCGACGAGACGCTCATCGAGGTGGCGGACATGACCACCCTTTGGGCCATTCTCGACGTGCCGGAGGAGGCTGCCTCACAGGTGCATCCCGGCCAACCCGTCACCCTCTTCCTGGACGGCAGGGGCACCCCCCTTGTGGAGGCCAAGGTGAGCCGGGTGGCCGCCTCGGTCGACAAAGAGACGCGTACGGTACGGGTGCGGGTGGACGTGGCCAACCCGGACGGTGCGCTGAAGGCGGGCCACTACCTGCGGGCCCGAATCCAGACGGGGAGCGAGAGGGAGGCCGTCTTGCTGCCACGCGACGCCATTCAGGAAGCCGAAGGGCGAAAGCTCGCCTTCGTACGCTTGGGGCCGGGGGTCTTCAAGCCCGTCGCGGTGGAGCTCGGCGCCCCCGTCGGTGAGGCCGTGCCCGTCTTCAGTGGACTGACGGCTGGTGTGGAGGTTGTCACCACGGGCGCCTTTCTCCTCAAGACAGAAATCCTCAAAGACTCCATCGGCGCCGGCTGCGTGGACGACTGAAAAGGCACGCACATGCTGACACGCATCGTCGACTGGTCCCTGCATCACCGCTTCATGGTGCTCCTGGGCGTGCTCGCCCTCATCATCGCGGGCACCATCTCCTTCCGAGCCCTTCCCCTCGACGCTTACCCCGACACCACGCCCACGCAGGTGACGGTCAACACGGTGGCTCCCGCTCTCTCTCCCGTCGAGGTGGAGAGGCAACTCACCGTCCCCCTCGAGCAGGCGCTCGCTGGCCTGCCGCACCTGGAGGAGATGCGCTCAATCTCCAAGTTCGGCCTCTCCCAAGTGACGCTGCGCTTCTCCGACGAGACGGACATCTGGTTTGCGCGCCAGCAGGTCGCCGAGCGCATGGGCCGCGTCGAGGTGCCCGAGGGCATCGAAAAACCCTCCCTTGGGCCCGTCGCCACGGGCCTCGGCGAGGTATTCCACTACCTGGTGAAGGGCGAAGGACAGTCCCTTGAGGAACTGCGCACGCTGCATGACTGGGTGATTGCACCACAGCTGAGGAGCGTCCCTGGCGTCGCCGAGGTGAATGCCTGGGGGGGCAACGAGAAACAGTGGCACATCGTCGTCGAGCCGCGCCGCCTGCAGAAGTATGACCTGTCCCTCGGGGATGTGTACGAAGCGCTCGAGCGCAACAACGCGAATGTCGGCGGGGGCGTCCTTGAGCGGGGCGGTGCCGCCCGTCTCGTCCTTGGCGTAGGCGTCTTGGAGGGTGGCGAGTCCATCGCGGACGTCGTGCTGGCGGCCCACCAAGGCGTTCCGGTGCGGGTGCGTGACATCGGCCGGGTGGAGGTGGGCCATGAGGTACGGCGCGCCGTCGTCACTGCGGACGGCGAAGGGGAGGCCCTTCTGGGCCTTGGCTTCATGCTGATGGGCGAAAACTCCGACACCGTGACTCGGGCGCTCGCCACACGCCTTGAGGAGGTGAAGAAGAGTCTGCCTGAGGGCGTGGAGGTAACGCCCGTCTACGAGCGCACCGAGCTGGTCGACCACGTGCTGGACACGGTGAAAAAGAGCCTTCTTGAAGGCGCGCTGCTCGTCATCGCCGTCCTCTTCCTCTTCCTCGGCAACGTGCGCGCAGGCCTCATCGTGGCCTCCGCCATCCCACTCTCCATGCTGTTTGCCGCCAACGCCATGCTGCGCTTCGGCATCGCAGGGACGCTCATGTCGCTCGGAGCCATCGACTTCGGGCTTATCGTCGACTCGTCCGTCATTATGGTGGAGAACGCCGAGAAGCACCTGGCCGAGGACACGAAGGGGCGCAGCATCCTCGACGTGGTGCGCGACGCCGCGGTGGAGGTGCGCAAGCCCACCCTCTTCGGCGAGCTCATCATCATGATTGTCTACCTTCCCATCCTCGCCCTCGAGGGTGTGGAAGGAAAGCTGTTCCGCCCGATGGCCCTCACCATCATCTTCGCGCTGCTCGGCAGCGTGCTGGTGTCCATGACGGTGATGCCCGTGTTGGCCTCCTTCGCCCTGAAGAAGGTAGCGCACGGAGCGCACCATGAGCCGCGCTTGGTGCGGTGGCTCAAGCGCGTCTACACGCCCGTCCTCGATTGGGCGACGGGGCACCCGAAGGCCGTCCTCGGTGGAGCACTGGGTATCCTCCTGGTAACGGCCCTTTCCGCCACACAGTTGGGCAGCGAATTCGTGCCGAAGCTGTCCGAGGGCACCATCGTCGTGAACACGGTGCGCCTTGCCGAGGTGTCCCTCACTGAGTCGGCGCGCTACGGCGGCCAACTAGAGAAAGCTCTCCTTGAGAGCTTCCCCGACGAGGTGGCACGAGTGTGGACGCGCACTGGCACCCCAGAGGTGGCGACCGACCCGATGGGGCCCGAACTGTCCGACCTTTTCGTCACCCTTAAGCCGCGCGAGGACTGGAAGCGCGCCAGGACGCAAGAGGAACTCGTGCACCTCATGCAGGAAGAACTCGAGGGCATGCCCGGCATGCGGATGAGTTTCCTCCAGCCGATTGAGATGCGCGTCAACGAGATGATTGCCGGCGTCCGGAGCGACTTGGGCATCAAGCTCTTCGGGGACGATTTGGACGTGCTGAAGGCCAAGGCCCAGGAGATTGAGAAGGTGGCGCGTACTCTCCCCGGTGCCGCCGACGTCACTCTTGAGCAGGTAACAGGTCAGCCGGTGCTTGAGGTGCAGGTTGACCGAGCAGCCATCTCCCGCTACGGCATTCCGGCCCGCGCGGTGCTCGACGTCGTGGAGGCCATGGGCGTGCGCAAGGTGGGCGAGGTGCGTGAGGGCGAGCGCCGCTTCGATTTGGCCGTACGCCTTGCGGAGGAGTTCCGTGACGAGGAGAAGGTGTCCTCAGTCCTCGTCACCGCCCCTTCCGGTGAAAGGGTACCACTCGGCCGCCTGGCCACCCTGAAGACGGTCTCCGGTCCCACCACCATTCAGCGAGAATGGGGCAAGCGGCGCGTCGTGGTGCAAGTGAACGTGCGCGGACGCGACTTGGGCGGTTTCGTCAAGGAAGCGCAGGCCGCCATCGAGAAGAGCGTTGAACTGCCTCCTGGCTACTTCCTTCGCTTCGGCGGGCAATTTGAGAACCTCGAGCGCGCCCGGCTGCGCCTCTTCCTCGTGGTGCCCCTAGCCCTCGCGCTTGTCTTCGGGCTCCTCTACCTCACGTACCGTAACGTAGCCGAGAGTCTCCGGCCGCTCCTCACTGGCGTCCCCTTCGCCATGGTAGGCGGCGTCCTTGCCCTCCTCCTCCGGGGCCTGCCCTTCTCCATCTCCGCTGCCGTGGGCTTCATCGCCCTCACGGGCATCGCCATGCTGGGAGACATGGTGTTCGTCTCCCGCGTCCGTCAACTGCTGGAGGCGGGCGAGGGCATGCAGCAGGCGGTGCGCGAAGCGGCACTCTCACGACTGAGGCCCGTCCTCATGACGGCCGCAGTCGCAGGCCTGGGCTTCGTCCCCATGGCCTTCGCCACTGGTATCGGCAGCGAGGTGCAGCGGCCGCTCGCCACCGTCGTCATCGGAGGCATCATCTCCTCTACCTTCCTCACGCTTATCGTGCTGCCCGTCCTCTACCCTCTCTTCGCGCGGCTCACCGGGAGGGACAAGGTGGCCATACACGAGGCTGAGGAGGCCCAAGCCGTGCTGCCCAAGCGCCTCCGCATGGCGGAGGGGGAGTCATGAGGCTGCGCGCTTTATGGGGGTGGGCTTGGGCTCCGGCGCTGCTGCTGGCAACATATGCAGGCGCCGCCGAGAGGGGAATGACGGAGGAGCAGGCCGTCTCCCGCGCCCTGCAAGCTAATGCGGACGTGCGCCTGCAGCATGCCGAGGTGGAGGCCGCGCAGGCCCGCTTGGCGCAAGCCACGCTCTTCTTCCAGGCCAACCCGGAACTGTCCGCAGCCGTAGGCCCCAGACGGGGCACGCAGGAAACAACGGACGTGAACGTGCAGCTCACCCAGGCCTTTGAGGTCGCGGGCCAACAAGGCGCGCGCGACGCGGCCGCCAGGGCCTCTATGGAGGCCGCCCAGGCGCGCCTCTCAGCACGCAGGCTAGAGGTGGCTGCGGCGGTGCGTGAGGCCTTCGGGCGAGCCCTCGTTGCCGAGCGGCGCCTCATTCTCTCCGAGGAAGCCGCCCAGTTGGCAGCCCAATCGCTCACCACTGCCCAGTCGCGACTGGAGGCGGGGGACGCCACTCGCATCGAGGTCAATGCCGCACGCATCGAGGTGGGGCGCTCCCAGGCGGAAGCACGACGGGCCGCGCAGGGGCTGTCAGTGGCCCTCGCAGAGGTGCGCGCTCTGCTCGCCTTCTCTCCAGGGGAGGACTTGCGCCTCTTGGGAGAGCTGCCTTCCCCAGCGCCCGCCCCTGACTCCGCTTCCCTGGAGGCACTGGAGCACCAGGCATCCAGCCGCAGGCCGGAACTCATCGCAGCCCGCAAGGAACTTGAGGCGGCGCGCGCCGAGCGGAAGCTCGCCACACGTGCGGCCTTTCCTTCCTTGCGGCTCGGCGCGGCCTACAGCCGTGAGGAGGGCGACCAAATACTTCAGGGCGTCCTCGCCTTCGATATCCCCGTCTTCAACCGTAACCAGGCTGAGCGCGGTGAGGCTGCAGCAAGGATTGCCCAAGCAGAGACCGCTTTGGGCACTGCCGAGCGCTCCGTGCGCCAGGAGGTGCAGTTGGCGGCAGCGCGCCTGGGCGCAGCGAGCGCCTCTGCGGCGGCCTTTGCCGGTGAGGTGCGGGAGGCCTCTCAGGAGAACCTCCTACTCATCAACGAAGCTTACGCCGCAGGGAAGGTGGACTTCCTGGAGCTGCTACTCGTCCGGCAGGCAGCCCTCGAAGCGCGGCGCGGCTACCTCGAAGCAATGGAGGAACTCATCAGCGCCCGGGCGGAACTAGCACGCGCCTCAGGCACCGGATTGGATGAACTGCCGCAGTGACGAGTACCGCGCCGCCCTTTATTCGAGGGCGGCGCACGGCTGGCCCCCGGGGCGCCCGGCCCCTCTCCACTTTCTGTCGAGACGACGCCCAATGAAAAGCGACAACAACCCTTCAGACATCACCGACAGGAGCGAATTCAAGGTGCCCCGCATGGACTGCCCCTCAGAGGAGCGTACCGTGCGCATGGCTCTTGAAGGCCTGCCCATGGTACGCGCACTCACCTTCAACTTGCCCGAGAGGCGCCTCACCGTCTGGCATGCGAGGGACACGGCATCCGAGGTGGCGGGACGCCTGGAACCACTCGGGCTCGGCGCCCAACTTGTCGAGACGCACAGAGGTGCGGCAGCAGACGAGGGCTTGCCCGAGGCTGGAGACGACCCGGGCACGGAGGCCCGCACCCTCTGGGTGCTACTGACCATCAACGGGATAATGTTTGTGGCCGAACTCGTTGCAGGCTGGCTCGTCCAGTCCACAGGCCTTATCGCGGACTCCCTCGACATGCTCGCCGACGCCATGGTGTACGGCCTCAGCCTCTATGCGGTGGGCCGCGCAGCCACACATAAGCTGCGCGCCGCGCACCTCAGTGGCTATCTGCAAATAGCGCTCGCACTGGGTGCCCTCTTCGAAGTGGGCAGGCGCTTCCTCTTTGGCAGCGAGCCGGAGCCCAATTGGATGCTGGGGGTGGCCACACTCGCCCTCGCCGCCAACGTGACGTGCCTCCTGCTCATCTCTCGTCACCGAAAGGGCGGAGCCCACATGAAGGCCAGCTACATCTTCTCCACAAACGACGTGCTGGCGAACCTTGGTGTCATCGCAGCGGGCATCCTCGTCGCGCTCACCAAGTCTCCCTACCCTGACCTCCTCGTAGGCCTTGGCATCGCGGTTCTCGTCCTCTCTGGCGCAGTGCGCATTCTTCGTCTCCGGGCGTGAAAGAGGGCCCATGCCGCTCAAGCTCGTTGAACTTGGGGCATAGGCTGCCCGGCCCGAGGCTGACACTCGGAGGTACGTTGGCCCAGGACATCAACCCCGCTGCCCGGGCCCTAGTACATCTTCGCCGTGGCAGAGCTTCACCGCTGGCGCCATCAACGCCGGTGGGTGGACGTCCAGACCACCCATGACACCTGTGCCTCCCCAAAACCCGGTCCCTTCGTCGTGGGGGAACCAAGGCCACTTCATGCAGTGCGTCAGTGCGAGTGAGCGAGGCGCGCGAGAGGGCATCGGCAGCTCAGTGTATCCGCCGAGGCGACAACTTCCCTGACATAGGGGGTAACGTCTTTCCTACTCGAGCTGACCATTTGCCCAGCCATCTTTGCCTCTGGGAGGGGCAAAAAGTTCCCTGAATTGCACGAGGGAGGAGGGCCCGGTGGTACGGCCGCTCGGGAATGCACGGCATCGCGCCAGTCCGCGCCGCGTAGTGCAGCGCGGAGAGAAAGCGAACAGCCATGCCCCGGCAGCCTCCGCTCCATGGCGGGAGGGGCAGCAGGCCATTTCCCGACCCCGGCATGAGTTTTTATAGGTGGACAATTCCAATTTCCGGGAGGAATTAGCGTGAGGAAGCTTGGATATGGACTACTCGTCACTACGGGGCTTCTTATCGGCACATTTACTGAAGCCCAAGGGGCTTCCCAGCCACCGTCCGCGGGACGCCAGGCGGATGACTCGACAAGGCAACAGCCAAGCTGCGCCTGTGGAATGATGGGCAGCGGCATGATGGGCCAGGGAATGGGCGGCGCGGGAATGAACTGCCCCATGCGCGGAATGGCGGACGTGCAGATGGAGCAGACGCAAGAAGGGGCCACATTGCACCTCACCGCAAAGAACCCCAGTCAGGTCGAGGACGTCCGGCACATGGCGGAACGGATGCAGCGCTGCATGAGCGGAAGCGGCGCCCCGCAGCAGGGTCAACCGGCTTCGCCCCGTCAGCAACAACGCTGAGCACGGCGCGTCGTTCCCCGGTCTAAAAAGCGGCGTTTCAGTCCACGGGCTCGCTGTGGGCAATGAACGCACTCTTGAGAGACACGCTCACGGCAGGACGCGGCGAGCCACTGCCTCCTCCGCATGAAGCCCCTGTGGTGTAGCCCCCTCCGACACCTCGACGTAGGCGTCCCGGGCACGCCGGGCACTCGCGACGCTCCGCATGCGGTACAGCCCCGGCGCCGTCACCCGCACCGTGGCCGGGCCGTTGAGGTCCGCCGTCCCATGCAACCACCGCACGCGCCACTCAGCGGCTGCAGGCTGGAGCTCAGCAACCCCACCCCGACGCGACGATGCGGACGCTGCCGCACAGGCAGCCGCTGGTGAAGCGCTCGGGTCCTTCCACGCTCATCCCGCTTTGCGTCGGAAGTGGAGCGCCTGCACGCCGGACTTGAACCGCTGCGTCGAGAGGAGTTCGAGATGCCGCGCACTCGACAGGCCATGAAACAACGTCGGCCCGCGGCCACTGATGATGGGATGAACGACGATGTGATGGACCTACCCATCGGATCGCTCGCGGGTCACCTTGTCGGATCGCACTTTCGATCAAGACCGAAGCCCGCGTGCTCGGGAGCGTCAAGGGTCGGCTGCGCCGAAACCTGAACGGTTTTGCGCCCTTGACCCTCCCTCCGCGCACGGACACTGGGCAATCGGCCGCAAGCGGCCAATCCTATGCGATCAAGACTCGCGATCCGTTTGGCCGACCCGCTCGCGGTCCATGACCCCGGTCCCTGACACGACGATGCGGTACTCGTCGATGAGCCCCAACTCCTCGAGCGCAGCCGCGAGCTTGGGCGCTCCGACGAGGACGCCCCGCTCGGTCTTCGCTTTCAGCGCCGAGATCGCCTCGCGAAGGTCACCCTCCACCTTGATGGTGTTCTGCCACGGAAAGTCGCGCCGCGAGCCCGACACGACGTACTTCGCCTTCGCATCGAGCTTCTGTGCCCACTCGCGCATCGCGCGCGGCGCCTTTTCGTCGCGTGCCACCGCGGGCCAAGCTCCCTCCATCAGCTCGTAGGTGTTGCGCCCGAAGAGCATCGCCCCGCTCTGCTCCATGAGCTGCCTCCAATAGTCGTGCAGCTCGTCGTCCACGATCCCCAGGGTGTGATGGATGCACCCGTCCAAAGTCACATTGAGACCGAATGTGAGGAGGCCCATGGCGGGGGATTCTACGAAAAGCGCGCCCAGCGCGCAGCAGCCCGAGCCATCGACGCAAGGCCCCATCCCCGGTTGGTATCGGCGAGCAGAAACTCGACACCATCCAATCCATCACCCGGTTCTGCTGCGCACTGCGCGCAGAAACCAGACCTGCCCCTCGCCCCACTCCAAGCCCCTTCGTCCGGTGGCAGTGGACGCGACAGTAGCGGACGGAGCCAAGCCGCCCCGGCGGTCAGGCGCGGCTGGCCCAAAGGCCACCTGCGGCGACCGTGGACGCGGGCCAGGCCGGCCGCCATGGGCCACGAAGCCGCCTCGGCAGAGCTTCGTCGCTGCACCTGCGCGCGCGCCTCGAAGTATGCGACATTCACCCACCTTGGCGCGTCGCCCGCGAGCCCACGCGCGCCGCTACCACGCACTCCTTGTGAAGCCGGCGCCGAGAGGAGCAGAACCATGGACGGGAGGCCCCCCACTATGTAGTTTGCGGACATTCAATCGGTCCCCGATTGAAGGGGGCCCCCAGCCCCTTCTTTGAAACCGCTGGATATCACTCGGTTTTTTGGCCCTCAGAGAGTTTGAGTCCTCTCAGAGAAACGCGGAGAACGGGTTCGCGTAGGGCTTCATTCGGGGAGCTGAACGAAGGGCCCTACCAACCGGTAGGGCCCTTTTTGTTTAACAAGGGCCTCGCGATGACATCGCGGGGCCTTCGTGTTTAAGCCCCTGAATCACAAGGGATTTTGGCTCGCGGTGCTGAAGAGGGCGCTCTCGGCGCTCTACCCCGCAGAGCGAGATGCCCCCTCTTCTCCGCCGCCGATTGGGCTCTCTGGACCGCTCTTTCACCCGTTTTGGGGAGAGAGGGGCCGAGAGTGGTTAACAGTTTTGTTAACCACTTCGGGCCACCGATTCTGACAATCCAGGGCTTTCGATGTCGTACCTTCCAGGGTTGCTTCACTTCCCTGTCTCTTGGACGGCCCGGAGCTCTTTGAGGCCAGCCGAGCCCCTCGTTTCTGTTAACCGAGAGAGCGAAACGCCCCCAGCCCTTACTGGGTACTCCTGATTTTGTCGCGGGCGCAGACTCTCCGAGACGACTCTCAGAAGCTCTTGGCCTCGTCCTCGGCACGGCCCTCTGCCCCGCCTCCCTGCCCTTGCCCGCGCGCCGTGGTGGCTCCGGCTGGGCGAGGACGGCCAGAGGATGCGCATCGACGAAAGCAACGCCACACGCGAACAGACGCATTCGGAATAGTTCCGTGGCTCGAATGCCTTGATGCGGGCAGAGGCTCTCGATGCCAACTAGGTCATCCCTCGCCTTCGCCAGGTGCTGCTAGTGGACGCCGCCCAGCCCTGGGTCGGCCAACTCAGTCTTGGGGCGCCGCGTCCGTGGCACGTCGCCCATGTGCTGGTTGAACCAGCCCACCAGACGCCCGGGATGCTGCCCGAAGTAGTTGTAGGCGTAGAATCGCTGATTGGATTCTTCTATCCACAGCAACTCCTTCTCCTTTGCGCCCAGCGCATCGAAGATCGCCTGACCATCGCGTTCACCATGGACAAGGAAGTCCCGGCGCAGCTGCGCTTGAAGCGTTGGCACCTTGACGTGCTTCGCGTACGGCAACGGCGTTTCCTCATCCAGACGGAAACCCGTCAGTTCGCGGACGCGCTCGTCCAACCTTCTGGCTGCCTTCTGGGGGTCGAGGCGCAGGTTCTCGGCCCCTCGCTCGATGAAGGTCTTGCCGGAGACCACGTTGAGTAAGACCAGCGCTCGAATGTGAGTGAACTCTTCCGGCCATTTCGCCATGGCGATGATAGTCGAGTTGCCTCCCATGCACCTGCTGTAAAGGCCCGTCGCCATCGACGCCAGGTCCTTCCGGCTCTTGGCGTAACGGAGAGAACCCACAACATCCCTGCACTCCAAAAGCCCGAGTCCGCTGATGCCCCCGTTCGCCGCACCGCTGAGACCATGATTGCGGAGATCATAGGTCAGGATGTTGTAGCCAGCATCGTGCAGGTGCTTCAGCTCTGGCAGGAAGTCTACCTCGAAGCCACCGAACATCGTGTTCCAAGGGGGCAGATGTCCTGGGAAGCCATAGCGATTGCATGTCATCGGGTGGTTGACAATCAACAGCCTTTCGGAATCCGCGGGAATGAACCACGCTTCAAGCGGAACACCATCGAGCGATGGGAAGAACGCATCTTCATAGTCCAACCCCACGTCGCTGGGGCGCTTGAGGACCGGCGTGCGGGCACCATGCGCGAACATCTGCGCATACCGCTCGACCAGGGGATGTAGCTTGTGGGCGAGGGAGTCCGCTGCCTTCTCCGCGACATTTCCAACCATGTCGATGAAGCTGGCGTCATTCTCACCCAGGTCTCTCTTGGATTCGGACATTCGAATGCGCTCCTTCATCAATGGCATTTCAAATATCCTGAACACGGGGGCGGCGAGCGCCAAGCGGGGGCCCCGCGAGCAGGGCCAGACGACGTGGCATCCACCCTGCTTGCTCGTCGGGTGGGCATTCGGAGGAATGCCTTGCCCACCCAACCCAACGTCGGTGGCGTGTAGGAACACCTCGTCCAGGCCGCGCCCTGTCGCACCGGTAATACTTGGCCGGTATCATGTCAGGTCGGCAGACGACCGAACATGCTAGGGGCTTTCCAGTCGCCACTCCTCATCCATGATGCGGACCATCTCGTCTGGCCCAAGCTGACGCGTCATCCGCCCCCTCCGGGCGGCATGGTGCTCAAGCGAGCGCGCGCCATCACCTTCACACGAAACCTCGCGATGGAGTCTTCACTGAGCTCGCTGTTGAACGTATTGAACAGCACAACGCGCTTGCCATCGAAGCGGTTGTTCTCGACGAACGCCCAAATCGGTGGCGCGGGGCTGTAGAGCCAGACCGGAGAGCCGAGGTAGACGGTATCGAAGCGTGACAAGTCCATCTCACGCGGCGAGATATCCGCCTCCTCTCCACGCGCGTCATGCATCGCATTCGCCCAGCCCGCCAGGCCGAGTCGATAGTCGGGCGCGTCCAGTTCGAACAACTGCGCGCCAAGCCGGTTGGCGATATGGCGCGCCGCGAGCGCAATATTTCCGGAGCGAGAGAAGTATACGACTGAGGTCCCCCCTTGCCCGTCCGTCAGTGGCCCGACGTATGGCACAAGCCGCTGCAGCTCGCGCGCGTGGCGCTTCTCGATGAATGTCACCGCGACGGGAACCAACGCCGTCGTCACGACCAGAAACGCCAGTACGAGGAGCCCCCACTTCGTGATCGCCACCGTTCTCCATGCGGTCAGAGAAATGAGGGCTTCTCGCCATCGCTGCCGGGCTTGTGCACGCCGAGGTTGCCACCAACGTGCAGGCCGGGCGAAGCGATAATTTTCGCAATCAGCGCCGCGACGCTCTTGCGAGAAACTTCTGTACCTCCGAACGGTTGATTGCGCGCAGTGATTGCATAGTCGACCTCGTCGACATCACTCAACCACGCTGGCCGCAGAATCGTGTAGGCGAGACCCGATGCCTCGATTGTGTCGGCCGCGCGACGAAACGGTGGAAGATATTCGCCGATCTCCCGCCGGTTCCACTCACCGAATGCGCCAGGCACCTCGTCGTAGATACCGAGCGAGGTCACGAACACGAGGCGCTTCACGCCTGCCGCCTTCATCGACGCGATGACGCTCTGCGCCTGCGCGTCGATGTCGTCGCCGGTCAGGTTCGCGTAGACGACTTCCTGCCCGGTCATCGCCGCGTCGAGGCTCGAGCGGTCGAGGACATCGCCCTCGACTACGTGCGCATTCTCACCTGCGAGCCTTCGCGCATTTCGCAGGAACAGCGTGAGGCGGATGTTGCTGTCGCCGGCGAGGAGCTGGATGACCCAGCGCGCAATCTGCCCACCAGCCCCCAGAATCAGAACGTTCTTCATCACATCTCCTGCTGACTGTTTAGGGTTTTTCCTTGAAGAACGGCGCCAACTTCGACGTGGTCCCATCGACAAACTTCGGCACGTCGTACAGCTCCATGTGGTTGGCGCCTTCCACGACGTGCATGACCTTGTCCTTGCTGGCGGCGCGCGCGAGCAGGCCTTCGCCCATCCACTTGCTGCCCGCCACAACCCGGAGCGGCTGAGTCAGGAAGGCCTTGGCCTTGTTGTAGGCGTCGTAGGTGATGATTTACTCAATAGTCGCGCCCGTACCCTCACTCCCTAAAGCTCATTAGCGAGAGGCCTCTGAGCAAGGTTTAGAGGTTTTCCTTGTAGAAGGGGACCAGCTTGGCGAGTGCCTGGCGGACCGGCTCGGGCTTGTCGTAGAGGTCGTAGTGCGACGCGCCTTCGACGACGACCAGTTCCTTCTTCTTCGATGCCGCGCGTTCGATAATCTCGCAGCCGTCACGATAGGCGCCGAAGGCGCCGACCTGATCGCCGACGACCACGCAGAGAGGCTGGGTCAGCAGCACTTCCGCCAGATGGAAGGCGTCCCAGCCGACCGCAGCGGCCTGATGTGACAGAAGCGAGCGATTCAGACCGTTCGGCTTCTGGCCACGGGACGTGCGATAATAGTCCGTCGCCTCCAACGGGTCGCGATCAGTAACACCGGCCGCTCGTGCGTCCTCGACAGAATTAGCCAGCAGATTGTCGACGTGGAGCGGTGCGCCACGTGCCTCGGCGGTCCGCTGTTTGGCCATGGCTTCGAGCGCGGCAATCGGATTCAGTTGGGTGAAGTTGCCGCGCATCAGGCGACCGTAGTTTGCGCCGGTAACAGTCCCCACCGCCTTGATGCGGCGTTCGGTCATCGCGGCGTTGATCGAATAGCCGCCACCGCCGCAGATGCCGAGGACGCCGATGCGCTCCTCATCGACGTAGGGGAGCGTCACCAGATAGTCGGCGACATGGCGAAAGTCCTCGACGCGCAGCGTCGGGTCTTCGATGAAACGCGGCTCGCCGCCACTAGCGCCCTGGAAGCTCGCGTCGAAGGCGATGACGACGAAGCCTTCCTTGGCCAGAGCCACGCCATAGACGTTGCCCGAGGTCTGGTCCTTGCAGCTGCCAATCGGGTGGGCGCTGATGATGGCCGGATACTTCTTCTTGGAATCGAATCCAGGAGGGAAATGCAAGTCGGCGGCGATGTCCCAGTACATGTCCTTGTTGCGAATCTTCACGGTATCCATGGCGAGTCTCCCTGGCAGCCGGGCGTGCGGCGTCTCCGCATGCCCGCCGCCATTACCGTCAGTCGGTGAAAGGAAGATGCGCCCACGACTGGGCACCTTCAAGAGCACAATTCTGAGCACAGATGTAAGTCCAGATTTACAATCCCCTGATGGAACCGTCTCTGCTGCCGTCCCTCGCGTGGTTCGCCCACGTCGCCTCCCACCGTAGCTTCACCAAGGCCGCAGCCAAGATGGGGGTGTCCCGTGCGGCGCTATCCCAGAACCTCAAGGCACTGGAGAAGCAGCTCGGCGTTCGCCTGCTCAACCGCACGACGCGCGACATGTCACTGACCGAGGACGGGCAGCACCTGTTCGACGCACTGCAGCCGTCGCTTGGCGCCATCGAAAGCGCCGTTCGCAGTCTCGGGGAGGCGGCTGGGGAGGCATCCGGCCTGCTGAAGGTCAACACCGCGCGCCTGGCAGCCAAGGCGTTGGTCGACCCCTACTTCGGTGAATTCCTCGCGCGCTACCCGAAGCTTTCGCTCGAGCTGGTGATGGACGACGGCCTGTCCAACATCACCGCCAGCGGCTGCGACGTCGGCATCCGCCTCGGGCAGCACCTCGCCGAGCACATGGTCGCGGTGCCCATCACGCCCATGCTATCGATGGCCGTCGTCGGCACACCGGCGTACTTCGCGCGTCGGAGTCCGCCGAAGACGCCAGCCGACCTCGTCCATCACAACTGCCTCAACTTCCGCCACACAGGCAGCGGCGCGCTCTACAAATGGGAATTCACGTCACCCGACGGCCACGACTTCTCGATGGAAACGAAGGGCAACCTCATCACCAACGACGACGACAGTATGCTGCGCGCCGCGCTGCAGGGGGTCGGCCTGATTCAGCACATCGACATCGTCGTGCGGAAGCACCTCGACGACGGCAGTCTGGTGCGCGTTCTGAAACCCTGGTGCCCACCGTTTCCGGGGTTCTATCTCTACATTCCTTCACGCAAGCAGATGCCGAAGAAGACACAGGCGTTGATTGATTTCCTGGTGGAGAAGCGAAAGCAGTGGGAGAGGAGAACCTGACCTCTCACGGGCACAACTCGGCAGATGGTAGCCAACTACGCCCGTGCCCGCCCCAGTCCGCGAGCTGCGCGACAGCCCACACACTGACGCGCGCGGTCAGCAACTCCAGTTGCAGTCAGGGCCGGTACGCTCCACCTCATGGAAGAACTGCGTGAGCGAGTAGTCCAGCAGCGCTTGACGGGACGGGCTGAGAAGAGCTCGGCACCTCGTCCCGTGGGTGGCACCCCGCCCTACTCCTCCATGCGGATCACGCCCACATCAGCCCTTCGGCGCCAACCGGCCCGCGAAAGTCAGCAGAAGGGCGGCGTGGGTTCCGACGACCTTGATTAGCTCAGCTTCCGCGGCCTCCAGCCCCCGCGTGCTGACCATGTGATGTGCGGACACGAGCGTCTTCAGGAACTGCGGGAGCGTGCAGTCGAGCCGATCGAAAGAGTGCGGATCCTCGCACAAGATGCCCATGCGCCCATCCTCGTTCACCAGGACGTAGAACCCGCCGCCGCCGTGGACGACGCTCACTGCGCGCATGACGAAGTCGGTCGCAGCCTCGTCGCCGTCGAACCACTCCTCCAGTACCTCGTCGCGATCCGCGCCGTTCTGCCAAGGGCTCGGACAGAAATCGCCCCATTTCAGCACACAGAGCTGGGGCGGGGACCAGTTCTCGGCCAGGTCGATCAGCGCTTCCAGCTCTGCGCGAAGCTCCGGCGTGAAGCCGTCGAGCGTGAACGCATCGTCATCCTCCTCTGCTTCGTCGTCCTCCGAGCTCTCGTACTCGTCCTCTTCGTCCGCGTCTGGTTCACGAACAAGTGCCACTCCCATGAGCTGCTCGAGGTCGGCGCGGAGCTGCCCGGATGAAATGTAGGTCATGCGCGGCAGTCTACGGAACACGGAGAAGGCACCACAAGAGGCGCATGTTTACGCTCACCAGAACACGGAAACATGCGCATCGTTCGGAAGGCTTTCGCCCGTAGCGTGCTGCTACTGCACTGCAACAACTGGAACGTAGTGGAGAAAGGCGCGGAATAGCTGGCATATGAAGCCACTACCGCCTTCCGGTCCATAAAAGGAGGACGAGCGCATCGGCGGCGCAAGCGCGCGAAGATCGCGCCAATCAGGTTGGACTGCCTCCCAATGAGACCCTGCTGCACCCCTCCGATGGACAGCTGATCCTTGCCGACAATGTGCTGCCCAGACGCGTCCGCCGGTCTCGGCCACGGACCAGCTCGATCCACCATTCGCCGTCCTTCCAAGCGCGAAGGACGGCGCCTCTGCACCGCGCAGTAGTCCGGACGGCCTTGAGCACCGCAGTCTAGCCCTTCCCCGCCTCCTAGAGCGCATCTCACAATCGGTCGTTTCGTAAGCTCTCGAAATGAGGGCTCTTTTCCGGAGGGAATCGACTGGGACGGAGGAGTTTGAGCAACAGTCGGGATGCAGCTGACAGATGAGCAGTGGGTAGCGGTGGCGCCCTGCATCCCGGAGGAGGAGCGACTTGCGCCTGGAGCGAAGGGAGGCCGTCCTTGGGTTCCGCCCCGGGAGGTCCTGGACGGAGTCCTCTGGATCCTTCGAACTGGAGCGCCCTGGGCCGACATGCCTCGCCGATTCCCTCCCTATCAGACGTGTCACCGACGGTTTCAGCGCTGGATAGAGACCGAAGTTCTCCCGCGCATTCTGGCGGCTCTGAGGACTGACTTGGAAGGGCGCGGGGGAATCAAAGACGTGGCAGCCTTCATCGACGGCACCTGTGTTCCGGCCAAAAAAGGGGGCCTGCAGTGGGCAGTGCCGAGCGGGGAAGGCCACGAAACTCATGGCGATTGCAGACAGCCATGGTCTTCCGCTCGCTGTCCATATTGCCCCTGGAAACCGATTCGACAATGTGCTCACCGAGCGAACTCTCGATGCTGCTTTCGTGGAGAGACTTCCTCCCAGGCTCATTGCCGACAAAGCTTGGGATGGTGCACCGCTCCAGAAATGACTGAAGGAGCAGCGAGGGATTGACCTCATCGCCCCCAAGAAGAAGGGCAGTCGACGCCATCAGGACGGGCGGAAGCTCCGACGCTTCAGGCGTCGTTGGAAGGTTGAGCGCCTCTTCGCATGGCTCAAACGCTGGCGGCGCATCGCCACACGCTGGGACCGCAAGGCCTAGAACTTCCTCGGCTTCGTTCATCTCGGCTGCATGGTCCTTCTTCTTCGACGAATTGCTAACCCAAGGTTGTGAGATGCACTCTAGGCTCCACAGACCCAGCTCCCGTCCGGGTTCCCCAGGCGTCCCGCCGTTCACAACATTCCGCTGAGTGGTGCGCGCAGGCCCACACTCGCGAGGTGACAATGCAGCCGAGGTGGTCTGGCAGTCCCCGCTGTCATCAGCACGAGGAACAGGCAGCCATCGACACCTGTCACCGCTGTGGGGTGTTCGTGTGCCTCCGGTGCGTTCGAAGTGCCGTCGCCACCGTCTACTGCGGCCCGTGCCTCGAGCGGAAGTTGGCCGTCCCGCAGAGGGTCTCGGCCCTGGCCTGGGGAGTCCTTGCCCTCTCTTGCATCGGACTCTTCCTGCTCCCGTGCGCACTCGCAGGCGTCTCGCTCGGCTGGAAACACCTACGCGCAATCAAGGCTGGGTACGCGCCAGCGATTGAGCGCATCCACGCCCTGACTGCTGTCCTCCTTGGCGCCCTGGGGCTTCCCGTTTCACTCGCGCTGACGTTGTTCGTGCGCCTCCGCTGGTAGGCCACAGCACGACGTCACGCGGCCTCCTTCTCGCTCAGGCCGCGAGCACGGAGGAAGTCCTCCATTCGAGGCCACTGGGCGCCAAGGTAGTCGAACTCTCCAGGCCGGACTGACTCCAACCCCTTCAGCTCCTCGTCCGGGGTGCCGCCCCCCTCCATGGCGAGCGCGCCCCAGGAGAAAGCCCGAATCACTCGGAGCTGATTGCGGACAAGGACGCCGGACTTTTCAATCGACTCCGACTGCGCGCCATCCGCGCAGCGAAAGACTTCGACGCCTACTGGGCGTTTCACCTCGAGCGGGACAGGGAGCGCAACCACGCGTCACGCTATCAGGACGGCAGGATCCCTGCCCCTCTGCCCGCGCCCAAGCCAAGGCTCAAGAGGGTCAAGTGATCGATCTCCTTGGCCTCCGACCTCGACGCAGAAGAGCCCCCCAAAGCCAACCGCATGCAGCCAGGGCGCGCGGTCCGCGTAGCAAGGCCCATTTCCGGCCAATATGCCGCCGCTCAGGTCTTCTTCATGTCCCAGAACACGTCTTCGCGGACGATCACAATCTGCGCGCCGCGGGCGTTTAGGGCCTCGGCCTCGAGGAGCGGTTTCGACTTCGGGCCTTGCCCGAGCAGAGGCGAGCGGTTGTCGCCCACGACGAGGAAGTCGACGTCCTTCGACACCTTCGTCGCAAGGGTGCCACCCTGGATCTCGACGATCCGCTGAGCGTCCTTCATCGTCGCGTACCGCGACGCTAGCCGCCCGGTGAAGAAGAACGTCTTGCCACGGACGTCGCTCGTCTTCGTCTTCTTCTTCGCCATCGCGGCATTCGTCTTCGGGAAGGCGCGGCCTGACGCGGCGAAGTCGACGACCCGCTCCCAGGGGTCTTCGCGCTCGTCGTCCCCGAGAAACGGGAGCATCGCTCCAAGCGAGGCGTGCTTCTTCGGCTTCACGTCCCGCGGCAAGCCCGCCACCTTCCCGGCGCACGCGCCGATCCGAACCTTCGCGCCGCTCTCGACGTCCACGCCGCCGCCCGAGGTGCGCGACACGACGTACGGCGCCGCGAGGCTCTTGGCCACGAACGTGTGCGCGTCCGGCGCGTCGAAGCACGCGACGCGGTCGGCGCGCAGGCCGCCCGCGAAGATCGCGAGCGTGTCCGGCACGACGCACACGTCGCGCGCGCGGACGGGCCCGAGGAAGACGTAGACGATCCCGTCGCGCGCCGCGTCGAAGCCGAAGATGTCCCGCGTCCGGAGGACGACCGCGCGCGTGGTCGTGACCGTGCCCGAGACGACGACGAGCGCCGGCCCGGGTGACGGGCAGGTCACGCGCGATGGCTTCGCGACCCAGAGGGCCGGGTCCGTGCGACCCAGCGGCGCGCCCTTCAGCGCAGCGCGGGCGGGGCGGGGGAGGTTGAGCCCGGCGAGGCGGTCCAGCGCCTCCCCAACGGTCAGGAAGATCGGGGGCATGGGCGCATTATGTCATCGGCCCCCCCGCGAGCGTAGGAATCGCAAGCGCGTGGGGCGCGCACGTTCGGGACGTCGCGTGGAGCCCGAGCCTGAAGCCGACCCGCGCGATGCCAAGCGTCAGGTGAACAGGTAGGCGCCCTCGCTTATGGTCTGGGAGGCGACGCTGCGGCGCTGGTATGCTGCAGCGATGCTGAGCAGTCCCCTCGTTTCTCGCGTCGGACAAGCCCGTACACCTCCAGAAAGAAGGGGACGGCACGCATCAGCTCATTGAATTTTTCGATAAGGAGTTGAGCCTTTGCCTCGCGCATGTTCGGCAGAGCTCTGTAAGTAGCACACGCCCTGGTTGAAGAGAGAGTGGCTCCGATGCTTGACGGTGTTGACCTTGAGGTCGCGGTCGAGTCCTGGCGCCTCGGAGGCGGCGCCGAGCAGGGTCAGGAGCACCACCGCCATGGCGCTGATGAGCAGCATCCGGTCGCGTCGGTCGCAGTCACCAATGCGTACATGGCCGAGGCCCATGCCCATCCACCAGTCCTTCTGGTCTCGGAAGGCCTCTTCAATGGTGAAGCGGCGTCCGTACAGTTTGATGATGCCCGTCGCCGAAGCGTCTCCCATGGACGAAGCGAGGAACCATGCGTCCTTCATTCCCTTCTGCTTCACGGCGACGACCGCCGGCAGAAGGTACCGGGTGTCGGTGACGCGGGCGCGATTCAGCTTCCGCGCACGTACCTGCACTTGAAGCCAGTCCTTGGCCTTGCGCGCCTCACCGTCCTCGCACTCCACTTGGATGACGCCTTGGAACCGAATGACGAAGTCCCAGTTCCACTCGGTGAACTGTGCATACAGTGCGACGTCGCCGAAGCCTCGGTCTGCCACTTTCGACACGTGCGCAGGCAGCACCTCTCGCAGACGCGCCAACACCATGTCCTCGGCATCCGAACGGTTGCCCTTCAGTCCGCTCTTCGTCGCCGTATGCCAGATGAGCGGGGTCGCCCGCAGGGGCATTACTCAAAGAATACCACCAAAGGTCGGCTACCTCGTATGTCGGCCCCTCTTCGAGAGATAACCATGTCCCAAACTACTGCTCGTTGCATTGTCCGCGCGCGGGAGCAGCAGATGATCACGGTCCTCATTGCTGGCGCCAATAGCCCCGGCCCCGAAATCGGTGCCCCTGAAATGGCGGCCATCCTGAAGAAGGCAAGTTCGCAACTCCCGGGGACCCAGGTTGTGAAGGCCGAACTGACACAGGTCACCGTGCCTACGCCTAACGGGAACAGCTACTCTTGGCCTACTGTCGGGGTCCTGAGGTTCTCGGAGCCTCAGTCGACCGAAACGCTAGATGCCGCTGTGAAGTTGGTTGCCGATATCCTCGAGGCCGAGAACTTTGAGGTTAAAGCGATGTACGAGTATGGTGCCAAGTAGTCCGCGCGAGTGACTTCCGCGGCATCCTGATGGGCCGAGTGCTGGTAGGCCACATGGAAACGTCACGCGGCCTCCTTCTCGCTCAGGCCGCTAGCACGCAGGAAAGTCTCCATTCGAGGCCACTGGGCGCCAAGGTAGTCGAACTCTCCAGGCCGAATTGACTCCAAGCCCTTCAGTTCCTCGCCCGGGGTGCCGCCCGTCTCCGTGGCGAGCGCATCCCAGGAGAATGCCCGAACCACTCCGAGCAGCTTGCGGATGAGCACGACGGACTTTTCAATCGCCTCCCGGCGGTCGTCGAGCAACCGCAACGTCGCGCCGTAGCGTTCCTCTCGGCACAGAATAAATATCTCCCCCACCGAAAGGTTCGCGACGCCTGGGCTGCGGCGGCGATGGGCTTCTTCCAACCAACGCCGCGCATCGACCAGGTCTCCCTGGACGGCCAGACACGCCGCCAGCATGTCGGGAGCGGCGACGAACACGTCGGGCACTTCCTTGGTACGCCACCCGCGCGAGAGCGACAGGAAGGTCGAGCGTGCGGCGTCCACGTGTCCCTGGAACCACTCACAGCATCCAAGGTGATAGCGAGTCAGAACGCGCTCCGGAGGGCGCAGGGCATAGCCATCTGCATCTTCGAACACGCGTTGGGCAGCCCCTGGGTCTCCAGCATCAAGCAACTCGGTCCCACACACAAAGAGCGCCTCCCACTTCCTGAATCGCCACCTCCTGTAGCGACCGGCGACGACGAGGATTAGGAGAAGCAACGAAATCTGGCCCCACTCCATCGCCCGCCCTTCGGGCTTCCACGCGTACCCGACAGCCCCGAAGACAGCAGCGACCGTGCCAACAAATCCCATCAGGCCTGGATGTTTCACACACCACCCCACGCAAGAAACGACAGTCATTCACACCGAGGCACCCACCGCGTCTCCCAGGAGCCGCTTCCCCAAAGGAATGCTGGGTGGGTGCATGGTCCAGCAGCGGCCGCGGGATGGCGTGTACCAGCGGGTGCGGCAGGAGCAGCCAGGCGCGCCCTCCGGCACGCGTCCTTGCTCCTCCTGCATCTACCTCAATCCCCACAGCCACCCAGCCGACGCCGTCAGGGCCGGTACCGCGACACCTCATGGAAGAACTGCGTGAGCGAGTAGTCCAGCAGCGACTGACGAGACTGCATGTACCGGCGGGCGCGGAGGAAGGGCAGCCAGACGCGCTTGCCCACCCGCACCTGAGACTCCTCCATCTTCGCCCGCAGCACCCACATCCCGCCCAACTGCTGCACCAGCATGTTCCCCAGGTAGACACCAGGGCAGGAGGAGTGCAGCGAGTTCGACGGCAGAGCCAAGCCTCTTGGTCCATACCACCCAGGGGTGAGGCCCGGGTGGCCAGCCGTTCCTCGACGCCCCATGGAGGGCTCGCTACTGTCCCCATGGTGAGCGGCAGCCCCTCCGTGACGCGAGGGGGGATGGCTAACTTGCGCATACGAAACAGCCTCAAGGCGACAATGCAGCCGAGGTGGTCAGACAGCCCCCGCTGTTTCCAGTATAAGGAGCAGGCAGCCCTCGATACCTGTCACCGCTGCGGGGCGTTCGTGTGCCTCCAGTGCGTTCGAAGTGCCGTCGCCACCGTCTACTGCGGTCCGTGCCTTGGGCGGCGGTTGGCCGCCCCGCAGAAAGTGTCGGCCCGAGCCTGGGGAGTCCTTTCGTTCGGTCCAGATCAATACCAAGCCGATGCGCCTCCCCTCTGGTTGTCAGAACGCAACAAGCAGGCCGACTTCTTCCCTCCCGCGATAGGCTCTTAGCTGTGGCCCGCCACCTTTTGTAGCTGCCGAGGCCGCTGAGCCCTACTCCCAAGGAGCTAGCGGATTGCGTGGAAACCAATAGAAGAACCACACCAAGACGCCGGTGCAAAATGTCAGCATAACCCTGCATGGCAGCTTCGAAAGTGCTAGCGCCGACAGGATGCATTGGCTGGGAACAAACAAAAGCATATAAAACGGGTAGGTGACGCGCACCTGGGCAACCAGGATGAATAGTAGGTACGGGACACCAATCATCAGCGAGGCAAGAAGTACCAGCGGATGCCGCTCCCGAATATCCGACCAGACAAGTGGGATAGCAAGCCAAGCAAACAGCAAAATGACCAGGTTTGGCTGATCCAGGTACTGTAGAATATAGCGCGGAATACTGCCGTCTTCGGCCCCGGTTGACGTGACGAAATACGGCGAATTCGGAAACCCCGAAAACCAACGAAGCGGATGAACACTGTCACTCATTCCCGGCGAACCAATGGTCTGGTGGTAGTTAGCCATGCTTGCGATGTGATGTAGCGGACTCGGGAATGCTTGATAAACGACGTCATAGATGCCCAGACCCACGAGAAAGCTCAGTGCCGCAGGAATGCCGACGCTGAATCCGATCCGTGCAGTAACTTTAAGCGCGGCCTTGGAAAGCCATCGCTCCTGACTGACCAAAACATAGAAGACAAGAGCGATGAAAACCATCGCTACGACACCCTTGGCTAGCATGCCGATGCCGAGCGCGAGTCCGGAGAGCCACCACCTTTGTCCCGTAAATAAGTAGACCCCCAGTGCTGCGAAAAAGAACGCCGGGATGTCGAGCATGGCGATTGACGAGTGGACAAACCAAAGATTCTCAAACCCGAGCAGAAAGGCAGCAAGAAGCGCGACCCTGTCGTCAGTAAACCGGCGCGTGAGCAAGTAAACCAACGCTAGCGTGAAGCTGCCGAAAAGGACGGAGGGCAGGCGCCAGCCGAATCCGCGGTCACCGAACATCTGGATGCTGAGTGCAATTAGCGCTTTGGCAAGAGGTGGATGCTCCTCGTTGCATACTGCCCCGTCGACCAGGCATTTGGCGGCCGGCACGTAGTGTGCCTCGTCGAAGACATAGGACGCGGACGGCTGATCGATGATGAGCAGGTGAAGAATCAAGACGACCGACACGAGTCCCACAAGTGCCCAGCCGTAGTTGGGTGCAGAAGGCTTCGAAGATGTTGCACCATCAAGCCATGGTGCCTTACGTATCAATCGAGAAAGAGCGTCCATCTTTTCCATCAATCACGCCTATGACTATCTAACCCGGGTGAGACTCGATGAGTTGAGTCTGTCGGTTGAAGCGCGAGAAAGGTGATGCGCAGCCACAGTCGCGTGGCGCGCCCATGCAAGCATCCGACGAGGAGATGCCTCGAATGGTGGCGCTGGTAAATGCGCATCCAGCCGCGACGCTCCCCGAGTTGGCCGTCCTGGCGAACAAGAAGTTTGGCCGTAAACGTCCGAGCAGTGACGTGAACGACTGAATACTGGCGAGGCCCGTGATTGGCGGGCGCCGTGACTCGGGCGGCCCTGTAGTCTGCCGACGTTTCCACTCCTGTGTCAGCAACTCCGCGATGCGCGAATTGGGGGGGGCCGCGAGTACGGCATCAACTCCAGCCTGTTGTTACCATTGTCGCCATAGGAAAGCCGCTCCTCGCCTCCGAGCAGCGCCTGGCGAAGAATCGCCTCGTGCGACGGTGATATTTGAGAAAGGCCGCCGAGCTGAAGCCTTCGCACCTCCATCCCGTCGTCGCGAGCGCTCGAGACTTGGCGCTAGTTCTTGACACAGCAACTAGCGCCCTGGGGCTCGCTACTTCACTTTCGTCGCCGAACTCGTTTGCGTTGTCACGCCGCCTGGCGCCTTCATAATCGCCTTTGTTACAGTTGTCGTCACCGTTGGCCCTTTCTTTATAGTCGTCATTGTCCTTGAAGCTGTTTTTGTTGAAGCCGTTTTCGTTGGAACTGCTTTCGTATAAACTGTTTTCACTGAAATCGTTTTTATCTTCATCGGCGCCTCGGCAGCCTCGGCGGCCGACGTCACCCCATTTGTATCAAACCCCTTCAAGAAAAGCAGAACGACCGCAAGCACAGACAAAGCACTGGCCAGTGGCTTCACAAACCCTCCTGTTTGTTATCAACCTGTCGCATGGAACCCAGGATATCAAGGAGGGACAGGATTCTCGTTTCTTAGGAAACACCAACAGAGCTGCCCTCCTCGGGCCGACGTCCAATACATAAATCGGGCCAATGTCGAACTGCTCCGCGGCATACAAGCGGCTGCCTCTGTACACCCACATCCTTCAGACGCGTTGCGCAGCGAGAGCCCTGTGTCAGCACCTGATATTGACACGTCAACTGCCCCTTGTTGACGCGTCAAGCGCGGATTCGTGAGAGGCGCTGCCGACGGGCCCAACTGGAGTGGCCAGTCCACGCTTGGGCTGCGCGTCAGCCAGCATTTCCTGACGCGCAGGTAGTGACAGTTCCAGGTCAGGGCCGGTACCGCTCCACCTCGTGGAAGAACTGCGTGAGCGAGTAGTCCAGCAGCGACTGGCAGGACTGCATGTACCGGCGGGCGCGGAGGAAAGGCAGCCAGACGCGCTTGCCCACCCGCACCTGGGACTCTTCCATCTTCTGCCGCAGCACCCACGTTCCGCCCAGCCGCCGCACCAGCACGTCCCCCAGGTAGGCTCCGAGCGCCGGTGCGGTGTGTCCATCGATGAGGTGCCGCTCGTACCGTTTGGGGAAGTCTTCCTTCCAGAAGAAGAAGTCGAGGTCCGTGAGGGACTCGGCCGTCTCGTCCATGATGGAGGGCACCTTCGTGTGCAGCCCAGCCACGAGACCTTCGGACAAGTCCCCGTAGGATTCGAGGACGCGCTCCGGATTCGCCACATCCGATGGAAGGGCGACCGGCAGCCACTCCTCCGGCACCGGTGGCCGGAAGGCGTTGAGTTCGGCAATTTTCCGTTGCCGCTCGCTGATGGCGAACTCGTCCGGCAACCGAGAGAGGAACGGCGCCACGTCAGGGTGGAAGCGCGGTTCGACGGGTACGAGCGCTGCGCTGCGCTCCCGCAGCGTGCGCAGCACCGTGTCGAAGTCGAGGTCCGGCCGCAGGTGAACATGGGCGCGGGCCTGCGCCACGCGCGCTTCGTCGCTCGCGAAGTCCGCAGCGGTGGGCCGCAGAACCAGGAGAACAGAGCCGTTGGGCAACTCCTCCACGAGGTGCGCGGGCGTCGAGAGCATCCGCTCGCGGCCTACGCTCTCTACGAGCTTGGGGCCGAAGACGTTCAGCCAGGACACTTCATGAACTCTGTTCTCCTCCGAAGCCTCCTCAGCGCGGTCAAAACTGGAGACGTCCGCCAATTGATCCTCGGAAAGACTGTTGGCGGTGGCGTCACTAACCGGGTAGTGCGCGGCCCAGGTGCGCACCATCTCCACAAACTCGCGGCAGCGCGCAGTCTCCATGAAAAGCGAAAGCGGCTGAACGGAGATCCAGACATACAGTCTGGGGGCTGAAGGAGGTAGCCAGAGCCTAAGGGACATATCCAGTAAGGGACTCGCCACACGAGAGAAGCCGGCGGACATGCTTTTCTTTCCGCGCTTCTCGTCGAGTGCCTTCAGCACTGTGGCGCGGGAGTAAGTGTACTTCCGTTTACCCTCGACAACTTCCGGCATCCACACGCCCGCGTGCGCCTCAAGCACATTGAGCAAGGGCTCCAATGCCCTCTTCAAGTCTACGGTCTGGTCGAAGGTAGCTTCGAAGGAGAGACGAAGACGGTCGTCGATGTTGAGTTCGTGTTTCTCTGCTCCATTCATTGAAACGACACCTCCACTCCCTCGACTTCACTCTGAGCATCTCTCACGGCCGCTCGCGATGCTTTCGGATCAGTGGGTTTGAGCTTTCCGCCCTCATATATAAGGCGGACTCTTCGAATCTGTGCCGTCTGTTCGATGCCGGGGCGACGGATGTTCAGGGTCTCCCCGTAGTACCGCAAGGCAGCGCTCGCGTCCTCGATCATTTGCGCTGTAAGGGCCTCGGCGCCTAACTGCGAAAGGTCCCGACTCTTGAGACTGAACGTCTCCACGCGAGGCGTCAGGCCGGCCCCGGGCCCATCCTCGATGACGAGCACGTCCGCGAAACGCAGGTCCGCCTTCGCCACACCCACGTGCGTCTCGATGCGCGGCTGCTCGAAGTCGCCGAGCCAGCGCCGCTGTGCCCGGGGCAGCGCCGCGTCCGCCTCCAGGATGGCGATCATGGTCCTCTCGAAAGCCATGCCCCGAGCATAATAGGCGCGCATCCCCCCGTAGCCCTCCCACTTCAGGGGGCCCTTGACGGCGTCACCGTTCCGAATCTCCTTCAGGCGCCTCTTACGGTAGGCAACGTACTCCCGCCAGAGCGGCGCCCCCTTCTCGACTCCCGGCGGCGGCTCATTCAGCTTGGGCGCTATCTGCTTCAGCAGCTTCGCGTCCTTCGGGAGACGGGGCCCCTGGGACTCCAGCTCCGCCAGGAACAGCTTCGCCTTCGCGGCCTCAGCAGCGCCGACCTTGGCGTCCTGGGCGAAGAGGTCCAGGTTGTCGAATTGCAGCCTTCTCGCCGAAGAGCGGGCGGGCTCGCGATTCACCCCTTCCCTCGTCGTTGCAGCCTTAGAGGACTCGCGGCTCGCCGCCTGCGACTCCGCGGCGGACACTTCGGCTTCCCTCTCGAAGAGGTCCAGGTTGTCGGACCGCTTCCCCGCCGAGCCCCTTGAGGCCACGGGCTTAGCGGACTCGCGACTCGCCGCCTCCATCAGCACCGCCTGCGCCTTCGCGGGGTTTCCGCGCGCCTCGTACAGCGCCAGCAGGCCCGCCTCGCCCCACTCGGCGACCACCAGCGCGCCCTCGCGGCTCGCCTGGAGGTAGCGCAACAAGTCGCGCGCGGCGGTGATGCCGAGCTGCTCCTCCAGGCGCGCCATCAGCGCCTTCATGCCGGCCACGTCGAGCGCCGGCATCTGGAGGCGCCGCAGCCCGCCACGCGACTCCACCAGGGCCCGAGCGCCCTTGCCCCCGGCGTACACCGCCACCGCCAGCGCGGCTGGCGCCAGCTCGCGCGTGGCCTGCTCGTACTTGCCCTGCGCCAGCGAGTACGCCCCGTGCCCCGTCCCCACCGCCAGGTGGTAGAAGCCCACCGGCACACCGAAGGTGAGAGCGTCAAAGGCTCCCGCCGAGAGGCTTCCCGGCGAGTAGTGCCTCTCCATCAGGGCCTTCCCCACCTCATCGATGGCGGCTTGGTAGGGCGACGGCATCTGCCCACGCATCGCCATGAGCTCCGCGTACCGGGCCTCGCTACTCATCGAGGTGCTGGAGAGCATGTCCCGGCCCGCGCGCCCCAACCCGCGCAGCACGTCGCCGGCCTTCTCTCCTCGCTCCGGGAACTCCCCCAGCTCCATGCCCCGCCGCTTCAGCTCCTCGCGGACAGCGGCCATGGCCCCCAGCGTCTCGCCCAGTTGCTTGTCGCGGGCGAGTCGCTGCACCACCTCGCGCAGCTCGTCGTCGAAGGCCGAGTGCAGAATGAAGAGTGCGAACACCTCGGCATACGGCACGCCGTACTTCTCCACGGACGTGACGATGAAGTCCGCGCGCTTGCGACTGAGGACGGCCGAGGCGTGTTCGTCCAGAGGCCCCAACGCGCCCAAGCGGACTGCATCCCAGGCCGTGAGGGACTGCACCAGCGCGGCCATGTCCACCCCGCGCTGCATGGCCACGAATTCCGCGGGCGAGGCACACGCCAGGAAGGGCTCCACCACGTCCCGGCTGTAGGCCAGGCGGGGCCAGCCCGAGGGCAAGGCCTTGCCGCCACAGACGAAGGCCTCGCCCTCCTCGTCCGAGCCCCGCGCTCCCTCCCTGTCGACGACCACCCCCTGGAGCCCGCGTCGCAGACCCATCGGCGCCGCCACCGGCGGCCCCTCCGCGGAGCCCGACGCGTCCCCCTGGTACACACCCGCCGCCACACTCCTCGCCGCATGGGAGGGCACGGAGAAGGGGCTGAAGGCCAGGGCCGCACCACGGCCCGCCTGGCCCGGCCTCGCTGGCAACGAGGCGCACCCGGAGGCCAGGAGGGCCACCACCAGCGACAAGCCAAGCCCGCCGCGCCAAGGCCGCTCAGCGCGCATTGTCCACCCCCAGCCCCACGGAGGCGAAGGCGCCTGGCCGCAGCGTCCCTTCCGCCGTCGGGAAGAGCAGCGTGCCCCCCTGCCCCACCGCGTACAGCTTCCCTCCCAGGAAGCGCCACCGAGCCTCGCCCGAGGCGAGGTAGCGCGCTCCCGGCTTGCCCGCGCCCACCGCCAGCCCGCCCACGCCCACCGTGAGGTTCCGGTGGAAGGCCTGCACCTCCACCCGGCCATCCACGTCCACCCGGCCCCAGTTGAAAACCTCGGCCCCCATCGTCAGGCGGAAGTGGCGCTGCCCCAGCCGGCCCAGGCCCTCACCATCCCAGTTGAGAATCACCTCGCCGTGGGCCGAGTACCCGTCCGGAAACGGTGCGTCCGCCTGCGGCACAGCGTCCGGGCCCGCCACCTGGAAGCGCGCCAGCTCGTAGTCCGGACCGAAGGCGCCCTGGCGGAAACCTCCGCGCTGGAGACGCCCCTCCAGGCGCGCGCGCAAGTCCATCTTCGAAGACATGTACTCCGCGCCCAGCCCTGCCACCGCGCCCCACGCGCCGCCCTCGCCGGGACGCCCGCCCCAGCCCGCGTTCGCCTGCAGCTCGAAGCCTCCCTCCTTGTTGCGGCGGCTCACGAGGACGGCTGTCCCATCCAGGTGGGCCAGCGTCAGGGGCTCCGAGGTACCAGCGGCCCTCCCCCAGTCATGCGCCGCCGACAGCGACAGCATGTACTTCATGGGGTACGGCTGGCGGCCGAAGAGGACGTGCTGAATGTCCAGGGCGACTTCTGCCCCCATCAGCCGCGCACCCAGCACGTCCGAAGCGAAGGCCTCCACGTAGAAGGGCCTCAGCATGCCCGTCACCAGAGCACCGGCTGGGTGGTAGTCGGGGTTGCCCCGGTTGTTGTAGCGGCGCACCAGGTGCCCGGACAGCAGCGTGTAAGACTCCAGGGCTCCCAGCCACACGAAGTTCGGCGCGTCGCCACCTATCGTCAGCGCCTGCACCACCTGGCCCCAGTCGGAAAGCTCGTCCCAGTCCTCCTTCCGCACCAGCCTGGCGCCCGCCTCGCCTCCCCACATTCGCAGTCGCACTGGCGCGCCCAGGTCGAGGTGGAGCATGCCCGGCTTGACGAGCTCCAGCCGCGGCGCCACCTGCAGGAAGCCTTCATCCGTCCCCGCCCCACGTCGAGGCAGCAACGCCCACGTCGTGGTCTCCAGGCTCAGCCGGTTCGCCCAGCGAGAGCCCGAGCCGGACGTGGCCGGCCCCTCCTCGACCAGGGAGTCCCCCTCGTCCCCAGAAGGCTCGAGCAGCGCATCCCCGTCTGCCTCAACGGGGTCGACTTCCTCCTCGGCCACGTAGTCATAAGGATAGGCAATCTCCTCCGCCCACCCCGCTCCGGGAACTACCAGCAGCAACACGACGACCCAGCGCATGAACATCGACGTCTCCTGTGAAGGCCCCAGCAGGGGTAATGGACAGAGGCTTCCCGTTCAGTCCGGCAGGGCGCCGGGCCGTGGGGTGAATGCATTGCATTGGCGGAGTCGCTGGCAGGCCGGTTGGGCCAAGCCATAGGCAGACGCGTCACGTCACGGCGCCAGGAAGCCCGGCTCCGCCCCAACAGCAGACAGACGTGTCGCGCGACGGCGCCAGGGCAAGGCCCGGCTCCGTTCATGACTCCAAACGTGCGAATGGGGATGACGGAGGAAGGGCTCCTCAGCGTCCGTCAGGCACGCAGCCCGACGAAGCGCAGACGGCTCCTCGGCGCACGGCTTCCGCCAGCACGCGCCTCACGTGGCGCCGCAGGGGTCCTCTGCGCAGCGCGAGAGCCAACGCCTACTTCGATGAGGAGCTATGAAGGTGGATCAAGCGCGTCGCCCTCCGGGCGCTCTCCACAGCCACCAAGGAAGCGCGCAGTTGCGCGCGCGCACTCCAGCACAGTGAGGAACACATCGCCCTCCAGGGCACGCCAGAATGGACTAGACCAAAATGTATAGTCCATTTGACCCTAGATTGGCATTCGGCACAAGCCCCCAAACGCCGGAAAACCCACGAAAGAGCTTGGAGGCAGTGCTCGTAGGGTTAAGGGAAGGTGACGTTGCCTAGGGTGACGGTGCGGCGCCCATCCGCATCCCAGAGCTTGAGCGTGAAGGGGCCTTGGGGGGACTCGGATGCGGCCTCAGCCTCTACCACCACGCGCTGGGTATCCGAGCCCGGGGCGACAGGGCCGGACTGCCACACTTGGAGCACCTTCAGCTCCTCATTGGCCTTGCCCCGGAGCATCGCCCCCACTGCGGTCCACGGCTGGTCGTCCCCTCGTGACATGAGGGTGACCTCAACAGCCACCCTGCGGGCTGTGCGGTATGCATTAACAGTGTGCTTTGCTGCCGCCCCTCCTGGTCCCTGGGCCACACCCTTGGTCACGTCGAGGAACTCAACGCCTCGCCCACTGAGGACTGCTGTCGAGATGAGCCCCGCCAGCCCATCAGGAGCACTTCGCTCCGCGCGTAGACGCGCATTCTCCTCCCGGCACTGCTCAGCCTCGATGCGCGCCTGGCGGACTTCCTCCTGGTATGTCTCGACGCTCCTCTTCCGCCGATAGACTTCGACATGCGCCTCCGACCGTGCGGGGTGCGCAACCAAGACAAACGTCGCACTTGCCGGGGCCGCACCATCGTGAAAGCGCACCGTCAATTTGAGCCGCTCTCCTGCCGATATTTTCTCGGACGGAATCAGGCGCAAGGTGGTGAGCCCAGCGTCCACGATCGCGAAGCGCTCGCGCCCCTCGAGCGTCAGCCCCTCTCGACTCACCTCAGAATCAAAGAGGAACACCGTCGAGAGCCCCGGACTCACCGCCACTTCAACTGCTGGCTGAGCATCATCCGAGACCAGCTCGATTCGGCGAACGCTCAGCCCCACGGTGGATGAAGGCGACTGAGCCAGAGCCGTCCCTCCTCCTGCGAGCAGGAGGAAAAGAAGACCGGCCGACACTGAATGCATGCGACGTTTCTCCTGGACCAAGCCAGCAGCGACACCGCTGGCGACTCACGGGCGTCTGCAAACCCGTCATTCAAACTCGCTCACTGCCTTGACCCAAATGGCCGAGTACACGCGAGCCTTTCCGGAATCCCCTCCGCCCCCCTCTATTTCCAGTCCTCGGTTACGAGAGGTGTCCAACACCTCCAGGCACACAGGAAAGCTCTCTCCGCGAAATCGCGCTCGCGTCAGCCGGACATAGACGCGGTCGGCGATAACGAGCCGCCCAGACAGAGTGGCCTTGTCCGAGCCCAGGATAATCTGCGCAGTGCCTTCCCTCACCGTTACGTACCTCTGGTCCCCCCGGATGAAGCTCGCACCCGCATCGTCCCCAATGTCCATGCCCAGCATCTTCATGCCCTTGGCGGAACCTGCCGGGCACGGTTCAGGGTCGGGAGCGGGACGCACCTGGGGGCCCGAGCAGGCCAGAGCACCACAGAGGGCCGTCGTCGCCAGGGCGCTGCGGACGCTCCTCGCGGCCTTCTTGGCAGGTGCTGGCGGGGAGGAAGGGGTGTCATTCTGAGGGGTCGTCACGGTGGCAGTCACCTTGGGAAGCGTCGCGGGAGGCGCGACGGCCGCAGGTGTTGCCTCCGGCCCGGTGGGAGCTGCGGCCGGGGCAGCTTGAGGTTTCTTGGCATATGCCGCTACTTCTTGGCCGGGGTCGGCCTGCGGCTGCGGTGAGGCCGTCCGCTGTGAGAAGTACGCCCCAGACGCGAGGGCCATGGCCAGCAGCCCCGCGCCCAACACGCGTCCCATCCTGAGTCGCGAGAAGAGCGAGCGCCGCTCCACCTCAACGACGGGAGCCACAGGCGCCGCTTGCTGCGCGGCGTCCGCATCCATTGCAGCTTCCGCCCCCACCCCCGCCTCAAGCACCAAGCCCGGCAGGTGCGCCTCCACAGGCCGCAGGGCAGCAGGCGCCAGCGGGGCCTCGGGCGGCAACGCCGCGGGCATGCCTTCGCCCAGCAGTTCCAGCCCGGGCGCCTTGCCACGGCGCATCTGGCGCAGGGGCCGCTTCGCCCACCGGGCGAAGCCTTCCACCTTGCCCTCATTCTCCGTGGTGGCCGAGTTCGGGCCATACGTGTCGAACAAGGGGGTGTCCCACGCCTCGCCTTCCGCCCCGGGCAGCAATTCCTCCAGGGCCGCACAGACGGCGCTCGCAGTGGGACGTGCAGCAGGCTCCTTCTCCAACAGCCGCATGCACAGCTGACTCAGCCGCTCCGGGACGAAGCGGTTGACGAGGTGAGGGGGCACAGGCGACTTGCCCATGACGCCCTCGACGTATTCAGCGTCCGTCCCCGCGTCGAAGGGCAGCCTCGCCGTGAGGAGGCGGTAGAGGACAGTGCCCAGGGCCCACATGTCGTCCGAGGGGACGGACACGTAGCGGGCGCCCGACTGCTGGCCCAGGTGCTTCCTCATGAAGAGCCAGGCTTCGGGGGGCCGGTACTCCATCGTCCCCGGCGGCAGCAGGGACTGGGTGACGCCGGGGGCGCCCTTGTAGTCCCCAATCCCGTAGTCCACCAGCACCGCCAGCCCGTCCGCGTCGCGCACCATGACGTTGGCGTCCTTCACGTCTCGGTGCACCACTCCCGCCGCGTGAGAGGCCGTCAGCGCCCGCGCCAAGTCCAGCGTCACTTCCGCAATCCGCCGGGCAGAGGGGTTCTCCTCCGTCACCCACACCCCCAGCTTCCGCCCCTCCACGTACTCCATGGCGATGAGGGCGAATTCGCGCTCCCCCAGTTGCCAGTACGAGAAGCCGCGAAGCCCCACCACGTTGGGGTGCTTCAAGCTCAGGAGAATGGCGATTTCCCTCTCTACCCGCCCCTCCACGCGCTGCCTCTCCACCAACTTCAAGGCGCAGGGCTGCCCGTCATTCGTCGCGAGGTACACGGTGCCGAAGCCGCCTCGGTCCAGGTGCCTCACCACCGTGTAGCCCTTCACCACGTCCCCGGGAGACAGCACGGCCGGGGGGCCGTTGTCCCTCATGGCGACGTCCTCCTGGAGACTGTGTAGGACAGCAGGACTGCGGCCACGCGCATGCAGCTCCCTCCCCGACGCCGGCGCACGGTACCAGAAGCCCTGGGAAATCGCGCGAAGTCTTCCCCCACCTCTAAACACCAACCACAGAGGCGCCAAGCCACACCAGCTGGTGAAGTCGATTAGACTTTCAGGTATAGCTTGCTTGGAATGTACATCCACCCTGACGCCCGTGGCGCCGCCCCACCGAGGGAGCCCTCCCGTCCTTTGCCTGGCATCGTCGGCGGCGCCCTGCGCGCGGCCCGCCTTCGGTCAGGCCTGAAGCAGACAGAGGTAGCCCACCTCATCAACATCTCCCCCGTCGTCTACAGCCGGATTGAGCGCGGCCGAATGCTCCCCAGCCTCCCGACGCTGTACCGCCTGTGCGCCGCCCTCCGCACTACCCCCAACGAGGTACTGGACTACCCCACCTCATTGCCACCGGACGTCGTCGCTGCCGCCAAGGAGGCCCTGCTGCGCCGTGTGCGCCAGTTGGACACACACCAGGCGCTCGCCCTCATCCGGCTCCTTCCGGGTGTGCGCTGATGGAATCGTACTCTCTTGACAGCTCGCGACTCAGGTATACTCCCTTACACCTATGAACCAACAGCTTGCAGCGCACCTGGGCGCCATCGTCCGCCTCGCTCGGGAGCAGATGAGTCTGACGCAAGTCCAAGTCGCCGACCGCGTGGGGCTGAACTCTGTCGTCTACAGCAGAATCGAACGCGGGCTCATGATTCCCAGCGTCGAGACGATGAAGAAGCTGTGCATCGAGTTGATGGTCTCCCCGGAGGACTTGATGGGCCTCACCGAATCCTCGGGCGGCGGGGCACGGGCTCGGCCGGAGGACGACACCAACTTGCGCCGGCTCATCTTCGTCGCACGGAAGCTCGACGAGGGGAAGTTGGACGCCCTCGTCCACGTCGCCACCGAGTTGGCTCGCTGAAGCATTCTTCTGAGGCGGGGCGCCGTCCTCCCCTGGCTCCAGACTGCTTGGGGCCGGCGCTCCGGCGTCTCCGAGCGGGGAGCAGGCCAGGCGGGCAGAGCCCCATGCTGCGGGGCCCTGCACCGGAGCGCGAGTCCCCGGCCCGCGCAGGCCGCAGCGACGACGCAGCGCCTCCCCATGCGAAGGAGGAGGCCCCCCCCCCGCTACGCCCCGCTGCACTCCCGCAGCTCCTCATTCACCTCGGCGAGCAGCTTCTCCAGGCGCGTCTTCTGCAGCCGAAGGCGGGAAACCTCGTCCAGCCCCGCCTCCTTGTCGAGGTGGCGCTCCTTCGGGGCCTCTGCCTCCAAGTCCTCACGCACCTCCACCGTGAGGACGTCGCCCGCGCGAATGTGGACGTCACACCACGCCAGGTGCTCGCGGTACTCCTTTCCCACGGAGCCGCCCACATGGAGTGTCAACTCAGGGGTGGCGTTGGACTCGTCGTCGGGGCGGCGCACCCACGACAGTATGGTGTGGAGGACGCCGAAGTCCGGCACCCCCGCGGTGGTGAGGTGCCCGCCATTGCGCAGTACGCGAAAGCAGAGCATCGGCGGCCTACTCCTTCTTCGGGAGCCCCAACTCGTGCTTCTCCAGCCCCTCCGGGTAGAGGCCGGCCTCGCCGAACTCCACCACGTCGCGCAGCACCCCGCCCTCGGACACGACACGGGCTGCCTCCTTGGCGGCCTCCGCGCGCCCGTAGGGCTCGCGCAGTTGGGCGTTGGCGACACCACGCAGCGAATCCCTCATGTCCGCCGCCGTCGCGAAGCGCTCCTCGGGGTTGAGACGCAGGGCCATGTGCAGCACCGCCTTGAGGTCCTCGTTGAGGTGGCCCACCGCCTCCTCGACGACGTCCGGAGTGAATGTCTCCATGAGGGCCTGCATCTGCTGTAGCGGCAGTGAGGGCTGCACCTCCGGGCGGAACCGCGTCTCCTTCGCCGCCACCACCGGGACGTCGTGCACCTCGAAGAGGTGCTTGCCCGTGAGGACTTCCACCAGCAGCACGCCCAAGCTGAAGACGTCGGAGCGCGGCGTCAGCCCCTCCTTGCGCAGGTACTCGGGGCTGGAGTACGCCACGTCGCCCCGGAGTAGCAGCTCCGGCGACTCTTCACGCCCCACCAGCAGCGAGTACGCCGCGCCGAAGTCCAGCACCTTCACCTCCCCATGGAGGCCCAAGGCGATGTGCCGGGGATTCACGTCGCGGTGGATGATGCCCAGGGGCACCCCTTTCTCCGACGTCAGCATGTGCGCGTAGTGCAGCGCGTCCGCCACCTCCGCGCCCACGTACAAGCCAAACCCCTCCGAGAGGGGCTGCCCTCTCACCAGCGCCGCGCACACCAGCGTCTCCAGCGAGGGCCCACCCACGTACTCCATGACGGCGTAGGCGGCGTCTTCCTCGTCATCCGCCCGCACATGGAAGATTCGAGCGATGTTGGGGTGGTTGAGGCGGAAGGCCAACTGCACCTCTTCGTACATCCTCTGCCGCTGAATGTGCGTGATTGGGCTGGTGAGCTGGCGGACCAGGCACGGGCCGGCAAGCACTCCATCCGCCACGCGCCGCTCCACTTCCAGGAGCCGCTCTCCATTCGGCCGCACCTCCAACTCCCTCACGCCTTCGAATCGCACGCCCTCCACCTCGAAGTGGACGCGCGACGTACCGCGTGCAGACAGGGTGGGGAGGCTGGGCGGCAACTCCTCCGTCGTCACTTCATCTTCCGAACGCTTCGTCATGACTGTGAATCCTCCTGAAGGAAGGGGCGCGGCTCCACGGGCAACGAGGCTCGCCATCTCCGGGCAACTCTCTGGGAACACGCAAGGTCTAGTTAACTTGACCATCGAATTAACATGGCCTTACTTTCCTGTGAAGCCCTCTGGCACCCGCAGCGGACAGGGCGAAGCCTCATGAGCGCCTCTCCTGGGTGCAAGGCGCCCCAGCCATGGCTTCACCTGCAAGTCCTGGCCGCTCGTAAAGGAAATTTAACTCGTGAGTAAAACCATTGACTGGGGGCCGATTCGCGCACTGGCACGTCGTGTCTTCACTGACGGAGAGCGCTTGGCCCTCACCCGGAAGGAGAAAGTGCTGCTGAAGCGCACGGCCACCCAGGTGGGCATCGACGACAGCGAAGCGGAGAGTGCGCTCGCCACGGAGGAGGGTGCGTGACTCGGGGAACACGCGGCGAAAGTGGGCCACCGGCCAGCCCTCGGAAAGCACTGGCCTGAAGTCAAGGCCCCCTCTCGGCCACGACCAAGTTCCAGCGCTTCCTGGTGACCATCAACCAGCCTGAGCGTTCAGGAGTCGGGATTCGTTTCGCCGCCACTCATGCGGTCCGTTGACCCGGCCCCTGGCAACTCCGCAGGGCACACCTCGACTCGGCGCTGTCGGAGAATGGGGCCGAGGCGTTTCTCCTCCCTGTGATTAGGACCAGGAGACAGAAGAGCGGCGACTCCGCCCTCCTGGAGCGCCTCTTTTTGCACTGGCCTCCGGGACTTCTCGTCGCCGAAACTCGCGCAATGAGCCAGAAGAAGCTCTCCCGAAACGCGCGGTGCCCCTGCGGCACAGGCCTGAAATACAAGGCCTGCTGCTACAGCAAGGGCTTTCACTACGTCGTCGATGACAGCGGTAACGTTTCCCGCTCAGTCCCCCTCAACGAGGAGGCCGTCGCACTCCTTGAAGAACTGCGGGAGCGCTTCATCGCGAAGCACGGACGCCCTCCCGGGCCCGATGACCCCATCTTCGACCCGGAGGACATGGCCGACGAGGAGACACGGACTGCGGAGATGGTGGCCTCCATGACCAGGGCAGGCATCCACCCTGCCCTCATTCACGCCTACAAGAAGACAGGCCTCCTCCTCACAGAGGAGAACAGGCACCTCATGCCAACGAGCCACGTCAAGGAGTTCGAGGACGCGGTGGATGAGTACTACGCCCTTCACCCGGAAGAGGATGAAGAACTGGATAGCTGAGAAGCGACGTCGGCGGCCACACCGGACTCCAGAAGGCGAGCCCGGCGCCGCGCACAAGACGCTCCACTCAGGCTGGCGTCACCTTGTCGAAGGGGCGCATTACCTGCTTGCCATCGGAGACGCGCTCCACCGTCACCGTCTTCGCCTTCTCGTCGACGGCCTTCACCTTCGCCGTGAAGGCGCCCCGCCCCTGCTTGTAGCGCACCTCCTGCCCCACCTCGAAGGAGACGGACGCCTCGGGATTGGGGCTGGGGGCGGCGGCCTTCGCGGTGCGTGCCGCTGCGCGCGGGCGCCCGCGGCTCTTCTGGGGCGCGGGCCCGGCCCGCGTGGGCTGCGGCGCGGCCTCCTGCTTCGGCTTCACCCACTTCCGCACGCGCACCGAGGACGGGCGCTTCGGCGCGGGCCCGGTGGCCGGCGCTGGCGGGCGCTTCGACGAGGGAGGAGGCACAGGGGGGCGCTTCAGCGCGGACGACGTGGGATTCGCGCCAAGCTCAATGCCCAGGAACTGAGCGATCTTCTCCAACAGGTCCAACTGCCGGCCCATCGCCTTCCCCACCTCCTCCGCTACCGCAGCCTGGATGGTGCTCTTCATGTCGTTCTGCATGTGCTCTCGCTCGCTTTCCTCGCGGGGCATACAGCCCGCGCGCTTTCAACACGGACAACAATCAGCCTCTTGCACTCACGCTACACCAAGTAGTCAAGGTATTCGGGCTCCCATCTCAGAATGAGGCCTTCAGCTCGCGCCAGCGCTCGCGTTGCACCTCCCACGTCCCCGCGTGTGCAACGGCCCGCAGGCCTCGCTCGCTGAGGGGCTCCTCCCCCTCGACAGCCTCGAGGAACAGCACCTCCTCCTGGATGTCGGGCGCCAGCAACTGCAAATCCAGCAGGTGTGTCACACGCGCTCGGGTAAAGCCCAACTGGCTGGCGACATCCGCTGCGCTCGCCACGAGGCCCCGCCCAATGGCGGACTCCACATGGTGCGCCAGGGCCAGCATGCGCGCGACGTGTGCTGGCCGTCGCGCTACCTCTCGCGGCGGGGGTGGCGCTCCCCCTCGGAGGCGCACCACCTTCGCGCGACGCACGCGGTGGAAGTGAGCGCTGACGAGGCCGGCCTCTGCCGGCTGAGACGCGGGGCTCGCGCTCACGCCGCCACCTCCTCGCGCCCAGCCGCTGCGGCCTCACCAGCGTGGGCCATATGCACGTCGACCTGGCCCGTCGCCTCGTTCACCACCACCCGGCCAACGAGGGCCCGCAGCAGGCGCCCCCGATTGGTCGCCGTCAGGGCGTCCCACACCGCGTCAAAGTTCGCCAGGGATTGGGCTACCCACGCCGCCTCCACCTTCTCCCCCTCAATGGCGTCCAGGGCGCGCTCCACCTCCGCCAGCCGCTTCCGCATGCGGGCGACCTCCTCTTCCGCGGCCGTCAGGTTCTCCTCGACGAGGCGCCGGGCTGGGCCCTCCAGCTTTGCGAGGGAGTCCACCCACTTCCTCGACTCCCCGGCGCGCTTGGCCAAGTCCTTCGGGAGCTGCGCACGCTCGGCGCGCAAGGCCTGGTGCTTCTCGTCCAGCCGCGCAGTGAGGCGGGCATGCACCTGGGCAGCGAAGCCGTCACCTACCGAGACTTCCCGCAGCTGAGCGACGACGAAGTCCTCCAGGGCGGCTGCCGGAAGGGGTGCTGCCCGGCACCCCTCCTTCCCCTGCTTGTCCCGGGTGACGCAGCGGTAGTAGCGGTACTCGCGCTCGCCCTTGCGCGTGGAGCCGGGCGTCATCGCCTCGCCGCACAGGCCGCAGCGCAGCAGGCCTCGCAGCACGTAGTCGGGGTTGCGCCCGTGGTACTGAATACCGGGGCCCTCCAGCATGTCCTGCACCCGGTGGAAGGTGGCCCTGTCCACAATGGGCGGATGCTCGCCCGGGTGCGTCTCGTCCCCATAGGGCACGAAGCCCGCGTACAGAGGGCTCCTCAAGAGGCGCAGCACGTCCTGCGTCGTCCACTTCCGAGCCGCGCGCGTGGCACCGCTCTGGGCCTCGTACCGCTTCGTCTTTCGCCCCGTCTCGTTGAGGAGGCGCGCCACCGCCGAGGCCTGCTGGTGCTGGAGGTACAACTCGAAGGCCTCCCGCACCACCACCGCCTCGTACTCATTCACCACGAGGCGCTTGTCCTTCACCTCGTAGCCCAGCGGCGCGCGCCCTCCCGTCCACTTCCCCTTGCGGCGCGCGGCGGCCACCTTGTCTCGCGTCCGCTCGGAAATCATCTCCCGCTCGAACTCGGCGAAGGACATCAGCATGTTCAACGTCAGGCGCCCCATGGCGTCCGCCGTGCTGAAGTTCTGCGTCACCGAGACGAAGGAGGCACCCGCCGCGTTGAAGCGCTCCATGACTTTCGCGAAGTCGAGGAGGCTGCGGGAGAGGCGGTCCACCTTGTACACCACCACCACGTCCACCCGGCCCGCGTCCACGTCCTGCAGCAGCCGCTGGAAGGCGGGCCGCTCCATGTTGGCGCCGGTGAAGCCGCCGTCGTCGTAGCTCTCATCCACCAACGCCCAGCCGGGCTGGCGCTGCACGTAGGCGACACAGGACTCGCGCTGGGCGTCCAGCGAGTTAAACTCCATCTCCAGGCCCGCCGCCGTGGACTTGCGCGTGTAGACGGCGCAGCGCTTCTCCTCGGTGAGCGGTGCTTTGCTCTTCCTCATGGCCCCTCCGAGTCCTCTGTAGTTGTCGGATGCACCGGCTCGGCGCTCGATGCATCCTTCTGATTGGCGAGCTGCTCCGCGACGGCCACCAGCCGCTCCACGTTGTCGTTGAGACGCCCCAGTTGGCGGACGAGCTGCGGCATCGTCGTCTCGTAGAAGCGCTGGCCCATGTGCGTCTGGAAGAAGGCGGGGCCGCTCATGACTTCACCGCCTTCGGGCTGCCGTCCTTGATGCCGAAGAAGGTGAAGCCATTCCAGGCCGTGCCCGTAATCAGCTTGGCCACGCTGGAGAGGCTGCGGTGAAGCTGGCCCTCGTATTCGATGCCGCCCTCGCGCACCGTCACCCGATGCTGCGTCCCTTTGAATACGCGCGTCAGCACCGTGCCCGGCGGCGGCAGGCGCGCGTCGCGCCCGTCCGCAGCGGCTGCGCGCTCGTCGGCAGCGACTGGAGGAGGAGGCTCGGAGGGCTTCGTCTCCTCCAACTGTCGCATCCGCCAGCGCTCGGGCAGCTTGTCGCCCAGCTCCGAGATGCGTGCGACGGCGCGTGTGGAGAGGCTCCCTTCGGCCATCTCCTGAATCCGGAAGGCCAGGCGCTTCTTCAGGTAGTCCCGGTTGCGGCTGCGCGTGGGCTCGCCGTACAGCTCCAGGTACTTCGCCGCCAAATCCGGCACCGACATGCTGGCCAGCGCGGCCAGTTGCTGTGGCACATCCGCCAACTGCCTGCGCGCGGCACGCACAGTCCCCTTCTTCGCCATGGTGGTCTCTCCTTCGTCCGGGGCAGCACGCCCTCGGGCGAAAGCCATGGACGCTCTGTCCCCAGAAGAAGACAAGTCGAGAGTCCGCGGCTCAGCCATGCGCGCTCTCCTCCGCGCCCCACGCAGGCACCTGCTGGCTTCGCTGTGCATGACGACGCAACCACAACTCCCAGAGGGCCTCGGACAGCACGTCCACCGCGTCCTCGCTGCGCTGCTGCATGGGGGCTCGCCGGACAGCCGCTACGCCCAAGGGTCGACTTCCGTCGACTCCTCGGGAGTCGTAGCCGTATTCACCTCCGGCTCGCCCTCCAGCTTCTGGAGTGCGTACATCGTCCGCTTCTTGCGGTCCTGGTTCCGCACCACCACCCGCAAGTCCCCAAAGACTCTGTCCCTCGCCGTTTGCAGCGCGCGGCCCAGGCGGCTCTGCTGTGAGCGGGAGCCGCCCTCGCCTCGCACCTGCAGCATCAGCTCGTCCTTCTCGCACAGCTCGTTGAGGCTGGAGACGAGCACCTCCGCCGTGCCGTGCGCCGCCCACCAGGCCTGCACGAATTCGCGCCAGGACTCCCCTTCGACGTCCGCATTCGCATACAGCTCGTCGAGGTTGTCGAGGAAGCCCTCCACTCCAGCCACCTTGAGAAGGCCGCCCATGACGGCCGCCCAGTGCTCGAAGGAGCCCAGCCGCTCGTGTCCCAGGGGCCTCCCTGCGGCAATCCACGCCTGCACGAGCGTCAGGGCCGCGCGCACCAATTCGCTCCGGTGCTCCTTCACCCAGGGAATAATCGGGTTATGTTTGAAGCCGGTTCGCGTCCAGGCCCTGTCCAACTTGGGGTCGAGGCGGATGCGCACGGAGCGACGGGCAATGTCCTTTGAAAGCTTCGGGTTGTTGCCGGTGAGCATCCACATGGCGACATTGGGCAGCGTCAGCTTTTGCGTCTTGCCCAGGAGGCGGTCCGTCCAGGAGGTACTCGTCAGCACGGCTGCGAGGGCCGCGGACGAAAGCGTCGCCTTCTCATTCGCGTTGTCGAGGAGAATGAGGGGACGCGCCAGGGCGAGTTCGGCGGTGATTGTCTTTCGAATCTCCTCTTCACTCTCAGGCAAGGTGCCAATGGCGAACGCCCTGCCCGTCGCCACCCACGAGACGATGTCGCACAAGAGGCCCTTTCCGGAGCCAACAGCGGGCGCCTCCACGAGGTGGAGGGGAGTACAGCCCTCAATCATCCGCCGGACGAAGGGCAGGAGGACGGCGGCGAGGGCATGTGCCTTGTCGCTGGGGTGGGCGAAGGGGAAGTCCACGAAGACGTCGTCAAAGAAGAGGGCCCGTGCGGCGGCAACCTCCTCGGGTGTCGGCCGCTCGGGCACGGCGCCGAGGTGAAGTGCGGGGGTGGGCTCCAGCCAGAGTCTGTCCTCCGGGTGCAGCCCGGGCGTCAGGAGGAGCTTCCCGTCCTGGCCGAATACCGGCGTGGTAATGACGGCCTCCACGGGAGGGAGGCCCGGAGGCGGGTACGCGAGGAAGTCCCGCGCGACGTCCTTCGGCGGGAAGACGGAGTGCGGCCTGCCCTCGACTTCCGCTACCCACGTCGCCTCCCGGAGGAGGACTCCGTAGACGGCGGCCTCCGTCATCTCCGCGAGAATGGGCGCCTCCTTCTCGGGCTGGGCGAGCTGCGCGAGGGCGTTGCCTCGTATGAAGAGTGGCGCCGCCTCGTTGGCGAAGCCCTGCGTGCTGGCGGCCCGCATGCGGCGCTCATTCGCCTGCACCACCGCTTGGCGTGCCTCGGTGACAATGGCCCAGAGTTGGCGGTTGCCCACGTTGATTTCCGGGCGCACGGCGGACGCACGGCGCTGAGCCGTGGCCGCCGCCTCCTTCTGCGCCACCACCCCCTTGAGGTTGGCGTTGAGGGCCCGCCTCCGGAGGCCAAACTTCGCCGAAATGGCCTCCAGCACGACGTCGGCCCGCACGGCGGTGCACGTCTGCAGTGAGGCCAGGAGGGGCGCCAGCGCCTTGTCCAAGTCGGCCTTGGGCGAACTCTCGGGAATGCCGTCCAGCAGGTACTCCGGGTACCCCCTCGCGCGGCCGAGGACTTCGTGGAGCGCCGCGGCGCCGTGCGTCGTCACAAACGCGTTGACGTCCACCTTCTCGGTGCCCTGCGGACGTGGAAGCAGTGCGAGGCACGCCTCGCACCCCTCGGCCCAGAGGGCCGCGGCAGTCTCCCTCGCGCCCGCCTCTCCGGCGCCGCTGGCCTCGGCGTCATTGCAAATGACGACGCGCCTGGCGTCGCGCGTGAGTCTCAGCAGCCGGGGAATGTCCTGCTTGCGAAAGCGCGTCGTGGCCGGAGAGAGGCAAGCAATGCCCGCCTGCATGGCGCTGATGCAGTCCGTGACGCCCTCGGTAATCAGCAGCGTGTCGGCCTTGCGTGCCGCGTCCTCGTTGTAGAAATAGTCGTTGCGGACGGTGGGCGAGACGTAGGGGTGCCGCTCCGAGTGGGTGAGGAGCTTCTTGTACTTGGCCTCCTCCTTCGTGTGTTGCGTCGCCCGGGCGATGAAGTAGACGACGCGGCCCCCCTTCCAGTACGGGAAGACGAGGCGCTCCCGGAAGAAGTCCTCGACGCGGCCGCCCGGCAGTTGGACGAAGAGTCCCGTCTTGAGGGCCGCCTCGCGGCTCGCGCCCAACGCCTCACGCAGGTGCGCGAAGAGGCCGCCGTCGGCCCACCCCAGCTTGAGGTTGTCCACCATCTCGTCGGTGAAGCCGTAGTGCTGGTTGAAGGACTCCTCGCGGAGTTTCGCGGGCAGGCGGCGGTGGTAGTAGTCGGCGGCGGCCGTGAGGAATCTCTCGACATCGCGGCGCTCCACCAGCGCCTCGAGCTCACGCGCGTGGGACTCGTCATGGGGAGAGGGAGGAGAAATACCGGCGCGCTCGGCCAGCCGGAATACAGCCTCCTTGAAGTCAACCTTCTCCCTCTCCTGGACGAAGTTGAAGACGTCGCCCCCCAGGCTGCCGCCGTTGGAGAAGTCGCGCCACGTCTGCGTGGCGGGCCACACGACGAAGGAGGGCGTCTTCTCCGGGTGAAAGGGTGAGAGTCCCTTGAGGGTGCTGCCCGAAGGTCGCAACTCGACGTGGGCGCCGACGACGTCGGTGATGTCCGAGCGGCTCCGCACCTGCTCCACGAAGGCGCGAAAGCTCATGGGGCCCGCCCCTGGGGGCTGCGCCTCGTCGCCGCGGAGTCCGGCCCGCGACGCACGGCAGGTTGGCGCGCACGCCCAGCCAGCCTGGCGCCGAGGCGCCGCTGCGCAATGACTGTTGGGAGGCCGAGGGCACGAGAGGCAGCGCGCCCCTCGTCCCCACGGCGCGCGGAGAAGGAGTCCTGCATGGGTTGCTTTCCGGGGACGTGTGGACGGGCTGACTCGCAGCACGCCCTCGCTTGGCGGCTCAACTCACCTCGGGCTGGCGCTCAGCAGTTTCGTTCCCAAAACGCCTGGTACTCGACTGCAACCTCTTCGACGAAGGTTTGCCACTCCTCGCCGCGCATGGCTGACACGTCCCCAACCTGCTGCATTCCGAGGTAGTGGTGGAGGAGGCGCTCCACCCTCTTGCGCGGCATGGTTTTCAGGACGTCAGAGAGGTACTGCACGAGGCGCGCGTTGGGCCGCCTCGCGCCCGAGTCGCCGCGGCGCGCTGCTTCGGCTGCCGTCGACGCGTCCACCCGGAGCTTCGCCAAGTCGTGAAGCGGCAGCCCCTGGAAGGCATGCTGCTCCTCCGAGGACAGGCGGCGCTCGGGCTGCAGGGAGTAGCGCGTCTGCCACCAGTCCTTCGCGGCCCCGTGACGCTGGACTTCAACGGCCCACGTCTCAAGCCCAAACGCGTGCCGCACGCGCAGGACGTCCTTGAAAAAGCCAATCCCGTACTCAAGCACCTTCACCTCGCGCGTCTCGAAGAGGGCGACGTTGTGGGTAAATCGCAGCACGGGCTTGTGTCCCTCCGCCTTCAGCCTCCGGGTGAAGGGGACGAACTTGTTGTCGATGACAGCCACGTCGCGCGGGTGCGGCTCCCCGAGGAAGACGACGACGGCGGCGTCGCCGTCATTCTCCAACTTCAGCCAGGCAACCCCGGCCTCCTTGGGCTGCTTCGCCCACTCCTGCGTGCGGCAGTCCACCCCCAAGGGCTGGGCTGGGGCAGGGCTGGGCGTCTGGGTAACTGGCCTGGGGGAGTCGCTCTCGTCACGCATGCGTGCCTCGGGGCCGGAGGAGGTTGTGGCCGCCGCTGCTGGGGAGCCGCTCCGCCCTGCAAAGACAAAGGCTCGGTGCCCGCAATCGGGGACATGCCGACGCGCACGAATTTCCACCGGGGCCTTCGACTCGCCAGGTACTCAGGTTTTACTGGAGTCCTGGTGGATTGCCCCGTGTCCGGCAGCTCTATGAGCAGGAGGCCGCGGCGGGCCATGCCGCATGAAGGAGAGCTCCTTCATGAGGGCGGCGATGGCCTCTGCTGGGCGGGCCTCATGCCCCTGCCTTGAACATGGGCGGAAGTTCCCACCTCCTCCATTCGGACGCCCACGCTGCGCTCCAAGGGGAGAGGCCACGAGCACTCCACGAGGGGCTGGCCATGACTGCTCGGAACGAGTGAGGAGTGCGTAGGCGAGGCAACCTTCGCGCCGAAGGGCCTAGACAGCCGCCTTCCCCAGAAGCCGCTCGCGCTCGAACCAGGGCAACCCCAGCAGACACACGGGGGTGGTGCTCACCGGTGACGCGCAACCGACGGCCCCAGCACGACGCGGGGACAGACAGGACGATGAAGGCGAGGAACAGGGGAGTGAGTGACCTCGACACCTACTTTCCCCCTCCGACTCTCGCATCCCTGCCGGACTGCCGGACTGCCGGACTTCATGCCGGACTTCCCCCGCAGAAGTCCGGCACCCAAAACGGCTGTAACTACGAGTGGTTAGGCCCTCCTGCCGGACTTGCCGGACTTCCTCCCCCCTCCCTCACCTATACGGGGAAATATTTTCTGCGCGCTTCCCTCCCAAAATATTTTCCCTCGCGTACGTAAAAGTGGCTTTGAAGTCCGGCAAGTCCGGCAGAGTGACTCAACCCCATGAAGTTGTTACGGAAATTACTGCCGGACTTCATGCCGGACTTCTGCCGGACTTTGGAGAAGTCCGGCGGCTGAAGTCGGGGTGTTGGTGCCTTGCTTCAACTGGAGGTACAGGGCGCCTGGGTGAGACCTCGGCACCTCCGGCTTCCCTGCCCTGGTTGCTCTGGACGCCAGGGACCGGCTCAACGGATCGCATCCGGGTCGGCCAACCAGCTCGCGACTCCTGCGCTCTCAGGACTGGCCACTTGCGCCCGGTTGCCCTTCGCCTGCGCGAGGAAGGCGGGGCAAGGGCGAGAACCGTTCAGGCTTCAGCGAAGCGGCCCTTTGACGCTCCTGAGCACCCGGGCTGCTTGAGCGGAGCTGGACTTCGATTCGCGCAGGTGCCCCACAGTAGAGGGCGGCCCATGACAGTTCGAAGGCGCGGCTGTCTCGGCGGCTGCGCGAAGCCCGAAGCTGTTCGTCCAGGTGGGCCCTGGGCCAGCGACACTCCCGCGCTCGGGACGATGCCCCTCCAGCAGGCTCTCTTCCCCCCACGCCCCCCTTTGGGGCGAATCCCAAGAAAGTGAACGGGCTTCATTCCCGAGCTTGTTCACTTTCAGGCCCGTTCACTTTCACCGGACCAAGCCCCACCAGGCCAGGCTCCGCCGTGGAGCTCACCTGGCGCGCGGAAGCACACGCCTGGCGCCGCAGGTCTCGTAGTTTCGCGGGGTTGGGGCGCCAAGCCACCAGGTGCTCGAGCACCGCGGTCCGAGTCCGAGCCTGAACTCGCGCCCGGAAGTACACTCCGTCCAGCGGGCCGGACTCCAGCGCGCCATTCACTTCCCCGGCCCACCTGCCCCCTCCCCGCTGGAC